>CAZBHZ010000020.1:0-64996 GCA_964492085.1 uncultured Gemmatimonadaceae bacterium | reverse complement strand
TCGTACTCGTCGTGCTCGACCCGAGCTCCGGCGATGAGCGTCGACGTGTCGATCCCCTTCAGCTTGCCGTACTCGGGGAAGCTCGAGATCGAGAAGTAGACCGCCCCGTCGTCCGCAGCGTACGCGTGGCCGTTGTCGATCAGACGACCGATGAAGCCGACCATGCGCTCGATGTACTGCGTCGCGCGGGGATAGCTGTCGACGGTGCGCACGCCGAGCGTCGCACAGTCGGCAAGGAAGGTCTCACCGAACGGCTCGGTGTGTTGCTCGATCGACGTGCCGGCTTCGTGCGCCGCCTCGATCACCTTGTCGTCGACATCCGTGAGATTCATCACGAAGCGGACGTCGTACCCGCTCCACTCGAGATGGCGGTGCACGAGGTCGAAGAAGAGGAAGGTCCGGAAGTTCCCGATGTGGGCGTGGTTGTAGATGGTGGGTCCGCATGCATAGACCCCCACCTCACCTTCCTGCAGCGGGACGAATTCCTCGAGCGAGCGCGTCGCCGTGTTGAAGACCTTCAGTGACATCGATCGTGACGTTGGCTGACTTGGGGTCCATCGCGAAAAGAATCGCCGGACCTCGGATGAAGGAACAGAGGTGCCCTACACGTCGGACTCGGCCTCTGCAATCTCTCGGGATACAGCGGAAAAGGCCGCGGCAGGGTCGTCAGCCTGCGTAATTGGACGGCCGATCACCAGATAGTCGGCGCCGTTGCGTACGGCTTCTCCCGGTGTCGTGACTCGATTCTGGTCACCAAGATCCGCGCCCGCGGGCCGAATACCGGGCGTGACGATCAGGAACCCGGGCCCGACCTGCTGCCGGATCCAGCTCGCCTCGAGAGCCGACGCCACGACCCCATCCACCCCTGCGTCCCTTCCCATCAGGGCGAGTCGTCCGACGTCGTCCCGCACCGAACGAATCTCACGATCCCACACGGCCGTCATCTCATCCGGCGTGAGAGACGTCAGCACGGTCACCGCGAGGAGCTTCAGATCGCCCGAGCGGGCGGACGCAGCCGCCTCCATCATCCTCGGGCCTCCCGACGCGTGGATGGTCAGGAGCTCGGCTCCGAGGTCGGAGGCCACCGCCACGGCGCGCCCCACGGTGGTCGGGATGTCGTGCAGCTTGATGTCGAGGAAGACCCGTTTTCCTCGGTCGACCAGACGCCGGACCATATCCGGCCCCACACGGGTGTAGAGCTCGAAGCCGACCTTGTAGAAGTCCGCCTGATCCCCGAGCCGATCGACGAGCGCGAACGCGTCATCCGCCGACGGGACGTCGAGTGGAATGATCACTTTGTTCATCCGGCCTCTCCTCCCTTGTTCCCCCTCAAGTCATCCCACGCCCCGACACCGTGCCGGCGACCCCAGCGCTCGAGTCCCGAGATCAGATCCGTCGCGGCCCGGGGCGCCGCGAACGTAGCCGTTCCCATCTGGACGAGGCTGGCGCCCGCCCGCCCGTAGGCCACGGCATCCTCTGGTGCGAACACCCCCCCGACCCCGAGGAGCGGCAAACCCGTGCTCGACCGCGCCTCACGGACCGCCCGGATACCGGCCGGCCGCAGAGCCGGACCACTGACGCCTCCCGCACCCTGACCGAGTCGAGGCTCTCCCGAGTCCGCGTCCAGAAGAAGCCCCGGCAGCGTGTTCACGAGTGTGATCGCGTCGGCCCCGGCCTCCTCGGCCCTTCGCACGGTCACGCCGAGGGCCGGATCGTTCGGTGCCAGCTTCGCAGAGATCGGGCGCTGCGTCCGGGCCCGGCACCCCGACATGATCTCCGTCACGGCGTCCGGGTCGAGTGCGAACGGAACGCCGTCACGACGGGCATCATTCGGACACGAGAGATTGATCTCGAAGCCCACGAAGCCATCCGCCGGGTCCAGCCCCTCGATCAGGCGGAAGTATTCGTCCACGGTGTGACCCGCAACCGATACCAGCACTCGCGCGCGCCGCACGTTCGCCGCAATCCAGGGAAGCTTCTCGTCACGCGCCCCCACGAGGCCCGGATTCGCGAGCCCCACGGAGTTCATCATTCCCGAATCGAACTCGGTGACCCTTGGGGCAGGGTTGCCTGATCGGGGCTCGAGCGTGATGGACTTGGTGACGAAGCCACCGAGTGCCTCGATGTCGAGGACGTCGATCAACTCCAGACCGAATCCACACGTACCGGCAGCAAGCAGAACGGGATTCTGAAACTCGACCCCGAATGCGTGGGTGGTGAGCCTCACCGTCGGGTCAGCTCTCTCAGCCGCACGTCCAGTTCCTCCTCGAGCTCCTGGTACCCGGCGGAGGAGCCGCCGGATGCGGCCAGAACGTAAGGGCTGTCGGGGTCCGCCTCCAGACGTCCACGCAACCAGGCTCGATCCCCCTCGTCCGGCGAGATATCGAGTGCAGCGAGCAATGCCTTCGGGGCCCAGGGGTCTGCCGGCGCCGCCGCCGCGTACGCGAGAAAGAGACCCCGAGCGACATACTGGGCGCCGAGTTCGTCTCGGGCTACTTCCGCGGCGGCGAAAAAGGCCAGCGGCTGCGCGTACCCCATCCCCGTCAACGACTCCAACGTCTCGATCACTTCGACCTGAGAGGTAGCCCGCACGTCCCGACCGGCAGGGAGCAACAGAGTACGCACGCTGTAGACCGCGTCGAGGTCACGGGCACGCTGAAGCTGCCACTGTGCCAGCGTCAGTCGGGCATCGGCGGCCGCGCTCCCCAGCCCCGCGGCGACGTCCATCAACTGAGCACGGGCGGCCACGGTGTCTCCGGCCTCGTCCAGCAAACCGGCCCGGGTCAGTGCGACCTGTCCGCGCGCAACACGATCCCATGGGGAGTTCGCAACTTCGTCCAGCATGGTCGCGACCATGGCCGGGCCCCAGACCAGCGTGGCGGCATCTGCGAGTCCCACGATCGTGTCGGAACGGACCCCCGCCCTCGGATCCCGCAACAGGCGCCCGAACGCACTCCGCGCCCGCGCCTCCTCCTCGTGGATCACCAACCAGCGCAGACGCTCCACCCCCGCTTCCACCCTGTGGCCGAACCCGGCCTCGGAAGCCCGATCGAGATCCCACCCTCCCACGTCGAACAGGCCCCGCTCGAGGAGGAGCCGACCCCGCAGCAGATGCGCCTCTGACCGGGACTCCTGATCAAGGGAGCCGGACAGAGCCCGGTTGAGAGCCGTCATCGCGGATTCGTCGTCTCCGACCTCTGCGTGGATCGCCGCCAGATACACCCGAGCCTCGCCTGCTACGGCGGGCGACGTCCGGATCGCGTCATTCAGAGCAGCGCGGGCCTCTCGGAGTTCACCTAATCGAAACCGGGCTCTACCGTGGAGGACCAGAGCCTGATCGGCCCATTCCCCATCAGGGCGATCGCGAAGCGCTTCGCCCGTCTTGCGTACGACGTCCACATAGCGCGACATCGACACGGAGTCCTGCCCCGCGCGCCTCGCGACCTCACCCTCGAAAAAGAGCTGGCGCGCATTGTAGATCACGTTGTGATACGAGCAGGCGGCCGTCGCGAAGACAACCGTCGCGACGGCCCAACGTCTCACCGTGACCCCGCGCCGCCCCCCGAGCTGCTCCCGGGTGGGTATCGATCAAAGAAACGAATCACCGCTTCCGCGATCGCCGCCCCCGAGTCCCGGTGGAACTCCGCCTCGTTGAGCAGTCTGGCCTCGCTTTCGTTCGAGAGGTATCCGACCTCAATCAGAACCGAGGGCATCAGCGCATTCGTCAGAACGGCCAGGACCCCCTGCTTCACACCCCGGTTCGGACCGGGATGGAAGTCGTCGAGCTCGGCCTGAACCAGACCCGCCAGGTTCTCCGACCAGTGCGCGTGTTCATAGTTGCGCAGATCGCGGAGAATGAAGTCGAGGTCGGCGAGGCGTTCCTCGTCCGCCTCCGGAGTGCTCATGTTCAGCGGAGCGTTCTCGATCGCCGAGACCCTCCGCTCGTGCTCGGTCCGCGCGTCCGAAAGGAAGTACGTCTCGAAACCGCGCGCCTCCCGACGAGCTGGAAACGAGTTGGCGTGGATCGAGACGAAGATCCCGGGACGCTCCCCCTTCCAGTCGGTGGCGAGCTGACCCCGATCCCACACCTCGACGAAGGTGTCGTCGTCGCGGATCATGTGGACCTCGAGGCCCGGCGCGGCCCGGAGCACGGCTTCCACCTCCCGCGCGATCGCGAGCGCGACCGTCTTCTCCCGGGTGCCCGCCGGCGATATCGAGCCCGGGTCTTCTCCGCCGTGACCGGCGTCGATGACGACCACGCGCACCCCGTCGTAGACCGAGGGGCCCGCATTGAGCACGTCCTCTGCAGAGTCTCCGGCTCCCGCGGAGCCGATGCCCCCAGCCTCTACCTCCGTCGCATCCGCGATCGGCGGATCAAGCTGGACCTCGGCTTCGACCGGTGCATCCTCGGGATCCGTCTCATCGGTCTCGACGATCGGCTCGGCGAGGTCACCGGGGCCGAGCAGCGACACGTCTCCGGCCCGGAGCAAGCTCCGCGCACCGACGAAGTCGTACAGCCCGGGGAGCCGTCGCGGCAGGAAGTCCGTCAGGAACTGCAACGGGATCCATGCGGATCCGCCGGTCCGGTACGGCGCATCCGTCATCTGCAGCACCACGCCATCCCAGCGAAAGAAGGGCGAATCGAACCTCAGCGAAACGCTGATTTCTCCAGCTGCGCTCAGCAGGAGCGCCCCGTCCGCCTCATCGACACCCCATCCCAGATCCTCCAGCGTCGATGCGGCGACACTCGCGTATCCCCGATCGAATTGCACCGTGACCATGCTGGAGGAGCCATCCTCACGCTCGATTTCGAGACGTGGCCGATCCTGCGCGTCCAATGGCGCGGGACCGGAGAGCACCGCAAGGAGCATGGCCATGCCGGCATGCCGGAGTCCGACGGCGCGCCTCATTGGACCTCCATGGCGCGACGAGCTTCCCTGTCCTGCTGACGGCGTTTCAACGTCTCCCGCTTGTCGTGCAGCTTCTTCCCTCGCGCGACGGCGAGCTGGAGCTTGGCATAGCCCCGACTGAAGTAGATCTCGAGTGGGACGAGCGTGAGGCCTTTCTCTTCGGTCTTCACGGCCAGTTGACGGATCTCCTGACGGTTGAGGAGAAGACGACGCGGACGAACGGGATCGACGTTGAACCGGTTCGCCTGCTCGTAGGGACTGATGTGCAGGTTGTGGAGCCAGACTTCGCCGTTGTCCACGCGAGCGAACGAATCCTGAAAGGACACCCCCCCTGCACGAAGCGATTTCACCTCCGGTCCCTTGAGGGCCAAACCCGCCTCGTACGTGTCGAGAATTTCGTACTCGTGACGCGCTTTCCGATTCCGGGCGACGACCTTCCGCCCGTCCGAGCCGCTCACGGACGCACCCTCCTCATGCTTCATCCTCGAAGGTCACGACCCCCACCCGACTCGCCTTCCGCATCGTGTATACCTGACCGACTTCGCCACCGAGTATGAACACTAGCGATTCGTAATAGATCCAGAACAGGAGCACCGCGACGTTGGCCAGATTTCCAAGCGTGGAGCCATAGTTCGCGACTTCCGTGGCGTACCAGGAGAAGCCGAACTTCAACGATTCGTGCGCGATCGCGGCAAAGGTCGCGGCCACGAGTGCGGTCCGTATCGAGATCGGGCGGGCGGGCACGTACCGGTACAGAAAGAAGAGCAACATCCAGATCGACAGGAACGAGATGCCGATGCCGAGGAGGTGATCAGCGAAGGAAACCGAAAACCCCTCGAGGTGCAGGATGTCCACGCCGAATCGCATCGCCGCCGTGATCAGTACCGTCGCGCCGAGGTTGAGCGTCAACAGCACAAAGCCGATCAGCACCGCAGCGGTGTCGAAAAGCTTGCCGACCACCGGGTTCCTCTTGAAGCCGATGTCGAAGATCTCGCGGAGTACCACGCGGAGGGACCCGGAGAGACGCGTTGCCACCCAGAGCAGGAAGACCGAGCCCGCGATCGTGTAACTGGTCCGCCCGGCCATCAGGCTCTGGGTCAGGTCCGCGACGAAGTCGGTGAGTTCGACCCCCGCCCCCGTCGGGAGATTCCTGGTCAGGAGCCCGAGAACGGCCTCCGTCGGATCGCCGAAGCGGGCGAGTACGAAGCCGACGATCCCAATCCCGAGCACGACGAGCGGGAAGAGAGCCATGACGAGGTTGAAGGCGACGGCCCCGGCCATGAACAGGACCTCGTCGTCGTCGCACTTCTCCGCGAGGCGCCGGAGAAACTCCCGGACACGGTACTCATAACGGTGGTGACGCGGCGTGGTCGCTCGCGCCTCCCGCGACTCGGGCACTCCGGCCGCGTTCGTCGTCAGTCTTCGGCTTCCTCGGCCCCGGCTGCGACGGCCTCACGCGCCGCAGCGACGCCGGCACGATATGCAGCCTTCGAGCGCTCCAGGCGCTCCTCGAGATCACCCCGGGCTTCGATCGCGGCGTCACGTCCGGCGCTCACGGCGTCTCGCACCTCTTCGTAGCTAGCCGTCACCCCGTCCCGAGCACCGTCCAAGCGCTCCTCGAGCTGACGCTGTGCCTCGCGCACGCGCTCCTCGGCCGCCACACGAAGTCTCTGCGCCTGCTCCCTGAGTTCTTCCTGCGTCTCCTCACCCGTCTTCGGGGCAAAGAGCAACGCAAGACCGGCACCGACCATCGCACCGAGAAGGAACGACCCGAGTCCGCCACCGGATTCACGTTCGATGACAATGTAGGGGACGTCGTCGTGGTCTCTCATGTTCGTCTCCCGTTCGACTGAGGATCGTGCGTCAGGGCTGCTCTCTCAAGATAACGCTGCAGCCCCCGCGCAGCACATCACCAGCGGCGACATCACAGCATCCAACGGGGGTCGGGTTCCGGAATCTCCGGTACCTCGCTCCCTTCACGACCCATCAAACCGTATGTGAGTCGTTTGCTCAACTCGACGCCGGGCTGGTTGAGCGGATCGACGTCGTACATCGCTCCGGCATACACCGTCGCGATCTGGAACAGCATGAGCAGCTGGCCAAGCTCGCCCGCTCCGATCTTCGGGAGATGGAAGGTCGCGTTGGGCCGGCCCTCCCGCCGGAGCGCTTCGGCGGTTGCGGCGCGCTCGGTCCTGAGGAGGTGCCCCATCGAGTGCCCCCCCAGATAGGCGAGCGCAGGGATGCCGGGGTGACGGGACGGGATCTCGACGTGCGCGCCCGATTCTTCGACGTCCACGAACAGGACGACCTTGTCGTGAGGCCCTTCCATGAGGAGTTGGAGCAGCGAGTGCTGGTCTGTTGCGCCGAGGGCAGCCAGCGGAGTCGGGCCGGTCGGCCGCGACTCGCCGCTGAGAAGCACGGCCTTGCCCAGGCTCTCCGCCCAGAGCTGCTGGAACCACAGCGCCACCGGACGAAGACGATCCGCGTACGGCATCAGAACGTGGATCGGCCTCCCGGACGACACATCAGCCTGATGCAGCACGGTCGCGAGGACACCCGCCGGATTGGCTCGCAAATCATCGGTCTGGCACCGCTGCTCCATGTCGGCCGCACCAGCGAGAAGCTCGTCGAGCGCCACCCCGCACACAGCTGCGGGAAAGAGGCCGACGGGAGAGAGCACGGAGAAGCGGCCTCCGACGTTCGGCGGGACAGGAAGCATCGGTACGCCCTCCGCGTCCCCGATCTGGCGAAGCACACCGTCGGTCGGATCCGTCGTGAACAGGAAGTGCCCGCGGGCCTTGTCCTCGTCCACCGCACCCTCGATCCAGGCACGAGCGACCAGATACTGGGACATCGTCTCTGCAGTCGCTCCGGACTTGCTGACGACATTGAACAGGGTCCGGCCGGGCTCCAGACGATCGAGGAGCATCCGGAAGGTGTGCGGATCGGGGTTGTCCACGACGTGCAGGCGCGGGAAGTGATCGCGCTCCTCATCGCTCATGGCGTTCCAGAACGGTCCGAGTAACGCCTCTTTCAGCGCGGTCGCCCCCAGCCCTGAGCCACCGATCCCCAGGACGACGACGTCTTCGAACCACTGTGCGAAGCCGTCTGCCAGTTCGGTGACCCGGGACACGGTCTCGGCGGCGTACGGCAGATCGAGAAAACCGAGGTCGCCCTGCTCGCGACGTGCAGAGACCGCTGCGTGCGCCTCGCTGAACCGCTCCGAGAGCGGTCCGTCCAGCGCCGCCCCGTCCACGCCGCCGTCGACGTTCTGCGCCATGAGGTTTCCGAAGTCGAACCGAATCCGTTCCATCATCCGATCTCCACGGCGAGGCCGTCGTAGGCGGGCACCACACCGGCCGGCAGAGTCTCGAGGAGTTGCTCGTGCCGCACGCGGTGCGTGAGGTGCGTGAGGTAGGTGGTGCCGGCTCCAACTCGAGCGGCGGCCTCGATTGCTTCCTCGATGTTGAAGTGCGACCCGTGGGGTCGTCCGAACCAGAGTGCGTTCAGCACAAGGACATCCACGCCTCGCAGCACGTCGAGCGCATCGTCGGGAAGAGTCTTGGCGTCGGTCACATACCCGAGTCCACCGACCCGGAAGCCGTAGACCATTGGTCCCCCGTGTGGCACGCGCACCGGTACCACGTCCTCGCCCAGAATGGTAACGGGCACGTTCGGTTCGAAGGTGTTCAGTACGATCCTGGGTTTTGAACTCCCCATCGGCGGCTGAACCGCTTCATCGAAGATGTACCGGAAACGCTCGTGCAGGCTCGTGACGTACTCTGGCGCTGTCCACGTCGGCAGGTCGCGACCGCGAACCGTGAAGGCCCGGACGTCGTCGATCCCGTGCACGTGGTCCGCGTGATCGTGCGTGAGCCACAGGGCCTCGACCGACTCCACGCCGACCGAAAGGAGCTGCAGGCGCAACTCCGGCGGCGTGTCGACCAGGAGCCGCCCCTCCGGAAGGTCCACGAGCGCGCCGTGCCGTGTGCGCCGGTCGCGTGGATCATCCGACGTGCATGTATCGCAGTCGCAACCGACCACCGGCACACCGAAGGAAGTCCCCGTTCCCAGAAAGGTGAGTTTCAACCTCAGTCCCTAGAGCCGATCGAGGCGCATGTTGTTGGTCGACCCGGACTCGTGGAAGGGGAAGCCGGCGGTGATCGCCACAGATGCTCCCCGCTCCCCGACCCCACTGTCCACGACGGCTCGTTTCCCGACCTCCGACAGCGCCTCGTACGTCACCTCGACATACTCGGCCAGAACGGGACGCACGCCCCAGACCGCGGCCAGCTGCCGGTATGTCGAGGGCTCGGTCGTGACCGCGAAGACCGGCATGGGGGGGCGATACGAAGACACCAGCCGAGCCGAAAACCCGGACCGAGTGATGACCACGATCGCCGGAGCGGCGATCTGTTTCGCCGCGTCCACCGTTGCCGCGGCGACCGCATGCTCACGCCTCGAGGCACCGGCTCGATTCCGCAGACCGGGCGCCGTGAGGTATCGGGGCCCTCGCTCGAGGTGGCCGCTTCGCTCGATCTCCGTTCCGATCCGGACGATGGCCTCGAGGGCCTTGAGCGGGTATTTGCCGACCGCGGTCTCGCCCGAGAGCATCACGGCATCAGACCCGTCGAGGAGCGCGTTCGCGACGTCCGAGGCTTCCGCCCGCGTGGGTCGAGCGTTCTCGATCATCGATTCGAGCATCTGGGTCGCCGTGATCACCGGCCGGCCGTGGAAGTTGGCCAGCTGGATAATCCGCTTCTGCGCCAGGGGCACCCGCTCGAACGGTAGTTCGACACCGAGGTCACCTCGGGCGACCATCACGGCGTCGGTTGCGGCGAGGACCTCTTCAATCGCCCGGAGGGCCTGAACCTTCTCGATCTTCGCCACCACGAGCGCCCGCTTCCCGACCCGTCGTTTGAGGTCCGTGACATCCTCGGGGGTTCGGACGAAAGACAGGCCGATGAACTCGACCTCCTGTTCGAGCGCGAAGTCGAGGTCCTCGAGATCCTTTTCCGTGAGTGACGGGGCCTTCACGTTCACCGTCGGAAGGTTGATGCCCTTCTTGCTCTTGAGCAGCCCGCCGCGAAGCACCTCGAAGATCGTGCGGTCACCGTCGGTCCGGACGCATCGGAACTCCAGCAGCCCATCATCGAGCAGGACGACGTCGTTGGCGACGATTTCCTCGGCGAGCGGGGCGTACGTCGTCGGGATCTCGCCCTCGCGCGCACTGGCCTCCGGGGCGACGACGACCTCGTCCCCCTCGTGCAGCTCGATCGGCTCAGGCAGCGCGCCGACCCGGATCTTGGGGCCCTGAAGGTCGACCAGCACGGCCACGGGCTTCCCGACCTCCCGCGCCGCGGCGCGCACCGATTCGATCGTGCGGGCGTGATCTTCCCGAGAGCCGTGGGACATGTTGACCCGCGCGAGGTTCATTCCCCGCCGCACCATCTCCAGAATGGTCTCCCGGTCGGAGCTGGCCGGTCCGATCGTGCAAACGACCTTGGTTCGGAGCATGTTGGGTCCAGGTAGCGAGGTGACCGTCGGGCACATCGGTCGGGAATTGTCGCGCTGCCCTCAGGGAGGAGCAACACCTCGGCCACGGCGCCGTTCCAGGGGTGACGGATCCTGTCTCCTCCGCTTTCTTTCCCTCGTCACGGCCCTCCCCGTCACACACGCATGAGCCACATCCACGTCGAGCACCCCGGAGACGCGGACGCACTCGTCGACGCACTCGGACGCGCGGATCGCATCGCGCTCGACTGTGAGGCGGCCGGCTTCCACCGGTACTCGGATCGACTCTGCCTTGCGCAGGTCACGGCTCTCGGATCGACGTGGACAATCGATCCATTGGCGTTTGATGCGACCGACCTGCTGCGGGAGCCACTGGAACGCGAGGACCTACCCATCGTCATGCACGGGGCGGACTTCGATCTCCGGCTCCTGAGTCGAGACCTGGGAATCAGGATTCGGGGGCTGGTCGACACTCAGGTCTACGCTGCCCTTCTGGGCGAAGAGGGCCTCGGCCTCGCATCGCTGCTCGAGTCCCGCATCGGGGTCAAGCTGTCCAAGAAGTATCAACGGGCCGACTGGGCAGACCGTCCCCTCACCGCGGGCATGCTCGAGTACGCGGCGTCCGACACCATGCACCTCGAACGACTGATCGACATCCTTTCGGGTGAACTGGCCGCGATGGGGCGCTCTTCGTGGGCCCAAGAGGAGTGCCTGGCGCTGGAGGCCGTCGCAGACCTGCCTTCCGACGACAGCGACGCACTTGATCCTGTGACACGCATCAAGGGAGCGCGTCACCTGCCGCCCCGAGAAGTGACCGCCATTCGAGCGGCACTGACGTGGCGTGACGAGATCGCGAAGCAGCGAGACCGGGCCGTCTTCAGAGTGATCGGGGACACGCCGCTGATCGAGGCGGTGGGTTCTCATCCCAGACGGGTGGAGGATCTGGTCGCGATCAAGGGCTTTCCCGGCGGGCTGGCGCGCGCCGAGGGCAAGGATCTGCTGAGACGACTCCGGGACGTCCGTGAGCTCGATGAAGCCGAGCTGATTCCGTACCCTAAGAACGTTCGCCGTGGACCCGGCCGTCCGCCCCCCGAGCTCGAAGCGACCGTCGACCGTCTCAAAGCGGTCCGGAACTCAACCGCAGAAGAGATTGGCCTTCCCCGTGGCACATTGCTGTCGAACGCCGTTCTGCTGGAGATCGCGCGCGCCGCTCCGAAGACGCTTCAGGAGCTCTCGGAGGTCGAGGGCATGCGCGCCTGGAAGGTCGAGGTGGCCGGCGACGGCCTGCTGGAGGCGCTTGCGCGCGGATGAGCCCGTCGCATCGACCGGGCGTGTCAGGTCGCCGACTCTTCCTTGCGCTTGCAGTCGATGCAGTACCGGGCATGAGGCAGCGCGTCCAGACGCTCGAAGCCCACGTCGGCACCACACGTGTGACACACCCCGAAGTTGTCGGGGTCGGCATAGAGGCGGCGCAGCGCCTCCTCCAGACGGTACAGGTACCGTCCCTCCTTCGTCGCGAACGCGGCGGCCTTCTCACGCTCCTGCGCTTCGGTCCCCTGATCGGCCATGTGATCCGTGTAGGCCGACATGTCGGAATCGCTCGAATCGCGATCTGCCTGGGTGCGCTGGTCGAAGAGGCCAAGTGCCTTACGAGCCCGCGCCCTCTCGTCCAGAAGACGCTTCTCCAGATGCTCCAGCTGTTTCTTCTTCAAAGGCATTGTTTCGCCTCGTTCACGCAGTGATTCAAGCTCATTTGAACGCGAGCACGAGAAATTAACGGCGCCTAAACCGCCCGTCTACGACATGACGCCCCCAGAGTGGATCGCTCGCATCCGCCGCGGGTAGCCAACGCAGGTCGCCCCAACCCGAAGGAACCATGACCGTCGAGACCATCGAATGCCGCCGCTGCAGCGACGGCCCCCGCCTCGAAAAAGCCCCGTTCAAGACGGAGCTCGGTGAGCGCATCGTCCGCAGCATCTGCGCGAACTGCTGGAAGGAATGGCTCCAGCACCAGACACTGCTCATCAATCACTATGGGCTCGATCCCCGGGAGCAGAAGTCCAGGGACTTCCTCTACGAGCAGATCGAGCAGGTCCTCCTCGACGGCGGCGAGGGAAAAGACATCGACACGTCTCAGCAGGGCTCGATCGAGTGGTAACGACGAGGTCCTGAACCCTCGCTCGTACCCATTGCCCGCCGACTCCGTTACGCCTACTCGACCGGGGGGTGTGGAGACTCGTCGACGATGAGCCGAAACACGTCCGGCCGCGCATAGTGGCCCGTCACGTCGAAGTCGAATCGGCTTCGATGAATCGCGCTCATGTCGAGATCGGCATACACGACACCGGCCTCGTTCCAGAGCGGAGCCCCCAGCACCTCACCGAGGGGACCGTAGATGGCCGTGCCTCCCGCACTGAGGACCTCGGGCCAGGCGTCCAGCTCCGCGGTGATCTCCAGATCGTCGGGGTACATGTCCCGATGGACATACTGGTTACAGCCGAGGACGAAGCACCGGCCTTCCAGTGCGATGTGCTGCAGGGTCGACTGCCACCGATCACGAGCATCCGCGGTGGGCGCCAGGTAGATCTGCACTCCTTTGCCATACATCGCCATGCGCGCGAGCGGCATGTAGTTCTCCCAGCAGATCAACCCGCCGACTCGACCGAAGTCCGTATCGATCGTGGTGAGCGTGCTGCCGTCGCCCTCGCCCCAGATGAGTCGTTCCGCGGCGGTCGGCTTGAGCTTCCGATGCTTCCCGAGGAGTGTCCCATCCGGCCCGAAGTAGAGGAGGGTGCAGAAGAGGGTCCCGGCGCTGTACGTACTGTCTCGCTCAATCACACCGACGCAGAGCCAGGCGCCCGCCTCAGCCGCCGCTTCGGCCATGCGATCGACCTCCGGCCCGGGCACGTCAATCGCAGACTCCCAGTATCGACCAAAGACCCGACGCCCCGCATCGGACCGTCCGCCGACGGCGGTCCCGAACGCCAAGCCCCACGGATATCCACCCACGAACGCCTCGGGAAAGACGACGAGTCGTGCGCCCTCGGACGCAGCCTCGGCAGTCATGGAGCATACGGTCTCCACGGCCCCGGTCTTGTCGAACGGTGATGCCGCGGCCTGGACGGCCGCGACTCGAACGGTGGAAGAGTCAGTCACGTCCTGCTCCGGTAGGGAGGCACGGGGTGGATACTTCGGCCCACGAATGTCTGCGTCTGCGCCGGGCCCGCCAAGGGAAGGCGTCGGCGCTCCGCGGGCGTGGTCGCCCTGTTCGCGATCCCAATCCTGCCGGATCAGCCCCCCGCGTAGATGAGTTCCACTACAACCCGGCCGACCATCCCGAGGGTCGCTGCACTCAACTTGTCGGGTGTGTCCTCAGGGGTATGCCAGTAGCCGTTGTCTGGACCGTAGGTGAAGTCGATGACATTGGCGGTGGGGATTCCCCCCTCGATCAGGGGAACGTGATCATCGGTGAGCGGCTGCCCGACGACCGTAGGGAAGTAGTCCCGAAAACCAAGCCGTTCTGCCGCGCGCCATACTTTCTGCACGACGGGATTGGCGAACTGCGCGGAGATCTGCTCGACCGGAAAGCTCGGCTGTGCATCGCCCACCATGTCCAGGAGCACCCCGTAGATCGGCCGATCCTCATCCGGCACCGTCGCCGCATAGTGCCTCGCCCCGAGCAGCATGTCCTCCACGCCCGGCCCGTAGTCCTCGCCATCGACGAAGAGCAGGTCCACACCCAACGGAGGCGGTGTCTGACCTAGAAGCGGGGCCAGAGCAAGCAGGACCGCCGTTCCGGAGGCTCCATCGTTTGCGCCCGGGACAGGAGTCGAATGCTCCGACGAATCCGCGGCCTGGTCGGAGGTCGGACGTGTATCCCAGTGGGCGAGGACGACGATGCGCCGATCCTGCTCCGGAGCGAACCGTGCGAGCACGTTGGTGAGCGTCAGCGAGTCCCCGGTCGTCGTGACATGCGCGAAGGTATCTGCGACCACGACCGGCGCGTGCCGCTCGAGCAGGTCGATCATCCACGCGAGCTGTGAGGCGTGCCCTTCGGTCCCGGGGACACGTGGCCCGAAGTCGACCTGAGTGCGGACGTGCGCCATGGCGACCGCTCCGTCGAAGAGGGGGCTGCCCGGTGTCGGTCCGGTCTCGAGATCGCCACCGCACGAAACGAGTGCAAGACCGGCCAGCAGTGCGCCGCCTCCCCTCGTTCGGAAGGGAAGGCGAGCCCCCCCGGAACACCCAAAGGCACATCGATTCATGGTAGATTTGAAGATCAGCACGGTCTTTATCGTTCCACGAGTTGTAGTCATGACCATCTCTCGTCGACGCTTCATCGAATCTGCGGCAGCCATCTCTCTCGGCTTTACCGGCCTGGGGTGCACCCGCACCAACGCCAACGCGACCGACATCGACCCGGACTTCGGATTTGGGCCGTTGATCGACGATCCGGATGGAATCATCGCGCTACCTCGCGGTTTCAGCTACCGGATCTTCTCCCGCGCCGGGGAGACCATGTCGGATGGACTGTTCGTCCCCGTTCGCCACGACGGTATGGCGACGTTCCCCGGTCCGGAGGGAATGACCATTCTCGTGCGGAACCACGAGGTGGGGCCCAGCGCAGACGCGGAGCACGGTGCGTTCGGCGCGGACCTGGCACGTCTCGACCAGATCGATCGCGGACTCCTGTACGACGCCGGTGACGGGCGCCCTCCCGCACTGGGCGGCACCACGACCCTGCTCTACGACACCCGAAGCCAGAGCCTGGTCTCACACCACCTGAGTCTCGGCGGAACGCTCGTGAACTGCGCAGGAGGTCCCACTCCGTGGGGCTCGTGGATCACCTGCGAGGAGATCGTATCCGAGCCTGAAGCCGGCTTCACTCGAGAGCACGGATACAACTTCGAGGTCGTCGCCGGCCAGGCGGGACTGCAGCGGGCTGAGCCGCTCGAAGAGATGGGGCGGTTCATGCACGAGGCCGTGGCCGTGCATCCCGCCTCGGGCATCGTGTACCAGACCGAAGACCTCGGGGATGGTCTCCTCTATCGCTTCATCCCCAACGTACCGGGTCGGCTGTCGGAGGGTGGTCGCCTGCAGGCGCTGGGAATCATTGATCAGCCCAGCCTGGACACCCGCAACTGGGAAGTTCAGGACATTCCCCTGCGGCAGCGCATGGCGACGACGTGGATCGACATGGACGAGGTACGCTCACCCGATGACGACCTTCGACACCGTGGCTTCGCCGCGGGAGCGGCCCGCTTCGCGCGGGGTGAAGGAATTTTCTACGGGGAGCGGGACGGATCCGGAGAAGTCTACATCGCCTGCACGAATGGTGGCGCCGCGCGCAAAGGTCAGATCTGGAGGTACAGGCCGAGCCCGTTCGAGGGCACCGAGAGGGAAGCGTCGAGCCCCGGCTCTCTCGAACTCTTCGTGGAACCCAACGACGGCACGATCATCGAGAACGCCGACAACCTGTGCATCGCCCCGTGGGGTGACCTCATCGTGTGCGAGGACGGATCAGGAGACGATTACCTGCTCGGGATCACGCCGGACGGCGAGATCTACAAGCTAGCCCACGACCTGAACGGCTCCGGGGAGTTCGCCGGTTGCTGCTTCTCCCCCGACGGCAGCACACTCTTCGTGAACAAGCAGGTCGAGGGGTGGACCCTCGCGATCACCGGCCCGTGGGCGTCCCGGACGTAGATCCAACCTCATCCGCACCCATTTCGACGAGGACCTCCCTCGCCTGATCCTGCAGCCGCCTGTCGATGGGGTGAACAGCCCGAAGCGTCAGAGCCTGCCTGAACGAGTCGATCGCCTGCTCCTGTCGACCGCGCTTCCGGTGCAGCTGCCCCATGTCGAAATGGAACAGGATGAAGTCCGGCCACGTTTCCACGGCACGACGCAGATGGAACTCCGCATTCTCCCAGCTCGTGTCGTGCAGTGCGTCGTTACCCATGAACGTCTTGGCGACGGTACGCTCGAACCACGAGAGGCTCATGATTTCATAGTTCAGCTTGCCCAGCATGTTGTGCGCACCACCGTGAAGTGAGTCCGCCGCCAGGATCGCATGCGCGTCCATATACACCGCCTCCGCCAGCCCGACCGCGTACGAGGGGCCGGCGTTCATCGCCCGACGGCCGGCGGCTACGCCTCTCCAGTAGATCCCGTCGATGCCGTCCGGTCTCACCGTCACGGCACGCTCGGACAACCGGATCGCGGGATCGAGCCAGTAATTCTGGACGCGAGCGCCCTCCTGCTCGATCCCGATGACGACGGCGGCCCTCGCCGCTCGCCACAGCAGCTCGTAATCAGTCGAATCCGAGGCGAGCTGAGTCTCGAGGATCGAGTACGAAAGCGCTGGGTCGCCAGCCATGTACGCCATGTCCGATCGGGCGACTGGTCCCCCGAAGGCCGACAGCTGCGCGGCGAGGCTCACCGGGAGCGCCGTGGATGCGGCCAGTGCGAAGACGATACGGCGGATCATAAGTCGAGAGTGGTGCGCCTGATTCGGGCCGGAGTAGACGGACGTTCGCTGCACGTTACTCGAGATACGCGAAGCGGGGCGGCGTCTCCGCCGCCCCGCTCCTTAACCCCCGACCGGGGATTGGTTCGCCGAGTCGGACCTTAGCCGCACTCGGAGTAGCCGCAGATGTGGCACTTCTTGCAGCCTTCCTCGAAGGCGAGGTGACCCGTACCACAATCCGGGCACGTGCCCATATCGAAGGTCTCCGAGCCGAAGGAACTCGACGACGCCTGCGTCTGCGTCGCACCCTGGGTCGCCGACACGGTCAGCGGGAGATCCTCCTGCACGCCCTCCTTCTCCTGCAGATAGCGCTCGATCGCCTGGCCGATCGCGTCTGGCACGGAAAGGACCTTGTTGGGTCCGAGGCCGACCGCGCGGTCGCACGAGATACCCCGCAGCTGATCCTTCACCTGTGAAATCGAGATCCCGGAGCGCAGAGCGAGCGACATGAGTCGGCCTACCGCCTCAGCATCGGCGTTGGCCGCGCCACCTGCCTTCCCGAGGGTACAGAAGACCTCGAACGGGCGACCGTTCACGTCCTCGTTGATCGTCACATACAGATCACCGAGCGGCGAGATCATCTTCATCGTGTACCCTCGCAGCGCACCGGGCCGCTGACGCTTGTGGCGAGCGGCTCCGGCCGTCTCGTCACGGTCGAGCAACTCGTCCTTCAACTGCTCCACCTCGATGCGCAGGTTGTGCGCCTCTTCCCTGGCGTCCGCCAACTGGACCTGCAGGGCCGTGAGTTCCTCTGCACTCTCGGCTTTGGCCTCCCCGGTCTGCGTCGCGCCCGTCGAGAGCACCTGACCCTCGCGTGAGCCGTCCCGGTACACGGTGACACCCTTACAGCCGAGGGAGAACGCCAGCTCATAGATCTGACGTACGTCGTCCTCCGTCGCCTCACGGGGGAAGTTGGTGGTCTTCGAGATCGCAGAATCCGTGTGCTCCTGGAACGCGGCCTGCATCCGGACGTGCCACTCCGGCGTGATGTCGTGCGCCGTGCGGAAGATCTTCTGGATCTCCTCGGGAACCTCGTCGAAGTGGATGTGGCCTTCCTGTGCGATCCGCTCCATCAGCTCATCGGAGTACCACCCGCCCTCCTGCGCCATACGAACGAAGTCGGGGTTCACGTCGGGCATGAGTGAGCCGGCCTGATTCCGCATGAACGCCACGGCGAACAGCGGCTCGATCCCACCTGAGCACCCGGCGAAGATGGAGATCGTACCGGTCGGTGCGACCGTCGTCAGGTTGCAGTTCCGAAGCGCCCGCTCCGGACGAATCCGCGTCGAGTCCGTCCGGGTCGCGGCCGTGCCGTCAGGACCCCAGATCGACTCTTCCCATGCCGGGAAGACGCCACGAGTCGTCGCGAGCTTCTCCGAAGCGTTGCGCGATTCCTCGTTGATGAACTCCATCATCCGCCGGCCGAGTTCGACGCCCTCGGTGGAGTCATAGGGGACACCCAGACGCACGAGCATGTCCGCCCAGCCCATCACACCGAGTCCGACCCGACGGATGTTCTGCGCCAGGTCGTGAATCTCCTGAAGCGGGTAGACGTTGGCATCGATCACGTTGTCGAGGAAATGCGTCGACAGGTGGATAACGGTGCGTAGCGCGTCCCAGTCGACACCTTCGTCCGCACCGGTACCGGGGCGCGCGTCATCCTTCACGAACTTGCCCAGGTTGATACTTCCGAGGTTACACACGTCGTAGGGGAGAAGAGGCTGCTCTCCGCACGGATTGGTCGCCTCGTAGCTGCCGAGCTTCGGCACCGGGTTGTACTCGTTCGCGCGATCGATGAAGAACGTACCCGGCTCACCCGTCAGCCACGCCCCGTGGATGATCATGTCGAAGATCTCACGGGCGTTCTCCTGGCCGATGACCTCGCCGTCACGCGGGTTCACCAGGTCGTACGACTCGCCTTTCGACACCGCGTCCATGAAGGCGTCGGTGATCGCCACGGAGATGTTGAAGTTCGTCACCTGCGACGTGTCGTTCTTGCAGGTGATGAACGACCGGATGTCAGGGTGGTCGACCCGGAGGATGCCCATGTTGGCACCACGGCGTGTTCCGCCCTGCTTCACGACATCCGTGCTCGCGTCATACAACTTCATGAACGATACCGGGCCCGAGGCCACACCCATCGTCGACCGGACCGTTTCGCCCTCCGAGCGGAGGCGCGAGAAGGAGAAGCCCGTGCCGCCACCGGACTGGTGCACGAGCGCCATGGACTTCAGCGTGTCGTAGATTCCGCTCTGGCCGTTCGAGAGCGCGTCTTCGACGGGCAGCACGAAGCACGCGGACAGCTGACCCAGAGGCCGTCCGGCGTTCATGAGCGTCGGCGAATTCGGCTCGAACTTGCCGTTGATCATCAGATCGTAGAACTGGCGCGCGATCTCGTCGACGGCCTGCTCGGACGCCCCGTAGTCCCCGTCCACCGCAGCGATCGTCCGGGCAACACGCCAGAACATCGTCTCCGGCTCCTCCGTCGGCTCACCGGCCGCGTCCTTCTTCAGATACCGCTTACCCAGCACAATCCGCGCGTTCTCCGTCAGCTCCGCATGAGGAATATCCTCGGGGAGGACGTCATCGAAGATCACGGATTCTTTGCGCGGACGGGGCTCATGGACGCGGGTCATGTCGCTTCGGTGCTCCATTGTGGAAAAGCGGGACGTATAGAGTTGAAAAACGGCGGGAATCCCTCTCCCGCCGGTCATTCCTATGTGGAAAACCGCCCAGAACCCTACCAGATATTGGGCAGGCGCATTGTACGGACCCCATATCTTGTGGTCAAGGTTGTAACTTGAGGTATCATATGTTTGTCATCGAATGCTCATGAAAATGGCGGTGTTTCGGTTTATATTCGGTCTACCGGACAGCGCCCGCAAGGGGTCTGGAGGCCGTGTCACCCGCCCGGACGATGCCCTGGGCCACCGTCTCGAACTGTGGCCGACGGAGTCGGCGGCCGGTCGGGCCGATCAGCGTCGCCGACCTAGAAGGGCAGCCCGACCCGCACATACCCGACCCCTCCACTCCCCTCCACCAGGGGCAACGCGGCCCCCAGCCGGAGGCGGAGCTGCACGTTGTACAGTCCGAGAAGTTCGGCCGTCACCTCCGCGCCTACGGACGCGAGGGGGTCACGCAGCCCGTTCTGGAACCCCGTCGGCGTGATGTCCGGCCCCCATGCGTTCCCCGCGTCGAAGAACAGAGACCCGATGACGCGATCGGCATGGACCGGCCACGCCCGGAAGCCCCGGTTGATGAACCACACGGGAAAGCGGTACTCGGCTGTCGCGCTCCAGGCGATGCGTCCGAAGCGACGCCCCGACGGGTAGCCCCGCACGGGGAACAGAATGAAGCCACCACCGAAGAGTTCGAGCCCCGTCAGCTGTTCCTGCTGACCCGACGCACCACCCGCCCGATACTGCAACGCCCCCGCACCCGGTCCTCGGGCGACACCTCCGCTCGCCTGAAGGGCCAGCACATGGGATGCGTATCCCCCGCCCCAGAGCGGAAGCGCGCCCCGAATCCGACCCACCACCTCGGTGAGGGAGCGGTCGACCCCGGCGACCGACTGGAGACTGTCCGGCAGCTGTAGCTCGCTCTGAACCCGCCCCTGAAGAAAGAGGTTCAGGCCGCGAGTCGTACCCATCTGGAACGCATGACTGCGGGCCGTGCTGAAGCTGAGGGCGACCCGAGCGTTGGTAAGGCGGCTCGCCGGACGGGTCAGCGAGTACTGCGAGCTCTCACGGAGAGCCGTCGTCCACAGCTCGCTACTCTGCCACGCGAAGCCGGCTCCGAGCGTGACCGCCAGATCATGTCGCCACTTCGGTGCCGGGAAGGTGACCGAGGCGTCGAGATCCCGAGTCCGGTCGAGCACGAGCAGGGTGTCCTGGTCGGGCGCATCTCCTCCGAGGAGCTGTCCTCCGCTGTCGTAACGCTGGTTGGCCGTCAGAGAGAGAACGGGACTCCCCAGCCCGAGGAAAGAGTACGACGCACCCCCCTCGACCTTGCCGCCCGTCGTCGTCACACGACCCACCGCGGACCAGGCATGGCGGCCCACGAGATCGAAGCCGGACGACTGCATCCCGATTCCGGGCCCGAGCAGTTCTCGAGAGACGAGCTCCACGTCGGAGGTCATCACGGCGGGGGCCTGGACGGGCTCGCGCCACGCGATCTCCCAGTAGGACGGCCCCAGCGTCGGGCCGGGCGAATACTCCTCGACCTGCGCATCGACCATGCCTCGAACGGGAAACGCCTCCTCGACCTGGAAACGATCGACCGCAGGCGCTGCCTCCGGACCCGAGCCGTTGGAGAAAGGCACGCGTTCGATGTCCCATCCCTCCGCGTTGTATCCCGCGAAGTACACCCATTCGCCCGCCGGATCGACGACTGGGTATGCGCCACCGGTCCTGAGGTTCGTGACGACACGGGGAGCGGACGCCTGCCCGGTGCCCGGGTCCACCTCCGCGGAGAGGATGTTGAGGATGCCGCTCCGATCGGACGCCCACACGATGCCACGCCCGTCCGGCGTCCACGACGGCGTCGTATCGAGCGCACGATCATTCGTGACGACGTCGACGACGACACCCGTGCGCGCGTCCAGGATGACGACGTCGTGCTTCGC
The DNA here is from genome assembly GCA_964492085.1 of uncultured Gemmatimonadaceae bacterium. Classification (GTDB taxonomy): domain Bacteria; phylum Gemmatimonadota; class Gemmatimonadetes; order Longimicrobiales; family Gaopeijiaceae; genus UBA2589. The sequence continues at coordinate 43,419 of CAZBHZ010000020.1, read as the reverse complement.
GTTCGGCTCCCATCGTGTCGCCACAAGCCAGCGACCGTCCGGCGACGGGCGTGGATAGGCCCAGTGGACCTCGAGTCCACTCGGAAGGAGCGGAGTCACCGAGCCGTCGGTCAGATCGACGCGGACGATGGTGTTGGTTCCGTCTCCCTCCTGGATGGCCCATGCCCCTCCATCGGGTGCGGCCGACGGCTGCGTGAGTCGTGCCCCGTGGGTCACGCGGGTCTCTCCGCCGGCCGGGTCGAAAATCCAGAGGTCCGAGTACAGACGATACGGATCGTCGAAGTCGACCTGGCTCAGCAAGACCCGGCCGTCCGGGAGCCACGAGAGTACGCCGAGACCGTTGGTCCGGCCGAGCGAACGGGACGTCCCCGTCTCCAGATCGATGAGGCGGATCTGGCTATCGGAACGCCCGTCGGCCTGCGTGTGCGCCAACCAGCGTCCGTCGGGGGACAGCTGTGGGTGAAGCCCCCAACGAGCCCGGTCCGAGAGTCGCTCGGGCTCGGTCACGGGGCCCTGCCCTGCGAGTCGATCATCGAGGTCTGCGAGATCGGCCTCGAGTGATTCCCGCCACGCGTCCCACTCATCGGTGAGCGACGCGCCGAACGCGTCACGCCCCGCCGCGTCGAGGCGGTACGGAACCCACTGACCGGCGATCGCCTCCGCGAATGCAGCCATCCGTTCCTCGCCATGGCGCTCGAGCAGGAAGTCGAAGAAGAGTGAGCCGTACGCATACGGACGATTGCCCGCCGGCCACGCCGGCGAGCGCCCCGACGCCTGATCGATCCCCTCGAAACGACCCTCCAGAACCGCAGTCCGGATCTGCATCTCCTGGAACGTCCCCTCCACTCGGCCCGCCTGGGTCAAACGGGACTCGTACCACGTGGCGAGCCCCTCGATCACCCAACGTGGCGTACCGAGTTCAGGGAAGAACGGCCACTCCATGGTCACACGACCGAAGACCGCCCGAGCCACTCGGCCGACGGGATTGTCCACGTGGTCGAGGTGCACGATGTGGGCGAGTTCGTGGAGGATGACGAGCTCGAGCCATTCATCCGTGTGGCCGAGCGAAAGCGCGTCCACCGGCGGCCGGGCGTAGATCGTGATCCGATTTCCAGGGGTGACGCGAGCGAAGCCGTTGGAGATGTCCGCGTGGTCGGTGAGCAACAGATCGATGACGTCGTCCGGCGGCTCGATGAAGGCCTCGGAGAGTTCCTCCCATGCCCACTCAGCCCGGTGGCCTGCCCGTCGCGCCAATTCCTCGAGCCGTTCAGGGAAGGTGACCCGGAAGTGCTCGGTCCGAATCGTTCGCCACGCCTCATCGGGAGCCTGGGCCGACACAGCAGCACCGCTCAGGCCAAGCGCAGCGCACGCGAACAACGTCACCGCGCCCGCGCGCTTGATCACCTCCCGCGGCACCGCCAATCTACTGCCCCCCAATACCGCACTCATCGGCCATGGCCTCCACGAACAACATCTGGTTTCAGATCGGACACGCGCTCGAGCGCGCCCGTCAGGGCGTACCCGCCAAAGACTCGTCTGTGGCGTCTCTTCGCGACCGGCTCGCCAAGCGAGAAGAGCAGCGGGAGAAAGAGCGGGATGCGCGTCCGCCCGTTCCGACGTCCGACGATCTGATGGCAGCCGGCGTTGCCATGGTGGTCGACCGGGTGCTCGGAAGCTGGGGGCGCCGTGAGAACCCCGGGTTCACCCGCCTGCTTCGTGCCGCAGCGTCGGGTGCGGCGGCAGCGTTGATCGTGGACCTGGTGCGTCCACTCCTCCAGGGAGAGCCCGGCATGCCAGTGCTCGATCGGGCCACGGCCGATCGGATGATCGCCGGCGCGGGTCAGGGACTCGTATATGGCGCCGTCGTGGAGCCGCGCGTTCCGGGGCCGCCGGTCGCCAAGGGAGCCCTCTTCGGCTCGGCCGAATACATGGCCGACCCACTCGGGGGTGTAAGCGGTCTCCTCGGCCGGCACGCGCCGCAGAACCGACTCCCCGTCGTGGGCGACGTTCTGCACCGGCTCGAGGATCACGAGCAGGCGTGGCTGGAACACGTCGCCTTCGGCATCGCGCTGGCCGTCATCTACGAATCGAGTGACTCGAGCAACGGGATCCTCGGGGACGACGAGTAGGTGGTCACCCCACCGTCGGTCTCGGCGGTGAAGCCGTCGGGGCAGGCCTGAAGTCCCGCTCCCGACTCGCCCGCCGACCGGCGCAGTTCCGGCGGTAGAATCCCCAGAAGCTGAGCACCTCCGTCATTCGCCTGGCCGAATCCACCGATGTAGCAGAATGCGTCCGGACGCTGCATGACCGCCCCGCCGACGTATCGAGCAGCCTGCCCATCCCACTGATCCAGTAGTACGTAGCGAGCTCCGATCTGGTCCGCGAGCTCGAGGTGAGCCGCCGGATCTCCATCGAAGGGAAAGGTGCGACTCGGATGCCCGCTCAGCAGGTAGAAGTGGCGCGGCTTCCGGCTCAGCACGGAGGAGGAGTCGGGAAGGCCGTCCGCCGTCCACGACGCGGCCAGGACGAAGTACCCGACGCGGGCACCGTAACACGCCCACGGTCCCTGCTCCTTCGCAACCGTATCGCACCGTTCATTCTGGCGATTTCCGTCGAGCCAGTTTCCACCCGCAGGCAGAATGAGCGCGAGAAGGGCGACCGTGCCCAAGGCCGCTTCCGCCGCGGAAGGGATCCGTCGTCCCAGGGCGCGAATGCATACGGCGCCGTAAAGAAACACGAGCGGGTAGAGGGGGAGCGCGAAGCGATCCCCACCCCACACCTCCGGCCAGACGAGGATGAGGCCCGCATACAGGGGGAAGAAGATCTCGGCCACCCCGACGCGTTCACGCGCGCACAGGATCCAACCTGCCAGCGCGCACACGCTCAACACGACCCCGATCATCGGAAGCGCTGGACCGCCGGTACCGACGATACCCGCAGGGCCGTGCTCCAGAACGTACGAGGACGCGTTGTCGACGATGCGCGGCACGAGCCCGAAGACGCCGATGGTGCCCTGAGCCGGGTCGTACGGGTTCACCATCCAGAATTCCGTTCCATACTGGGCGACACCTTCACCCCGGCCTCGAAGCCCCCACGCGAGCATCGGGAGTCCGAGCCCGACAGCGCTCCCGGCCAGCGCTCTCCACCGGCGGGCGAGTGCCAGCCATCCCAGGAGCGCGAGCACCATCGGCAGACCGGCCGATCGCGTGAAGTACGCGAGCCCGGTCGCCGCGACGCCGACGACCAACCATACCCGGCGCGCACGATCGGACGGGGCTGCCGGGGCGTTCCCCCGCTCCTCGTCGAGCGATCCCGGTTCCGCCAGCGCCAGCGCGGCGAACGCCAGCATGGTGAGCGCAAGGAAAAGTGGGTCCGAAAGCACCCAGTGGCTGTAGTAGACGACCCCGGAAGAGATCGACAGCAGAATCGCGATCCCGAACGCGACCCACCCGCCTACCCGACGCTCTGCCCACAGGTACGTGGCTCCGACCGCGAGCACCGTCGGCACCGCAGCTGCGAGCTTGAGGGTGCCCCACGTCCGGGCACCGAGCGCGATCATGAACGCCAGCAGTCCGGGAAAGACGGGTGGGTACTTCGTATGCTTCATCCGCTCCGGATCGAAAACATCGAGGTAGGCTCCGTCGGTCAGCAGCCCGTGCGCCAACGAGATGTACCCGGCGTTATCCCCACCCGTATGGGGAATCGCCGTGAATGCGGCCGCGACCACGACGCTGCTGATCGCGAGTGCCAGCCCTCCGAGGCCCCACCGTAGACGCTCGGGTGTCACGATCCGAGGTCGTCCACGACTCGAGCGATGACGCCCCCGGCCTCGTCGAGGCGACGACGGGCTTCCTCCGCATCGACGCCGAGCCGGCCCATGACCAGTGCGGTCTTCACGTGCCCCTCCGACCCCGCAAGAAGAGCCGTGGCATCCGCTCGATCGATCTCGAGCATGCTCTCCAGGATACGCTCACCCCGGTCCTGGAGCTTCTGACATGTGACCTGGAGATCGACCATGAGATTGCCGTAGACCTTCCCGAGCCGGACCATCGCACCCGTCGTGATCGTGTTGAGCACGAGCTTGGTCGCCGTCCCGGCCTTCATGCGCGTCGACCCGGTGATCACCTCGGGCCCGACCAGGGGCGCGATCACGACATCGAGGCGGTCGACGAGGTCCGGCGGGGGATACGTGCACATCAGGAAGCCGACCGCCGCGCCCCGCTCCTGAGCCCGATCCACGGCCCCGTGTACGTACGGGGTCGTGCCCGACGTTGCGATGCCCAGGACGAAGTCCCGCTCGTCGGCCTCGAGTGCGTCGATGGCCTTCGCCCCGTCCTCCGCGTGATCCTCCGCGCCCTCCTGGGCACGAACCAGCGCTTCGTAGCCCCCGGCGATGACCCCCCGCACCATGGCCGGATCGGTCCCGTACGTCGGTGGCATCTCGGCCGCGTCCAGAACGCCGAGACGACCCGACGTTCCCGCACCGACGTAGATCAGCCGCCCCCCGGCTCGAAACGCATGCTCGGCGAGTTCCAACGCTCGCGCGATTGCCTCCCGTTCCTCACCCACCGCGGCCGCAATCATGCGATCCTCGGCATTGATCAGATCGACGATCCCCAGCGCGTCGAGTTCATCGATTCGTCGAGAAGCCGGATTCCGTTGTTCGGTGAGTCGGGGGTCGCGCATGAGTGCTTGTGAGGTCGGATGACCACGCTAATCTTGAGCGGCGCCCGAAGCTATGCGGCCCCGCACGTTCGCGGCAACGCGAGACTCCTCGAGCCTTTCCCCGATGCGTAACCGTCCCGAAGTCCCCCGTTCCCGCGCGCCGTTTCCGGCAGCCCTCTGCCTCCTCGTCCTCGCTGCGTGCGCTCCGGCCACCCAGGACGAAGCCGGCGTCGACTTCCCTGCCGAATGGCGCTACTCGTCGGCAGAGTCGGCGGTGACAGCGCAAAACGGCATGGTCGTCTCGACCGACGAGTACGCGACGAAGGTCGGAGTCGACGTGCTGCAGGCCGGCGGCAACGCGATCGACGCGGCCATCGCCGTCCAGTTCGCACTCGCCGTGGTGAACCCGGAGGCAGGCAACATCGGGGGTGGAGGCTTCATGGTGGTGCGGACAGCGGGTGGGGAGACCGCGGCGGTCGACTACCGAGAGAAGGCTCCGCTCGCGGCAACCCGCGACATGTACCTGGATGCCGACGGGAACCTGACCAACAAGTCCGTCGTCGGGCACCTGGCCGCCGGCGTACCCGGCACCGTATCCGGCATGTGGGCGGCACACGAACGCTTCGGAACCCTGCCGTGGTCCGATCTGGTTCAACCCGCGGTCGATCTGGCCGAAGGTTTCGAGGTGAAAGAGCGCTTTCTCGGATCGCTCGGCGCATCGATGGTGGAGGCCCTGAGCGCCTATCCGGCCTCGGCGAGCCAGTTCCTGCCCCGGGACGGCGCACCGCCCGTCGTCGGCGACACGCTCCGACAGACCGACCTCGCCGCGACCCTCGGACGAGTTCGGGATCAGGGACCAGACGGGTTCTACGCCGGCGAGACCGCCGATCTGATCGTCGCCGAGATGGAGCGAGGCGGGGGGATCATGACGCACGAGGACCTGGCCGCGTACGAGGCCGCGTGGCGTGATCCGATCACCTTCACGTACCGTGGGCACACCGTCATCTCGATGCCGCCGTCGTCATCCGGAGGAGCGACGATGGCCGAAATGGCCAACATCCTCGAAGGGTACGATCTCGCCGGGATGGGGTGGCACACCGCCGAGCAGATCCACCTCTTCGCCGAGGCCGCAAAGCGGGCGTACGCGGACCGCAATCACTATCTGGCCGACCCGGACTTCGTCGAAATGCCTCTCGAGCGCATGACGTCCCCGGCATACGCAGAGGAGCGGGCCGCGAGCATCTCGACCGCTGCGGCGACGCCCTCCGCCGACGTCGGCCCCGGGATGGAGGGGGACCCGGGAGAAAGCGAGGAGACGACCCACTTCTCCATCGTGGATGTCGATGGGAATGCCGTCTCGGTCACGACGACGATCAATTCCTGGTACGGGAGCAAGGTCACGGTCGCAGGCGCCGGGTTCGTCCTGAACAACGAGATGGACGACTTCGCCGCCAAGCCCGGCACCCCGAACCAGTTCGGGCTCGTCCAGGGTGAAAACAACGCCGTGGGTCCCGGAAAGCGGATGCTCTCCGCGATGTCCCCTTCCATCGTGCTCGGTCCCGATGGCGACCTGCGCATGGTGACGGGCACACCGGGCGGTTCGACCATCATCACGACCGTCCTCCAGACGATCTCCAACGTAGTCGACTACGGGATGAACGTGGTCCAGGCAGTGAACGCCCCGCGTGTTCACCACCAGCATCTCCCCGACCAGATCTATTACGAGGCCGGCGGTCTTCCGCTGGATGTGGTCGAGGCGCTCGAGGCACTCGGCCACCGGGTCGTGGAGCGAGGTGACGTCTCCGGGGACGTGCAGGCCATCCTGATCGAGGACGGGATGCTGACCGCGTGGTCGGATCCACGACGTGGAGGCGTCGCACGAGGGTACTGACGCTGCAGGGCGGGCCGTGCGCGCCTGATGCACCCGGCTCCGGCTCTGGACGCTCCCGCTAGCTTCACGCCATGCGTGAACTGAAGTCGGTCCTCCCGTACTTCCGTCCCTACCGGACGGGGGTCGTGCTCGGCGTGATCTGCGTCGTCCTGGCGAACGCCTTCCAGATCGCGGGGCCCTGGTTCATGAAGCTCGGGATCGACGCGATGGGGCAGCCGGGGATCACCCGCGGCACGATCGGCTTCTACGCCTTCATGGTCGTGGCCGTCGCCGCGATCGGCGGGGTCTTCCGCTTCGGAATGAGGCAGTTCCTCAACGGGATTTCACGCCGGATCGAGACCGATCTGCGTGATGACTTTTTCCAGCACCTGCTGAGGCTCGATGCGACGTTCTACGGGACGACCCGCACGGGCGACCTGATGAGCCGGGCGACGAACGATACCCTGGCCGTCAGGATGGCGGTGGGCCCGGCTATCATGTACACCGTGAACACTGCGGCGAGCTTCGTCTTCGCGCTGGGCTTCATGCTCGTGATCAGTCCGCGGCTGACGGCGTACGCGATGGTCCCGATGATCGTCCTGCCGCCGATCGTCCTTTTTTTCGGCCGGATCATCCACCGGCGATTCGAAGAAATCCAGGAGCAGTTTTCCTCGCTCTCCACCTTCGTTCAGGAGAACCTGACGGGCGTCCGCCTCATCAGGGCCTACACCCAGGAAGACGAGCAGACGCGTCAATTCGACGGATTCAACGACGATTACCGACGACGGAACATGCGACTCGTGCTGACCGCGGGCGCATTCCATCCTCTCCTCATGCTGATCTCGGGACTGGCCCTGGTCGTGGTGACCGGCCTCGGCGCGCTCGAAGTGATGGCGAACACGATCACCATCGGGGACTTCGTCGCGTTCACTTTTTACCTGACGCTGCTCATCTGGCCGATGATCGCACTCGGGTGGGTCGTGAACCTTTACCAGCGCGGCGCGGCCTCCATGGGCCGTCTGAACCGCATCCTCGACGCGAAGCCCGCTGTCCCGACGCCTACGGCTCCGAGATCACTCTCGGATGCACGGGGAGCCATCGAGTTCCGGCACGTGACCTTCGCGTATCCGGGGACCGAGCGCGCGGTGCTCGACGACCTTTCCTTCTCCGTCCCGGCAGGTCAGACGGTCGCCATCATGGGACCGACGGGAGCCGGCAAGTCCACCGTGATCGCCCTGCTGGCCCGGTTATATGACCCGACCGCAGGGCAGATCCTCATTGATGGGATTCCCCTCACGGACGTCGACCCAGCTGCCCTGCGCGCCCGGATCGGGATGGTACCACAGGATCCGTTCCTCTTTTCCGACACGATCGAACACAACATCGGCTTCGAGAGTCCAGAAGACACGATCCGGACCTCCGCACAGATCGCCCAGCTCCACGATCAGATTCTGGAGTTTCCGAACGGGTACGACACCATGCTGGGGGAGCGCGGGATCAACCTCTCTGGCGGACAGAAGCAGCGAGCGACCCTCGCGCGTGCGCTCGCACGTGACCCGTTGATCCTCATCCTCGACGATGCCCTCAGCGCGGTCGACACACACACGGAGTCGGCGATCCTGGACGATCTCCGCGTCGAGACCGGCCGGCGCACGTCGTTCATCATCAGCCACCGCGCCAGCGCCGTGATGCACGCGGACTCGATCCTCGTTCTCGACGAGGGTCGGATCGTCGAATCGGGCCGACACGCTGAGCTGGTCGAAGCGAACGGGACCTACGCCCGGCTCGTCCGACGGCAGCTCCTGGAAGAAAGCCTGGCCGCCGGAGACTGACGGTCGATCAGATCCGTTCGAGGATCCAGGTCGGCGTATACCGGTTCAGCCACGCCGCCAGGACGGTGAACTGACCCGTCAGCAGCAGGATTCCGAGAAGGATCAGAAGCACGCCCGATGCTTTCTCCACGATCGGAATCCACGTCCGAAACTTCTGAAACGTCTGGAGGAACCAGTCCAGCGCGAGCGAGGCCAGCAGGAACGGGACCGCCAGGCCGAGCGAGTAGACGCTCAATAGACCGACACCGGCCCACATCGTGTCCTGGGTCATGCCGTAGGTCAGAATGGCGCCGAGTGCGGGCCCGATGCACGGTGTCCACCCTGCTCCGAAGGCCATGCCGACCCCGAGGGTCCCGAGGTACCCCGCGGGCTTGTCGTTCAGGTGTACCCGCTTCTCGCGGAGAAGCGGCGTGATCTTGAAGACTCCGGCCAGATGCATCCCCAGGAGCACGATGATCACGCCCCCGATCCGCGCGATCCACACCTCGTACGCGCGAAGGAACTGACCGAGGAACGACGCCGACGCTCCGAGCAGAATGAAGATCGAACTGAAGCCGATGACGAATAGCAGCGAGTGCGTGAACGTGGTGTTTCGGTCGACCCCCTCCTGAAGGTCTTCGAGGCTCATGCCGGTCACGAAGGTCAGATAGCTCGGCACGAGCGGAAGCACACACGGCGACAGGAATGAGAACACCCCCGCCGTGAATGCGATGAAAATCCCGACTTCGACTTCGTTCACGATTGACTCGCTTCCGTTTCGATTCGCTGCTGCTCCGCGTGGCGCTCCTCCGAGCGCGCGCGCATCGCCTGGACCCAGGCCCGGACACCGGTCGTGACACCGAACCAGATGGTCACCAGCGCGACCAGGTACCCGACGAACGTGGGGACCAGCAACGCCAGCCCGCCGAGCCCCAGCACCGTGACCGACAATGTACCGAGAAGAGTTCGGTCTTCGCGCCCCAACGTCCGGTTTCCTGCGAGCGCGTCGCCAAGAACCTCACCTGCCCGGACCACCGAGGCCAGAGATAGCCGTCCCGGTGCCACACCCATCTGCCGAATCCGGCGCTCCAGTCGCGCCGCCAGGGGCTCGTTCGGATCGAGTGACTCCGCAGACATGCCCAGTGCGGTCGACACGGGCCGTCCCCCGATCGCCGGGCCACCCGGCAACACGATCTCCACTGCGCTCGCCAGGTCAGCCAGGAAAAGCCCCTGCAACTGAGCGCCCAGATCCTCGTCGAGAACGCCCACATCAAGTTCCCAATTCCCGAGCAGGCTAGCCGCGTTGAGGTTGCTCGATCCGACCCGGCACCACACGCCGTCCACGACCGACGTCTTCGCATGGATCATGGGACCCTGCCACTCGAAGAGGCGAACCCCCGCTTCGAGCAGCCCCCGATATCCTCCCCGGGACATCGAGCCCACAATCGGCCAATTGTTGTGCGCCGGAACGAGAATCCGCACGTCCACCCCCTGCTGGGCCGCTGCGGACAGAGCTTCGGAGAGTGACTTGGGCGCGACGAAGTACGCGTCCGTGATCCAGATCGACCGACGTGCACGGCTCGCAGCAAGGTGTAATGTCCGGTAGACCCTGGCTCGTCCCGGCTCCCCCTCGATCAGCCAGACAGGCGTACCGTCGGGCTCCACCCGCTCGGGAAGGGTCGCCGCGTGGAAGATCGGCTCGGCAATTCGATTCCACATCGCCTCGAAGGCCCGCGCCGCCGAAAGCGCGGCGGGCCCCTGGATCTGCACCCCCGTGTCTCGCCATGGGGGCTGTGTCTTGCTGCCGGCCCATTCCTGTCCGACGCAGAGTCCTCCGAGGTGTGCGACCTCGCCATCGACGACGATGAGCTTTCGGTGATCCCGCTGAAGGGCGCCAAAGGGATTTCCGAAGCCAATGGTGGGCGGGTTGAACGCGACGACCTTCGCCCCCGCGTCCCGAAGAGGCTTCCAGAACTTCCTCGGGGTGGCCCAGCACCCCACCCAGTCGTGAATGACATAGACCGGAACCCCCTCCATCGCCTTCCTGATGAGGGCGGCCCGGACCTCACGACCGATCGCGTCGTCACGAACGAGGTAATTCTCGAAGTAAACGAACTTTCTCGCGTGGGCGATCGAGTCCAGCCACATCCCGAACGTGACCGGCCCGTCGAATTGAAGCGTGAGCTCGTTGCCGCAGATCGTCTCGCCACCCGTCGCTCGAGCGAGGTCCATCCAGGGGAAGCGAGCTGACGATTCGCTTCGGGGTACCGAGCGGAACTCGACCGGGTGCTCGCGTACGACCCGCTCGTCATTCACTGGCCCATCTCCCCTTCATCGCATCGCTCGCGAACCAGGCGACACGAGCACGAGCCGCGCGTGATCGGAGTCCCGACATCGAGAGGTTCAGCCGAGACGATCCTGGAAGCGGTAGGATATCAGCTTGTACGCCAGCTTGGCCACGAGGAAGTCGGGCGCCGGCAGACCCGGCGTCGGCGCGAGTTCCACGATGTCGGCGGCGACCACGTTTCGCTCACGGAAGACGCGCTTGAGGAAGCGAAGCGTGCGATACCAGTCCCCGCCTCCCGGCTCGGGCGTCCCGGTCGAAGGCACGAGGGACGGATCGAAGTAGTCCACGTCGAAGGTCAGGTAGACGTCCGGACCGAGCGCATCGAGCGCACGCTCCATCCACTCATCGTCCTGCCACATCTCGTCCGCCCAGATGAGCGTCGAGCCGTCAGTCGACGCAGACACGTCGACCTCTTCCTGACTGACCCCGCGCACCCCGACGGCGACGACATCGGCCTGATCAAGCACGCGGGCCATCGCCGAGGCATGCGAGTGGGGTGTACCCTCGAACTCGGCCCGGAGGTCGGCATGTGCGTCCATCTGAAGGACCGAGAGCCGGCCGCCCCCACCCGACCTCAGTCGCTCGGCCTGAGCCAGGACCGCGGGCGACGAAACCGAGTGCTCGCCCCCGAGCATCAGGAGGAAACGGTCGCCGGCCGCGTCTGCGATCCGCCCATAAGCGTCTTGCAACTCCGCCATGGCGGGCGTCGCCCCGGCCCGGGTCAGCTCGAGCGCTGGCAGCGTGTGCACGTGCAGTCGATCACCAGGCTCACACCCGAACTCCTGGTCGTGTAACTCCACGTAGCGCGATGCGTCGATGATGGCGCGAGGCCCCCACCTCGTGCCGCCGCCGAACGACGTGGTGGACTCGTACGGCACGGGAAGCATGAGGGCATCGGCCCTGTCGAAGGAATCACCCGGCTGATCGAGACCGAGAAAGCTGTGAGGAAGCTCCCACGGCAGGTTCCCGAGGGAAGCCGGCACACCCCGGGGCGCGTCGTCTTCGAGCCCCCGACCCGATGCCTCCGGGTCGCGTCGATTCGGCATCAGATGATCTCGATCGGGCAGATGAGGCCCTCCGTGGTCAGCTCGACACCGGAGTCCTGACAAGCCTTGCACAGCCCGTAAATCTCGAGCCGGCGCCGGACCGGGATGAATCCGTACTCCGCTCGGACCCGGTTCTCGATCTTGTAGAGTTCATCGCTCTCGAACTCGGTCACCGTACCGCACTCCACACAGATCATGTGTTCGTGCACAGGGTGGCTGGAAAGCCGATGCTCGTACCGCTTGAAGCCCTCCCCGAAGTCGTGCTCTTCCACGAGTCGACTGCGGACGAGGAGATCGAGCGTCCGATAGATCGTGGCCTTCCCGATCCGCTCGCCCGTCTCGCGCAGGGCGTTTTCGATATCGTCGACGGAAAGGTGATCGTCGGACGCGAACACGACCCTGGCGACGGCCTCGCGCTGCGAGGTAACCGGCAGCCCCTGGTCGCGCAGGTAGCGCCCGAAGAGCCGGAGGAAGGGAGGTGCCCCCTCGTCCGTGCGCACTGCCGCCACCACCTCCTCGCTCACGATCCCACCGCGTCGATGAAGGCGTCGTCGTACTCCTCCATCAATGCCTCGAACTTCGACGCCGTTCCGTCGATGACGATCTCACGTGGCCCCTCGGCCCCCTCCCCGGACCGACGAACCACACCCTCCATGACCGGAGGAAAGGTCTCCGCCGGAGCGGCCCCCTCCATCGTGAACGCCGGTTCGACCGTGATGCCCTTACCCGTATGCTCGGCGTTGTACGTGACGGTGATCATGCTGCGGCGCTCTTCACCCTGCTGAAAGGTGCTCACCGCGATGAGCCCCTGTTCACGTCGGCCCCGCCGGACCGGCGGGAAGATCCACAGGCGGTCAATGGTCGCGACGCCCAATCGATCCCGGAGGCGGACCAACGTCCGAGGGAGAGCTTCGGGCACACCCGGATCGTCCTGTTTGCGCGTCAGAGGTCTGTTCATGACGTCGCCCGGATCTGGCTCACGGCCTCGCGGACACGGTCGAGTACCCGCGGCACCGCCTCGTCCATGGGCCCCGGGACGACGGCCCCTGACGCTTTCACGTGCCCGCCGCCCTTGAACAGCCGTGCGAGGGCGTTGACGTCCACGCTTCCGTTCGACCGGAAGGAAATCTTCACGTCACCCGAAGCGGTGAGCCGGAAGAGGAGTCCAACTTCAGTGCCCGCGATCGAGCGAGGGATATCCACAAATCCCTCGAGATCCTCCGCACCCGCCTCGAGTTCCTCGAAGCGGTCACGTGGTACGATCATCCACGCGATGCCGTGAGCCGGATCGTGATCCAGGCTCTCGAGCGCGTGTCGAAGGAGGTGATACCGACGGATGCGCGCAGACCCGAAGACACGTTCGTGCATGTCTTCCGGATCCACTCCCCGACCGATCACCTCGGACACCACACGGTGGCACCCGGCCGACGCGTTCTCGAAGCGGAAGCCACCCGTATCGGTCAGGATCGCGACGTAGATGCCCTGATCGATGTGACTCGTCCACGGACCGTTGGCCTCGTGGATGATGTCGTGCACGAGTTCGCCGGTCGCACACGCCGTGACGTCGCGGAGAGCAGTCCCGCCGATGGCGTAATCACCGATCGGATGGTGATCGATGACGACCGTCGGGAGGTGTCGGATCATCTCCTGAACGCGACCGATACGGGGGACCTCACCGGTGTCCAGCACGACCGCCAGGTCCGCGGAGTCACACAGGTCCCTCGCGCGAGATGAGCCAGCGGACACGACCCAGTCCTGATGTTCGATCAGAAAGCGGAACGAGTCCGGAAACGTGGTCGGGTTGACGATCCACGCTTCTGTGCCGTTTGCACGCAGCCACGAGGTCAGCGCGGCCTCCGAGCCCGCGCCGTCACCGTCCGCGTTGAGGTGGGTCGTGAGGACCGCCCTCCGCGAAGCGAGGAGCGCGTTTCGCACCTGACTGACAGCCGCCGCGCGGTGCGATGGCGTCCGGTAACTCAAGGAGAGATCCTGACCCAGAAGTGAAAGTCGACCGCCCTCAAGCGGTGACTAAAGGTACCGTGTCAGCCGGCGTAGCCGCCACCGGGCGCCCCGGGGAGCTTCTTGCGAACCTTGGCCCAGGTCGAGCCCAGATGGACGAGGCGGGACGCCTCACGTCCACCCGTCGTCGCCATCGCGAGTGCCCGGCGAAGTGCCTCCGGCTCGTTGGCGTGCGCGGGCAGGTCCACCCAGGCGTTACCGAGCTCACCGAGTGTGTGCGCGTCGGACCCTGCCCCCGCCAGCTTACCGTGCCGCTGCGCCAACTCTTCCGCTCTTTGGTTCATGGACGGATCGTGAAGCCGGGCGTTGAACACCTCGATTACGTCGCAGAGAGGGCCGAGCTCGTCGGCATATGCGCCGCCCCCGCCTTTTCCGCCGGCAAACGGATGCGGCAGATAGGGGATCCCGCCCTGATCACGAATCCGATCGATCGTCTCCACAGCCGGGGTACCCCGGGGAATCTCCTCGGTCAGGTAGAGACCGATCACGTCGATCCCTTCCCTGGTCTTCACTTCTTCTCCGGGAATGACCCGGTCCGGGTACCGCTCCGCCATCTGCAGACCCACGTACACGCGGTTGTGGTCGGTGATCGCGATCCTGTGCATGCCGCGGGCGAGTGCGGTCTCGAGGACTCGCTCCGGATCCGAAAGCGAATCCCACGACCCCACCGTGTGCAGATGCAAATCGATGCGCATCGTGGAGCCGGGAGCGCGCTCGCGGAGCTGAGCGAGCACACCCGTGGCGAGAGCGTGCAGCTTCTCGGGGGAACCATCGTTCTCGATCACGACGTCGGCACGGCGGCGCTTCTCGTCGGAGGGCATCTGGGCGGCCATGATCCGGCGCGCCTCGGGCTCCGACAGCTCACGGTGCTCGACCATGCGCGCGAGGCGGATGTGTTCCGGCGCGTCGACGAAAACGACGACGTCGAAGTCACCCTCACGCCCGGTCTCGAAGAGGAGGGGGATCTCCGACACGACCAGCTCCGCGCCCACGTCCCGTCGTTCCGCAATCCACGCAGCACGGAGTCGCCACACGATCGGGTGGATGATGCCTTCGAGCGCCTCCCTCGCCTCGTCGTCGCCGAAGACGCGGTCCCGCATGCGCGCTCGATCGAGCGTTCCATCCTCCGCAAGAACATCCGTCCCGAAGGCTGCCACGACCGCACTCAGTCCGTCAGACCCCGGCTCGACTGCGGTTCGCGCGAGCTCGTCCGCGCTGATGACAGGGACACCGGCGTCCGCCCAGATCGACGCCACCGTCGACTTCCCCGACGCAATGTTGCCTGTCAGGCCGACCGAGATCATCGAACCTCCCCCCGGGGCGCCGTCGGCACCGTCACGGACCCGCTCCGAAGAACACGGCGGTCGCATCGTACAGAAAGACGATCCCGACGTATTTCACGGCCAGGCCGGATGAACTGAACAGGAACGCCTTCCACGGCTCGTACCGCAGAATCCCGGAGGCGAGGAGCATGTTGGGCGACGAGAGGGGGAAGAGGTTGAAGAAGAGGATCGCCCACCCTCCCCACCGGTCGATCATGCCCTTGAAGCGTGCGTACCGCTCTTCCCCCATGAATTCTTCTGCTCGATCGCTCGCGGCGTATCCGATCGCATAGTCGATCGCCTGAGCGGCGACCGCCGTCACGACGGCGAGCAGAACCAGCGTCTCCGCCGGATGGCCCTCCGACTGATACACGGGGACGAGTGCCTCGACCGGCATCAGCAGGAAGAAGAGGTATCCCG
The DNA here is from genome assembly GCA_964492085.1 of uncultured Gemmatimonadaceae bacterium. Lineage (GTDB taxonomy): Bacteria > Gemmatimonadota > Gemmatimonadetes > Longimicrobiales > Gaopeijiaceae > UBA2589. The sequence goes on along the minus strand of CAZBHZ010000020.1, from coordinate 27,919 downwards.
CGAAATGGATCGCGGCGAAGGAGCCGAGCCCGGGCGTCTGACCCTCGTAGATCGCTCGACCGAGCGTCGTCGAGACCAATCCGATCGCCACGACCGCCGTGAGCAGAACCGCGATGACCTTGGAACGGGACACGCTTTGACTACCCTCGGGGCGCGGAAACACGGAAATCGTCATCCGTCCGGCGCGTTCGATCGGGACCGAAGGACAGGATCCAGACGGAGTCCATCGAAATCTCGAGCTGGTAGACCGAGCCCCAGGGGTCGACGGTCACATCCTCCGAGGGATATCGGTAGTCGAGCCAGCCGAGCCACGCAGAGCCCGACGGCATCTGGCCCGTGAGGCGCTCGTGCTCCACGACGTTCCGGGCGATCTGCTGCATATCCTCTTCGGTGCTCCATCGCACCACCGGCACCACGATGGGCTCGGCTACGTCGAGGAGCATCTGACGGGTCTCCGGGAAATAGAACCAGGTGAGAAGAGCGAGAGCGAGGAGGAGGAGCAGACGGCTCAAACGCCCCCCTTCATCCTTTGCCGCATCCGGGCTGTCCAGACCAGGTACCGCTCCATCTCGTCGAGCGGGGGCGTCGCATCAGGGTCCCCGTACGCCGTATCCAGACGCCAGCGCATGTACGATGCAGGCGGAAGTGGCAGAAACGGGGGGCGCCGATACCAGTCCCGCGCCCGGAACGCCCAGGACGCACGGAGGAGGTAGGGGATCATCCTCGGTCGGCGGATCGCCATCGCGGCGATTCTCGAGTACAGCGTCAGCTCCTTCGGATCGAACGTACGATCGGGGAGTACCGGACTCCCCCGGGTTCAATGTCGAGAAGATAACCCTCGGACCCGCTGACAACCCACGCTTTTCTTCTTTCCCCGGGCCCACGGAATTCCCGCCGACCATGCCGAATCGACTCGCCTCCGAGACCAGTCCCTACCTGCTGCAGCACGCCGACAACCCCGTGGACTGGTATCCGTGGGGTCCCGAGGCGTTCGAGCGGGCGGAAGCCGAGGACCGGCCCATTCTCCTCTCCGTCGGATATTCTTCGTGTCACTGGTGCCACGTGATGGAACGGGAATCCTTCGATGATCCGTCCATCGCAGGCCTCATGAACGAACTGTTCGTGAACATCAAGGTGGACCGCGAGGAGCGACCGGACGTCGACCAGATCTACATGAAGGCCATACAGGCGATGTCCGGGCAGGGTGGGTGGCCGATGACGGTCTTCCTGACCCCCGACCGTAAGCCGTTCTTCGGCGGCACGTACTACCCGCCGGAACCGCGACCGGGCATTCCCGCCTTCCCGGACGTGCTGCGGGCCATCGACGAGGCGTGGCGCAACCGGCGCGAGGAGGTTCAGGCCGGGAGCACGCGACTGCTGAGCGCGCTGAGACAGGCGAGTGAGCCCCGGACCCACACCCGGAGTGCGTCACTCGCCCTCGTCGACACCGCGGCGCAGGAACTTCACCGCCGCTTTGACGCGACCCACGGCGGCTTCGGCGCGGCGCCGAAATTCCCCCAGCCGGTCACGCTCGAGATCCTCCTCCGTCACCACGCACGAACGTCGGATCCCTCGTCTCTGACCATGGCGGTCCACACCCTGCGCCGCATGGCGGCCGGGGGCATGCGCGACCACCTCGGGGGAGGGTTCCATCGGTATTCGGTGGATGCGCGCTGGCTCGTGCCGCACTTCGAGAAGATGCTCTACGACAACGCGCTGCTGGCACGCGTCTACCTGGACGCGTGGAAGCTGACGGGGTCCGACGACCTCGCCACCGTCGTGGTCCAGGTCCTCGACGATCTGGCGGACGACTTCACAGACTCGCGAGGCGGATTCTACGCCGCCCGTGACGCGGACTCCGAAGGTGTCGAGGGGCGCTTCTACGTCTGGTCTCTGGACGAGGTCACCGAGGTCCTGGGTGACGATGCCCCGCTCTTCTGTCGGGCGTACGACGTCTCCCAGAGCGGAAACTTCGAGGGTTCCAGCATTCTTCACCTGCCTCATCCGATCGAGGCGATCGCCGCTTCGGAGCAACGATCCGTGTCGGAGCTGGACGACCTTCTGGCCCGGGGCCGCACGGCGCTCCTCGAACGTCGCTCGGGACGGGTCGAGCCGTTCCGCGACGAAAAGGTGATCGTATCGTGGAACGCATTCGCCATTCGGGCGTTCGCCGAGGCCGGAGCAGCGCTCGGGCGGGCCGACTACGTCGGGCGGGCGGTCCGGGCCGCCAACTTCATCTGGGACCACCTGCGCGCGGACGACCACCTGCTGCACACCTGGATCGACGGTCATGCATCCGGCCGGGGCTTCCTCGACGACTACGCTGGTCTGGGCAACGCGCTGCTCAGCCTGCACGCAGCCACGCTGGACCCCGTGTGGCTGGAACGCGCGCTTATGCTCAGCGACGAGGTACTCGAACGGTTTTACGATGAAGAGAGCGGGACTGTCTTCGACACATCGCACGATGCCGAGACACTCGTCGTTCGGCCCCGCGACCCCGTGGATGGCGCGACCCCCTCGGGAGCCTCTCTGGCGGCAGAGCTGTTTGCGCGGGCCGGTGCACTGACGGACCAGGCGCGCTACCGGAACGCGGCGCGAACGGTCGTGGCGCACGAAGTCGAGGCGATGGAGCAGTACGGGTCAGCCTTCGGCCGCATGTTGTCGGTCGTGGACCGACTCGAGGCGGCATCTGTCGAGGTCGCCCTCCTGGCACCGACCGACTCGGACCCGTCAGCGCTCATCCAGGCGGCACACGCAGAGTTCCTCCGGGGGGGTGTGATCGCAGGTTCGATGAGGGCCGGGGACCGGACTGACGACGCGTCTGACGACTCGATCCCGCTTCTGCGCGGCCGGGGGCCCGTGCAGGGCCGGCCGACCGCGTACGTCTGCGAGAACTACGCGTGCGACCTCCCCGAAACCGACCCTGATACAGTCCGAGATCGCCTCGCGAAGAGCGCCGGCTGATCGGCGCCGCGGATCCTCGGGCTGGAGCGGATGGCATGCCGGTCCGGGGGGCGACAGGTCGATTGACCGGGGATCGGCCCCACTTCGCGGTCTTCGTGGAACGCAGGGATTCGGTATCTTTCACGTCTCCCCGCAAGACCCTCCCAAGCAGGCATAGATGGCGACCCAAGAACGCGAGATCCTGGCCTCTGCGGATCTGGCCGGCCTCAGTCACGAGCAGCTTCTCCGATTCTACCGGACGATGGTCACGAGCCGTCGCGTGGACGACCGCGAGATCAGCCTGAAGCGCCAGAACAAGATCTTCTTCCAGATTTCGGGCGCGGGCCACGAGGCTGTCGGAGTGTCCGTAGCAGAGCACTGCGAGGGTACGCGGGACTGGTTCTATCCGTACTACCGGGACCGGGCGATGATGCTCGCACTCGGTCAGACGGCCCTCGACCAGCTGCTCCAGGCGGTCGGCGCAGAAGCCGATCCCTCTTCGGGTGGTCGTCAGATGCCGGCCCACTTCGGAGACGTGCGGTTCAATACTCCGACGTCCTCCTCTCCGACCGGAACACAGTTCCTCCAGGCCGTCGGGTCCGCCGAAGCCGGCACCAAGGTCCTGGCCGTGGAAGGGCTCCGACAGCACATCGAGCGCTTCGCCGAGGACGAGGTCGTCATCGTGTGCACCGGGGACGGTGCGACGTCCGAGGGCGAGTTCTGGGAGTCCATGAACACGGCGTGCAACCTGAAGCTGCCCGTCGTCTACGTCGTTCAGGACAATGGCTACGCGATCAGCGTGCCGGTCGAAGTGCAGACGGCAGGCGGAAGCATTTCGCAGCTCGTCTCGGGCTTCCCGGGCCTTCACATCATCGAATGCGACGGGACTGATGTCGTGGACTCCTATCGGGCCGCGGGCGAGGCGATCCGATACGCCCGTGAGCGGAAGGGCCCGGCGATGCTGCACGCCCACACGACGCGCCCCTACTCGCACTCGATGTCGGACGACGAACGCGCCTATCGCCCCCCGGAGGAGCGAGAGGAGCAGGACCGTCGCGATCCACTGCGCCGCACACGCGAGCTGCTGATCTCCATCGGAGCGGCCACGGAGGCCGACCTCGACGCGCTGGAGGCCGACGTGGAGGCTGATGTCGCGGCAGCCGCGGACGCGGCGCTCGAATCGCCTCAGCCCGATCCCTCCACGGCGATGAAGCACCTCTTCTCGGAAGATGTCGATCCGACGTCGTCGGACTTCGACACGGAGGACGACCCGCAGTACCAGTCCGACAAGCTGCTGACCGTGGTCGATCTGCTGAACTCGTGCATGCGCACCGAGATGGAGCGCGACCCGCGCATCGTCGTCTTCGGTGAGGACGTCGCCGACGCGTCGCGTGAGGACATCCTCGACGAGGTAAAGGGCAAGGGCGGCGTATTCAAAGTGACGCACGGCCTCCAGGCGAAGTTCGGCTCGGATCGCGTGTACAACTCGCCACTCGCAGAAGCCAACATCGTAGGGCGCGCGGTCGGCATGGCGGTACGCGGCATGAAGCCCGTGGTCGAGATCCAGTTCTTCGACTACATCTGGCCCGCGATGATGCAGATCCGGGACGAGCTGGCCACGATGCGGTACCGCTCGAACGGCCTCTTCTCCTCCCCGGTCGTCATCCGGGTCACGTACGGGGGATACCTCAAGGGCGGTGCCATCTATCACTCGCAGACGGGCGAGTCGATCTTCGCCCACTGCCCTGGCCTTCACGTCTGTCTCCCGGCTACGGCCGAGGACGCCGCCGGGCTACTCCGGACGGCGATTCGCTGCGAGGACCCGGTGCTCTTCCTGGAGCACAAGCACCTCTATCGTCAGGTCTACAACAAGGGACGCGATCCCGGCCCGGATTTCATGATTCCCTTCGGGAAGGCCAAGGTGGTTCGTGAAGGCACGGACGTGACCGTCGTGACGTGTGGTGCCCTCGTGAAGCGGAGCATGGACGCTGCCAAGATCGCGTCCGACCAGCATGGCGTCGAAGCCGAGGTCATCGACCTGCGGACGGTCCAGCCGTTCGACATGGAGCGGATCGCGGATTCGGTGAAGAAGACGAACAAGGTCGTCATCGTTCACGAGGACTCGATGTCCTGGGGCATCGGCTCGGAGATTTCCGCCCGCATCGCCGATGAGCTATTCGAGTACCTGGATGGACCCGTGAAGCGCGTCGCGTCAATGGATACCTGGGTGGCGTACGCCCCTCAGGTGGAGAACGTGATTCTGCCTCAGACGCCCAACGTCGTAGACGCGATCCTGGAGCTGGCTGCGTATTGACGCCGTGCGAATCAGGCCATGGACGCGTCAGGGATGACGGTCCTGAGAGCCGGTCATGCGCGGTGGTTCGCGAGCTGGGCACATATCTTGCGCTTAATGAGTGGAGATTGAGCCTAAAACCCGCGCTTTCGCGGACCTCTGAGGGTACATCATGCCGCCGGTGGAAATGATTGCTGAAATCAGGTGCATTCGTCCCTGCGCTCGAGGACTCGGCGCGGGCATCGCATCGCTCTTTCTGGTCGCGTCACTGTCCGCTTGTTACGAACAGGCCGTCGTTCCGGCTGACGAAGCCAACGACCGCATCGTGATCACGAATGACGACCTCGAACTGGAACGACGGATCGAGTACGTCGACGAGGAAGTGGTCATCGAGCCCATGGCGGCCCCGATGGTTGCCACGCCCACCGGCTGGGCAGCGGCTTCGTCCAGCCCTGCGCTCGCTCCGCGTGACGTCACGCTCACGCTGCGCGGCGAAGCATCTTCGCCTGTGGTGAACGGGCAGACGGTTCAGGCCACCATGATCACGGAGTCCGACGGTAATCGGGCGATCGTCTCATACAATGTCAGGGGGCCTTCTTCCCTCGGTGCCCTGGACCTGTTCGCATTCGAGGGTGATCAGGACCCCAGATTGGAGTCGAGCGCCCAGTTCCTGACTGCCGATGTCAGCGCCGTCGCGGTCGATGCCTCCTTCGCCTACGCGGCGCAAGCGTCGGGTGACGAAACACTGCCTGCCCCGGCGTTTCTGGAGCGCTTCGTCGTTAGCTCGACGAAACTCACGCTCGACGGCCTGGCTGCGGCCCAACTTTCCAGCTTCGCCGCAACGAGCACGACAAGCGATGGATCGGTCGTGTACGCTACGTCCGGGGACGCGGGCAGTGTCTACGCACTGGACCCGAGCGACCTCAGCATCCTCGCGGAATACGCCCTCGACAACGCGCGCTGGGTTGAGCTGGACGCCTCGAACAATCGGGTCGTCGTTGCCCAGGGTACGCCAGGGCGTCTATCCGTTTTCGAAGCAGGGAATTTCACAGGGGGGACCCTGAACCTTCTCAGCACATTCACCTTCCCCGGAGCCGATGTGGCCGGGGCCAAGACGGCCTTCGAAATCCATGGCGGAAAGGCATTCGTCGCGGCCGGCTCCGCGGGAGTTCAGGTCGTGTGCCTCGACGACGGAGAGATCGTAGGCTCCGTGCCGCGCCCCGACCCCTCCAGTCTCGGGCTGGACCCGTCCGTTGTCATGACCAATTCCGTGACGGTCGAGGGCGACCTGATGTTCATCTCGAATGGTGAAGCTGGCGTGTACGCCGCAGCTGCCGAGAACTCGTTTTCGGGTACGCCATGCACGGACACGCAGCCGATCACCGTCCTTGGTCAGCTGCGCTTCGACGACCTTCAGTCGGCGAACCACGTTCATTTCTCGGCAAATCGTTTGTGGGTCGCTGCAGGGCTCGGAGGTGTAAAGGTCGTCCGGGTCCGGTAGCGTTACAGCCGAAAGCCCAGCGTGAGAGGGATCATGCTGTTCGCTCCTGCGTCCGTGTCGATGTACACGTAGCGGATTTCCGCGAACACGCCCAATCCCAGCTGCCCCGTCGCGATCCCGAATCCGGCGTGATATCCCGTATCGCTGAAGCGGGTGACGTCCGGGTCGGAGTTCGCCCCTCCCGAGTACCGATAGGTGCCGATTCCACCGAGCACGTACGGTTCAAGCCCCACCCCGGGCAGGCGGAAGACCAGCGAAACCGCACCCGACAGATATTCGTTGTCGCGCAGAGCGGCGTCGCTGGCAGCCATCTTGTGAAGCCGCCCGTCCGCCCGCAGTCCGACCGGGAGCGTGGGAATTCCGAGATTCAGACCGACGCCCAGGTGCCAACCCGGATCGGCTACGGTGCCGATGTCTCCCTGAGGAGCAGTGAACCCGCCCCCGACCATCAGCCTTGGCTGAGCCTCGACGGCGGCTGGGAGCAGAATGAGCAGGCTGGCGATCAGGAAAGACCGTCGCATCGGGATCCTCGATGTCGGAGTGTGCAGGCGGGTGATACCGGTCGACCCCCAGAGGGATCCCCTCGACTCAAAACGCCCAGTCGAAGCCGATGGTTACAGCGGAGTAGTTGTACCCCTCCAGGCCGCTGGCCGAGTTCACCAGGCGGGCCGTCGAGTACCGATACGACAGAAACACTTCGCGGCCGGAACCGAGTCGAACGCCTGCCCGCGTATTGGTTCGCAGGGAACCGGTCGGATCTCCGTCCCTGCCGATCTTCTGAAGCCCCGGAGCTGCCTCGACGAGGAAGCTCCACGCTGCGGGACGATACAACCAGTTCGCGGTGAGCTCGGCCACGGCATACACGTCCGGATCGAAGTAACCGTCCGCCAGATTCTTCTCGAACGAGAAGCCGCGCAGGCTCGTTCCGAGTGAGAAGAATCCCCCGATCCGTCTCGAGGCCCCGATGTACCCGGATCGACGACGATTCTCTTCGGTCCCTTCGTACCGACCCTGCCCCAGGACGCCATCGACACGCCAGAGCGGCGCGGGACTCCAGCGAAGGGACAGGAGCACGTCGTCCGCCCGGACGCCACGACCGACGAGCGCGGCGGTCTCGTCGAGTCCCTGCGAGGAGACGTCCAGAGACACGACTGCCGCATGCCGCTCGGGGGTGCGCACCCCCGCACGAAACGCGGCGAATGATCGATCCCCGGCTCCCTCCGTCGCACTTCCTCCCAACCCGGCCGACACCCGCCAGCCGGATCCGACCTGCACATCGGCCTCGATCATTCCACCGAACGCGGAGTTCTCGAGATCACCCGACGTGCGTTCCTGCTCCAGTGTCCGCTGATACGCCGAGCCCTTGACCTCGAGCCTGGACGTGGCGTAGACCGAAGCCGTGGCCGACGTGGTGAGCATCCGGTTCCCGTCAGAGTCACGCCCCAACGTGAAGCTCGGTTGTGCCCGAGAGGCCATCGAGAGCCGCGTTGAGCGCAGTTGATCCCGGATTTCCGGGTTTGCGGGAGCAAGCTCGGCGGCCAACTCGAAGGCGTGCAGTGCATCCCCAACACGGCCCTGCCACTGATACGCCTGGCCCAGGCTCGCCCACGCCGCACCACTGCTCCTATCAACATCGACCGCACGCCGGGCCGCACGTTCACTGTCCGCGAGTCGGCCTGCCCAGCCGAGGACGATCGACCTGCCGACGAGAGCTCGGATATCCTCAGGCGACCGCTCGAGCACCAGATCGTACTGCGCGATCGCAGCATCATAGTCGCCGGAGAATCCCAGCGCCTGCGCGAGTCCCGCGCGCGCCTCGAGGTCGTCCGGATTTTCTTCGACGAGCGCCTCGAAGGAAGAGAGGGATTGTTCGTACTGTTCCGCCCAGGCCAGCAACTGTGCTCTCTGTCGCTGAGCGGCCCCGTGGTCAGGAGCGATCGTCGCCAGCACGTCGTAGCTCTGAAGTGCCTGGTCGAGCTGCCCCGACCAGGATTGGAAGAGCGCGAGGGCAGCGCGTGCGTCAGCGTTGTCGGGCTGAACGTCCAGAATCTTGCCAGCCTCGCGAATGGCTTCAGGAGTGTCCCCGGACCACGCGTATACGCGCGCTCGAGCCAGACGTCCATCGATGTTGTTGGGCTCGAGCATGATCAGCCGGTCGAGTACCTCCAGGGCGACCGCGTACCGCTCTCCCCAGGCATGAACGAGGCCGACGCGCAGAAGGGCCAGCGCGTCGTCGGGCTCCGCATCGAGGCGCGCCGTGTAAAGCTCGTACGCACGCTCCGTGTAGCCGTCGAGCCACGCCTGATCCGCTGCATCCCTCGGGCCGCCTGCCGTACCAGCCGCGCCGGTGAGTCGGTCCAGGTATTCGAGGGCCGTGGGGTGATCCGGAACGATCATGATCGTTCGCTCGAAATTCGCCCGCACACCGTCCAGGTCGCCCTGCCTCCAGTTCGCGAGCCCCAGCCCGACCAGCGCATCCACATTGTTGGGCTCGGCCCGCAGGACGAGTTGCATCAGGGAGACGACTTCAGCGGTATCCCCTTCGCGCAGAGCCACATATCCGAGACCCGTCCGCGAGTAGTGATCGTTGTCACAGCGATCGAGCGCCGACTCGAAGCGGGCACGCGCCTCGACCATGTCACCGCTCTGATAAGCCGCCCATCCAGCCTCCGCGTCCGGGCCGGACGCGCTCGGGCAGGGGTCCTGCGCAGCGAGCGCCTGGACGCCTCCGAGGATGAACAGCCCGCCGATGGCTGCGATCATCGCACGAACAAGAGAGCGAAGGATCTCTTCGCTTCGGAGAACTGAATTCATTCCGTCACGACGTACGGTTGGATGCGGCACCGGAGAAGAGGAGGCACGCCGCCAATTCTTACCGTGCGACGTTCGGGGTCAAGGTGTTCCGCCGCTCCTCACACCACTCGCATCGAGGAGTCGACCTGTTCGACCCATGCCTGAAGTCCGCCGCGCATGCTGCGCACGTCGCCGCGACCCGTGTTCAGAAGCCGCCGCGCACCCACCCGGGAACGCTGGCCCGACCGGCAGTAGACGACGACGGGTCGGTCCGACGGAATCTCGGATGACCGCTCGCCGAGCTCAGCCAGAGGGATCAGGCGGGCGCCCTGATCCCCGAGGTTGCCGACAGCCCACTCCCAGGGCTCCCGCACGTCCAGCAGAAAGGGCGGCTCGTCGCCGGAGAGCAGCAGTTCGACGGTGTTCGGTGCGACCTCTTCGACGTCACCCGAGTCCTCCGTCAACACCGTCTCCTGCCCCGGAGCAGGCTTCACGCCGCAAAAGACCTCGTAGTCGATCAGCTCCGTGAGGGTCGGGTCATCGCCGCACGCCGGACACGATGGATTTCGCCGAAGTGCGACCTCCCGCCAAGACATCTCGAGCGCATCGAAAATCATCAGGCGGCCGGCGAGACTCTCTCCCGCGGCGAGGAGAAGCTTGATCGTCTCCATCGCCTGCATTGTCCCGATGATACCCGGCAGAGCACCGAGGACACCGCCTTCGGCACAATTCGGTACGAGTCCGGGCGGTGGGGGCTCCCGAAAGAGGCAGCGGTAGCAGGGGCCGCCCGCCATGGCGAAAACGGAGACCTGCCCCTCCCAGCGGAACACCGAGCCATACACGTTCGGAATCCCCAGCAAGACACAGGCGTCGTTGACCAGGTACCGAGTGGGGAAGTTGTCCGTCCCGTCGACGACGACATCGTACCCCTCGAGGATGTCGAGGGCGTTAGCGGACGAAAGCCGGGTGTCATGCGTCTCGACGTTGACGTGCGGGTTCACGTCCGTCAGTCGATCGAGCGCCGATTCCAGCTTGCTGCGACCGAGATCTCCCGTTCCGTGCAGTAGCTGGCGTTGGAGGTTGCTCTCGTCGACGACATCGTCATCCACGATACCGATGGTCCCGACGCCGGCCGCCGCCAGATAGAGAGCGAGCGGTGACCCGAGCCCCCCGGCGCCTACGCAGAGGACCCGCCCGGCCTTGAGTCGCTGCTGTCCCTCCACTCCCACGTCTGGTAGCGCAATATGACGCGCGTACCGGTAAAGCTCATCGCGGTCCAATTCGGGAAGGCTCATGGTGTCTCGACCTCGGGCGCGCCGCGGAGCCCACCGGCTGCCACGAGCTGGAAAGCCTCGGCGTCGTCACGCAGCCGTTGAACGAGCTCAGGGCTTCGCCCGCTCAAGGCCGCGATATCGGATAGCTGGAGCGCCATCACGTAATACTGGAACGGCATCATTGTCGTCGATCGGTCGGCCCAGATATCGCGGTCACGAAGACCCCGGTATTCGTAGATCTCCTCGTACAGCTTGAACGACTTCTCCAGCGCGAACCACGTCCCGCCGTACTCGGGCGATCCCTGGAGCATCCCGTCATGCGGATCCGTCTCGAGATTTCGCAACTCGAGCTTCGTAGTCAGGCCGTGACGAACCCCCCACCGCTCGAGACCCAGCTGCGTCATCATACCGCCACTCGACGAGAAGTAGATGGGGCGCTCCAGGGCGGAGTCGTTGATGATGCGCAGGGCGATCTGCTGACTCCGGTCGAGGACCATGCCGGCGGGATACGTCACCGCGAGCTTCGGGAACGCGACCGTCAGGTCTTCAGGCAGCCGAATCGCGGAGACCTGATCGAGAATCTGAGGATCGATGGTGGTGAGCGAACGAGTCGGAGGGGGTCGGTCGGCGTGCAGCCCGGGCGCCAGCGTCGCGTCAAATGGCCGCTGGCTTCCGGGTAGCGTCAGCTCCTGCAGCTGTTTCGGGTACCAGGTCGTGAAGAGGTACTGGCCTACGATCACGGTCACGTCCTTCCGGACGCCCTCGACCTCCTGCACATACCAGAGCGGGAAGGTGTCGTTGTCCCCATTCGTGAAGAGCACCGCATAGGGCTCCACGCTCATCAGCAGGTCGTACGCCCAGTCCCGCGCGGCGTAGTCACCCGACCGGGTCGCCCACGACCAGTTGAGACCCAGCGGGATCAGCGCCAGCAGCAGAACCGGTGCCGCCTGACGGTACCGTCCGAGCCCTCCGCCCAGCGCCTGCGCTACGACGTGCCAGGTCCACGCCAGCCCGATGCCGGCGAGGCACCCCCAGTACGAGAACGTCGCGACATAGAAGTAATCACGCTCTCGAACCTCTCTCTGACCCTGATCGAGCTCGGCGTGCAGCGAATAGCCGTGCTTGAAGTTCAGGTACACGACCAGCCCGACGGTCAGCGTACCGGCCAGGACTGCGAGGTAGACGAACAGCGTTCGATCGGTACTCCACGCCGCGTAGAGGCCTGCGAAGCCGAGTGCGAGGAAGAGGACCGTGAACGGAGCCCGGCTCGAAGCCGGCAGTTCGGAGGGGTCGAGCCCGCGCGCCCACTGCCACTCGAAGTACTGCATGAACGTCGCGATCTGCGCACTGAACGGCGCCTTGCGTTCCCAGACCGGGGGCGTCTGATACTGCTCCCGCGTCAAGGTCGAGTTCAGCGCAGGACACCCGACCTTCCCCCTGGAGAAGATCGAAGCCGCGGCTTCACCCATCGACGCGCACGCCGGATCCCCTTCGTTGATCACCGGATCCAGGTCCGCGCGGATCGGGAGGAAGAAGTTGAAGGACAGCCCGAGTGCCACCAGCACCACGGCGCGCCCGAGAAAAGCCGGCGTCAGTAGTCGCCAGGGGCGAGCCAGCAGGATGAGCAGCCCGAACGCGGGCGCCGGCAGGACCGACATCATGTGGCTGGTCGAGCCGATGGCCAGCAAGAACAGCGCCCAGAGGACGTACCGCTCGCTCCCAGGCTCCTCACTGCGGTCGTACCAGCGGACCGACAGCCAGCTTACGATCGCGATGATCATGACCGAGAGCGTGTAGACCTTCTCGTTCACGTTGGATTGGTTCCAGACCGTGAACGCCGTGGCACCGATCATCGAGGACGCGAGTGCGCCGACGCGAGCGAGCCGGGCCTCCTGGAATACGCCGACCAGGACCCGATGGGCCAAGAGATAGAAGAAGCCGGTCGCGGCAGCGCTCGTCGCCGCCGCAAACAGATTGATCCGGACGGCCACGGAAAGCCCGGTCGGCGCGAGGAGGAGACTCCACACCTTGGCCACGGCCAGGAAGAACGGATTCCCAGGTGGATGAGGGATCCCGAGCGTGTGGGCCGTTGCGATGTACTCGCTCGTGTCCCAGAACGCGGTCGTGGGCGCGAGGGTGATCGCGTAGAGCGCGAAAGCGACGAGTCCGGCTCCAAGCGCCCAGAGGAACGGGGGAGCATCGATCGCGTCCGCGACGGGGTCCACCGCGTGCGGCGTGTCGAACGCGTCCGGTGCGGTCTGCGGCTCGATCATGACGCGCCGCCCGGGAGGACGCCCCCGCGTCTGGACCTCACGATCGATCTCCTCTTCACCCACCGCTCCCGGCCCGCCGGCCCGTGTCGGACATGTGTTCTTTCCGGGATCCAGTCAGGAAGGAATCCCGTTGCGCGCCGCGTCGTCGATGAGGTCGAGGACGTGCGTGACCTGGTCGGGGGAATTGTACACGTGCGTCGATAACCTCATCCACCCGTAGTTGTACTCGCCGATCACGCGCGTTCGCACGTTCGCGACCCGAGAAAGGTGCCGTTGTAGAGCAGAGGACTCCACCCCATCGAGGGAGAAGGAGACCATAGCCCCTTTCGCGTTCTCCTCCCGTGCACCGACAACGTCGAGATTGGGGATGGACCGGAGCCCGGTCTCCAGCATGTCGCGCAGGTACCGGACGCGGGCCTCGACACGAGGCATTCGAATCGCCGCCATCCACTCGACCGCGGCCAGCAATCCTGCGAGCCGTGACTCATCGAGGGTACCGAGGTGATTGAACCTGTGAGCACCGAGCGTGAGGTCATCCCAACCGCCCGAAGCCAGAGTCGGCCAGAGGCGTTCTCTCCACGGTACGCTCAGGTACAGCATCCCGGTTCCCTGAGGGGCGAGCAGCCACTTGTGGGGCGAGCTGGCGTACATGTCGCCGGACACCCGGTCGAGGTCCAGGTCGATCATGCCCGGCGGGTGTGCACCGTCGACCGCCAGCACGATCCCCCGTTCCTCGCATCGAGCGGCCAGGGCTGAGATCGGAAGCACCGTGCCCGTCGTGAAGGTCATGTGAGAGACACAGATCACCCGGGTGTCGGCGGTGACCCCACGCCATACCGACTCGAGCAGCTCGTCGCTGGACTGCACCGTGTGTGGGAGGGACACGATGTCCAGGCGGGCACCGCGCCGGGCGGTGACCAACTTCCATGGTTCGAGGCCACCCACGTGTTCGTGGTCTGTCGAAAGCACCGCGTCACCCGGCCCGATCTCCACGCCATTCGCAATGAAGTTCATGGCCTCGGTCGTGTTACGCGGAAACACGAACCCGTCCGGACTGCCCCCGAGCAAACCGGCGAGCGAGGTCTTGAGATCGTCCCAGGAAACACCGGGTGGGTGCGTCTCCGCGACCCGACGGGTGTGCTCGGTCACCGCATCGACAACCACCCGGGGGGACGGCCCGAGCGTGCCGTTGTTCAGGTAGATCCGGTCATGCGGAATCAGGAACTGTCCGCGAACCATCGACCAGAACACTTCATCATCCGCCGCACCGCCCGATTGGAGATCCCGGGCCAAGGCGGCGACCGCCCGGGGCCACGCCAGCGAGGCGCCGCCCAGGACGGTCAGAAACCGCCGGCGATCGACCGTCATCGGCCGCAGACCGGATCAGTCGTCGGTCTTCACGGCGATGAACGAGATCTCGATCAGCGCACCACCGACCAGCCCGGAGATCTCCATCGCGACTCGAGACGGCGGGTCGATGCCCTCGAAGTACTGAGCATACGCCTGATTCATCTCGCCGTACCCATCGATATCGGTCAGGTAGACGGTCGCGCGAACGAGGTCACCGAAATCCATCCCAAGTTCCCCGAGGAGCGCCTCGAAGGAACGCATGATGTTGTGCGTTTCGGCCGCCATGCGGCCCTCGGTCATCGCGCGGGTTTCCTGGTTCGCCCCAAGCTTTCCGGACAGGTAATACGTGTTCCCGACCTGGACCGCGGCGCTGAACGGAATACGCGAAGAGGGCTGGTGAGCAATCCGCTCCTGCGCGAGCGCGGGCTGAGCGGTGAACGCGACGAGCGCGAGCATGAGTGCGAGACGCTTCACAGGGTTCTCCTGAGCGTGGCCGGAGCCGTCGATGAGGTTCTGAGCCGGATCATGCCCGCACGTCCGGGCTGGGGCAAGCGGACGACGCCATTCTACGATCGTGGGCTGGTGGCATGGCCCCGGCATACTTTAGGGGATGTTCATCCGCACCCAACGCACGCTGGCGTACGCACTCGGCTGGTTTCGAACCCCTCAGGACGTGGCCGAGGACGAGGTCGTACTCGACCGTGACGGAACACCCGTGCCCGCGACTATCGTACGACCTCGGGGCCGGGCGAGGAATCTTCCCGCGTGGGTGGTCATGCATGGCATCACACGTCCCGGACGCGCGCACGGCCAACTGGTTCGCTTCACGCGCGCCCTGGCCCGCGCGGGCATCGTCTCGATCGTACCCGAGGTCCCCGAGTGGCGCGATTTGCAACTCGCTCCGGGGCTTTCCGCACCGAGCATCGTCGCGGCCGTGCGCTGGCTTCGTACCAGCGGGACCATCAGAGACGAGCCAGTGGGCGTCGTAGGCTTCTCGTTCGGCGCTCCGCATGCGATCGGCGCGTGGGCAGACCCCCGCCTGAAGGACGACGTGGGGGCTGCCTGCGGCTTTGGCGGCTACTGCTCACTTCGTCGGACGTTTCACTTCATGATGACCGGGCAGTACGACGTCGACGGCGAGACGCACTGGTTGCGACCCGACCCGTACGGCCGATGGATCGTCGGCGCCAACTACCTGCCCGCTGTGGCCGGTCAGCACGACGCCCGGGATGTCGCGGAGGCGCTCCGCACTCTCGCGAAGCACTCGGGTGATGTCGGCGCTGCGTCCTGGGACCCCGTCTACGACCCCAAGATCGACGAACTTCGCCGGTCCGTCGCCGAGGAGCGCCGTTCGCTTTTCGATCTGTTCGCCCCGAGGTCCGGAGCCGCCGTCCCGGAGCGCGAAGCCGCCGCCATGGGTGAGGAACTCGAGGAGGCCGCACGACGAACCGAGCCCGCGATCGACCCGACCGGTGTGCTGGGACAGGTGCAAGGCACTGTTCATCTCCTGCACGGTCGCCGAGACCACCTCATCCCCTGCTCCGAGAGTATCTACCTCGCGGACGCACTCGTGAAAGGGACTCCACGCCTCACGGTGACGCGACTGTTCGGACACTCCGCACAGGATCGGTTCCCGCTCCTTTCCAGCGCCGTCGAAGTCCCACGCTTCATCCGTTCGCTCGGAGCGGTCCTGACAGCGATCTGACGGTCAGCGGATCCCGAGGATTTCGTTCACCGCCGACTTGACGGTCGCGTCCTTGTCGTTGATCGCCTGATTGAGGAGTCGACGTGCCCGGGGCGTGCCAATCTCGTTGAGGGCTCGGTAGGACGTGATACGTACGTCGGTCCGGGGCTTCGAGAAGAGGGACGGCACCGCATGCTTCTCGATCGATGCCACCGCACTCGGATCCGCGATCCGTCCAAGGGCACGGATCAGAGGGAGCGCCTCATCGGGATCCTTCGCCGCATCGAGCATGGCCATGAGTGGCTTGAGCGCCCGGTCCGCACGTAGTTCGCCCGCCGCGACCGCCGCGGCAATCCGGACCTCGGCATCGGGGTCGTCCAGGAGTCCGACGACAATCGGCCCGGACTCCGGATCTCCCAACTTGGCCAGCGACCGAAGCGCTTCCCTGCGAACCCGGGCATCCGGGTTGGCCAGCGCCGACGTACACAGCTCGACAGCCCGATCTCCACCCTGATCCCCGAGCATCGAAACGGCATTCCGCACGAGGAACCGGTTGTCGTCCGCCACCATCTCCTCGATGACGACTCGACCTGGCTCACCCATCTCGACGAGGGCCTGACAATGGATCCTGCGCGCGAGACGGTCCGTGTTGTCGGCAAGGTCCGCTCGAAGGGCCTGGGCCATGTCCGCACCGATCGTGCGACAAACGGCGAAATACTCGGCTCTCCGTTCTTCATCACGCTCACCACCCATGTGGCGGGCCAGACGTCCGAGCACGGGCCCTGACATCATGGCTTCCGCCACGGCGTAGATCGACGGATCAGCCGGATCCCCTGCGGCGAGTGTGATCGCCGCGACCGACCGAGCGACCGGATCCAGTTCACGCTGTTCGATAAAGGTCGCCGCAAGAGACTCGATCTCGTTCGCTCTGGACGCGTTCCCCGCGATGAAGTCCTCCGTCGCAAGGTCGAGCGGGGTCGGCACGAACTCGCCCTCCTCGGACTCATCCGTGTCGGCAGGCTGGGCCAGCTCCACCTCCAGCGGGCCGGATGCGTCGTCACCCGCCGTCTCGATCTCCCCAGCCGTCTCATCCTCGACACTGTCCACCATGCCAAGCATCGGCTCACCCGGTTCGGTGACCGGCTCCGGTTCGGTGACCGGCTCCGTTTCTGTGAACGGGTCCAGTTCGGCGAACGGGTCCGGTTCAGCGAAGGGCTCCGGCTCGACCGACGTGTCCGATTCGAAGGAGTCCACCACGTCGGCCGGTGCGGCCATCACATCGGAGTGTGTCGGGTCCTCCGTGGCGGTCGCGACCGCCGTCGCCGCTGCCGCTGCAGCGGGCACCGTGTCTGTCTCCGACTCGACCAGAGTCAGAAACAGATTGTCAAAGGATCGAGCGAGGCCCTTGAGCTCGGACATGCGACTTCCTTGATGAGTGCCTGCAGAGGTCGGATCCGTCGCCGCAATGTACAGACTCGGCGACCGAGAATGGGAGCTTTTTCCTTTCTTGCCTCCCTACCCGG
Source organism: uncultured Gemmatimonadaceae bacterium (assembly GCA_964492085.1). Lineage (GTDB taxonomy): Bacteria > Gemmatimonadota > Gemmatimonadetes > Longimicrobiales > Gaopeijiaceae > UBA2589. The sequence goes on along the minus strand of CAZBHZ010000020.1, from coordinate 10,285 downwards.
CCCCGTCCATCTTGCCGCGTGCCCCCCCCGGTGTACCCCTTTCGGGAGATGCCAAACCTGGCATCCCCGGCGTTGCATCGACCTTCAGGAGAAGCGAATGCCCGTCTTCACTCGACTTCGGGATGATGTCTTGACGCTCACTGTCGACGGCGACTACACAGCCAACGAGCTGCGTCGCGTCGCTATCTCAGCGTTCGAGTCTGAGGAGACACCATCCCGATTCCCCATTCTGCTCGACATGAGCGGAGCGGCCGGGGTGATGTCCAAGTCCGATGAGGAGATGCAGGCCGCCGGAGCCATTTTCGGGGCGTTCCGAGACCGCGTCTCGGGTCTCGGTGTCGTGGTATCAGCCGATGCTCATCCGCGGTTCTCCGCCGATTCACCGTTCGCCGACGAGGCGGGGCTACCCGTGCATCCGTGCCACTCGCACGCGGACGCCCGGGCGTGGCTCTCCGGAGAAGCCTCGGCCTGACGGCCCCCAGCACGCGACCGGCGCGTACGCAAGAGAGCATCCGATGATGACGATCGAGATCCGACCCGCCTCGGCTGCCGTCGCTTTGTTGTGCACAGCGTTCGGCGCGTGTGTCGGGCAGCAGCCCGCAGCCCCTGGCACCGTGGCGTTCCAGAACGTGACCGTGCTGCCGATGGACCGCCCCGGCACACTCGTGGACCAGACCGTCGTCGTGGCGAACGGGGAGATCGTGGACGTCGGTCCGGCTGCCGAGGTCAGGATCGGCCAGGGCGCGACGATCATCGATGGAACCGGCCGTTTCCTCATGCCGGGGCTCGCCGAGATGCATGCGCACGTGCCGCCCGGCGCGAACCCGCCACGCGAGGCCATCGAGGACATCCTCTTCCTGTACGTCGCGAACGGGATCACCACCATCCGCGGAATGCTCGGGTCCGAGTACCAGATCCCGCTGGCGGAGGAGCTGCGGGCCGGCTCCGTCCGTGGCCCTCATTTCTATGTGGGCGCTCCCTCGATTAACGGAAATTCGGCACCGACGCCGGGTGATGCAGAGAGACTCGTGCGGGAGCATCAGGCCGCCGGCTACGACCTGCAGAAGATCCACCCCGGTGTGACGCTCGAAACGTGGGATCGCATGGTCACCGTCGCCGAAGAAGTAGGCCTCACCTTGGGTGGCCATGTCCCCGCGGACGTGGGGCTCGTGCATGCGATCCAGAGCGGTATGTCCACCGTCGATCACCTCGACGGCTACGTTCAGGCCGTCGCCTCCGACGACGTGGTCGCCCAGATCAACACGGGCCAGGCGATCAGCCTTCGGGGCCTGGTCGAGGGGGTCGACGAGTCGAAGATCGATGAGATCGTGGCCCTGACCGTCGCGCGCGACGTCTACGTCGTACCGACGATGTACCTCTGGGAGAATCTGTACGGTACGACGGACGCGGAGCCCTTCCTCCGACAGCCGGAGATGCGCTACGTCTCCGAGGCGCAGAAGAACGCGTGGCGAAACCAGTCGGCCGGCGGCCCCTCTGACGAGCCCGACGCGGTCCGTGCCTTCCTCGACCTGAGGAAGCGCATGCTCAAAGAGCTCGCGGACGCGGGCGCTTCGATCATGATGGGTACCGACTCGCCCCAGCTTTTCAACGTCCCGGGCTTTGCCCTGCATCGCGAGATTGCGGTGATGTCCGACGCCGGCATGACAAACCAGCAGATCCTCGAGTCGGGGACCGTCGTGGTCGGACGATACGTCCGTGACCACCTGGGCAAGGACGACGCCTTCGGGACTGTAGCCCCCGGACAGCGGGCCGACCTCCTGCTGCTCGGCTCCAACCCGCTGGAGGACCTGACCAGGCTGACCGACCGGGTCGGTGTCATGGTCGGCGGGGTCTGGATCTCCGCCGAGGAGATCGACGCCCGGCTTGCGGCGCTGGCTTCGAAGCACGGGGCCTGACACCTCCGCCCCACTGCGCGGTCAGATTCGGGCGCAGGGGCTTCGTGACGGAACACCCGTGACGCCGCGCCCCACATCCACGCATCCAATGTTCAGTTATTTTTGAACCATGCGCTGAACACGATGAAACCTTCCCTGACATCCGGGGTGACCGAAGCCGAAGTTCATGTTTCGTTGAGCTAATTCTTGATCGCCAGCGAGACACAGATCTGTTTCGTTAACCGGCACCCAGAACGGGATGCCCCAGGCAAGGGGAAGACCATGCCGCAACTCACCGCGGGCCAGTACATGCTGGTCTACAACACCTTCTCGCTGACGATCGCCGCCATGCTCGGGTCATTCGTCTTTTTCGTGCTCGCGCGGAACCTCGTGGGCGAGAAGTACCGGATGTCCCTGATCCTCTCGGCACTCGTCGTGGGAATCGCCGGGTACCACTACATCCGGATCTTCAACTCGTGGGATCACGCCTACTCGCTCGTCGACGGCATGGTGTCCGCCACCGGCACGCCCTTCAACGACGCCTATCGATATGTAGACTGGCTCCTCACGGTGCCACTGCTGCTGGCAGAGCTCGTGCTCGTGCTGCGCCTGCCGAAGGCGCAGGGTGGCCCGATGCTCTGGAAGCTCGTCATTGCCGCCGTCGCGATGATTGCGCTCGGGTATCCGGGTGAGGTCAGCGGCGCCGACATGACCGCGCGGTTCATTTGGGGTTCGCTGAGCACGATCCCGTTCGTCTACATCCTCTATGTTCTCTGGGTGCAGCTCGGCGCGTCACTCCCGAGCCAGCCCGAGCCGGTGCAGAAGCTGGTCAAGAACATCCGGCTGCTCACCCTGGCAACGTGGGGCTTCTATCCCATCACGTACTGCCTGCCGTACTTCGGTATCGATCCCAGCACGTCCGTCGTCGGGATCCAGCTCGGTTACGCGATTGCCGACATCTTCGCCAAGTGCGGGTACGGCGTGATGATCTACAACATTGCGCGCCTCAAAACCGAGGCCGACAACGCGGCCGCTGCCTGAGCCGATTGTGATGAACGCTGAAGCCGGCGTGCGGACTTCCCCGCACGCCGGCTCGGTCTACGACGCTCTCATTCTTGGGGGCGGGCTAGCCGGCCTGTCGTCGGTCGCCGCCCTCCTCGACGAGGGGTTCTCGGGGAACGTCACTGTCGTCGAGCCGCGCGCTCGCAGTGACTACGGGCGTGACCGGACGTGGTGCATGTGGGACATTGGGACGAATCCCCTCGCGCACCTGGCTACCCACCGCTGGACCCGATGGGTCGTTCGGGATGATCATCGAATCGTGCGGGCGTCCTCGGAGCGGCACCCGTACCTTCGAATTCCCGCCGACCGGGTATACCAACACCTCCTCGAGAGGGCTGAGTCGGCGCCAACGGTGGACCTCAGGCTGGGCTCCGCCGTCGAGCGACTCGATCTCGACGACGAAACAGTGCGTGTCACCACCGACCGGGAGGTTCTGCACGGACGAGTCGCCCTCGATGGGCGCCCGGTCCGCTGGAGTCCACGCGACTCCGGACTCCTCCAGAGCTTCGTAGGATGGGAAGTTGTCACGGCCGACCCCGTCTTCGACACCGACGAGGTCGTACTCATGGATTTCCGGCTCCGTGCACCGGGGGCGATCGAATTCTTCTACGTGCTACCTCTGGCTCCCGACCGCGCTCTCGTGGAGTCCACCGTGTTCGGGACGCAGGGTCGCTCGGTGCAGTACCATCAGGAGCGGATCGATCGCTACATCTCGTCGGTGCTGGGCACCCAGGTGCAGGACGTCGAATACACGGAGCGGGGCATCATCCCGATGAGCGTCGAGATCGATCGGGACCGTGGGCCTCATAACGTCAGACGAATCGGGCTCCGCGGTGGCGTGGCCAAGCCCTCGACCGGGTATGCGTTCCTCCGGATTCAGGACGATTCACGCCACCTGGCCCGGGAGATGGCCAACGGGACAATCTCGCCAGGCCGCCGCGCGTCGAGCGGAAGGGCGCGCACGCTCGACGGGATCTTTCTGTCGTTCTTGCGCAATCAGCCGGACCTGGCGCCCGACGCCTTCCTGAGCCTCTTCGAGAACGTTCCGGCCGACGACCTCGTCGCCTTCCTCTCCGAAGCGGGCAGCTTTTCCACGGACTGGCGTGTCGTTCGAGCCCTGCCACCCCGGCCCTTCCTCGGCGAGCTGGCTCGACGCGCCCGAAACGCCCTCGGGTCCAGGGCCGCGCATCGACGGAACCCGGGTCGCGGTCGAGTCGGTCCTGAGGGCCAGCCGGTGTCGCCGCCGATCGCTGCGTCACGGTGAGCGTCGCCGGCGCCGGGGGGATGGGAGATCCACGCCACGCCCACATGCGGGGCGCTTCTGTCGCGACCCTAGCGCTGACACTCCTGCTCGTGGTGTTCCCCGTACCGCAGAGCGTACAGCTCGTGGTGCTCGTTTCGGTGGTAGCGGTTCTGGGAGTCCCTCACGGTGCGCTCGACCATCTCGCGGGCGCTCATCTCTTCCGACCGCACCTCGGGGCCTCGTGGTTACCGATCTTCCTGGCGGCCTACGTCGCGGTGTGCGGGCTGGTGATCGCGTTCTGGATCCGGTTCCCGCTCGCCGGACTCCTCGGCTTCCTGGCTGTGGCCGTGATCCATTTCGGCTCGGAGGACACCGAAGACTCCGCCCCACCCTCAGCGCGCCGTGCGGCCGATGACAGCTCGACGTCGGTGGCCCGAACGATGGAGATCGTCGCCCGCGGCGGGCTGCCGATCATCGCTCCGTGCGCCGCGCACCCCGAAGAGGTGGGCAGAATCTTCGATCTCCTCGGTCTTCTCGGCACGAGCCCCGGAGGGGAGACACTGGCGCGCATGATCGGTGCGTCGTGGCCCGTTCTACTCCTCGCCCTCGCGCCCGCGGCGGGAGCCGCCGCTCGAGACGCTTTACGCCGGGGAAGCTGGCAGCCTCTCCACCGCTTCGTCGAGATCCCCGTGCTCGCGGCTGCGCTCGTCATGCTCCCGACCCTCGTCGGCTTCGTCGTCTACTTCGTAGGTTGGCACTCTGTGCGGCATACCCTCACGTGGGTCGTCCGCCTCGAGCCCTCCAACCCGAAGAGAGGATTCATGCGCTTCGCCCGACTCGCGCTGCCACTGACCGCAGCGACGGCGATGCTCGGAGCACTCGCCTGGTTGCTCCTCCCCGGAGCGATCGACGAGCGCGCGCTGCAGGTCGTATTCGTGGGACTCGCGGCGCTGACCATCCCCCACGTCCTTCTCGAGGTTCTCGTCGAGTCGTTCTCGTGAACGACTACGACGTCATCGTCGTCGGCGCCGGGCACAACGCCCTGATTTCCGCCGCGTACCTCTGCCAGGCCGGCCGACGCGTCGGGGTGTTCGAAAAGCGCTCGATGGTCGGCGGGGCGGTCGGCACGACTGAACTCGTCCCCGGCTACCGCATGGACGTCGGGGGCAGCGCCCACATCCTCATCCGGGCGACACCGATCGTAGAAGAGCTCGGTCTCGAGCATCACGGTCTGGAGTATCTCGAACTCGACCCCCTCTTCTCGGGGATCCGCCGTGGAGAGGAGGCCGTCCATTTCTACCGGGACGCGGAGCGGACGGCGCACGAATTCGAACGTTCATTCCCTTCTCAGGGCGACGCGTATCTCCGGTTCCACGAACGTTGGCTGCCCTTCGCCGAACTGGTTCGAGAACTGTTTCTCAGCGTCCCGAGCCCGCTGTCTCTCGGACGGAAGCTCCTTTTCGATCGGACGTTCGGCAGGCAGTGGCGAGATGCCCTCTCGACGATCCTCAAACCCTACGGCGAAGCACTTCCTCCGGATCTGACGGAGCCGAGGATCACGACCCCCATGATCTGGATGGCTGCGCAGTCGGGGCCGCCGCCCTTCGAACCGCTGAGCGCCCCATTTCTTCTGTGGCACCCGATGTACCACGTCGGGGGTGCGGCGCGCCCGCGCGGTGGGTCCGGCATGCTCACCGTTGCGCTGGCTGAAATGATTCGGGCTCACGGTGGTGAGATTCACACCGACGCGCCCGTCGAGGAGATCGTCGTGCGAGGGGGTCGGGCCGTCGGCGTGCGGGTGGGCCAGGACCACGTCTCCGCCCGAGCCGTCCTCTCCGGAGCCCATGCCCACGAGACGTTCCTGAGACTCCTTCCCGACGAATTCGTCCCGGATCGCATTCGTCGAAGCCGCGTCGGCAACGGTTTCGGCGCCATGCTGCGCGTGGCACTCCGCGCGCCCGTCCGGTATGCCGACCCCATCGATCCCTCGGCACGCACGGGGCTCCAACTCCTCTGTCGCGACGTCGAACAGATCAACACCGCGTACGGAGACTTCCTGGCCGGGAATCCGTCGAGGCATCCGCCCCTGGTCGCCATGACCTTCTCGGAAGTCGACGACTCCCTCGCCCCGCCCGGCCACGAGGTTCTCTTTCTCTGGGGTCAGTACTACCCGTACCAGCTCTCCGGAGGACGAAGCTGGGACGACATCGCGCAGGACGTCGAAGATTCGATGCTCGACGAATTCGAGCGCTTCGCTCCGGGGACCCGCGACAACGTCGTGGGGACGTTCTTTCAGCACCCCCTCTGGCTCGAACGCGAGCTCGGGCTCCGGCGAGGAAACGTCATGCACCTCGAGATGTCGCTCGACCAGATGTTCCTGATGCGCCCAGCCATCGGGAGCGGGCTCTACCGGGGGCCGGTGAAGGGGCTCTATCTGACCGGCGCCAGCACGCACCCGGGCGGCGGCATCATGGGTGCGTCAGGGCGTAATGCGGCCTCGGTACTGCTCAGGGACCTCGAAAAACGCAGGCTCGCGTGACGTACCTCGGCTTCCACCTGATCTTCATCCTCGGTCCAACGGCCCTGCTCACCATCGCCGCGCTCCGGCGGCGTGGCCGCCTCGGTTCCCGGGTCCCCGCTGCCCTCTTCGGCGTGGCCCCCGTCGCGGTCCTGTTCACGGCTCGGTGGGACCAGTACCTGATCGCCAATCGGGTATGGTGGTACGGAGAGAACCGTGTGATCGGCACATGGTTCGGGGTGCCATACGAGGAGTACGCCTTCATGGCGCTTCAGCCGATTCTCACCGGCGCGTTGCTGCTCGTCCTGCTCGCCCGTCGAGGTGTCCTCCACCGCCCTGCGTCGGACGCGCGAACCCGTCTCATCGGCGTGGTCGTCGGAGTCGCGGCCATCGCCCTCGGCCTGGGTGCCGGTGTGCCAGCGCTGCGTGCCGGAGGCTCGTGGACCTACGTCGGGCTCATCATGGTCTGGGCGCTGCCTGCCTGCGGAGCCCTCTTCATGGGTGCCTGGTCTGGCCTGTCGCTTTATGCGCGGGAGGCGGTGACCGCGTGGGCGGCGGCCACACTCTACCTCTGTGTGGCAGACCGCATTGCCATCGGAGCGGGGGTATGGACGATCGGCGCCGAAACCTCAACGGGGTGGCTCATCGGCGGTCTTCCGATGGAGGAAGCGCTCTTCTTCGCTCTCACGAACCTGCTCGTGGTCGCCGGCGCGATGCTCTTCTTCACGCCGGGCCTGAACCCTAGCGAGACGTCCTGACCCTCCGCTCTCGGAGCCTTCAGACGCTCCGATGGGGGAACGGGACGGGAAAGTCGGGAAGGTCGAACGCACCGGGGAAATCCGCTTCGACCTCCTTCTGTTTCCCGCTCCACGCCTCGATGTCGATCCGGTACACGGCGGTCCGGGCCAGCTCTTCGTCGGTGGTGGCGCGGTAGTCCCGACCGGGATGCAGATGTGGCGCATACTTGTCGAGCAGCGCCTGCAGCGCCGCCTTCGCTTCGTCGACGTCCTCGACTACACGCCCCTCCCCGAAGGCAGTCACGCCGCAGTACTCGACGCTGAACTCGAGTGCCTCGGGTGCCGGCAGGAGTCTCCCCATCGCCGAGGCGCTGAAGGCGACCTGTTGACCGACGTCCAGGTTGTCACGCGTGCGGCCGGTACGATGCGTGTGCAGGTAAATGCAGTGACGATCCGCGTCGTACACGAAGAGGTTCGAGTTCAGGAAAGGCTGCCCGTCCTCACCGACCGTGGCGAGATAGCCGTAAGGAGCCCGCTCCATGAAGGCACGAACCCACGCTTCGTCCTTTCCGCGATCTCGGCGTCTCAGTGAGCTCCGCTCGTCCTCCCGGCCGGCATTGGTCGCGCCGACCTTGCCCTCGGCGTCGCTCACCCATCCTCCATGTAGTCGCGTCGGATCAGCCTGCGGTGCCACGCCTCGTGCCCGGCGATGATCCAGGGGAAGCTGCGGACCGTGAAGTCGAAGCCCGAGGCACGCCCCTTACGGTCTCCTGCGCCAGCCGGGAGTGTGGCGAACAGATGCACGGTGGCATGCCGCACGGCGATCCACTCGTCGAGGAGATCGGATAGCGCCCGCTCACCCGCGTTCGAGTTGGCGCTCCATGCGTCCTGGTCCATGCCGGGCATGTCCACGTCGTCTTCCCGGGCCATCGCAAGCGCCCGGTAGGCGAACATGCGTTCGGTGTCGATCAGGTGACCCACGACCTCGCGCAGGGTCCACTTGTCCTCGGCGTATCGGTACGTCTCACGGTCCTCCGGAATGGAGCGCAGAAGTTCGACCGTCTCGCCGAGCTGATCGCGCAGCGTGATCACGATATCCCCGTCGGGCACGCCCGCGATGTACCCGGCGTAGTACTCCGCGTGCTCGCTCGGGTCGGGTCGGCGAAGGTGGGTCACCGGTCCTCTCCGATCGTGCCGTCGAGCTCTCCGATCGTCCGCGTCGACGGCGGGCGTTCACGCTGAAGCCGACGCGCGGTCACCTCTGCCTCGCGCCACGCACGGAGGAGGTTCTCCCCCGTGACCTTGCGAAGGTCTTCCTCGGTCCACCCGCGGCGAGACAGTTCCGCGAGGAGCGCCGGGAAGGTAGAGACATCCTCCAGCCCCACCGGGGTCGAGTCGATCCCGTCGAAGTCGGATCCGATCCCCACATAGTCGACGCCCGCGAGGTTCGCGACGTGCTCGATGTGATCCGCCACGTCCGCGATCGTCGCTTCGTCGCGCGAGGTGAGGAAGGAGGGCACGAAGGTGACCATTACGACACCGCCGTTTTCGGGCAGTCTGCGCAGCACCTGGTCGGGCACGTTCCGCGGATGATCGTGAATCCCGCGTGCAGACGAGTGTGACCAGATGACGGGAGCCTCCGCGACGTCGAGGACGTCGTTCATCGTCTCCGGGGACGTATGCGAGATGTCGACCAGCATTCCCATGCGATTCATCTCGCCCACGACCTCCCGGCCGAAGTCGGTCAGCCCGCCGTGCCGTGCCTCGTCACAGCACGCGTCGGCCCAGTCGAGCGTCCCGTTGTGCGTGAGGGTCATGTACCGGACACCCATCGCGAAGAACGCCCGCAGGGTGCCGAGCGAATTCTCGATCGCATGACCGCCCTCCATTCCGAGCATCGAGGCGACTCGACCCCGGCCGAAGGCGCTCTCGACGTCCGAGACACTCGTCGCCAGCTCCATGGCTTCCGGGTACTTGTCGATGATCTGCAGCGCGATGTCGATCTGCTCGAGCTGGACCTTCGCGGCCCCCTCTTCCACGGCCTCGAACGGGATGTAGACCGACCACCACTGTGCCCCGACTCCGCCGGCGCGGAGACGTTCGATGTCCGTATGGAACGCGGTGGTCGCTCGAAGATCGTGCGCGTCGGCCTCGACGTCGTGAGGGCCAGCTTCACTGTTCCGGATCGCCCACGGCAGGTCGTTGTGGCCATCCACGAGAGGTGTGGTGGCAAGGACGCGGAGCGCCTTCTCCATGTGCATGTCCTGGGCGGACACACCGGCCGCGGGCACGGCGATGAGGGCGAGGGCGACGAGAGCAGCGCGAATCATGATCAGCCGGGGCGTAGGGTCAGGCGCGCAGACCACGCGCCCTTCGCGCCCAACGATCGCCCCGGCGGTGCGCGCCGGGCAAGCCGGTCAGCGGGAGGTCGGTCCCTCCTCCTTCGACTCCAGCAACCTCTGATCGAACGATTGGGCAGCGCGCAACTCGTGCACCTCGGAGGCGAGCGCCTCCACCTGCTCCGTCAGATCCCGGATTCGCAACTCCAGCTCTCCCCCGCGGCCATCTCCGACACCCTTCAGTTCGCGGGCCAGCGTTTCAACGAACGGCTTTCCCCCGAGCCGCAGGGTGAACACCGCCGTAAGGCCCGTGATCGGGACGAGGACGACGAGAATGCCGAAGATCGGTACCAGAAAGTCGAGGCCCATCAGTTCGCTCCATGAATCGTTCGATCGCCTCAACCGTACGGGGTACGCTCGGCGAAGGGTTCTCGTACGCGCCCTCCGTCATGGCGACGACCTCCTCGATCATGAACATGAAGTCGAGTTCG
>CAZBHZ010000019.1:55856-65424 GCA_964492085.1 uncultured Gemmatimonadaceae bacterium | reverse complement strand
GGCTCATCGCATCCTGGGGCTGGAGAAGGTCCCAAGGGTCGGGCTGTTCGCCCGTTAAAGCGGTACATGAGCTGGGTTCAGAACGTCGTGAGACAGTTCGGTCTGTATCCGTCGTGGGCGTTGGAGTATTGAGGAAAGCCTTCCCTAGTACGAGAGGACCGGGAAGGACCGACCACTAGTGTACCGGTTGTTCCGCCAGGGGCATCGCCGGGTAGCTACGTCGGGACGGGATAACCGCTGAAAGCATCTAAGTGGGAAGCCCCTTCCAAGATGAATACTCCCAGACCTTCGGGTCTCAGAAGGGCCGTCAGAGACTATGACGTTGATAGGCAGTAAGTGGAAGCGTGGTGACACGTGAAGCTGAGCTGTACTAATCGCCCGTGAGGCTTGACCAGTTCCTCCCCCCTCCGGTTTCTCATCAAAAATGCTTCATCTTTTCGGAGATGAGCCGCCGTTACAGCTGGCTCTCTTTCTCTCGACCTCTGTTCTCACCTTTGTCGGTGACAATTGCGTAGAGGCTACACCCGTTCCCATCCCGAACACGGCCGTTAAGCTCTACAGCGCGGATGGTACTGCCGGGGCCGCCCGGTGGGAGAGTACGTCGTCGCCGGCTTCATATGAGAAGCCCCCGGACCTTCAGGGTCCGGGGGTTTTTCGCGTTTCGGGAACAGGGAAGACACTCCGGTGATTGAGAAGATGTCCGTATCCGCGCACCCTCCGGCCCTCCTGTGAACCGATTTTCCTGGGTTGTGAGGCTTTTGCCCCTCATCCTTTGCGCCTGCGGCGGTTCCGTGACGGATCCGCAGGAGGAAGTGGTCGGCTCTACCCTGAACGGGCAGGTGCGTCAGGTGTCGACCGAGGTTCTCATCGAGAACGTGCAGGTTCGTGCCGCGGGGCAGACGAGCGTCACGACCCCGAACGGCCGCTATCAGTTCACCGGCCTCGAGGTGGGGGAAGTCACCCTGGTCGCGACATATCCGGGGTTCGAAACGTACGAGCGCCGGATACGAATTCTTGAGGGCAGCAACACGCACAACATCGCGATGATCCCGATCGATCCGATTCAGCCCTACGTGAAGCGCTGAGACCCGGCGTCAGAAGTCGTCCAGAACCTGCTCGAACGTCGAAACCGTGCGATCCACGTTTTTGAGCTTGTCGAGTCCGAAGAGCCCGATCCGGAACGTCCGGAAGTCGTCGCCCTCGTCCACGGCAAGCGGAACGCCTGCGGCGATCTGCATGCCGGCGGCCGTGAATCTTGCACCCGACTTTACGTCGGGATCATCGGTGTAACAGACGACCACCCCGGGAGCCTGAAAGCCGTCCGCCGCCACGCTTGGGTACCCGCGCGACTCGAGGGCAGCGCGCACGCGCCGGCCGAGCTCGGTCTGAGCCTCTTTTGCGGCGCCGTAGCCGAAGTCTCCCGTCTCGTGCATGACCGCAGAGAAACTGCGTAGCCCGTCGGTCGGCATGGTGGCGTGGTAGGCGTGACCGCCCTGCTCGTAGGCCAGCATGATCCGATGCCACATGCCGAGGTCACAGGCGAAGCTGGAGCTCGTCGTGGCTGCCAGGCGCTCGAGGCCCAGAGGACTGAGCATGACCAGGCCACAGCAAGGGGAGCCGCTCCACCCCTTTTGAGGCGCACTGACCAGGACGTCCACGCCGCAGGCCTCCATATCGACCCATATGGCTCCGGATGCGATACAGTCGAGCACGAAGATCCCGCCCACTGCGTGCACGGCATCGCTTGCGGCCCGGAGATAGTCGTCCGGGAGCATCATGCCCGCGGATGTCTCCACGTGGGGTGCGAAGACGACGTCCGGGCGTTCGGCCTCGATCCTCGCCACGAGTTCCTCGATGGGGACCGGCGCGAACGGGGCTTGATGACCCTCACCGACTCGCCGCGCTTTGAGGACGGTCTCATGGGAAGGAATCCCGCCGACGTCGAAGATTTGACTCCAGCGGTAGCTGAACCAGCCGTTTCGGACGACAAGGACCTTTCGGTCTGTCGCAAACTGCCGCGCGACGGCCTCCATGCCGAACGTTCCGCTACCCGGCACCACGACGACACCAGCCGCGTTGTACACACCCTTCAGCGTACTCGAAATGTCATTCATGACGTGCTGAAACGACGCGGACATGTGATTTAGCGCGCGGTCGGTATAAACGACGGAGTATTCGAGAAGTCCGTCGGGGTCCACGTTCGGGAGTAGTCCAGGCACGGGGCGATTCCAGTGAGGGCGACGCCGTTCAGAGGGAGTGAACGATCGGTGGCGCCGGAGGATGCGAAGGGTCGGGCAGGGGCGCAACGCCCATGCGGGGAGCGTCAGTCGGGTCCAGAGAAGAGCCGAAGGCGAGAAAGAGCGTCCACGTCTGCATCGCGGGACGGCCCGAGGGCCAGCAAGTCATGATCGCTCCTCCATGCCCGATCCGGATCCTGGGAGCACAGGGCCATTTCGTGGCTCTCGAGAAGGGTGAAGCCCCGTCTGGTCAGCACCTCGGAGCACTCGGCGTGCATGTCCCGTCCATGCACCGAGATCAGCAGGGCGGTGTGGTCCTCCAGTGCGTCGCCAGCGGTGCGGAGCATGCCCGCTTCCTGGCCTTCCGCGTCGATCTTCACGACGTCCGGTTTCGGGACGCCGAACTCGTCAACGACGTCGGGAATCCGCCGCACTGCAACGGTCTCGTCTCCGTGGCCCAGATGATACGCGAGGGAGTCGCCGCGCCCGCCGAACACGGCCTCCCCGTGTTCCGAGCCAATGGCCACGGGCAGAAGGGTGGCGTTGGTGACATCGTTCCACGACAGATGCCGCTCGATGAACCACCGATTTCGCGCGGAGGGTTCGAAGGACACCACTCGACCGACAGGACCGACGAGCTGTGCCAGCGCGAGCGTCATGAAACCTTTATGCGCACCGACGTCCCACACGGTGTCTCCGGGTCGTACGAGGTTCTGAAGGACCTCGAGGCGGTCGCTGGCAAATGTTCCGGAACCGTAACCACGGCCTGTACTTACGATACTCCATTTCATGCCGTGGTTTAAGCCGGAAGCAACGCGCACGGGTACGCCTCGGAAGAGTCGTTGTCCGGCATCACGGATGGCGAAAGGGAGTTGCATGGAGCCAATATAGATGCGTCGTGACCAAAGCATCCCCGAGATGACGTTGACGCCCGATCCGGACAGTGAGGAGAACCCGAGCCCGAGTGAGGCCCGGACGAGCACCACAGGGGCGGAGCGCAGAGCTCATGCCGAGGAGCCGGGTACGACGCGGACCGGCTACGTGGCCCTCGTGGGTCGACCCAACGCCGGGAAGTCCACGCTTCTGAATCAACTAATCGGCGAGCATTTGTCGATCGTGACGCCGAAGGCGCAAACCACGTGGCAGCGCGTGACAGGTCTGCTGACGGTGGATCGCGATCAGCTCATCTTCCTCGACACACCCGGGATTCTGGAGGCGAAGGATCTTCTGCAGCGCGCCATGCTGGGTGCGGCGCTGGAGGCCCTGCAGGAGGCTGACCTCGTTCTTCTCGTCGTCGACACAACGCGCCCCCCGACGGAACGGGACTCGCAGCGCATTCTGGCGGCGCTCGAAGAGACGTCGGCCCCGGTACTCGCTGCCTTGAACAAGGTGGATCAGGCAGACTCCGGCTCGGTCGAGGCGTGGGACGCGTGGGTCAAAGACCATATGGCGGCTGACACGTACCGGATCTCCGCCCTGACGGGAGAGGGGACGGGAGTACTTCTCACCGCCATGAGGGACAGGCTTCCGGAAGGTCCCTTTCTCTATCCGGAAGACGAGATTGCGTCGGATCCGGTCCGATTCTTCGTCGCCGAGCTCGTCCGTGAGACCATCTTCGAGCAGTTCCGCCAGGAAATCCCGTATTCCGTCTTTTGCCAGGTCGTCGAGTTCCGGGAATCGCAGGACCCGATCTACATCCAGGTGAACGTCTACGTGGAGCGGAAGTCGCAGAAGGGGATGCTCATCGGAAAGAAGGGAGCTGCGATCCGAGCACTCGGTGAGGCGTCACGAGAGAAGATCGAGACCTTTCTCGGTCGCAGCGTGTATCTCGACCTGTGGGTCAAACCCCTCAGGGCCTGGCGGAAGAACCGGGCCTATCTCGGTGATCTCGGATTCCGCCTGCCTCCCGACGATGACGCGTAGACCTCTCGTTTCCAGCATCCTCGTGCTGCTTTGCCTCAGCGCTGTCGTCGTGATCGGCCCATCGCCGGCGTGGGCGCAGGATGTTCAGGATGAGGGTGCGCTCTTCCTGCTGCTTCCAGTGGGTGCCCAGGGCGTGTCGCTCGGCCGCGCCATGACCTGGGTCGGTGGTGCGGAGGGGGCCTTCTGGAATCCGGCGGGTCTCGCAGAGGTGGACCGGTCGCAGGGCGTACTATTTCGCGGGGACCATCCGGCAGGAACGGCAACCGCCGCGACCGTTCTCTGGGCGTCTCCGGGTGTCGGGACGCTTGCCGCGTCATACTTCCTGCTGGACGCGGGTGAGATCGAGCAGACGGACGAGTTCGGGACCTTCACAGGAACGATCTCCATTCGGAACCACCTGGGCATCATCTCCGGAGCCACCATGCTCGGAGACGCGATCGCGGCGGGGCTCAACTTCAAAGTGATCCGGTTTCAGCTGGCTTGCCGCGGGATTTGTCCAGACGAGGGGACGACCGCGACCACCTACGCGGTGGACGCGGGTCTCCAGGGCGCGGTCGACAACCTGCGTCTCGGTGCGATGGTGGCGCACGTGGGGCCCAGCTTCCAGGTGCTCAACGCCGAGCAGGCAGATCCTTTACCCGCCCGACTCCGGGTCTCCGCCGCCTATGACATCGCCGCGGCCATCACCCCGAATGAGAATCTCGGGGCGTGGATCGCGTTCGAAGTCGAGGATCGGCTCCGGTCGCTGGGAAGTCTCTCGTACTACCTGGGTACCGAGTTCACCGCCGGGCAGCTCGATCGCCTGTCCCTCCGGGCGGGACACGTGTGGTCGGACCTCGAACAGGAAGACGGCAGACGGGTGGGGCTCGGGCTTCGTTTCGAGCGCTTCGACCTGTCGATCGCCAAGTCTCTGGCGGTGTCTACGCTGACCGGCGAGACGGAGCCCGTTCACGTCACCTTCTCGATCACCTTTTGAGGAGCCGGCGCAGCAGCCGTCGGATGCTGCGGGTCGTGCTGCTCGTGAGCAGCGCCGTGGGTGGTCACGATCTGGCCGCGCAGCTGCCGTCCGGCTGGGCGACCTCCGTGGGCTCCCGCTCCGTGGTCGAGCGGGTCGGCCGCTGGCCTGGGCAGGAGCGTTCGCCAGCGTTCGACGTCCTTCTGGCGGAACGTGTCCCGGCGCGGCAGGACCGGTCGGTCGGACCCGGCAGCGCGGCGCTTCGATCTGCTCTGCTTCCGGGCGGCGGGCAGTTTGCGCTCGGCCAGCGCCGCAGTTGGGCGTACCTCGGGCTGGAAGTGATCGGATGGGGCGTCTATCTGAATCGAACGTGGGCCGGGGATGAGCTACGGGACCAATACCGGGACTTCGCATGGGCCGAGGGGCGCCTGCAGACGGGCCCCCGGATCGACGGGGATTTCGATTATTACGAAACCCTCAGCAAGTGGGACCGCTCCGGCTCGTTTGACGCCGATCCCGGTCTCGCGGGGGTCCAGCCCGAGGAGGATCCATCCGTCTACAACGGGCTCATCTGGTCCCGGGCTGCGGGGATCTTCTCCGTCGATCCGAGTGCAGGGCCCGGAGACCCACGCTACGACCAGGCGCTCCTGTATTACACAGAGAGGGCGTATGGCCACGAGCTTCTCTGGGATTGGACGGCCACACCGGGAGCGCGGTCGACGTACGCCGGAATTATCAAGTCGAGCGATGAACGATTTCGCCAGGCGAGCAATGCACTCGGCTTCGTGATCGCCAATCATCTCGTCTCCGCGGTTGATGCCTTCGTATCGGCCCGGTCCGGGCTCCGGCTCGAGAGTCGGGTCCTGCCTGGACCGGGTGGACTCGGCATGACAGTCGCCTCGTCACTTCGGACGCTCGTTCGGTGAGCCGGCGCAAAGGCCGAGGGGGCTCGGGGCGGCGTCGGGGTGAGCGCGACGGGGGAGGGCGCTCGGGGCGACGGGCCGGGAGGGGGCGGCGATCCGGTGGTGGTCAGACTGGATGGAGCGAACTCGAGGCGAAGGTCGTCCAGATCCTGGGTGAGTCGAGTCGGGGGCCACTCAAGAGCAAGGACCTTGCGACTGCTCTCTCGATCTCTGCCGAGGATGAGCGGGCGTTCAAGCAACTCCTCCTCGGTATGCAGAAGAAGGGCACCATCTACCGTGTCCGTGGGCATCGATATGCGCTGTCGAGCAGGATCGACCTCGTAACTGGCCCGGTTTCCATGACCCGTGACGGCCACGGGTTCGTGCGCACAGATGACGGCGGCTCGGATGTGTATGTGCCGGCGCACCGCCTGGATACCGCGCTGGACGGCGATACGGTCGTCGTGCGAATCGAAGGACGGCCCAGGGGGAGGAGTCGGGAAGGGGCGGTGGTTCGGGTGCTCGAGCGGGCCCGCGAGACGGTCGTGGGGACGTTCCACGAGGGGCGCAGGGTCATCTTCGTCCGTCCGCTCGATGCCCGGATGCGACGCGATGTTCTGATCACCCCGGGCGACGACGCGGGAGCGCAGGACGGACACGTCGTGGTCGTTCGCATCACGTCGTACGGTGAAGGTCGGGTCGGCCCCACGGGGACGGTCGTCGAGGTGCTCGGGTATCTGTCCGACCCCGGTGTCGACGTGCTCGCCGTCGCACACGGCTACGGCGTCTCGCTGACCTTTCCCGACGATCTCATCACCGCAGCCGAAGTGGCCGCGGAGCAGGGAATGGCGGATCCGGGGCCGGATCGCATCGACCGGACGGGACTGCTCACCTTCACGATCGATCCGGCCGACGCCAAGGATCATGACGATGCGCTGTCCATCGAGACGGTCGGCCCGGATCGGGTCGAGGTCGGGGTCCACATTGCGGACGTGTCCCACTTCGTCCGGATCGACAGCCCTGTCGACATCGAGGCTGCGGCACGTGGAACCAGCGTGTACCTTGTCGACCGGACCGTTCCGATGCTGCCGCCGGTCCTCTCCAATGAGGTCTGCTCTCTGAATCCGCGAGAGCCCCGCTTCGCTCTGTCGCTGTTCGTGACCCTCGATCGTGAGGGGCGCGTCCATGACCGCCGCTACGAGCACACGGTCATCGAATGCCGGGAAGCGCTCTCGTACGAGCAGGCTCAGGAGGTTCTCGACGGAGAGGGTTCGATCGATGCGGATGTGGATCGTGCGCTGAGGTCACTCGACGATCACGCGCGCGCCATCCGGGCACAGCGAGTCGAGCGGGGTGCACTCGATCTGGATCTGCCGGAGTCGAAGGTAATTCTCGACCCGGAAGGCCATCCGATTGACATCCGTCGCCGCGAGCGTCTCGAGGCCCATCGCCTGATCGAGGACTACATGATCCTCGCCAACGAGGTCGTCGCGAACGATCTCGAGGCGAGGGGGCTGCTGGGTATGTATCGGATTCACGAGGATCCGGCCCCGGAAAAGGTCGAAATGCTCTCGGAGACGCTTGCCCGTTATGGCGTGAACGTGCCCCCACGTCGTCGTCTTAAGCCCTCCGACGTGCAGCGGATTCTCGCCACCGTGCGCGGTCGTCACGAGGAATCGCTGGTGAACACGCTTGTACTCCGCTCGCTTCGGAAGGCGCGCTACGACACGACGAACGTCGGTCATTTCGGGCTCGCGTCAGAGGGCTACGCCCACTTCACGTCTCCGATTCGCCGATACCCGGATCTGGTCGTCCATCGAGTCGTGAGCGCCTGTCTGGTTCGCGGACAGGGCGAGCCGTATCGGGATGCGGACGCACTCACGGTGCTGGCTGAGCGTTGTAGCGCCCGTGAGCAGTCTGCCGCTGAGGCCGAGCGGGAGAGCGTCGCGCTCAAGAAGGTGGAGTACATGGAGCGCCATCTCGGCGAAGAGTTCCACGGTCGAATATCCGGCGTCACCGCGTTCGGGTTTTTCGTCACACTCGAGGAGGTGTACGTGGAGGGTTTGGTGCACG
This sequence comes from uncultured Gemmatimonadaceae bacterium, assembly GCA_964492085.1. Lineage (GTDB taxonomy): Bacteria > Gemmatimonadota > Gemmatimonadetes > Longimicrobiales > Gaopeijiaceae > UBA2589. Next base: position 57,334 of record CAZBHZ010000019.1, on the reverse strand, counting down.
TCAGCGGGATGCTGGATGATTACTACAGGTTTGAGGAGCGCCAGCACGTTCTGGTGGGGGAGCGAGGCGGCAAGACATTCCGGCTCGGCGACAGGGTCCTCGTCCAAGTCGCGCGGGTCGACAAAGAGGCTCGGCACATCGACTTCGCCGTCGTCCGGCGCATGCCCCAGGAGCGCTCCAGGCCTCATGATTGACCTTGCTTCGGACGAAAGGTAACGTCCGGATGTCGCGGTCCCCGACCCAGGAACAATGGCCTCCGAAAAGACGATTCTCTACTTCGGATCCGGCCATGCGGTGTCCGCCGACTTCGTCGCGGGCTTCGCGCATGAGCGTGGGCTGCAGGTGGAGGCAGTGTTTAGCGCCGACGACGTACGGGCCATGCTCAATCGCACCTTCCCCGCCGGTGTCGTCGTCGATGCAGACGATGACATCGATGGCCTCATTGGCCTGATTGAAGCGCTCAAGGGGGATCCCTTCACGGGGATCGTGCCGATGGTGGCCATGCTAAGCGTGGACGCCGCGGACCGATCGACGGATCTCCTGAAGGCAGGTGCGGACGATGTCATTCGCGAGGGGCTTCCCGGGAAGGAGCGTGATCTTCGCCTGGATCAGGTGCTGCGCCGGGCGGACCGCGACGTTTCGGTCCACCCGACCACACGTCTGCCGGGCACGAACCACATCGCCCGCGACATGCAGCGCCGCCTTGACGTCGGGCAGAGTTTCGCGGTGTGCTACGCGGACCTCGATCACTTCAAGGAGTTCAACGACCGCTACGGGTACGCCTTCGGTGATGGCGTCATCCGCTTGCTGTCGCGCATTCTGCGCGATCTGGTCCGGGGCCTCGCACCGGGGGGATTTGTGGGGCACATCGGGGGAGACGATTTCATCTTCAATGTCCCCCTCGAGCACCTCGAAGCCACCTGCGACGAGATCATCCAGCTCTTCGACGAATTGATCCCGTATCAGTACACGGAGGAAGATCGCAAGGCCGGGTACTTCCTCGGTAAGGACCGCCGGGGCAACATTCACCGGATTCCACTGATGGCGCTCTCGATCGGCGTCGTCACCAACCAGTTCCAGGACTTCGACCACACCGGACAAATCAGCGAGCTCGCGGCGGAGATGAAGAGCTACGCCAAATCGCTGCCCGGGTCGAAGTATGTCGTGGATCGTCGCCACCAGCTGCTCACGCTTCCGACGGCCTCGGCCGACCAGGAGGCGGCACTGGCCGGCATCGATCCGCTCGTCCACGCAACGACCTCAACCTGAACCCCATCGAACATGGTCATCACCATCACCTGCCCGTCGTGCTCCGCTTCCTTCCCGGTCGATCCGGCGAAGATCCCCGAGGCGGGTGTCAGCGTCCGGTGCAGCTCATGCGGGGACGTGTTCCGCGTCGAAAGGCCGGCTGAGCCCGAGCCGCTCCCGACGCTCGACGATCTTGCACCGGCCGAACCCGCTGCGGAGGAGGCTCCGCC
>CAZBHZ010000019.1:0-55756 GCA_964492085.1 uncultured Gemmatimonadaceae bacterium | reverse complement strand
GAACCAGAACCGGAACCAGAACCGGAACCAGAACCCGTGGTCGCCGAACCGCTGCCCGGATTTGATGAGCCCGTTGCGTCTGCTCCGGCTCCCGAGGTCGCTCAGCCGGCGGAGCCGGTCGCCGAGGCGCCCGCGGCGGCTCCGGCCGACGCGGCGCCGGCGGCGCCTGCCGTACAAGGCTTTACGTTCGGCAAGCGCGACCCGACGGACAAAGCCAAGAGGCTGGCCCGAGTGCTCGTGTCCGACATGATCATGTACAACGCCGAGCGCCATCAGTCAGCGCTTGCGGCAGGCACCCTCGTACAGGACTTCGAGGAGGAAATCGACAAGTCCTGGAAGGAATACACCGAGCAGGTCGGGGAGGAGCTCGCAAACGGAGTTGGGCGCGAGTTCTGGACACAGGCTTTGAACGACATCCTGGCGAAGGGGCAGGAGGTCTTCTGACGGCCTGAAACCCCTGATATTCAGCGGCTTCAGGGCTTCAAGGCGCCCCGTGGCCGGGGTATATTTCGTTCGCTGGAGCGGAGGGGCCGTCCACAACGGACGGCCCCTCTCTCTTGATTCCACCGGACAGAGCCCGACGAGCGGAACGATGAACAAGGACCAACTGCAGACGCTTGAAGCGCTCCGCGGAAAACTTCGTGATCTCAGGGGGTATCTTTGACCTGGACACGCGCGAAGAACGCCTGACGAACCTCGACGAGGTGATGGCTGCTCCGCATTTCTGGGATGACCAGGACGCGGCTCGAGACGTCATCGAAGAATCGAACCGGCTGAAGGGTTGGATTCAGCCGTGGGCGGACCTGTCGACGCAGGCCGACGATCTGGGCGCGCTGGTCGAACTCCTCGAGATGGAGGAGGACCCGGATCTTGAGGCGGAGTTCGAAGCGGGGCTCGCTTCGCTCTCGGCGGGTGTGGAGTCGATGGAGCTGCGGACGATGCTCCAGGGAGAGGATGATCACCGCGAGGCGATCGTAACCCTGCAGCCGGGCGCGGGTGGCCTGGAGAGCCAGGATTGGGCCGAGATGCTCATGCGCATGTACACGCGCTGGGCGGAGCGGCGCGGCTTTCAGGTAACCGTCCTCGATCTGCAGGCGGCCGAAGAGGGGGGAATCAAGAATGCGACACTCGAGATCAAGGGCGAGAGCGCATACGGCTTCCTGAAGGCCGAGCGGGGCGTGCACCGGTTGGTCCGGATCTCGCCCTTCGACGCGCAGAAGCGGCGACACACCTCCTTCGCCAGCGTGTTCGTCTACCCTATGGTGGACGATGACATCGAAATCGAGATCAACGAGTCGGATCTGCGCGTGGATACGTACCGTGCTTCGGGTGCCGGCGGGCAGCACGTGAACAAGACGGACTCCGCGGTGCGAATCACGCACGAGCCGACGGGGATCGTCGTGGCGTGTCAGCAGGAGCGCTCTCAGCACAAGAACCGGAGCACGGCGATGAAGATGCTCCGTGCCGCTCTGTATCAGAGGGAGCTCGAGGAGCGGGAGAAGGCCAAGGAAGAGGTGCAGAAGGGGATGAGTGATATCGCCTTCGGGAGCCAAATCCGCTCGTATGTGTTCCAACCGTATACGATGGTGAACGACCACCGTACGGAAACCAAGATTACCGACGTTCATGGTGTCATGGACGGCGACCTCGATCCCTTGATCGAGGCGTACCTCAAGAAGCTCGGAGCTGCGGCGGACTAGCCGATGTCAGAACACGAGACGATGGACGACCTGAGTCAGGTCCTGCGGCACCGCCGGGAAAAGCTCGACGCAATCGTCGAGCGTGGGATGCAGCCGTTCGCGTACAACTTCACGCCGACGTCATCGGCCGCGGCAACGATTGAGACCTTCGAGGCCGCGGAGGCGTCCGGCGCGCTGGACGAAAACGGCCAGGGGGAGAAGGTGTCGGTCGGGGGGCGGATCGTCGGGTGGCGTGACATGGGTCGAAGCGTCTTCGCGCACATCGAAGACGGTTATGGGCGGGTGCAGCTCTACTTCCGCAAGAACGTGATCGGCGAGGAGTCGTTCGAGACGCTGTCGCTCCTGGACGTCAGCGACTGGATCGGGGCCGAGGGCCCAACCTTTCGCACCCGCACCGGCGAGGTCACGGTACAGGTCGAATCGTGGACGTTGCTGACCAAGTCGCTTCGCCCGCTCCCCTTCGGCAAGGTCGAAACGGATCCGGAGACGGGAGAGCGGACGGTCTACGGGGGCTTCCAGGACCAGGAAACCCGGTACCGTCAGCGGTACGCGGATCTGGCCGTGCACCCTGAGGTTCGCGAGGTCTTCCGCACTCGTTCCCGGGTGATCACGGAGCTTCGGCGCTTCCTCGACGACGAGGGCTTTCTCGAGGTCGAGACGCCCGTCTTGCAGCCATTGTACGGCGGGGCTTCGGCGAAGCCCTTCGTGACGCACCACCACTTTCTCGATCAGACGATGTACCTGCGGATCGCCGATGAGCTCTACCTGAAGCGGCTGATCGTCGGGGGACTCGATCGGGTCTACGAGATCTCCAAGGACTTTCGAAACGAAGGTCTGTCCCGGGTGCACAATCCGGAGTTCACGATGCTCGAGTGGTATCAGGCCTTCTCCGACTACGAGGACCAGATGGACCTCGTAGAGCGGATGGTGCTGCACATCCTCGACACGGTGGTCGGCGAGCGTGTGATCCGCCTGGGAGATCGGGAAATCCCCGTCACCGTTCCGTTCCGTCGGCTCGGCCTCGTCTCCGGCCTGTCCGAGGCGCTCGGGCAGGACGTGCACGAGATGACCGACGAGCAGCTTCACGCCCGGGCGATGGAACTGGGCATCGGGGAGCTGGACGGATCGGGCCGGGGCAAGCTGATCGACAAGCTCTTTGGCGAGCTCGTCGAGCCCGGCCTCATCGAGCCGACCTTCGTGATCGACCATCCGAAAGAGCTGAGCCCTCTCGCGAAAGTGCACAGGAGCGATCCTCGCCTGACCGAACGATTCGAGATGTACATCGGGGGCGCAGAGATCTTCAACGCGTTCTCCGAGTTGAACGATCCCATCGATCAGCGACAGCGCTTCGAGGCGCAGGTCGCACTCAGGGACGCGGGTGACGATGAAGCCCAGCAAGTCGATGACGACTATATCCGCGCCCTCGAATACGGCATGCCGCCGACCGGGGGCGTGGGGATGGGCGTAGATCGCTTCGTGATGATGCTCACGGGCCAGACCTCGATCCGCGATGTGATCCTGTTCCCGATCCTGAGGACGGAAGAGTAGGCAGATGGACCGCCTCAACTGGTTTATCGCGCGGCACTACCTGCGAGCCGGTCGGGGGCGCGGACTTCTCTCTCTGATCACCTGGATCGCGCTCGGGGGTGTGATGCTGGGGGTCGCAGCACTCATCACCGTGATCTCGGTCATGAGCGGGATGCAGGGCGAGCTGCGCAGCAAGATCCTGGAGTCGACCCCGCACCTGTACGTGCTGGAGTTCAGCACGAGCCTGCAGTTGACGGAGTATCAGACCGTCGTCGACTCGATCCTGGCGATGGACGGCGTTGCGGGGGCCGCGCCCTTCGCGATGTCCAACGTGACTCTGGTCCTGGACGGTGGTCAGTACTCCCAGCCCGCATATCTCTTCGGGGTCGACATCGACACGGCATCAGTCGCGGCGACCGAGATGGAGCGTCAGATCATCGAGGGCGCCCTCGACCTCGAGCAGCCGGCGTCCGGTCTTCCGCCGCTCCTGATGGGATCCGTACTGGCCGACCGGATGGGCATCTTCCCCGGCGACACGATGGTCGTGATGTCCATGGAGAACCTGAATCAGGATGTGTTCGGGGGGTTCCAGCCGACGCTTCGGCAGTTTCAGGTCACGGGCACGTTCACGACCGGGATGTACGAGTACGATCTCTCGAACATTTACACGACGCTTCCGGACGCACAGGAACTCCTCGGACTCGCCGAGAGCGACGCCAGCGGCATCGGTGTTCGGCTCCATGACGAGACCCGCGCCACGGAGTTGGGGGCGCAGCTGGGCGAGCGACTCGGCTACCCGTACTCCGTGCAATCCTGGATCGAGCGGAATCGTGCGCTGTTCAGTGCCCTGCAGCTGGAGAAGATCGCGCTGGGGGTGATCGTCTTCCTGATTGTCGTGGTGGCCGCGTTCAACATCGTGAGCACGCTCGTGATGGTGGTGTCGGATCGTACCAAGGAGATCGGGATTCTCCGGACGATGGGGATGACGGAGAAGGGCATCATGCGCGTCTTCATCATCCAGGGTGTCTGGATCGGGGTGATCGGTACGACCGCGGGTGCGGCGCTCGGGATCGCGCTCTCGTGGTCACTGGACCGCTTCGAGCTCATCAAGATTCCAGGCGACGTGTACTTCGTGGACCATCTGCCGGCCACGATGGACCCGGTGACGATCGTCGTCATCGTTCTGGCCAGCATTCTGGTGTCGTTCGGGGCCACCATCCACCCGGCACGCCAGGCATCCCGCCTTCAGCCCGTGGATGCGATCCGCCATGAGTAGCGATCTCGGCGCCCCCCCGCTCGAGGCCCGGGGGATCACGAAGGTGTTCACCGGTGGCGACGGCCGGGCACTGCCCATCCTGTCCGGTGTCGACTTCTCGATGTCGACGAACGAAGCGGTGGCGATCGTCGGTGCGAGTGGAGCTGGCAAGTCGACCCTGCTTCACGTCCTCGGGGCCCTCGACCGCCCGACCCAAGGGGATGTGCTCATTGAGGGACGCGCTGTGGGATCCCTCGACGACGAAGCGCTCGCGACGATCCGGAACCGCCGCGTTGGGTTCGTCTTCCAGTTCCACCACCTCCTGCGTGAATTCACGGCGATCGAGAACGTCATGATGCCGGCGTTGATCGCGAGAGTAGATGAGCATGAGGCCCGCGGGAGGGCGGAACGCATCCTGTCGGACGTGGGTCTGTCGGACCGGCTTTCGCACAAGCCGAGACAACTCTCCGGCGGCGAGCAGCAGCGCGTGGCTGTGGCACGGGCCCTGGTGAACGACCCGGTCGTTCTCCTTGCCGACGAACCCAGCGGTAACCTCGATTCGGAGACCAGCGGAGCGCTGCACGATCTTCTGTTTGAGCTTCGCGGGCGTGGGGAGCTCTCGATCGTCGTGGTTACTCACAATCTCGATCTGGCCGATCGAGCGGACCGGGTTCTCGTGATGGAACACGGGCGGCTCCAACCGAGAGGTGAGGGGTAATGCTGTCCAGATTCCTCAGGACCGGCAGGGTGAGAAGCGACTGATGGCCGAGATCAAGTGTGAGAACTGCGGTGCGACGGATGCCGTCGTGCACCTCACGCAGATCGTGAACAACGAGATGTCGACGCACCATCTCTGCCAGACGTGTGCCGCGGCGAAGGGGCTCCACGATTCGCCCGATCCCTCCAACGAACAGCTGCTGGACCTGATCGAGAAGGTGTCTCCGAACATCGCGGGCCACTCCCGCACGGGGACGGAGCAGTGCGCGTTCTGCGGCCTGACGTTCGATGACTTTCGGAAGACGACTCGCCTGGGATGCCCCCAGTGCTACGAGGCGTTTTCCGATCACCTGCCGCGCCTTCTTCGACGGATCCACGGCGGAGTGAAGCACGTCGGCAAGGTCTATCTGCCCCCGGACCCGACAGCCTCGGAGATGGAGAAGAGACTGGAGGGGCTGCGGCGCAAACTGGAGCGCGCGGTTCAGTCCGAGGACTTCGAACGCGCAGCCGAGATCCGCGATGAGATCCGCGCCTCGGAGCCGGCGTAGAGGGTGATGTGACCGAATTCGACGCGATTCCGGACCACGGCCTGGGTTGGCTGGAGGCCAGCGGAGAGCACGCCGACATCGTGCTCTCCACGCGGGTACGCCTCGCCAGGAACCTGCAGGGGCACGCATTCGGTGCGCGGGCGCGGGTGAACGACCGTGAGGCGGTCCTTCGCCACTTCCGCAGCTCGGCCGATCGGTCCGAGATGCTTAGGGGTGGCACACTCCTCGAGATGCCCGACGTGCCCGATCGGACGCGCCAGGTGCTCCACGAGCGCAGGCTCGTGACGCGGGACCTCCTGGGCGAAGAGGGGACGGAGCCCGCGACCAGCACGGCGGTTCATTTCGCCCACCGGGAGCCGGTGAGCGTGATGGTCAATGAGGAAGACCACCTGCGGATGCAGAGTCTTCTGTCCGGACTCCGCATCCCCGAGGCGTGGCGCATCGTCGACCGGCTGGACGAGGAACTCGGTCGCGAACTGCCGTACGCCTATCATCACGAGTTCGGCTTCCTCACGAGCTGTCCGACGAATGTGGGTTCGGGGCTCCGGGCCTCCGTCTTCATGCACCTGCCGGGCCTCGTCCTGACCAAGGAGATCGGCAAGGCCCTCCGCGGCTTGGGGGAGCTGGGGCTGACCTTCCGCGGTCTCTATGGAGAAGGCTCGGAGGTTGTCGGTAACTTCTTCCAGATCTCCAATCAGACGACCCTCGGACGCACCGAAGAGGACCTCATCGAGGATCTCGATCGCGTCGTGCGGACGGTCATCGCGAAGGAGGTGCACGCGCGTCAGGTCCTGTTGCGGGACGCCGCGGGTCTAACGGAAGACAAGATCTGGCGAGCGTATGGCACGCTGCGTTACGCGCGCTCGCTCTCGTTCGAAGAACTGATGAACTACCTCTCCGGTGTGAGGCTCGGGATGAGCCTGAACCTTCTCCCCGGGCTACGTGTATACACGCTGAATAAAATGATGATCTTTACGCAGCCGGCGCACCTCGATCAGGCCGCCGGCCGCGATCTTTCTCCCGAAGAGCGCGATGCGCACAGAGCTACATTCGTGCGTCGCGTTCTGGCCACCGAGGGGGATGTCTCGGCCGACGTTGACGGGGACGCCGATGACCGCTCTTCCGACCAGCCCTGACGGGTCATGAACTACAATTTTACCGACCGAGTGCGGAAGGTTCTGGCGATGGCCCGCGAGGAGGCTATTCGCCTTCAGCACGACTACGTGGGTACCGAGCACATCCTGCTCGGCCTCATCCGCGAGGGTGAGGGGGTCGCCGCCGCGGTTCTACAGCACCTGAGTGTGGATCTCGATCAGATTCACGAGCGTGTGGAGGAATCCGTTCGCAAGGGCAAGGCGACGATCGCGCTCGGCGAACTCCCGTATACGTCCAGGGCGAAGAAGGTCCTCGAGTTCGCGATGGCTGAGGCCCGCGAGTTCAATCACTCGTACGTCGGCACGGAGCATCTCCTGCTCGGGCTCCTTCGAGAAGAAAAGGGCATTGCCGCCCAAGTGCTGAACTCACTCGGCGTCACGCTCGACGAGGCGCGCGCCGAGACGCTGAAGGTGCTCGGGACCGATGTCGCCCCCTCCGAGCCTGCGGGTATCGGTGTGGGGGAGGAGGTCACCGGCGGTGCCTCGACGTCAGGCAAGGGAGACAAGAAGTCGAAGACGCCGGCCCTCGATCACTTTTGCCGGGATCTGACCGAACTCGCTCGGCAGGACAAGCTCGATCCAACCATCGGGCGGTCTGAAGAGATCGAACGCATGGTCGAGATCCTCTGCCGTCGCAAGAAGAACAATCCGGTGCTCATTGGAGAGCCGGGGGTCGGCAAGACGGCGATCGTGGAGGGGCTGGCCCAGATCATCTCCGGCGGAGAGGTCACCGAGGCGCTCAGGGACTACCGGGTCCTCGCGCTCGACATGGCGGCCGTCATCGCCGGAACCAAGTACCGGGGCCAGTTCGAAGAGCGCCTGAAGGCGGTCATGAACGAGATCCAGCAGAGCAAGACGGTCATCCTCTTCATCGATGAGCTGCACACGCTCGTCGGGGCGGGCGCAGCCGAGGGCGCGATCGACGCGTCGAACATGCTCAAGCCGGCTCTCGCTCGCGGCGAGCTGCAGTGCATCGGCGCGTCCACGCTCAACGAGTATCGCAAATACATCGAGAAGGACGGGGCTCTGGAGCGACGTTTCCAGCCTGTGATCGTCGATCCGCCCGCCGTCGACGAGACGGTCGAAATCCTCAAGGGTCTTCGCGGACACTACGAGGATCATCACAAGGTGGTGATCCCCGACGATGCGCTCGAGCACGCCGCAAAGCTCTCCGATCGCTACATCACCGACCGCTTCCTTCCCGACAAGGCGATCGACGTGATCGACGAGGCGGGTGCGCGGGCCCGCATTGCGAGTCAGGTCCCGCCGGCCGATGTCGAAGAGCTCAAGGAGCAGCTTTCGGAGATCGCCCAGCGTAAGGAATCTGCGATCGGCGACCAGGACTTCGAGCGCGCGGCCGAGCTGCGTGATGAAGAGCGCGAGTTCAGCCAGCAGATCCGTGAGCGCCAGGAGATTTGGGAGGAGGAGCGCAAGCAGCACCGCCCGGAGATCTCAACCGACGAGATCGCGTTCATCGTGGGTCGTTGGACGGGCATTCCGGTTCAGCGCATCCGACAGACCGAGTCGGAGCGCCTCGTGAACATGGAAGACGAGCTGCACAAGCGGATCGTCGGCCAGCACGATGCGATCGTCGCGATCAGTCGAGCCATCCGCCGTAGCCGCGCCGGACTCAAGGATCCGAACCGCCCGATCGGTTCGTTCATCTTCTCCGGGCCGACCGGCGTCGGAAAGACCGAGCTGGCCCGGGCGCTCGCCGAGTTCCTCTTCGATGACCGCGAGGCCCTGATCCGGGTCGATATGAGCGAGTACATGGAGAAGTTCTCCGTGTCCCGCCTGATCGGTGCTCCTCCCGGATACGTCGGATACGAGGACTCCGGTGCGCTCACGAAGGCCGTGCGCCGCCGTCCGTACTCGGTGGTTCTCCTCGATGAGGTCGAGAAGGCTCACCCGGACGTCTTCAACATCCTCCTGCAGGTGCTCGACGAAGGGCACCTCACCGACAATTACGGCCGTGTGATCGACTTCAAGAACACAGTGCTGATCATGACCTCGAACCTCGGGGCGCGTGACATCAGCAAGGGCGGGGGCCTTGGCTTCCAGACCGCCGATCCGGAGTCGAGCTACCAGATCATGAAGGACAAGGTCGCTCAGGAAATCGAGCGCGCCTTCAACCCCGAATTCCTGAACCGCGTGGACGACACGATCGTCTTCCACCCGCTCAGCAAGCAGGACATCAGCGAGATCATCCATATCCTGATGCAGGACGTGCACGCACGTCTGGCCGAGGAGGAGATCACGCTGCGGTTCACCGACGCCGCAATCGACTACCTGGTCGAACAGGGCTACGACGAGAAGTTCGGTGCACGACCGCTCAAGCGTGCGATTCAGCGATACCTCGAGGACCCGCTGTCGGAGAAGATCCTCCAGACTGAATTCAGTGCGGGCGACGAGATCGAGGTCGACGTGAACCCGGATGATGAAGGCCTCATCCTGCGCGCGGAGTCGGCGACCAAGACGTGACTTCTTCGTACCGCACATCCTTTCGGTTCTCCGGGAAGGCCTCCGCGATCGCGGCGGCCTTCTTCGGCGTAGTGGCGTTTGGGTCCCCAGGAACAGTCGAGGGACAGGCGGGCGCGGTGGCCGCGAGCTCGACCGTACAGGTCGACTCGATCGAGGTTGCCGGAAATGCTCGCGTCCAATCGCAGCTGATCACTCAGCTCTTCGCGGTCCAGGCCGGGCAGGAGATCACGTACCGGGCAGTACAGCGCGGCATGAAGGAACTGCTCGCGACCGGTCAGTTCGATGATGTGGTCGTCCGGGCTCGTGAGCCGAACGGCGCTGGACTGAGCCCCTACATCCTGACGATCGAGGTGCGCGAGGCGCCGCTGATCAGCCGTGTGGTGATCGAAGGGCTCCAGAACGTGTCCTCTCGAGAGGTCCGGGACACGACGGGACTCAACAGCGGTTTCCCGCTCAGTCAGCAGAAGATCATGGATGCGAAGGCGTACATCCGATCGGAGCTGGCGTCCGAGGGGATTCCGTTCGCAGAGATCATCGAGACGGTGGTCCCCACGGCTCGCCCGAATGAGATCGAGCTCGTCCTCAACGTATCCGAGGGCCAGCGCGTGACCGTGACGGAGGTGCGCTTCAGCGGGAACGAAGGCCTGTCCGACGAGGATCTGGCCGGAGCGATGTCGACGCGTAAAGAGGGATTCTGGTGGTTCCGATCCGGTACGTACGACCAGATCACCTTCGCGCAGGACCTCGAGGGCAACCTGCCTCGTCTGTATCGCTCGCGAGGCTTCCTCGACATGGCGGTGGTTCGGGATACCCTGATCGTCGATCCGTCATCAGGTAAGGCGATCGTCGAGGTCACGGTCGAGGAAGGGGAGCAGTACCGCCTCGGCGAGTTCGAGATCGACGGCAACACGGTGTTCGAGGACGGGGAACTCGAGGAGCTCTTCCTCTCCGCGCGGGGTGGAGGGCTCCTGGGCACGCTCGGTCTTTCGGGTGGCGGCGGCCCGGCCAACGAGCAGGGGGACGTCTTCAACGCGGAGTCGTTCAATGAGGCCATCTCGGCCGTCGAGGAGCGGTACCGGAACGAGGGGTATCTCTACATCCGGGTGAATCCGGTCGTGGACGTCAACGAGGGCGTGGATGGGCAGCCGCCGACCGTCGATGCCAGCTGGCAGATCGTCGAGGGTACGCCCGCGATCATCAATCGTGTCTCGATCTCGGGGAACGAGTACACGTACGAGTGGGTGATCCGGAACCAGCTCTTCGTGCTTCCGGGCGACGTGTACAGTCAGGACCGACTGCTTCAGAGCTACCAGAACATCTCGGCCTTGGGCTTCTTCGAGACGCCTCTCCCGTTCCCCGACATCACACCACTCGACAACGGTGACGTGGACGTCACGTTCAATGTGGTGGAGCAACAGACGGGTTCGATCAACTTCGGGACGTCCGTGGGCGGTGGCGTCGGCGTCTCCGGCTTCATCGGGTACGATCAGCCGAACCTGTTCGGACAGGCGAAGTCCGGCTCACTTCGCTGGGACTTCGGCCGTTACCTCAACAGCTTCGAGCTCTCCTTCACCGATCCGGCTCTATTCCAGAGCCAAACCTCCGGGACGGTCTCGCTGTTCAACAGTCGGGACCGCTTCTTCCAGTTTTCGTCGGGTCGGCGCCGCCGAATCGGTGGTAATCTGCGCTTCGGCTTCCCGTGGATGGGTTCGCAGCGGACGCGGGTCTTCGTCGGTTACGGGTTGTCGCGTACGAAGTACGAGCTCTTCGACAACGTCGACGATACCTCGCTCTTCGGCCGGCCCCCAGGGGTTCAGAGTCAGCTTTCGCTCGGCGTGACACGGAGCACGCTCAACCACCCGCTCTTCCCGACGCTCGGCTCCCGGCAGAACCTGACGATCGAGCAGAACGGGGGCTTCCTGGGCGGTGATGGAGACTTCACCCGCTTCCTCGGCGACGGGTCCTTCTGGGTTCCGGTCGGGCAGATCGGAGGCGACGGAAACCCCAGCGGTGGGATTCGCCTCGCCCTGGGACTGACGCTCCGGGCCGGGGCGGTGTTCGGCGACGCGGGTGCATTCCCCTTCGACCGCTTCTGGATGGGTGGCGTGCAGTTCGGCCAGCAGCTGCGTGGATATGACGAAACCACGATCACGCCGCTCGGACTCTTCCCCCGCCGTTCCAACGACATCAACGACATCGAGCGCCTGGGTGACGCCTTCTTCAGCCTCACGGCGGAGTATGCGATCCGGCTGAGCGACCAGCTCGGCCTGGGTGTGTTCTACGACGCGGGGGCGGTCTGGCGGGATCCGTCGGAGTTCAATCCGCAGAGCCTCTTCCGGGGTGCGGGTGTCGGAATGCAGATCGTGACACCGTTCGGCCCGCTGGGTCTGGACTACGCGTACGGCTTCGACAAGGCTGTGCCCGGATGGAAGCTCCACTTCCGGATGGGACCGGGCATGTAGGGACCCCTGTACCTGTACAGGCCTTCCCTAGAGATTCGTAGGCTGTGGCCGGTGCGTGATCGCGCCGGTGGAACTCGGGAACCTGTCGCCTGAAAGGCGACTAGGACTGTTCGACGGTACGAACATGAACTGGAGTACGACCATGCGACGCACCTCATTCGCGCTCGGCGCGCTGGCCCTCATGCTCACGGCGGGGACGGCTGAGGCGCAGACGCTCAAGATCGGCTACATCAATTCTCAGGAGATTCTGGTGAACGCGCCCGGCGCGGAAGCTGCTCAGGCTGCGTTCGACGCCGAGATGGCGGGTTACCAGAACGAGATCACGCAGCTCGAGGTTGAGCTCCAGAATCTCGAGACGGCTCTGCAGCAGCAGCAGCTCACGCTGTCGCCGGAAGCCCGGCAGAACCGTGAGCAGCAGCTTCAGCAGAAATTCCAGGAGTACCAGCAGCGCACCGCGCAGCTTCAGGACGTCGCAAACCAGCGCCGCGCCGCGCTGATTCAACCCGTGATGGACAACATCACGTCCGTGATCGAGCAGATCCGGGAGGAAGGGGCCTACTCGCTCATCCTCGACGCCGCTGCGGGTTCGATCGTGTCAGCGGATCCGGCTCTGGACCTGACGCAGGACGTGATCGCGCGCCTGCAGGCCGCTGGCGCGGCGGGAGCCGGCTCGGGCAACTAGCTCGCGCCCGGCTTAGGCCACGCGCCGTACGGCTCTTGGTGGAGACCCTCCGCCTCGGTGAGGTCGCGGACCTCGTCGGGGGCCGGTGCGTCGGCGATCCTGAGCATGAGGTCACGGGGATCGCGCCCGTAGACGAGTCGGAGCCCGGTCACATCGCCTACCTCGCGGCCGAGCGCTACGTGCAGTATGCAGCGGAGTGCTCGGCCGGGGCCTTCCTGGTTTCGGAGGAGCTCCTTCACGCCGTTCCTTCTGGCGTCCACGCCGTCGTGGTCGCCGATCCCTATCCCGCGTTGCAGCGCCTTCTGGTGCATCTGCACCCGGACGAGCGGGAACCCGCAAAGATCCATCCCACGGCCGTGATCGAGGAGGGCGTGGTCCTCGGGACCGGTGTGACGATCGGCCCGTATGCGGTCCTGGAGCGGGGAGTGACCGTGGGGAACGGCACGCGAATCGGGGCGCATGCTGTGCTCGGTGCCGGGACGACGGTGGGATCGAACAGCAACCTGCACCCGCACGTGGTGACCTATCATGACACGGTCATCGGGGACGACGTTCAGATCCAGTCCGGAGCACGTCTGGGTGCGGATGGGTTTGGTTATACCCTGATTGACGGGGAGCACCGAAAGATTCCGCACGTCGGACGTCTCGTCATCGGGGATGGCGTCGAGATCGGCGCGAACACCGCGATCGATCGGGGCTCATTGGGCAACACCCGCATCGGGCAGGGCGTGAAGATCGACAACCTCGTCCACATCGCCCACAACGTTCGCATCGGCGCTCGCTCGCTGGTCGCGGCCCTGGTCGGCATCGCTGGTTCGACGCGGGTCGGAACGGGGGTGTGGTTCGGCGGTCAGTCCGGGGCCGTCAACCAGCTCGAGATCGGCGATGGTGCGCGGATCACGGTGAAAGCCGGCGTGACGAGCAACGTTCCGGCCGGCGAGACGATGTTCGGATTCCCGGCGCGTCCCCACTGGGAGGGCCTGCAACGGGAGGCCTCGATCGGTCGCGTGCCCAAGCTGAAAACGCAGGTGGCCGACCTCGAGATGAAGGTGAGACGGTTGTCGCAGGGCCTCGACCCTGAGGGTAGCGACGGCGAGTAGGCCCTGCGCCGCCGCCCCATTACCTTTTTCCGACGCCCATTCAATGGGCGGAGACCCTGTCCGTCATGACTTTCGAGGCTCGATGAGCGGTCCTGCACAGCGCTCCATTTCGTCGGACGCGTCGCTTGATGGCATCGGCGTCCATTCCGGGGAGTCGGCACGCCTGACCTTCCGACCCGGGGAGCCCGATTCCGGCGTAGTCTTTGTTCGGACGGATCTGGAGGGGCGCCCATCCGTCACGGCGGACGTGGAGTTTGTGGTCGGCACGGACCTCGGGACCAGTCTGGGGGACGGCGATGCCCGGGTGCTGACCGTGGAGCACGTGATGGCGGCCGTAGCCGCGCACCGGATCGACAATTTGGTCGTCGAGCTCGACGGACCCGAGGTGCCGATCCGGGATGGATCGTTTGCGGACTACTACGAGGCCCTCTCCGGCGCAGGGCCGGTCGACCAGGATGCCGAAGCGACGGTGCTCACGCTGGTGGGTCCCGTGCAGGCGTCGGGAAGTGCCGGTTCGTCCTACGTGGCAACGCCGGATTCCGGGCTTCGTGTCTCGGCCACAATCGATTTTGAGCACCCGACGATCGGCCGCCGGTATGGATCGTTCGACATGGATGCGTCGTTCTCGAAGGAGATCGCGCCGGCACGCACCTTCGGCTTCAGGGCGGATGCGGATGAGCTTCATGCCCGGGGGCTGGCGATGGGTGCGTCGCTCGAGAACGCGGTCGTGCTCGATGACGATGGGGTGATGAACGACGAGCTTCGCTTCGACGACGAGTTTCTTCGGCACAAGGTCGGGGATGTGATGGGTGACCTCGCGCTGCTCGGGGCTCGCCTCGACGCGCATATCGTCGCACATCGCCCCAGTCACGAAGGGAATGTGGCGCTGGCTCGCGCCATTCGGACGCACATCCGTCGAAGCGGTCCGCCCATCGCGGACGCGGCGCGGGTGATGGAGTTCCTGCCTCACCGGTATCCGATGCTTCTCATCGACCGGATCGTCGATTTCGACTCGGGAAAGAGTATCGTCGGGATCAAGAACGTCACGATCAACGAGCCGTTCTTTCAGGGCCATTTCCCGGGTCACCCGATCATGCCGGGGGTGCTGATTCTCGAGGCAATGGCCCAATGCGGCGGCCTGCTGCTGATGGACCATGTCGAGAACCCGGAAGACAAGGTCGTGTACTTCATGACGATGGATAAAGTGAAGTTCCGGAAGCCGGTCATACCCGGAGACACACTGGTCTTCGAGCTTCACGTGATCTCCATCAAGAGGCAGATGTGCAAGATTGCTGGCCGAGGCCTCGTCGATGGTCAGGTCGTCACTGAGGCCGAGTTCATGGCCCGAATCATGGATCGTTGAAATGGGTGAAGGGGTGTCGGTGACAACACGGGGCGAAACGGCGATTCATCCCACCGCGATCGTCGATTCCGATGCGAAGATCGGTGCGGGGGTCTCGATCGGGCCGTGGGCGCTCATCGGTCCGGGTGTGACAATCGGGGACGGCACGACAGTCGGTCCACGCGTTCTGATCGAGCGGGACACCATCCTGGGCGAAGACTGCATGATCGCGAACGGAGCCGTTCTCGGTACGGACCCTCAGGATCTCAAGTACCAGGGTGAGCACGCGACGCTGCAAATCGGGGACCGTACGGTCATCCGAGAGTTCGCCACCCTCAACCGCGGGACGGCGGCGTCGGGTCGCACGCTGGTGGGAAGTGACTGCCTGCTGATGGCGTACACGCACGTCGCGCACGACTGCGAAGTGGGCAACCACGTGATTCTGGCCAACTCGGTGAACATGGCGGGCCATGTTCTGGTCGAGGACTGGGTGATCGTGGGTGGTGTGACACCGGTCCACCAGTTCGTTCGGATCGGCGCTCACGCGTTCGTCGGGGGTGGCTCCCGTGTCCCGCAGGACGTGCCTCCGTACTGCCGCGCCGCCGGGAACCCACCGAGGCTCTTTGGGCTCAATACGGTGGGACTGGAGCGTCGGGGCCTGTCCGATGACGTCCGCAAGGCGCTGAAGGCCGCCTACCGGATCCTCTTCAAGAGCGACGTGAACCTGTCGAAAGCGCTCGACCGGGCCGAAGACGAGATCCAGGGCGTGCCCGAGGTTCGCCACCTGATCGAATTCATCCGCGCGAGCGAGCGCGGTATCACGACGTAACGCAGGACACCCCGGCCCGCGCAGGTCGGAAGCGAGGTTGACGCCATGTCTCTCATACGCACACGCAAGCGTCGGAAGTCCAACTGGATGGACACGCGGAAGGGGATGCCCCAAACGAGGCTGCTCGCCTACCTGTTCATCGTAATCGTGGCGATCTGGTATCTCGGCTGGGCCTTCTGACCGACTCGGACCCGACCGTCCTCGTCCTCGCGGGGGAAGTCTCCGGGGACCAACATGCGGCTGCCTTCGTGAGCGCCCTGAAAGAACGCGCGCCGGGGGCCCGCATGCTCGGGATGGGCGGGTCTCATCTCAAGGGGCAGGGAGTCGAGCTCGTGGCCGAACTCGACGCGCTCGCCGTCATGGGCTTCGCCGAGGTCGTATCCCGTCTCCCGTACTTCTGGCGGCTCGAGCGAGACGTTGTACGCTTGATCGAGGACGAGCGTCCGGATCTGGTCGTGCTTGTCGACTACCCGGGCTTCAATCTGCGCATCGCCCGGGCGGCCCACACGCGGGGCTGCAAGGTGCTCTACTACATCCCTCCGAAAGTATGGGCGTGGAAGCGTGGTCGGGCGCGCACGCTGGCTGAGACGACGGACGGGGTCGCGACAATCCTTCCATTCGAGACCGAACTGCTGCGTGAATACGGAGCGGACGCCCATTACGTCGGGAATCCCCTCCTCGATCGGACGGACGACGTGCCGGAGCGTGTTGACTGCTTTCGTGCCTGGGGTCTTGATCCAGAGCGTCCGCTACTCGGTGTACTGCCGGGCTCCCGCAGCCAGGAACTCGACGAGCACCTCGGGCCGTTTCTGCAGATCGCTCGTGCGGTTGTGGAGCGGCGCCCGGACGTACAGGTCGCGTTCTCTCGCGCCGAGACCATGGATGCGGCCAGATTCGAGGCTGTCGAGTTCCCGGTCGTTACGGAGACGCGAGCGCTTCAGCGCTGGGCCGATGCGGCCCTGGTCAAGTCCGGTACCTCGACACTCGAGACCGCGCTCGAACGCACTCCCTTCGTGATCGCATACCGCACGAGCCCGCTCACGTCCTGGCTCGTGCGGCGCGTGCTCCGGATCGGACACATCGGATTGCCGAATCTGATCGCCGAGCGACGAATCGTACCCGAGATGCTTCAGGACGAGGTGACGCCTTCAGTGGTCGCACCGATCCTGCTGGACCTCCTCGACCCGGACGGTCACGCCCGTGCCGAGCAGCTGGCAGATCTGGATACGGTGATCGACCGTCTTGGTTCGCCCGGGGCGTCTGCACGCGTGGCGGCGATGGCGATGACGATTATGGAGGGCGGGGCGTGAGCGAGCTTCGCTTCGAGAGCGCAGGCGTCCTGGGCACGGGGCTCGTCGCCGGATTGTTCATGACGACGCGCGTGGAGCGCGTCGGCGTTGAGCACTACCTCCAGTTCCGTGAGGCCGGTCAGCCGATCATGTTCGTCTTCTGGCATGGGCAACTGCTCCCCCTCGTGCATTACCATCGGCACGAAGGAATCGTGGTGCTGGTCAGCGAGCACGACGACGGAGAGTATGTGACGCGCGTCATCCACCGACACGGCTTCGGCACGGTGCGCGGCTCCAGCACGCGAGGGGGCCGCAAGGGACTCAAGGGACTGGTTCGGGCGGCGAAGGAGGGCAGAGATCTTGCGGTAACCCCCGACGGGCCCAAAGGCCCTCCCGGGGTGTTCAAGCCCGGCGCGCTCGCCGCCGCGCAGATGGCCGGCCTGCCCGTGGTACCGATCGCGCTCAGTGCGTCTTCCGGATATCGATTTGCAAGCTGGGACGGGTTTCTCCTGCCGCGGCCCTTCTCGAAGATTCGAATCGATTACCTCGAGCCGAGGACGGTCCCGCGCGATGCTTCACGAGAGGATCTGGAACGGATCGCGGAGGAGATCGGGGCCGCACTCAACGAGCGTGCACGATGGTGACGGTGGAGAGCGAACGTCCCATGGAGGGCGTGCGTGCCGAGGTGCGGCGGCCCGTATGATGTCGATCATCCAGCGGTTCGCTCGCCGCCTCTGGCGTGGCGACGCAGGCGTCTTGGGCGCCGTAGCGAGTGCACTTCTCCTCCCGCTCGAGTGGGCGTGGAGGTTCGCCGTGATGCGTCGTAATCAGCACTTCGAGCGCACGGCCATCGTGTCCATCAGCGGCCTGCGCGTGATCTCGGTCGGTAACCTCGCGGTGGGCGGTACGGGGAAGACGCCGATCGCGTCCTGGGTCGTCCGTGAGCTTGCGGGTGTCGGAAAGCATCCGGCTCTCCTGCACGGTGGATACGGGATGGACGAGCCGGAACTACATCGCCGCTGGACGCCGGACGTTCCCGTGATCGTCGAGCGTGATCGGGTTGCCGCGGCGCACGAGGCCATGCTGCAGAAGGCAGACGTCGTGGTCCTCGATGACGCCTTCCAGCACCGACGCCTGGCCCGGGACGTGGACCTGGTCGTCCTGGCCGTCGAAGATCGGTTTCCCGGACCCGTGTTGCCTCGGGGTCCATACCGGGAGCCGCCCGGATCTCTGGAGCGAGCGAGTGCCATCGTGCTCTCGCGACGTACGGCGAGCGAGTCGGAAGCGCGTTCGCTGGCGGAGCGCCTTCAGGGGCTCGTGCCCGAGGTCCCCGTGATCGCATGCGCGCACCTCCATCCGGGGCAGTGGAAGCCGCTTGCCGCTCCCTCCGCAGCGCCGGTGGATGGACGCTCCGTAGGGCCGGCGCTCGTGCTTACCGCAGTCGGGCGTCCGGATGCGGTGCGTGGGGGTGTTGCCGAGATCGTAGGCTCGGAGGTCACGCTTCTTGCGTACGCCGATCATCATGAATTTTCGGAGTCGGAGGTGCTGGATGCTCGTCGTCGGGCTGGACGCCGTCCGATTGTGGTCACGGAAAAGGACGCGGTGAAGCTGGAGCCGTTCGCCGATGAACTCGGGGTCTGCTATGTGATGGAGCAGTCTCTGCGCTGGGATTGGGGTGAAGATGCGGTCCGGATGCTGATCGGCGTTGGGGGAAGGGCCGCGTGAGGGTGATGGTCGTCGTGGTCGGGAAGATGCGTGGCGACCTCGCAGACGCTGTGCGCGAGTACGAGAAGCGCGCGGGTCGGTACTGGAAGCTCGAGGTCGTCGAGGTCGCGCAGGAGTCGGCGCGCTCGGCCGCCCCTGCTCAGGTGAAGGACGCCGAGGCACAGCGGATCATGGCTCGGATTCCAGCTCAGCTCGAAGTGGTGGCGCTGACCCGTGACGGCAAAGGAATGGACTCCCCAGCACTCGCGCGTTGGATGGAACGGAAGACCGTGGATGCCTCGCCGGGTGTCGCCTTTGTGATTGGAGGTGCGTTCGGGCTGGGGGCGCCCGTGCTCGAGCGTGCTCGTACGCGTCTGTCCCTGTCGGAGATGACGTTACCGCACGAAATGGCGAGACTGTTTCTGGCTGAGCAGCTTTACCGGGCGGGCACGATCCTGCGCGGGGAACCTTACCACAAAGGCTGAGATGGAACTGATCGTATCGCGCCCGTCCGGGTCGGCGGTCGTGCGGGACTACCTCGAGGGAAAGCCCGAGGCGGTGTCCTTCTATCGACGTCACTACGCCCAGCCTGGGGCCTTTGAAGAGAAGGCTGGCGAGGTCGATGGTCGTTTCGACGCCGAGGCGCGCCGCCGTGCGGCAGAAGCGCTGATCGTCCCGCCGGGAGCCGATGGGGCGCGGCTCGATGCTTTTGTGGAGCGGGGTGGCTACATGGTCACGACCGGTCAGCAGCCCGGGTTGTACGGTGGCCCGCTGTACAGCATCTACAAGGGCCTCACTGCAGTTCGCCTGGCCGAGGCGCTGGAAGAGCGACTGGGCAAGCCCGTGATTCCCGTGTTCTGGGTAGCCTCGGACGATCATGATTGGGACGAGGCGAATCATACCTACCTGATCGGTACCGACAACGAACTGCGGCGATACGAGCTGTCCTCGCCGGTGGAGGATTCACGACCCTCGCTCCATCGAGTCGAGCTGGGCCCCGAGGCGGACGACGTTTTGGATGAATTCGTCTCGGCGTTGCCTCCCTCCGATTTCGCCGCGGAGTTCGTCGCTCTTCTGCGCGACGGCTTCGGAGCCGGGGGGACGATGCCCGACGGTTTTCACGGTCTAATGCAGCATCTCTTGGGGAGATTCGGCCTCTTCTTCACGGATGCTGCGCATCCCGGCGTGAAGGCCGCCTCGAAGGAGATTCTGCTGGAGGAATTGCCGCGGGCCGAGGAGTTGGAAGGGATCCTGGCGGAGACTGCCTCCGCGCTTCAGGACTCCGGGTACGATCTCCAGGTCCCGATCATGTCGGAGGGTGTGAATCTCTTTCTTGAGGGGCCGGCGGGGCGCGAGCGCCTGTACCGCGATGCCGCGGGGTTCCGCCTCCGCACCTCGGCCGAGGTGCGTACCGAGTCGGACGTCCACGGAGCCTTCAATGCGGACCCGGCTTCGCTCAGCCCGAACGTCCTCTTCCGCCCGGTCGTGGAGAGCTGCGTGTTCCCGACGCTCTCCTACGTGGGAGGCCCCGGCGAGATGGCGTACTTCGCGCAACTTGGCGCCTATTTCGAGGCGCACGGGATCGAGATGCCGATCGTCTGGCCCCGTTTCGCGGTCACGGCCATCGAAACGAAGATCGCAAAGGTCCTGAAGAAGTTCGATGTCGAACTCCAGCTGCTCCAGCGTCCCTTCCACGAGGTCGCGAGCGACTTTGCACGTGACGAAGTGCCCGAGGACGTGAAGGTCGCGATCGGCCAGCTGCGTGGCGCGATCGGTTCGGGGGTAAGTGAGCTTCAGAAGGCAGCCACGGCGGTAGATCCCACCTTGAAGGGGCCTGTTCAGACCCTTCGGAGCCAGGCATTCGCTGCGCTTGGTGAGGTGGAAAAGAAGGTCACTCAGGCGGTGAAGCGGGAGAGCGAGATCGCTCTGTCACAGATCGAAAAGGCGCAGATTCATCTGATGCCCAACGGCAAGCCTGCGGAACGGGTACAGAGCCCGTTGTACTACCTGGCGCGGTACGGTGGCGCGTTTCTTGATGACCTGTATGGTCGATTCTCAGTGAACCTGGACGACCCGAGGCGCGTAGGTGAATAAGGTGAGTCTGTCAGTCGCCGTGGGCGCTCTCTAACTTCACGCCATGTTTCTCCAGCTTATCCTCGTTCTCGTCGTTTTGATTCCGCTGCTCGCGGTCGTTCTCGACTCGCGCTTCGGACAGGCGCTCGCGTCCCGTATGGAGCGCCGTGGGCTCGGGGCTCCGGAGGACATGACAGCGGAGCGCCTCGCCTACCTGGAAGGTGAAATCGAGCGTCTCACGTCCGAGGTCCTGCGGCTGGACGAAGAAAGCCAGTTCGTGCACCGCCTGCTCACCGAGCGATCGAGCGCCGACGGCGGCTCGCTCCCCCCGAGTGACAGCGCCGACTGATCAGTCGGGTCCAGGCGTGAGCCCGGACGAGTCACGTCCGGGGAGTGGCGCTGGTGCCGCCTCGGGTGGCCGCAGCGCCGCGCAGGTCGGCGCAGGGATCTTCATCAGCAAGATCTTCGGTTTCGTCCGCGAACGCGTGTTCGCCCACTACTTCGGATCGAGCGGCTTCGCCGACGCCTGGTGGGCGGCGCTACGGATGCCGAACGTCATTCGAAATCTGTTGGGGGAGGGGACGCTGTCCGCGTCCCTGATCCCGGTCTACGCGGAGTTCCTCGAAGAGGGACGCGACGAGGAGGCCGCACGCTTTGCCGGGGCGGCGCTGGGGATTCTCACGGTGCTGGCCGGTTCGCTCGCGCTGGGTGGCATGGCGCTCGCACCGATCCTTGTTTCGCTCTTCTTCCCCGCCTGGGCGTCGGAGACACGGGACCTCACCGTGGTCCTGGTCCGGATCCTCTTCCCTATGACGGGGCTGTTCGTGATTTCGGCGTGGGCCCTCGGGATCCTGAACAGCCATCGCACGTTCTTCATCACCTTCGTGGCTCCTGTGTTCTGGAACCTCGCCATGATCTCGACGATGGTCGGGGGTGCGATCTACTGGGGGTTGGACGGTCGCCCGTTGGTGGTTGCACTCGCGTGGGGAGCGCTGGTGGGCGGTGCCCTGACGCTTCTGGTCCAGCTTCCGTTTCTGCTCCGGCACACGAGAGGGATGCGCGTCTCGCTGGGACGCGGAGTGCCCGGTGTCGCCGAGGCGGTGCGCAACTTCGTCCCGGTCGTGAGTGCCCGCGGCGTGGTGAACATCAGCAGCTGGATCGACATGATCCTGGCCGGGCGGCTCCTGCCCGGTGCCGTGGCCGTGATGGGCTACGCGCAGACGTTCAGCAACCTGCCGATTTCACTGTTCGGGACGGGTGTGGCGGCTGCCGAGCTCCCCGAGCTCTCGCGCTTGCGACGACAGGATCGGGAGGTGCTGGCCCGACGGGTGGCCGAGTCTCTCGAGCGCGCCCTCTTCTTCCTGATCCCGTCGGCGATCGGGTATCTGGCGATGGGAGACCTGGTCGTGGGCGCGCTGTACCAGACGGGTGCCTTCGGCGAGACCCAGACGCTGGTCACGTGGGGCGTCCTGTCCATGTACGCACTGGGCCTGCCGGCGTCCGCCTCCTCCCGAGTTCTCTCGTCAGCGTTCTACGCGCTGCGCGACACCCGGACCCCGGCCAACATGGCCTACCTTCGCGTCTTCATTTCGGTGAGCGTCGGTATCGTGGCCATGTTTCCGGCCGATCAGTTCGGATTCTCCACGTTGCGCCTCGGTGCGGCCGGTCTGGCCCTGGGGTCGAGTTGCGGCGCGTGGATCGAGTATGTGCTGCTGCGCCGCTCTTTGAATCGCCACATCGGCCCGCACAGCGCCCCCGGCGCGCGGGTCGTCCGCATGACGCTCGCTGCGGCGCTTGCCGCCTTCGCCGGGGTACTGTTCCAGCTCGGGCTCCCCGACTGGCATCCGGCCCTCGTCGCGGTGGTTTCGTTCCTGCCGTTCGGCGCGGTGTACTTCGGCGTGGGCGCGCTGCTCGGGGTTGAATCGCCGGTTCGGTTCGCGAGGCCCTGACGTGGGCGTCGAGAAGGAGCGCCTCGCGAGGCTCTCGACCCGTCCGGGTGTCTACCTCTTTCGGGACGACCGGAATCAGGTGCTCTACGTCGGCAAGGCGAAGTCGCTGAGGCCACGTGTTCGGAGCTACTTCCAGCGGGAGGCGGACCTCTCTGCCAAGAACCGCGAACTGGTGAAGCTCATCGCCGATGTCGAGACGATCGTCGTCGGCAGCGAGGGAGAGGCTCTCATCCTCGAGGCGAACCTCATCAAGGAGCACCGCCCTCGGTTCAACATCCTGCTTCGGGACGACAAGAAGTATCCCTACATCAAGGTCACCGTGCAGGAGCCGTTCCCTCGGGTCTTCGTGACCCGCCGCGTCGTGAACGACCGAAGTCGGTATTTCGGCCCGTACACGTCCGTCGGCCCGATGCGGCAGGCTCTGGAGCTGATCAAGCGGCTTCATACCGTACGCTCCTGCCGCTATGACCTGCCGAGGGATGCGCCGGAACGTGCGTGTCTGGATTACCATATCGGGCGCTGCATGGCGCCGTGCGTCGGGTTGCAGAGCGAGGCCGAATACCGGGTCATGATCGACGAGATCCTGAGGATTCTCGAGGGTGAGACCGAGGAACTCAGATCCGAGATCGAGGGGCGGATGCGTGACGCGTCGTCAGCACTCGACTTCGAGCAGGCGGCCCGCATGCGCGATGTCCTCGCGGGGCTCGACAGCCTCGCGCGCCAGCAGCGCGTGCACAAAGCCCAGGGCGGCAACTTCGACGTGGTTGCGACGGCCCGCGACGGTGACATCGGGGCGGGCGTCGTCCTGAAGGTCCGTGCGGGCCTCCTGCTGGGCCGCGAGTCTCAGCGTTTTTCGAAGATCCTCGAGGAGTCGGACGCCGACGTCATCAGTTCACTGGTGTCCCGGCATTACCTCAGCGCCGGGGAGGTCGTGATGGCTGATCTGCCACGGCAGGTACTCCTCTCGGATGACTTCGAAGACCGGGCATTGCTGCAAGAGATCCTGACCGACGCAGCCGGACGTGCGGTGCTGGTGCACGTACCGCAGCGCGGTGAGAAGGCTCGCCTGATCGAATTGGCGCAGCAAAACGCGCGTCAGGTGCTGGAGGACCGTGTCACGGCGCTGGAGTACGCATCCGATCGGGCGGAGGAAGCGTTGTTCAGACTCCAGGATGAGCTCGATCTCAAGGTCGTCCCCCGATTGATGGTCTGCTTCGACATTTCGCACACGCAGGGGACCGAGGTCGTGGGCAGCGCCGTCGTCTTCGAGAATGGTGAGCCCCGGCGGTCGATGTACCGGCACATGCGCATCAAGGGCGACTGGGGAAACGACGACTTTCGGTCCATGGGGGAGGTGGTCGGTCGGTATTTCCGTCGAGCCGCCGAGGAGGGCAAGCCGATCCCGGATCTGGCCGTTATCGATGGAGGGAAGGGGCAGCTTTCGGCCGCGGTCGAAGCGCTTCGGGAGCTCGAGCTCCCCGACGTGACCGTGATCGCGCTGGCCAAGAGGGAGGAGGAGGTCTTCATGCCGGGGCGCCGGCATCCGGTCCGTCTGGATCGACGTCACCGAGCGCTTCATCTCCTGCAGCGTATCAGGGACGAGGCGCACCGCTTTGCCGTCCGCTACAACCGCAAGCTCCGCAGCAAGCGAACGTTGCGTTCGGATCTGGGTGACATTCCCGGTGTGGGGCCGAAGAGGCAGCAGGTGCTGCTCCGTCGATTCGGATCTCTGCGGGGTGTGAAGGAGGCAACACGTGAGGAGATCGCCCGGATTCCCGGCTTTTCCGAAGCGCTGGCGAGTCGAATCCTGACGTATCTGGGGCGTTGACCCCCTCGATTCCGCGTCGGGCGGATGGGAGATCCGATTCACGGGGCGACCCGCTCGGTCGAAATTTCCGGCAGGAACCTTGCAACGTTTTCGGCCTGAACGCGTAACACGTCCGAATGCCTGGAGCCCGCGCAATACGGGACCTTGGCCGCTTTTTCGGGCCTTTCTAGGTTATTCGGTCTAATCCGCAAATGACCCCCAACGGAGGAAACCCGGATGAAGATCCGTTTCGGACTCGTCCTGGCGATGGTGTTCGGTTTTGCACTCACCGGCTGTGCGTCCGGGGGTGGTGGTGGTGGTGGGATGACCGGCATCAGTGGGGCAGGCGCCGGCCTGAACCCTCGCAACACGGACAACACTCGAGCCGCCGAGGACGCGATCGAGGCCGCCGAAGAGGCGACCGATCCGGCTGAAGCCGACCAGCTGTACGCCCAGGCGAAGCAGTTTGCCGAGATGGCGATTCAGGAAGACACGCTCAATCCGCTGGCCTACCGCCTGGCAGGTGTCGCATCGATCGGCACCGATGACTATACCCAGGCCGGCGAATATTTCGACAAGGCGATCGAACTGCGGCCCCTGTACGAATTCGATCTCGTATCGGTTCGTGAGCGCGCGTGGATCGACCTGTATCAGGAGGGTTCGCCGTACGTCCAGCAGGGCGACTACGAGACGGCCACGCAGTATTTCGAGTGGGCGAACGACATCTATGACGGACGTCCGGAGGCCAATGTGATCCTTGGGCAGGTGTACGCCCAGCTGCGCGAGCACGATGCCGCCATCGAGAACCTCGATGCGGCGCTGGCCTTCGCGGATTCCGAGACGATGATGCAGGCAGATTCAGCGACTGCGGCGTCGTGGCGTGAGCAACTCGAACCCCTCCCGCTGCTGCGGGCTCAGGTTCTCGCGGACGCCGGGCGCTTCGAGCAGGCCGTCGGCACGTATCGGCAGATGTCCGCGGCGAACCCGGACGATGCCGAGCTGAAACGTGGTCTCGCGGCGATCCTCATGGAGATGGGCAACGAGGCGGAGGCCACCGCGGTCTACATGGATATGATGGAGATGCCGGGGTTGGACTCGGAGACGCTGTTTTCCATCGGAGTCGGGTTCTATCAGTCCAGCGACTACGTGAATGCGTCGACGGCGTTCAGGAATGCGTCGACGGCGAGCGTAAACGACCGGGATGCCCTCGAGATGTGGGCCCGCTCGCTGCAGCTGGACTCTGCGTACGCGGAGATCCCCGCTGTCGCTGAGCGGTGGATCGACCTGGACCCCAATGGGCAGAACGGTTGGTTGATTCTGGCCCAGTCTGCGAACCAGATCGGGGACTCGGAGACGACGCAGGAAGCCATTCAGGCGGTCGACGCGCTGGACTTCATCGTCAACGATCTACAGCTGCGTCGTTTCGGAAATGGCGGGGCGGAGGTGAACGGGTCCGTCATCAACAAGAAGCTGAGTCAGGGTGACAGCGTGACTCTTCGGTTCACGTTCTACGCGGACGACGGGACCCCGATCGGTTCGGTGACCGAGACGGTGACCGTGAGTGGTGTCGATATGGCTCAGGTGTTCAACATCCAGTTCGACTCGGCTGAGCGGGTCGGGGGATACGGATACCGGGCCAACTGAGGTCCAACGTGGGATTTGAGGGTACGGGCGGTCCGGCTTCGGTCGGGCCGCCCGCGTTCTTGTTGACCCCTTCTGGACCCTCGCTAGATTTCTCGGCCTCGCGGGAGTAGCTCAGTTGGTAGAGCATCAGCTTCCCAAGCTGAGGGTCGCCGGTTCGAGCCCGGTCTCCCGCTCTGTGGTAAAGCAAAGCCCTGAAAGGATTTAACAATCCTCTCAGGGTTTTTGCTGTTTATCGGGTGGCAAAAGCGTCGTGGCCGTTGCGATCGGTCCGGTCGGGACGCACCCGACGCCCATGTCGGGTGGCTTTCGGGATCTCCCGGGCTCTGACCGGCAGGGGATCTCACGTGCGCTGCCTTCCCTTTTGGTTCCTCCCCCACAAGCAGCCTCGGAGTCTTCCCGACATCGAGGAGGTGCACGCTCTGGCCCTATTAAGGGCACGATCACCAGCTACCTACCGGGGGAACAGATGCGAGTGATGACCGTTCTTCTCATAGTAATCGCGGTCTTCGCCCCGCGGAATGCAATGGCTCAGGTCGTTGTCGGGGACCGGCTGCGAGTGGAGATGGTCGACGGTGAAGCTCTGGACGGGGTCGTCTCCTCACTCTCGGCGCGATCCATATTTGTCCGCGACGCAGGGACGGGGCCTGAGCTGGAGATTCCGTATACGGAAATCCGGTCTCTTGAGCGAAGCCTGGGGAAACAGCGTCGATTCGGTAAGAACCTCGGGGTTACCATGGTGATCAGTGCTGGGACACTCGGCGTCGGATCTGCCATAGCCTGGTCACCCTGTACCGGCCTTTGCTTAGTCGGCCCCAATTCCCGTGGTGAAGCGTTCGCCTGGGGTGCGGTCGGAGGGACGCTGGTAGGTTTGCCCCTCGGGGTCGTGGTCGGCTTGGCTCGGAAGAGTGAGCAATGGGAGCCGCTTTCCATTCCAGGAACGGAAGGTGCTGCGATACGGCTTGTTCCGGTCATCGGAGCTGGGCTCGGTGTCGCGGGTTCGATCTCGTTCGGAGGTCTCTGAGTCTGGCCGAACAGGGAATCCACGTTCTCGCGGGGAATGTCAGCCCCTCACACCGGACGACACATGAGCCGCAGCTGCGCAGTGCCGTCCGCTTGGTCAGCCCTGAGGCATTGCGCGAGTCCTCCCGCGCGCTGCCGACCTTCAGACGACGTTCATTGAGAGCACTCCGCGCCCGTCCGGACACGGGGTAGACGGCGCTGGCCCGAGCCCCCACTTTGGACTACTGAGTAGCAGCGCCCCCTCATGCTCCGCACCGTGTCCCTGAAGAAGCTTTTCCTGAACCTTCGAAGTCGTCTCCTGCCAAGATATCTGGCGGAGAGGCGGGACAGGGAGCCTCCGCCCGCGTCGGGGGGTTGGTTGAAATTCGCGGATACCGAACCCTCTCCGATCAAACGGCGCTGGACGGCGCACAGTCAAGAAGACTTCAGCCGGGATCACCGGTTGAAGCGATTGGACTCAACCCCACCGTCTGCGTCGGACGGCCATACGGTCGAGACTGATGAGTCGTCGCGACCGGTCCCGGCCGGTGACCATGCGTCTTCGGGTCTTGCACAGCCGGTGCCGATGGGTGTGGAGGCGGTTCCTTCCCATCATGAGACCTCCACGGAGGTACTCGACACGACCATCGCCTCCGCTTCGAGCATTCTCGAGGACGAGAGTTCCGCCGTGGCCGATGATGTGGACCCGGCCGAGATCGTGGTCGACGGTGAGATTGGGGGCGAGGAGCAGATTGGTGGTGAGTTCGCCGAGGGTGGATCGGGGGCCGTGCTCCAGCAGCACGCAGAGGGTGAGGTCCCGGTGGTGCGAGGATTTCGCGCAGGTCGCTCGAGCGATTTGAGTGCGCTTCTGGGATTCACCGAGCTCGTTCGAGGAACGCGACAGGCCGTTAGAGAGATCGTCGAGGACACGTCCGTGCTTGCAGGGGCTGAGGCCGGGGCCGCCTCGGAGCCTGAGCCCGAGACACCGAAGACGCACCATTGGATGGCCGCTGCGCTGCGCAGGGCAGGGGTGCCTGGTGCTGTCGACGTGCCCCTCACCCCCGAATCTGACTCAGAGGAAGCGTGGAAAACGGCTTCGGAGTGGTGTGCGCTGACCCCCGATGAGGTCGCTGGGCTCGTCGCGAACCATTTTCGTCTTCGTGCCGTGGATTTGGAATCCGCCGAGATCGAACAGATCGAGGATATTCCGGACGCCCTCATGAGGCGATACCGTGCAGTTCCGATCGCGCAGAGCGATCGGTATCTGATCCTGGCCGTCTCAGATCCATCCGATCCGCATCTCGGCACGGCGTTCAGTTTCGTCGCACGTCGGTCGGTGTCACTGGTAGTGGCGCCACCCGAGGCGATCGCGGAGGCGATCTGGAAAACCTACGGCTGGATGCCCTGAACGGCGTTCAGGACCTGAGCGGGACAGGCGTCACCGGAGCCCCGGTATCGCCGATTCGGGGAACCCCACGGGCAACATGCCGGCTGGGTTTCGTGTATGCGAGGTCCGAGGATGTTTGTCGTGCTTCCGTATTGCTCGTTCGGGCGACCTCGGCGAAAATCACTCTTCACCTAAATGGAGCGTAGTGCATGAAGAGGGTAGCAACCGGACTGGGCCTCATTGCCTTTCTGATGATGCTGGCGGGGGGACCCCTGTCCGCTCAGGTCGGCGAGCGTCCCCGAGACACCGATTACACCGAGGATGCGGAAGACGCGATCGAGGATGCGGAGGACTCGGACGACGAGGCCGAAAAGCAGGCCTACTACCGGATGGCGCTCGAGCACGCGCAGGCTGAGATCGCCGAGAACCCCAACAATCCGCTGGGCCATCGCCTTGCGGCGCTCGCCTCACTCGGACTGGGCCAGTACGCGGAAGCCGGCGCCTACTTCGACCGCGCGATGGAGCTCTACCCGCTCTACGAGTTCGAGGACACGGGGATTCGCGAGTCGACATGGATCGACCTCTACAACCAGGCGTCACCGCTTGTCGGCGCGGGTGATTACGAGGGCGCCGTCGCGATCTTCGAGGACGCACACGCCATTTTCCAGGCGCGTCCCGAGGTCATGATCACGATTGCGCAGCTCTACGGCTCCCTGGGTGAGTTCGAGCGCGCGCTGAACTACATGGGCGAGGTCGACGTGTTCATGGGATCCGAGACGGCCGCCACGGCGGACTCGGCCACGATGGCTGGATGGCAGGAGCAGGCGTCGGTGCTGCCCCTTCTCAAAGCTCAGGTGCTTGCGGCCGATGGTCAGTACGACCTGGCCGCGGACGCGTACCGAGATCTCATGGCGATGGAGCCCGGCAATGTGGATCACATCCGTAGCCTGGCCGCCGTGCTGATGGATGGTGGGCGCGAGGAGGAAGCCCTCGAAGCGTACGAGCAGCTCCTGGAACAACCGGGGCTCGATGGAGAGACCATCTTCGCGATCGGCGTCGGCTTCTACTCGGCGAGTGATTACGTGAATGCGGTTGCGGCGTTCGAGAAGGCGGCCGATCTGAACCGGACCGACCGCGACGCCCTGGAGATGTGGGCTCGCTCACTCCTGCTCAACGAGGTCTATGCGGACATTCCACCCGTGGCCGAGCGCTGGGTGGAGCTCGATCCATACAGCCAGAACGGCTGGCTGATCTGGGCGCAGGCGGCGAACCAGAACGGTGACACTGAAGGGACGCAGGCCGCGATGGGGACGGCGCAGGAACTCGTGGTTAGCGTGGATCAGCTCCAGATGCAGCGCTTCGGCGGTGGTGGGGCCCGGGTCAGCGGATCGGTGATCAACAAGACCGCTGAAGAGGGGGCCTCCGTCTCGATGGTCTTCACCTTCTATGGGGAAGGTGATGCACCGCTCGGCACCGTGAGCACCTCGGTGACGGTTGGTGCGGTCGACATGGCCGAGCTCGTCGACGTGCAGTTCGACTCCGCCGAGATGGTGTGGGGGTACAGCTACGAGCTGATGATCGGCTGACGGGTGTGCCACCCGTTGGAAGCCCCGGCCGGACGTGATGTCCGGCCGGGGCTTCTTTTTATCACCACGTCGTCGTCGGATTTGGGATTTGGCTCACAGACCGGACCATTGCCGAAGGGGGCCGGCGAGTCGGAGCCCGAACCGCGCGAACTCGCGATGGTTACGTGTTAGATTCGACCGGCCTCGCGCACTGCGCGCCTGTTCGACGTATCGAGAAGGGTTGGTTCATCCGTGAATGACACCTTTGTCGTCGGGCTCGTCTCGGTCGCGGTGCTCGGTGGGGCCGCGCAGTGGCTGGGGTGGCGGCTTCGGTTGCCGGCGATCCTCCTGCTGCTCCTCTTCGGGATGGCCGCGGGCCCGGACGGCATTGGTCTCGTCCCGACGGACGCGATGTTCGGGGATCTCCTGCTGCCCCTGGTCGCCATCGCCGTGGCGATCCTCCTGTTCGAGGGCGCCCTGACCCTCCACCTGCCGGAGCTCGGGCACCAGCTTCGGGTCGTTTTGCGGCTCGTGACCGTGGGTGCGGCGATCACGTGGGGACTGTCTGCCGTTGCGGCTCATTTTGTGCTCGGCCTTTCGTGGCCGCTCGCGATCCTCATCGGTTCTGTTCTGACCGTGACCGGGCCTACCGTCGTGCTGCCGCTTCTCCGGCAGATCCGGCCGACAGGAGCAGGGGGCGCGGTCCTCAAGTGGGAAGGCATCCTGATCGATCCGATTGGTGCCGTGCTCGCCGTGCTGGTCTTCGAGGCCCTCGTGGACGGAGCGTTCGCCTCAGCGTTCGTCGGTATCGGCAAGACGATCCTGTTCGGTTCACTGTTCGGACTTCTGCCCGCTGCGGTTCTCGTGATTTGCCTGGAGCGTTACTGGATTCCGGACCACCTTCACTCGGCCGCCGCCCTTGCGCTCACGCTACTGGGCTACGGTCTCTCGAATGCGTTCCAGCACGAGTCCGGACTTCTCGCGGTGACGGTGATGGGCGTAGCATTGGCCAACCAGCACCGGGTGGACATCAGCCACATCACGGAGTTTAAGGAGAACCTGCAGGTTCTCATCATCTCGGCGCTGTTCATCGTGCTGGCAGCTCGAGTGGAGTGGAGCGATCTCCAGGCCATCATCGGACCGCGGTTCGGCCTCTTTCTCCTGCTCCTCGTGCTCGTGGTGCGGCCGGTGACTGTAGCGCTATGCACGCTCGATGGTCGATTGACGCGCCGAGATCGAATCTTCGTCTCAGCCATGGCACCGCGTGGCGTGGTTGCGGCGGCTGTGACGGCGGTCTTCGCCCTGAGGCTCGAGGAAGAAGGCTTCGCCGGGGCGGAGGAGCTCGTCCCCATCATGTTCCTGATCATCGCCGGGTCCGTGGCGATCTATGGCCTGGTCGGGCGGCCTCTCGCGCTTTATCTGGGACTTGCCGAGCGCAATCCGAACGGATTCGTGATTATCGGGGCCCACCCTTTCGCCCGGGCGCTCGCTCGGGCCCTACAGAGGGCGGATCTGCCGGTGCTCATGGTCGACACGAACATCGGCATGGTGGGGACCGCGAGGGAGGAGGGGATCCCCGTGTATCACGGAAGCGTGCTCAGCGATCAGGCGGAGAACGAGCTGGAGCTACCCGGTATCGGAAAGCTTCTGGCCCTCACGGCGAACGACGAGGTGAACGCGCTGTCGGCCCGTCATTACGTCCACCTCTTCGGCCGTCAGAACCTCTTTCAGCTGTCGCCCAGCCGAGCTGCTCGCAAGGGGTCTTCGGAGCTTTCGGCTGAGCTGCGGGCGCGAGTTCTGAGCTCGCCTGACCTCACGTATAAGGAGGTCCAGCGAAGATTTAGCTCGGGTGCCCATTTCACGTCCACGCGCATGACCGACCAATTCGGCCTGGGTGAATGGCACGCCGAGCACGGAGCGGATGCCCTGCCATTGATCGTCGTCCGCCCGTCGGGCGACGCCCTGGTGGCCTCGCCGGGCGTGAGTCTCGAGCCCAGACCGGGTGACACGTTGATCGGGATTACGGAAGCGTCCGCACCCTGACGGTCCGACGAGTACCGCCGGATGCGCGCTTGCTCATTCTGGCCCGCTTCTTTCATCATTGCGTGTGTGCCCCGACTGCGAGGACGTCCATGAACACTGAGAGAAGCCACCCCTCCGTCACCCTGTGCGTGTTTACTGAGGCAGGGGCCTTCGAGTCCAGCGAGGCCGTCCTGGCCCTGTCCGGGCGCTGACGGTTGGACATGGACGTACTCAGCGCTCTCGGCCCGTGGCTCTATCCGCTCGTCATCGTCGCCCTGTGCCTGATCGGGACTGTGACCCGGGCCGTGCTCACGATCGCAAGGCTGACGGACGAATTGCCCGCGAGTGGAGCACCCCACCACGCGGTGCTGGCATGGGGCGTCCTCGGGGGCGTGGTCGGGCTCCTCGGGACCGTGATCGGCTTCGGGCGCGTGGCGGTCGGTGCACGGGCGGCGACCGGGGCGGAGCGAGCGGAGCTCGAGGCGATGCTGGCGGTGATGTGGGACGGCGTGCTCGTCATCGTCACCCCGGTGACGATGGGACTCTGGCTCTTTACGACATCACTCGTCGCGTGGCTCGCGCTCCAGTTCTGGATCAATCGCAAGCTGACCTGACCCCGCGCAGCCGCCGGTGAGGCCACCGCGCGACCCTACTGCTGGTCCTGCTCCTGATCCTCCTGCTGTTGGGCATCTTCCACCCAACCGGGGTTGCCGTCTGGACTGACGACATAGACGTACCCGTCGAACCGACCGAGCACGGGCACTTCCGTACCCTGGTCGAGGCGGGCCACTGCGGGAGCCGCCCGGGTCGGGGCTGAACGCACCGTCTGTTGTGCCGCCATCGCCTGCTGACCCAACGGGCGGCTCACATCTTCGGTCAGCCGTGCGGCCACATAACCCTGGACTCCGTCCGGCAGACGGACTCGGAAGTAGTCACCGGAGCCGCCGAGTACTCGCAGAGGGGTGTGCTCCGAAAGCTCACGAATGACGGGCGTTCGTAGTCCCGGGGCGGCACGCAGACGGATACCGCCAGTGCGCAGGCGCACGGTAGAGCCGAGTTGCTGAAGATCGGCGGTCATCTGCGCAACTTCGCCACGAGGCTGGCGGATGAAGGGGGCCGGGTTCACCGCCCCCTCACCGCGACGGTACACACCGAAGTGCAGATGGGGTGGTGTTGTCCTCGCATTACCCGTGTTGCCCACGAAGCCGAGGGTGTCACCCACCTGTACACGATCTCCGTTCCGCACGTACTGACTGTCCAGGTGGGCGAAGTAGATGTTCGCGTTTCGGATCGGGTCCCGAAGCCACACCACCTTTCCTCCCAGATTCGTGACATCGACCCGGTTGATGATGCCGGCGGACGTCGCGAGGACCGGGGTGCCCCTGCGCGCGAAGATGTCGACCCCCTCGTGAGATCGTCGCCCACCGTCGCGATCGACGCCCCACAAGCTCTGAGCGGCACGCATGTCGTGCCCCTGGACGGGGAAGGCGAGCTGCGCATCGAGGCGAAGCGTCACCCGGTACTGGCCCCCTCTCAGGAGTTCCGGCTGGAGCCGCAGGATGTAGTCTCCGCCACGCCACGGTTCGTGCACGAACTCGCCCGGGACGGAGTCCGAGGAAATCACGGGTCGCGGTGGGTCGTCCGGGGAGGAAGGCACCCGAAAGAGATCCACGAAGACTCGTGTGTCCTCTTCGCCCTGAAGGGTCACCTCGGCGGTCAGCTTCTGCCCCCGGCCGATCGTCACGCGATACGCCATCGCGCCGGGGGCCTCGGGGGTAATGAAGCCCTCCTCCTCGAAGGGCAGGGAGACGGGGGCTGCCGCGTCCACGGCATGACTGCCTGCGGCCAGCCAATCACGGGCCAGCGCAGTCCCGGTCAGGCCGGCCTCGGAGAGACCTTCCTGATACGCTTCGTATGGCGTCAGATCGCGGAACCGGTCCTGGACCTGCTCCGCCTGCTCACATGCGGTCGCCGACAGCAATACGGCCCCGGCGAGTGCCATCGATCGTCCTCTCATCATCCCCACCGATATCCCAACACCGTTACGGACCGGTCCGAGCGCATTCGACCTCCGTTCAGGTGAGACTTCCGACTCGACGTCCAACGCCCCGAAGCTGTCGCGTCGCCCTTCCTCTGGTCAAGAAGGAGTGGCGCGCGAACGGGCTCCGCGAGACGGAGTCCGAAATTGTTGGGGCATCGGGCCACGGTTAGCTTTTCGGGCTCCCCGAGCGCCGCTCCGGACGGGTGTGTCGCAGCTCCCGCCCGTCGTCAACAAAGACTCAACCGACGAAACACCGTGGTCCGCATCGCCGAAATCGAGTCCGGCAGCATCGCCGACGAGCTCTCGCTCGAAATCGGCTCGCGCGTGGTGCGCATCAACGGCGAGCGTGTTCGGGATGGGATCGACCTGACGTTCATGCTGAGCGAGACCGAGTTCGAGTTGGAGATGGTGTCTCCCGACGGGGAGACCACCGTGTACGAAATCGAGCGCGAACCGGGTGAGCCGATCGGAATCGTGCCGGCGCCTGATACGATTCGGGAATGCGCCAACAAATGCGTGTTCTGCTTCATCGACGGAAATCCGGAGGGAGCGAGAAAGACGCTCTGGCTCCGGGACGATGATTTCCGGCTGTCGTTTACGTACGGCAGTTACGTCACGCTGACGAATCTGGGTCCAAAGGGGCTCCGCCGACTGGTCGACCAGCGTATCTCACCGTTGTACGTGAGCGTACACGCCACCGAGCCTGAGGTCCGGGAGCGTCTCCTGGTCAACCAGAGAGCCGGCCTCATCATGGATCAGCTTCGAGAACTGATCGACGGCGGACTCGAGGTACATACCCAGGTCGTGTTGTGTCCGGAGTGGAACGACGGCACCCATCTGGACCGGACGATCGAGGATCTCTGGGCGCTGGGCCCTTCGATTCGGTCGCTCTCGGTCGTACCGGTGGGGCTGACGCGCTACAACCTGAACCGGCCCGTGCGTCTCCTTCGCGTCGATGAGGCGGCGGCCGTGATCGACCGTATCGACGAGGCTCGTTCGCGCGCGCTTTCCGACCGTGGTCTGGGTTGGTGCTACGCGGCCGACGAGATGTACCTCATCGCTGACCGTGAGATTCCGGGCGGTGCGTACTATGACGACGGCGCCCTCTACGAGAACGGGGTCGGGGCTGTGCGACGCTTCGTCGAGGGGTTCCATGAGGGGCTCGGTAGTGTGCCTCGTTTCGAGGGCCGGCGTATCCGGCTCGTGACGGGGGGATCCATGGCGCCCTTCATCCGCGAGCTCGCGCCGCGGTTGGCTGACGCGACCGGAGCGGAGGTCGACGTCGTGCACGCCATCAACCACTACTTCGGTGAAACGGTGACCATCGCGGGGCTTCTCGGGGGGAATGACATCCTGGCTGCGCTCGGAGAGAGCGAGCCGGACGATGTCATCGTCCTTCCCGCGGAATCGCTCAACAGCGACGACATCTTTATCGACAACGTCCCCCTCTCGGAGTTCGAGGAGCGGGCGGCCGGTGCTCGCGTGGTACGCGGGTACGAGATCACGGAGGCGCTGCGCGCGGAGGCTCGATGAGCGATCGACTCCCGGTCGTGGCGGTCGTGGGGCGGCCCAACGTTGGGAAGTCCACCTTCTTCAACCGGGTCATCGGACGGCGCGTCGCGATCGTCGACGATCAGCCGGGTGTGACTCGCGACCGGAACTTCGCGCACGCCGACTGGGCGGGGCGGGACTTTCGTATCGTGGACACGGGTGGTGTGGTGGAGGGGTCGGATGAGGGCATGGACGTCGCCATCCGCGATCAGGCGATGATCGCCGTTGAGCAGGCTGACGTGATTCTCTTCCTCGTGGACGGCAAGGCCGGAGTTCAGCCACTCGACGAGCGTCTCGCTGAGGTGCTTCGCAAGGCCGCCAAGCCTGTGCTCCTCGTGGTGAACAAGGTCGACAACCTTCCTCATGACCAGAACCATCTTGAGTTCTGGTCGCTGGGTATTGGCGAGCCAATTCCGGTAAGTGCCTTGTCTGGAAAGGGTTCGGGTGACTTGCTTGACCGGATTCTCGAGGAGCTGCCAGATGCCGCTGACCTCGAGCCGGAGGAAGACACGGTCCGGGTCGCCGTTGTCGGGAAGCCCAACGTGGGCAAATCGAGCTTCGTGAACCGGCTGATTGGTGAGGAACGCACCGTGGTGTCCGACGTGGCAGGCACGACACGGGACCCGATCGACAGCGAGTTCCGCTATCACGGACGGGGTATGGTCTTCGTGGACACGGCGGGACTGCGCCGCCAGGCTCGCGTGAAGGACAGCATCGAATACTACAGTGCGCTTCGGACCGACCGCGTCATCTTCTCGTCCCACGTCTGCGTCCTCCTCGTCGACGCGAGCGAAGAGGAACTCCACGCACAGGACGTGAAGATCGCCGAGAAAGCCTGGGAGGCGGGCCGTGGCCTGATCCTGATCGCGAACAAGTGGGACCTCGTAGAGAAGGACACGATGACCGCGCCGGAGTGGGAAAAGAAGGTCCGTGAGCGGATCCCCTTTCTCCAATGGGTGCCGATCATCTTCACTTCGGCGCTGACCGGTCAACGGGTCCGGCGCTGCCTCGACACCATCCTGGACGTCAACGACGAGCGTTCGCGACGGATCGACACACACGAGGTGAACGAGGTGCTGGAGTCCCTCGTCCGACGGCAGCCACCGCCGCATCACAGGGGACGTGCCGTGAAGATCAAGTACGGGACTCAGGCGTCGGTCCGGCCACCCGTCTTTGCGCTCTTCGCAAACTTCCCGAAGGCGATCCCTGCTCACTACATTCGCTATCTGCACAACGGGTTCCGGGACGCCTGGTCGTTCATGGGCACGCCGATCCGACTTCGAATCCGCAGCGGCAAGGACGACGACTAGCTTGGCCTGGGCATTACTCGCGCTCTCCTATCTGATCGGGGCGACTCCGACCAGCTATTGGGTCGGTCGGGCGGTTCACAGTCTTGATCTGCGCGAGCACGGATCCGGCAACCTGGGGGCGACCAACGCCCTGCGGGTGCTGGGCTGGAAGTCCGCCCTCCCCGTGGTTGTCGTGGACATCGCGAAGGGATGGGGCCCCGCCGCCCTCTTTCCCGCGCTGGCCGGGGTGTCGTTCCCGTGGAGCTTCGCCTTCGGGCTCGCGGCGATCGTCGGGCACATGTTCAGCTTCTGGGTCGGGTTCAAAGGCGGGAAGGGAATGGCGACGGGTGCGGGAACGTTCCTCGCTCTCGCGCCGACCGCGGTGGGCGC
Organism: uncultured Gemmatimonadaceae bacterium; assembly: GCA_964492085.1. Lineage (GTDB taxonomy): Bacteria > Gemmatimonadota > Gemmatimonadetes > Longimicrobiales > Gaopeijiaceae > UBA2589. The sequence goes on along the minus strand of CAZBHZ010000019.1, from coordinate 18,249 downwards.
CGGCTTCGTCATCTGGCTGGGTGTGACGTTGGCGACGGGGTATGTCTCACTCGGCTCGATCGTCGTTTCGGCAGCGCTGCCTCCGTTGATCGCCTTCACACCTCATGAGGGCGGCATGACCCTGGTCTGGCTGGCCACCGCGCTTGCGGTCTTCATCATCTGGAAGCACCGCTCGAACGTCGGGCGACTGCGGCGGGGTGAGGAGAACCGCTTTCGCAGAGGGGCCGGTGGCCCTGCCGTCGCTCCCGCCGGAGCGGAGTCCGGGGAGGACCTGGCTTGAGCGAGTCCATGCGTGCATCGGTGGTCGGGGCAGGAGCGTGGGGAACCGCGCTCGCACTCGTTCTCGTCGAACGAGGGCATGACGTGCGCCTGTGGTCCTACGAGTCCGAGGTGGCGGATTCTATTCAGCGAGACCGGAAGAACCCCTATCTGAGCGGCGTGACCCTTCCTGATCGTCTGCACGCCACGTCCGACCTCACGGCCGCGGTCGAGGGGTCAGAACTCGTGGTTTCGGTCAGCCCTTCGCAGGTCGTGCGTGGCGTGATGTCGGAAGCTGCACCACATCTCGAGTCCGACGCCATCGTGGTGAGCGCATCCAAGGGTATCGAATTGGGATCGCTCCGGCGGATGGACGAGGTGCTCCTGGAGGAACTCGGGCCGGCCCTGATGGAGCGGTTCTGCGTTCTGTCCGGACCGAGCTTCGCCCACGAGGTCGCCAAACAGGCGCCCACGGCCGTTGTTGTGGCGAGTCGCGTTCAGGACGCTGCGGAGCGTGTGCAGAGCGCCTTCCAGACCCCGTGGTTCCGGCCCTACACGAACAATGACGTGGTAGGGGTGGAGCTCGGTGGGGCACTGAAGAACGTGATTGCGCTCGCCGCGGGAATGACCGCGGGCCTCGGCTTTGCGCACAACACGACCGCAGCCCTCATGACGCGAGGGCTCGCCGAGATGACCCGGCTTGGCCTCGCTCTGGGCGCGCGTCCCGCTACGTTCTACGGGTTGGCGGGCATGGGCGATCTCGTGCTCACCTGCACGGGCTCCCTCAGTCGAAACCGGACCGTCGGATACCGACTGGGTCAGGGTGAGTCCCTCGACGCGATTCTCAGCGACATGACGGCTGTCGCCGAGGGTGTGAAGACGGCTCCGGCGGTGCGTGAACTCGCGCACCGGCACGAAGTCGAGATGCCGATCGTGGAGCAGGTGTGTGCGATCGTGGAGGAGGGCCGAAGCCCGGCGGACGCCTTGAGGACGCTGATGATGCGGGATCCGAAGCCGGAGATGTGGTCGTGACCTACGTGAGCGGAGAATGGAGCCAGTGAGCGATCAGCCGCCAATTGCGAAGAAGGTGTACTACTCCATCGGGGAGCTTTGCGACCTCTCTGGTCTGAAGCCGCATGTGCTGCGGTACTGGGAGACGCAGTTCGATGTCCTGAACCCAACAAAGAATCGGGCGGGCAATCGCGTGTACCGGTCGCGCGATGTCGAGGTCGTCCTTCTGGTCAAGCAGTTGCTGTACGACGAGAAGTACACCATCGAAGGCGCCAACCAGAAGCTGATCGACATGCGCAGGGAAGGTGAGCTCAAGGGTCGAGGGCGCGACGTGGTCGCCGGCGACTTCCTGACCGGGATCAAGAGAGAGCTCGAGGAACTCCGCGAGGTTCTGACGCCGCCCGCTGGAGCCTGACGCTGAACATCCTCTGCACCAACGACGACGGATACCTGTCGACAGGGATCGGCGTGCTCGGTCGCGCCGCCTCCACCCTCGGGAGCGTGACGACCGTCGCTCCGGATCGTGAGCAGAGCGCTACGAGCAGCTCCCTCACGCTGCACCACCCACTTCGCGCCCGGCGGTCCCGCGACGGAGCGTGGATCGTGGACGGTACGCCGACGGACTGCGTGATTCTCGCGGTCAACGAGCTCCTTCCCGAGCGTCCGGATGTGTGCGTGTCCGGCGTGAACCATGGCTCGAACATGGGCGAAGACGTGCTGTATTCCGGTACAGTCGCTGCCGCCATGGAGGCGACCGTGATCGGGATTCCGGCCGTGGCCTTTTCATGGTGCGGTGCGTTCCCGGAGGAGCTCGAGGGGTGCGAGGAGCTGGTCGCGCGCATCCTCGAGGAGATCCTGTCCCGCGGATCGTTCCCGGAGGACACGCTGTTCAACGTCAACCTGCCCGCGATTGAACCGTCCGCGGTGAAAGGCATTCGCATCACCTCGCTGGGTCGGCGCCGATACGCGGATTCGATCACGCGTGCCAACGATCCCTCCGGCAAGGAGTACTTCTGGATCGGGGGCGGTGAGGTCACGTGGCGAGGCTCGGAGGCATCGGATTTCCAGGCGATCGACGATGGCTACGTCTCGGTGACTCCGCTGCATCTCGATCTCACGAACTACCGACTTCTCGAGGACATCCGCGCGTGGGACCTGACCCTCTAGCCGACGCACGGTACGCCGGGTACCGCCGGAAGTTGATCGAGGATATCCGCGCCCGGGGTGTCGATGATCTGGAGATCCTGCAGCTCTTCGATCGAGTGCCTCGACACACATTTCTACCCGAAGGTGTCCAGCCGCGCGCCTACGAGGATGCACCCGTGCCGATCGGGTTCGGACAAACCGCGTCACAGCCCTCTCTGCAGGCGTACTACCTGTCGATCCTTCGGCCGGAGCCTGACGACGTCGTGTTGGAGATCGGGACGGGGTGTGGCTTCCTCACCGCGCTTCTCTGCCTCATGGCGGATCGTGTCTACTCGGTCGAGCGCATCCGCGAGCTGTCGCAGCGGTCACGGCGGGCCCTCGACGAGTTCGGGGTCAAGAACGCCGCGCTTCTCGTGGGGGATGGGACCATTGGATGGAAGAAGTACGCGCCCTTCGACGTCATCGTCGTGTCTGCGGCTTCTCCCTCGGTTCCACAGGCGCTCGTGGACCAGCTCGCTGACGGGGGACGGATGCTCATTCCCGTCGGAGCACGTGACGTACAGGAGCTGATGCTGGTTCAGAAGACCGGGTTCGCGGTGACGCAGGAGCCTGTCGGGGGTGCGGTGACATTCGTGCCACTTCTGGGACGATTCGCGTGGAACGAGGAGCAGGGATGAGCGAGGAAGGTTCGACGAGCGACGGCCACCAGGGCCGCGGCCCGGAGAAGACGCCGGGGCGCAGGGACAACGTGCTGCGGCGTCTTTACGATTGGGTTCTGCATTGGGCCGAGACTCCGTACGGCGTGCCGGCCCTCTTCCTGATCTCCGCTGCGGAGTCGTCATTCTTTCCACTGCCACCCGATCCCCTTCTTCTGGCGCTGTGCCTCGGTGCGAGCCGGAAGTCGCTCAAGTTCGCCGGTATCTGCACCCTGGCGTCCGTCGTGGGTGGCATGGTCGGGTACGCGATCGGGGCGGGCGCATGGCACATCGCCCAGGACTGGTTCTTCGGCTACGTGCCGGGCGTAACGCCCGAGGCGTTCGAGGGAGTGCGTGAGTTCTACGACGCGAATGGCTTCGCCGCCGTCTTTCTGGCCGGCCTGACGCCCATACCCTACAAGGTGTTCACCCTGGCTTCGGGTGTGTTCAACATCAATTTCGGAGTCTTCGTCGTCGCGTCGATCCTGAGTCGCGGGTTCCGCTTTTTCCTCATCGCGGGCCTCGTGTACAAGTTCGGCCCGCCCATCGAACGGTTCATCGACCAGCACTTCAACAAGCTGGTCATCGTCTTCAGTGCGCTCTTCGTTGCCGGGTTCATCGCGATCGAGTTCTTCCTCTAGTCGCAGGAATCCTTTGTTCGTGGCCCCGAGGGGCCACATATTGGCTCGGCGAGGGGAGGACCGGGGAACGACGTTTGTGAGGAGTACCTGGCGATGAGCGAGAACAGCGAGGAGATCCGTCTCCCGCCTCCGGCGTTTCCGCCCGGAATGCGGCGCCGGTCCTCCGGCGGGCGGAAGGGCGGCGAGGCTGAGCAGGCGACGCAGGAAACAGCTGAGGACGTGTTCATCTCCCCCGATGCGCCCATGCCGGAACGCCAGGACCGTGTGTCCGGGGCGTTCATCTCGCCGGATGAACCGATTCCCGAGCGTAAAATCGAGCTCGTCGAAGCCTTCCAATCCGCCACGGACGGGATCGATCCCGATGAGGAGGGTGTGGTCGTCGGGATGGACCTCGGCGCGGATCTTGAACCCGCGGAGATTGTCTCTGGTGGAGACCCTCACGTGATGGAGGTCATGGATGCGGTGTCGACACTCAGTGACGCACTCCGCCGCAAGGGCGAGGGCGGGCTGCGCACTCATCCCGACATGAGCCGCTTCGAAGCGACGCTTCGGTCCTACTGCGTCGGTTATCTGGCGGGTCGCAGGGCGGAAGAGCCCGCACCGCCGGTTGTTCAGGAGCCGCTGCCTACCGACGGATAAGGGGCGGCAGGGGCGTTGATCCGGGAGAGCGCCGCGGCGAGCTTTTCGCGCAGAGCGCCCGTAGCTCAGGTGGATAGAGCGACTGCCTCCTAAGCAGTAGGCCCCAGGTTCGAGTCCTGGCGGGCGCATCTCAAGGAACGTGTTGCCCCTCATGGCTTTGTAGCTGTGAGGGGCTCCGTGTTGGCGAGGCCAGAATCGCGCTTGTGTGGATTCGTCGTGCGATAATTCGAGCAAAATGGGTCGTGGTGACTTAATTTGGAGCAGGTCACAGTTCATCGGACCCATTATCTCACCCGGGCCGTAGCACGCGATGTTCGCAGAATTGTTCGGCAATTCGCCCATTTTCCAGACTCTGGAAGCGCATGAGTTGGAGAAAGTCATGCGCGTGTGTGACATCATCGAGCTCAAGCATGGCGAGTACGTGTTCCGTGAGGGTGATGTCGGTGACCGACTCTTCGTGATTGCCGAGGGCGCGATCCGGATCTCGCGCATGATTCCAGGCTCCGGGGAGGAAGCGCTTGTTGTCCTCAAGGACGGGGCGTGCTTCGGCGAGATGGCCATCTTCGATGAGATGGAGCGATCGACAGACGCGATCGTCGATACACGATCTCTCTTACTGAGTATCACCCGTGAAGCTTTCGAGGACCTCCTCGAGTCCGACAAGGATCTCGCTCACAAGGTGCTTTGGTCGGTTTGTCGAATGCTGAGCGAGCGACTTCGGCTCTCGAATGAGCAGCTCCGATCGGTCATGGTGATGGCCATGTTCTAAGCTGGTCGACCTCGCGGCCGGTGACTTCGCCTCATCCCCACCCATACGTCCCCATGGGTTGCTTGAGCCCCCGCAGTCGCCCTAAGAATGGGGGGTCGATGGGAATGCCGAAGTGAGGATATGAATCATGGCCAGAGTGTTCTTGACCCACCGGGTCCGCGATTATGCGGAGTGGCGGCAAGGGTATGATGCCGACGCGGAGCGGCGATCGGGCGCAGGATTTTCGGAAGTGGGCCACTACCACAGCGCTCATGATCCAAACGAGTTCCTCATCGTCTGGGACACGGAGCTCTCCATGGAGGAGACCACGGCCATGGTCGCCGGCATGCTCTCGGATCCGGATTTGGGTCGCTTGATGGAAGAGGCCGGAGTGCTTGAAAAGCCGGAATTCTGGGTAGCTTAGCGCGATCATGACCGTTGGGGCCGGCCCCCTGGCTGCGTAGCTTTGGAAGGACGTAAGCCCACGACCTCACGGAGCCCCGCCATCGCCCCCGCACGTTCCCTCGCCGAGCGCCTGAGGCCCCGGGACGTTGACCACGAGCGACGCATCCTCGGGTGGACGTTCATCGTGATGTTGCTGTGCTTCTGGCCGACCCTGATCGGATTACCGGGTACGTGGAGCGCATCGTATCAGGAGCACGGCTTCTTCATCGGGGGCCTGACGATGTGGCTGCTGTGGCGGGATCGTCACCTCCTGGCGTCGGTCGCCGGAGAGGGCGTGCCCAATCTCGTTCCGGTACTTGCTGTCCTGTCTGGCGTCTGGCTCCTGGCAGCAATCATGAACGTCCGACTGATCCAGCAGGGGCTCTTGGCCGTGATCCTGATGGGGTGGGCCTTCGCGGTCTTCGGGTGGGGAGCACGACGCCTGATTCTCGGTATCGGCCTGACGTTCCTCCTCGCGGTTCCGTTCTGGAGCTTCCTCGTGCCGGTACTGCAGCGGGCCACGGTGATCGCGAGCGGCGGTGCGACCCAGCTGGCGGGGATCACGGCGGTGATCGGCTACGATTACATCCAGATCACCACGGGGACGTTTCTTGTCGAGGAAGGATGCGCGGGCCTGAACTATCTGATGGGTGGCCTGGTCCTGGGCGCGTGCTACGCACACATCTTCGTCGATCGTTGGCAGACTCAGCTCAAGATCGTGTTGCTCGCCGGTGCGATGTCGATCGTCGGAAACTGGATCCGCGTCTCCGTGCTCATCTTCCTCGGCGAAGCGACCGCCATGCAGTCGCCGTATATCGAAGACCACTTGTGGCAGGGATGGGCGATCTTCACGGCGCTGATGCTCCCGACCTACCTGTTGGCCCGCCGGATCGAGATCCGAGACGACGCGAGCTTTGGCCCGCACGCATCCGGCGACGGGGATGGGGACACTGATCCCGCTGCGGAACTCCTGGATATCACGCGACCACACCGCGCGGGCACGGCTGCCCTCGCGGTCTGTGCGGGGCCGCTCGCCTTCATGCTCGTCGGGGCGGTCCCCCGGGGCGACGAGGTGGAGACCGACGTGTCCGTCGTTGGCGTCGTGGACGAGTGGTCGGTCTCGGCGCCAGAGACGCCGGATGCGTGGCGGGCCGACTTCGGTGGAGTAGACCAGGAAGTGGCGTGGACCCTGTCCGACGGGGTCGACGAGGTCGGAGCCACGAGGCAGTACTTCATGGACCAGACCCAGGGTCGCGAGATGATCGGATGGCCGAATGCGATCGCGCCCGATTCCATGGTGGTCTCCGATCGAGTGATCGGTCCGGTCGGGCCGACCCGACGATTCTTGCACGAAGCCGTGATTCGTACGCCCGAGGGGGCCCGAGTCGTATGGTATTGGTATCGCGTCGCGGGCTTCGATACACCCTTCGAAAGCAAAGCCAAGCTGCTCGAAGTCCTCGCGTTCTTCGGTCGGAGCGCGGCCTCGGAGCTCGTGACCGTCAGTGCTGCGTGCGGCCCGAACGACTGTCGCGAGGCAGCGGACGTCCTGCGGCGCGCGATGGGGGCGCCCCCGCTGCCTCCACAGGATCCACCGTCGTCGGAGCCGTCCGCGGTGCCGACGGTGGGAGCCTGATCCTCCCTAGTCGCGAAGGGCGGACACGGTCTCCCACGCGACGTGCTGGAGATAGGAGGCCGTCTCCACCGGCAGCCGCACGAGCGGGACGGGCTCGTCTGCTATGATCACGCCGGGTGTTCGCATCTCGATCCCGTGAAGCTCGGCCGGGGCTCCGACGGGTGACCGACCCGTCAGCTGGGCGTAGAAGACGCAGGCATTGAGGTACGTGCCGGCCGGTGAGGGATGCGAGCCGTCGGGGTGGAAGAGCACGACATCGGGCCGTTCCCGCCGTACGCGCTCCCATGCGAGCCCCACGGGGGCGACCGCCGCATCGTGCCGGCGCCCAGCCTCGGCGTACGCGTCCGCGAGTGCCTCGGTCTGATCGGGGAAGGCTTCCTTCGCCCACGTCATGTAGAAGACCATCTCTGCACCGATCTCTGCCACCATCTCCGCCACCTCGGCCGCGCCCTGAAAGAAGGGCGCCCTGTCGCCGATCGAACCGGCGTCCTCATCTGCGTAGGGTACGCCGAGACGGCTGTGCTCCTGCACGACCACGACGTCCCATTCCTCACCGTCTTCCGCATCGGCCTCGAGTACGCTCGGAAGGTGCCCGTCGTCCAGGTGACGGCGAAGTGAGAATCCGCCGTGCAGGTGGTGCGATGTACGGAGCACAGGCCCCGGAAGAGCCGTCGATAGACCCGCTAGCTGATCTGCCAGATTGTTGTAGTAGACGTAGCTGTTGCCGAGGAAGAAGACGTCGAGCGTATCGGCCGGTACCGGCTGCGCGTGCGCTCTGGGCGTCGCGATCACGGGGTGCGCCACGGCGGCGACGATGGCGACGGAAAGGGTGCGGTTGAGGTGGCGACGCATCGTTCGTGTCGGTAGAGGTGGGCGGCGGGGCAACCTATCCGAACGAGGAGGACGGGGCCACGCGATGGGTGGGAATCAGACGTGCGCGCACGTTGCCGGAGACTCCCGTCTGCGGTCTATTCCGGACTCCTGTTGAGCACGTGATCGGAGTCCTCATGTCGCGCCTTCCCGCCCGTTGTACGCCGTTTCTCGCTGTGATTGCCCTCGCTCTGATGGTGGGGGCCTGCTCTTCGGACTCCGCTCCGGCGGACCGCGAGACGGCCGTCCTGACTCGCGCACCCCTTCCGCCGGGTACCGAGGCGATCTCGTTTCTCGGCGACACGTTGATGCCCCCGGTGCAGCCGGATGAAGTCCGCGCCGTGTACATGGCACGGTACCGCGAGGCAGAGGAGGCCCTGGCTGCATCTCCGGAGGATGTCGACGCGCTGATCTGGATGGGTCGGAGAACGGCGTATCTGGGCCGATACCGGGATGCGATCGACATCTACTCCGATGCCATCGCGATGCATCCGGATGACCCGCGGCTCTATCGACACCGGGGACACCGCTATCTCTCCGTTCGGGAGCCCGAGCATGCCATTTCCGACTTCGAGCGGGCAGCGGAGCTGACGGACGGCCTGCCGGACGAGGTGGAGCCCGACGGGTTGCCCAACGCGATGAACATTCCGACCAGCACCCTTCAGTTCAACATCTGGTACCACCTGGCCCTCGCACATTACGTGCAGGGCCACCTGGAGGCTGCGCTCGAGGCGCAACGGAACTGCCTCGAGGTCTCCGTGCATCCCGATTCCGTTGTGGCCACCTCGTATTGGCTCTACATGACACTGCGACGCCTCGGTATGGACGACGAGGCTCAGGAGGTGCTCGACGGTATCCACGAGGACATGGAGATTATCGAGTCGATCGCCTACCTCGACCTGCTGCTCCTGTTCAAGGGAGAGCGGACCCTCGAAGACCTTCTCGGTCCGAGCGGTGACGCCGCGACCCTCCAGAGCACGACGACGGCGTATGGCCTTGGCGTCTGGTATCTGCTGGGGGGCCGGACGGCCGAGGCCCACGAAACCTGGGAGCGCATTCTCACAGGGCGAAATCAGTGGTCGGCGTTCGGCTACATCGCGGCCGAAGGTGAGCTGGCTCGTTCCGCCATCCGCTGACGCCCACATTCGTCCTTAGAGCACCATCTGATTCAGAACCCTTCCGGAGACACCACATGACTGGTCTTGCGACCACGTTCGTCCTCGCAGTGGCCTTGCAGGCGGCCCCCACGCAGGCTCAGCCTGCCCAGGTCGCGATCTCTCCGGAGCGCGCGGAAATCGAGGTGACGGGCACGGCTCAGTTGACCGTCACGGCTCGAGACGGCGCGGGACGCCCGATCGAAGACGTGTCCGTCCGCTGGATCGCATCGACGCCGGAGCTGGCCTCGGTGGACCAGGATGGTGTTGTCACCGGTCTGAATCCGGGCATGGCGAGGATCACGGCGGTGGTCGAAGGGCAGCCTGCATCGGTCTCCGTGGTCGTCCGAGCGCTCCCTCCGGCCGAGCTGCGTGCCGCAGTCGGGACAGACGTTCCTTATGCCGGGCAGGTCGTACCGGTGCGTATCTCTGCCTTCAATCGACTTGGCGAACCGGTGGAGGATCCTGAGCTCACCTGGTCGAGTTCTGATCCGTCCGTCGCCGCGGTGGATGCGGCGGGACTCGTCTTCGCTAGATCGGAGGGCGCCGCCACGATTTCCGTCACAGGTGCCGATGTGAGCACGACCGCCGAGCTCCGGGTGCGTCCGGATCCGGGCGTTTCCTACACGCTCGAGCCTATACAGTCTCGTGTACGGACCGGGGACGTCATTCGGTTCTCCGCCACAGCCGAAACCGCGTCCGGAGAGACGCTGCAGGCGTTCCCTGAGTGGTCTCTGAGTGGAGTCGGGGCGCAGATCGAGGACGAGGCAGGGGAAGGGGTCTTCGTCGCCGAGGAGCCCGGCACCTATCGAGTGACCGCCCGCATGGGGGAGCGAGACGTCGTCAGCGGCGTAGTCGTCGTCGAGGCACGCGGCGCGGATGCCGAGTTGGTGCAGGTGGGCCGCGGAGGCATCGCAGAGCATCACTCGGGAGATGTGTGGGTGTTCGAGGGTGTGGACGGACGTGACTATGCCTACATCGGAACGTTCATGTGGGACTGGATGAAGGTGTGGGACGTGACCGATCCGTCGAACCCGATCCTGACGGATTCGCTCCAGTTGGACGCGCGGCGGATCAACGACGTGAAGATCCACCCCAATAACCGGCTGGGGATCGTGACGCGCGAGGGGGCCTCGAGTCGCAGGAACGGGATGGTCTTCCTCGACCTGAGCACGCCCGCTCACCCGACGATCCTGTCCGAGTACACCGAGACGGTGACGGGCGGCGTCCACAACGTGTGGATCTCCGGAGAGCACGAGTTGGTCTACGCCGTTCACAACGGAACCCGCGCCGTCCACGTCATCGATATCTCGAACCCGGAGGCACCCCGTGAGGTCGGCCGCTGGGGTATCGACAACCAGCAGCGATCACTTCACGACGTGATGGTCCAGGATGGATACGCCTATGCGTCGTACTGGGACGACGGTGTGGTCATCCTGGATGTCGGGGCTGGATCGCACGGTGGGACACCAACGACGCCGACCTTCGTAAGCAGCTTCAAGTATCCGATCGGAAACACCCACGTAGCATGGCGTTACGGTAGATACCTCTTCGTGGGTGATGAGATCTTCCCAGCGGGGTGGGACGCCGACAAGGCGATCCACGCCCGGGGATACATTCACGTTCTTGACGTCAGTGACATTGAGAATCCAGTCGAGGTTGCGAAGTACGAGGTGCCGGAGGCGGGTGCTCACAACGTCTGGATCGAGGACGACAAGATGTACGTCGGGTACTATCAGGCGGGCCTCAGAGTCGTGGACATCTCGGGTGAGTTGCGGGGCGATCTCTACAAGCAGGGGCGTGAGATCGCGACGATCCTGACGACGGACGACCAGACCACCACCCCGAACTGGCCGATGGCGTGGGGCGCTCAGATCTTCAAGGGTCGCATCTATTCCTCCGATTTGAACTCGGGCCTGTGGATCACCGAGCTGAAGGAGCGGCCACGGGTCGTCTTCTAGGCTCTCCGGGCGCCTGCTAGAGAGATCGGAGGGTTTGATGGGAGCCTCGGGCGTCGCCAATCTGCCGCGCAGTTCGGATCTGCGTTCGCGAGTCGAGCGTCACGCGCGCCGGACCCCGTTACTCCCGTCCCCGGCGCTGAGTGAGCTCCTCGGCCGAGAGGTCGTTCTGAAGGCGGAGTGCCTCCAGGTCACCGGCTCGTTCAAAGTGCGCGGTGCCGCTGCGCGGCTCGAATCGCTCGATCCTGCGGAGCGGGCCGCGGGCATCATCGCCTGCTCGAGTGGGAACCATGGGCGAGCGGTGTCCTACGTGGCGGGGCGCTCGGGGATCCCAGGCAGAGTCTTCGTGCCCGAGTGGGTCGATCCGGTGAAGCTCGAGGGCATCCGTGCGGGTGGCGCGGAGGCCGTCCTTCTCGGCAAGACGTTCGATGAATCCGAGGCCGCAGCGGTCACCGCGGCTCGGGAGTCCGGAAGCGTGTACGTGTCGGCGTATGACGATCCCTGGGTCATTGCCGGGCAGGGCACGATCGGGCTGGAAATCGCGGAGCAGCTCGGCGATCGGCCGGTCGCAGCGGTTCTCGCCCCACTCTCGGGGGGTGGCCTGATCGCGGGAATCGCAGGGGGTCTGAAGGAAGCGGGCGTGTCGACGTCGATTGTGGGTGTTTCGGCAAGCCATGCAGCCGTCATGCTCGAGAGCGTTCGCGCCGGGCACCCGGTCGAACTCCCGGAGCAAGAGACCCTCGCCAGTGCGCTCGCCGGGGGCATCGGGCTCGACAACCGGTATTCATTCGACCTCGTGCGAAACCGGGTGGATGAGCACGTGACGGTCTCCGAAGAGCAGATCGCCGATGCGATGCGCTACGCGGTTGAACGGCTCCGGATGGTGGTCGAGGGTGGAGGTGCTGTCGCGCTCGCTGCGGTTCTCGCGGGCGCGTGGGCCCCGCCGAACGAAGACGGTGCGGTGGTGCTCGTTCTGTCGGGCGGAAATGTCGGAGCGGAAACGCTGGTGAAGATACTGGGCTGAGGCTTACCGCTGGCGCCGGACGACGCGGTTCAGGCCCCCAGGATCAGGGGCAACAACTCACCCGACGGTCCGTGCAGAGACACCGTGGCCCTGGCCGTCAGCGGTGTGGCGTCCAGGTTGACCTCCACGACAGTTCCCCCGGCCTGGAGCGTCAGCTCGGGCAGGCCAGCGGCCGGGTAGACGAGGGCGCTCGTCCCGGCCACCAGGCACACGTCGGCCCCCAGCGCCGCCTGTTGTGCGGCACCGATCACGTCCGGATCGAGCGCCTCGCCGAACCAGACGACGTCCGGACGAAGCTGCGCGGCACATGTGGCGCAGCCAGGTGGTCCGGGATCATCACCGGGAATCGCCTCGGTCAGGCGGCTGCACCCCGAACAGCGGTCACGGTGGATGGCACCGTGCACCTCCAGTGGGAAGGCGGGCTCAGGGCCCGCGGAGCCGAGTCGTGAAGCTTCTTCGCGGGCCGCACGGTGGTGCAGGCCGTCGACATTCTGCGTCACCAGGGTCACCCCATCCCGCTGGAGCGCCAGCCGGGCGAGCGCGTGGTGACCGGGATTGGGCGCGCACGGGGCAATGAGGCCCCGGCGCCACTGGTACCACGCCCACACGAGCGCCGGATCTCGCTGAAAGGCCTCCGGCGTGGCCAGTTCCTCCGGCCGGTACGAACGCCACAGACCACGCTCGCCCCGGAACGTCGGCACCCCCGACTCCGCGGAGACTCCCGCACCCGTGAGCACGACGATCCGCCGTGCGTCGGCCAGAAGCTCGGTCGCGTGCGCGATCTGCTCGCGGTTCTCGGTGGTCACCCCCGCCAGGCGCTCCAGCCAAGGAGCACCCACCCGACGATCAACGAGACGCCTCCGATCGGTGTGACCGCGCCGAGCCAGCGCTGCCCGGAGAGCACGAGGACGTACAGGCTGCCCGAGAAGATCACGATGCCCGCGACGAAGGCCCATCCGGCGATCGTGAGCGCGCTCGACGGCCATTCGGTCGATGCCCACGCGACCGCGATGAGCGCGAGGGCGTGATACATCTGGTATCGCACCCCAATCTCGAAGGTGGCGAGGTCCTCCGCGGGAAGCGCCGCGCGTAGCGCGTGCGCGCCGAACGCTCCGAGGCCGACACCGAGCGCGGCGAAGAGGGCACCGAGGACGAAGAACGTCTTCACCGGTCAGTACGCGAGGGCGTACGCTTCGCGGCGCGGATCGGCGGCCGCCGTGAGTACCCCGTGCTGAGGGTCGTAGACGATCATCTGAGCGCCCCCAAAGGTGGCCGTCCATCCGCGGATGACGTTCAGCTGGTGTCCCAGAGATGTCAGGCCCTCGAGCGTGGGGCTGGAGACCCGATCCTCGATGGAGACACGCAGGCCGGACATCGAGCGGAATCTTGGAGCTTCGATGGCCTCCTGAGGGGTCATGCCGAACAGGAGCATGTTGTGCGTGATCTGCAGCAGCGACTGCGGCTGACTGTCTCCACCGGGGGTTCCGAGGGTGAAGGCGAAATCTCCGTCGGAACGGAGCGCCATCATGGGAGAGAGCGTGTGATAGGGGCGCTTGTCCGGGGCCACCTGGTTGGGGTGCCCGTCCTCCAGCGTGTACAGTGATCCACGGTTGTGCAGCAGGATGCCCGTCTCGGGCTCGAGAAGCCCGGAGCCGAAGCCCGCGAAGTTGCTCTGGATCCAGCTCACGGCGTTGCCCCACTGATCGACCGCCGTCAGATAGACCGTATCACCGGCGTCGTCCCGATCTTCCGAGTCGGTGGCCATGTGGTCGTCACCGAAGCCAGGTTCCACGGACTCGGCAGCGGAACCCGGGTCCACCTGTGCGGCCCGGTTCCTGAGGTACTCGGGATCGAGGAGCCGCGCGATCGGCACATCGGCTTTCTCGGGATCGGCCACCCAGCGGTCTCGATCCGAGAACGCCAGCTTCTTCAGCTCGATCAGGGTGTGGAGGTACTCGGCCGAGTTGTGTCCCATCGCCTCGACATCATGGCTCTTCGACATCTCCATGAGGGCCAGCTGGGCCGGACCCTGGGTATTCGGGGGCATCACGATGAACGTGTGGTCGAGGTAGTCGAGCCGAAGCGGTTCGACCCACGTGGACGTATGGTTCGCGAAGTCGCTTGCCCGAAGGTGCCCACCCTGAGCCTCGACGAAATCGGCGAGCGTCTCCGCGATCTGGCCGTTGTAGAAGCCCGCCTTCTTCCCGCGAGCGATGGTTTCGAGTGAGGCGGCCAGCTCGGGATTGCGGAGGATCGTTCCGACCGTCGGCGGGGCACCATCATTCGGGAGGTAGAGGGCCCGCCCGTGCTCGTTTAGGTCTCCGCCCTGGGCCTCGAAGTCGAGTGCCAGCCGCGTTGATACGGCGAATCCCTCGCGAGCGAAGCGGATGGCGGGTTCGAGAAGCTCGTCGAACGGCTTGGTACCATAACGGTCATGGGCATCGACCCAGCCGGCGACGGCGCCCGGCACACTGACCGAGAGCGGGCCCACTCCGGGGATCTCGTCATGTCCGGCGCTCGTGAAAAATTCAGGCGTGGCCAGCGCGCCCGAACGGCCACTCGCGTTCAGCGCCGTGACTTCCCCGGATTCTCCGTCGTAGAAGATCCCGAACGCGTCTCCGCCGATACCGTTCATGTGCGGCCGGGTGACGGCGAGAACACCAGCCATGGCGACAATCGCGTCCATGGCGGTACCGCCGTCTTTCAGGACCTCGAGCCCCGCCTGAGCCGCGAGTGGGTGACCTGCAGACACCGCGCCCATTGTTCCCCGGACGTCGGGCCGGTTCTGGGGTGCGTACGTCGTCGTCTCGAACGCGGTGTCGGCGGTCGACTCCGAGGCGGGTGCGGTGCAGGCGCCCCCCGCGACAACGAGCGCAACGAGCAAGACCACAGAACGCAGGCGGGTCACGGCGGGCCGGGGTGAACGAGTAGGCGTCGAGCCACGGAAGGCGGCATCGGTCGAGATCGGCATGGGTACTGGTTCGGTTGAGGATCCGTCCGGATCGGTTAGCGCTGAGGAGCGAAACGTTGTGGGCGTTGGGCATCCACGCCAGTCGGTAGAAGTCCCTATCGCGTCGCTGTATCGTTGGGCTCGTTCACGCGGCCCCGTGCCGCCCGGGCCTTTTCCGCGGAGTCACAGCGACGGTGCAGGGAGTAGCGGATGTGACGGCCGCCCCGAAGCGCGATCGGTCCGCCGTTCGATTGGCGCTCGTGGTCGCCGGGGCCCATGCGGTGAACGACATGTACGCGTCGTTCGTCCCGCCGTTGTTACCGCGTATCATGGGCGATCTCGGCCTGTCGATTACCCTTGCTGCGACCCTCGCGGTGGCGTTCTCCGTGGCCGCCGCGCTGCCCCAGCCCTTGTTCGGGTTCATCGCAGACCGTTATGGCCGCCGCGGACTCGCCGTCCTGGGCCCGATCGTGTCCGGCGTCTTCGTATCCGCGATCGCGTGGGCCACGGGATTCTGGTCTCTCCTGATCCTGCTCGTCATCGGCGGGATCGGCTCCGCTGCGTTCCACCCGCCGGGCGCCTCCTACGCGGTGCGTGTGTCTGAAGGGAAGGGGGGTGGCGCGCGTTACTCCGTCTTTTCCTTCGGAGGCTCCGTCGGATTCGCGGTCGGCCCGGTGTTCGCCGTCTGGCTGGCCCAGTCCCGTGGGATGGAGGGGCTCTGGATCGCAGCGCTGCCGGTTCTTGTCGTTGCGCCGCTCGTCTATTTGGGTCTGCCCAGTGGCCGGGCGGAGTCGCGGTTGGCGAACCGGCCACCGCCGGCACCCCCGAGGGAGGTGTTGCGGCATCTGACTGGCCCTCTCGGGCTCATCTTCGGTGTGAGCGCCGTGATGGCATTCGTGCAGCGTGCGTTCCTGACGATGGAGCCGATCATCGTGGCCGAGTCGGGTGGTTCGGAGACCCTCGGTGCAATCGCGCTCACCACGTACCTGTCGGCTCAGGCATTCGGGACCGTCGCGGGGGGTGTGCTGGCCGATCGGATGGATCGGCGGAAGCTGCTGGCCCACCTCTGTTTCTGGGCGGTGCCAGCCCATGCGCTCGCCGTCTGGATCGGGCCGGATGGCGCGGTCGGGCTGGCGGCAGCGGCGGCGGCCGGCTTCCTCGGGATGGCGACGCTGCCGCCCGTCGTGGTCATGGCGCAGGAAATGATTCCGACCGGAACGGCCGTCAGCTCGGGGATCGTGATGGGGTTGGCGTGGGCGACCGGGGCGATGGGGGTCCTCGGGACGGGCGCGCTCGCCGATGCGATCGGCGCCCAGGCCGCGACGCTCCTTTCGTTTCCGGTCGCGCTCATCGCAGTAGGGCTGGCGCTGCATCCGGCCTTGGCCCCACATGGAGGTCACGCGGCGGATTCACGCGCCTGAGGAGGAGCCCATGCCGTTTCACCTTCATCCCCCCCGAGACCGGAAGCTCTTCCGGTTGGTGAAGAAGGCGAAGACGGTGCGGCTCGTGAAAGGGCGTCCTCTCTACGTGCCCGGGGACGAGGCGCGCGAGGTCTTCCTGGTCCGAAGCGGATTCATGCGTTTGGTGCTTCCCGGGTTCGAGACCGGGGCGAAGGAGCGAACGGTCGCGGTGGCGCTCCCTTGGGAGATGTTCGGAGACGAGGCCTTCACCGAGGGTCATCGGCGCTACGGGGCAATCGCAGGGTCGACATGCGAGGTGCACCCGCTGCCGAAGGCCGCCGTTCTCGCCGGGCTCAAGACGGCAAAGAGCAGCCTCGATGCGTACCTCGAGGGGCAGGAGCAGGAGCTTCATCGGCTGCGGCACGCGCAGGGAGGATCGCACGGGCCCAGCGCCGCTCAACGGCTGGCCGAGGTGATCATCGACATGGGGGCCCGATGCGGCGAGCCGACGGGGCGCGGAGTGCAGCTGTCCGAGCGGCTCACGCATCAGGTGCTCGCCGATCTGGCAGGCGCGCATCGAGCGACCGTGACGACACTGCTGAACGACTGGCTCTACGACGGGGTCATCGCCTCGACGACCGATCACCGCCTGTCCATTCGTCGGCCCGGGGATCTGTGGTCGCTCGCCGGGTATCAGACCCCCATGACTCCCGGGTAGTCCGAGGGCAAGGGGCCGGGCCACGTCGCCTGCGCGGGAGGGAGCGCTGCTCCTGCGGAGGGCCGTGCGTCGATTTCGTTGACCCTCATGGGCGCCCCGTCTAGCTTTCAGCGCTTTTTCCGGGCCTGTGTCACGGGCCCCTGGACCTGTTAAGAACGCATTATGTCGAAGCGGAATCCCGGCGGTGGCCGGAAGTCTCAAGGCACGCACGACGCCGACGACTCCTTTGTCGTCGGGGTACTCGAGGCCAGCAACTGGGCGAGAGCGAACCAGCAGCTCATCACCGTCGGCGTCGTGTTGCTCGCGATCGTGCTCGCGGGGGGCTTCTACTTCATGAATTATCGGTCGCAGATGAACGACCGGGCCGCTGAATCGCTCGAGATGATCTACCAGTCGATCTCGATCAGCGACACGGAGGGGGCGAAGATCGATCTCGCGACCTTCCTGGATCAGTTCGGAGGTACGGCGTACGAGGGTGAAGCCCGGCTGGTCCTTGGCGAGCTCTATCTCGAGTCCGGGGATCCGCAACAGGCGCTCGCCGTGCTCGAGCCGATCGGACGGCGCCCCGGGTCTCCGGTCGAACTCCAGAGTGCGACGCTGCTTGCTCAGGCGTACGAGCAGGAGGGCCGATGGGACGAGGCCGAGGACACGTATCTGTCGATCGCAAACCGCTCCGATCTGGACTTCCAGGTCCGCGACGCGCTGGTCGCGGCCGCGCGGATCCGGAGCGCTCAGGGTGACGGCGACGGTGCGATCGAACTCTACGAGGAGATCCTGGCGGACCTGGACCAGAATGCACCGGAGCGCGGTGAGTACGAGATGCGTATCGAGGAAATCCGGAGCGGCTCCAACACCTGAGGTCCGATGTCGGCGTAAAGAGGGGCGGCCTCCCGGGCATTTGATGGAGGCCGCCCCTTCTGCGTTTTCCCGAGAGTGCTTCGTATAATATATATTATGTTA
>CAZBHZ010000018.1:10272-74847 GCA_964492085.1 uncultured Gemmatimonadaceae bacterium | reverse complement strand
CGACAGGGACGAAGGGGGGTCATCATCCGTGATCACCGCATCGCCGACCGGGTCGTCGATCGTCGCGTTGACGGCGTTGGACAGGAGGACCCGGAAGTTCTCCGATAGACCTTCATATAGACCGTCGCCCAACACGGTCACCACGATCGTCCGGGTCAGGACTCCGGGTGCAAAGTCCAGCGTCCCGGCCACGCTGGCGTAATCCAGTCCTGACTGTGCCGTTCCATCGGTCGTGGAATAGTCGACCGTGATCGTCCGCGCGCTCGCCTCGGCCAGACTGACCGTGAACAGCACCGTCGATGTCTCGGACGCAGCCCCTTCGAGCACGGTGACGTCGTCCACCGTCATGGACGGTGCTCCGTCGTCGTCGACGATGGTTCCGAGACCCACGCCGTCTGCGATCGTGGCGTTCAAGGCTCCCGAGAGTTGGAGGGTAAACGTCTCCTCGGATCCCTCGTCGAACGCATCTCCCAGGACGGGAACGGTGATGGACTGCGAGAGCGGACCGTCCGGCGCGAACGTCAAGGTGCCGGAGACCGCGGTGAAGTCGCTTCCCGCTTCGGCCGATCCATTCGTCGTCGCGTAGTCTACGGTGACCGCTTGGGTCGGTATGGCGGCGAGGGATACGGTGAAGACCGCAGCCCCGGTGTCGGGGCCATCCCCTTCGGTCACAGTTGCGTCATCCACCACCAACGTCGCGTCGTCATCGTCCAGCGTGGTGACCAGAATCGTGACATCTCCGACATCGGCGAACGCGGCATCGGAGAAGCCCTCCACGACGCCGATGGCGATCAGAGAAAAGCCGTTGTCGTCGTCCACGGGATCATCGACGCCGTTGAATACGACTTCTTTAGGCGTGTCCCAATCCGCGCCGTTAAAACTCAAGACAGTCGGAGAAGCGGCTACTTCCGAGGTGTCTGACACGAGAATCGAGACGATCACCGTGTCGATTGGCTCGGCGCTCAGGGCGACCGTTACCGTGTCCGCCCGCCCGGCTTCCGACACGAGGGAACCGTTCTCCGTCTGCGCTACCGTGAGCCCTGCGGTATCATCGTCCGCGTTTACGACCATGACCGTGTCGGGCGGCATTCCGTCGAAATCGTCGTCGGAGGCGGCCGGGACAACGGACAGAATGACGGGGACGGGAAGGTCGTCGTCATCGATGAAATCGTCGACACCGGTGACCGAGATCGCCTGGGGTGTGTCCCAGTTCGTCGAGCCGAACGTGAGTTGGACAGGAACCACCGTCACCTCTCCCTCGTCGCGGCTTACCACGTTCAACACGACGTCTGACACCGGCCTTGCCGTGAGGGAGACCACAAAGGCATCAGCGACCGTTCCGTTCTCGGACACGATCGTACCACCAGCCGACTCAGAGATGGACAATCCCGCAGCGTCATCGTCCGCTGTAGTCACGGTGACGCTGGCTGGCGTCACTCCATCGAAGTCGTCATCCGAGAGGGATGCATCTACGCTCACGATCAGAGTAGAGCTCTGCGGACCGTCGATCACTTCGTCGTCCTCTCCGGTGAGGACGAAGGCCTGAGGGGTGCTCCAGTTCGCGGAGTCGAAGGTCAGGGAGGGGGTGAGCGAACGGAACACCCCCGGGGAGGCAGGCGACGCCAGCAGGACAACTTCTTGCCGAGGCTGTGCGCCCAGGACAACGAGGACCGAGTCCTGAGCTCCATCCTCGGACACCTGAGTGCTGTCCGTGACGGGCGTTGGCGGGGGCGTCTGCACCAGGAAGAAAGATGCTTCGTCGTCATCCGTCGTGGTCACGAGGAGCGAGTCGAGCCCGGCAGCGAGAAAAGCGGGGTCCGACGCGACGGAATCCACGATGATTACGATCGCGGTGGACTGCGGGCCGTCGAGGAGTGCGTCGTTGATTCCCTGGGCCGTGACAGGTTGAGGGACGGACCAGTTGGCCGGGGTGAATGTCAGGACAGATGGATTGACCGAGACTTCGGTTGAATCTCGCGGTAGCGCCCGCAACGTCACATCGGTCAGCGGCCCCGCGTCGAGGACGACCGAGAACGCATCTGTCCCGCCCGCTTCGGTAACCAGCGTCGAGCCTTCCGTGGACTGCACGGAAAAGCTTCCGATGTCGTCATCCACCGTCGTGACCGAGACGGTCTGGTCCGGAACCGGGTGAAAGATCGGATCTGAAAGCGAGTCCGCGACGGTAACCAGGATGTCGACAGTCCGGCTCCCATCGCTCTCGATGTCATTCGCCGCCGATAGGATGACGGGCTGAGGCTGCGCCCAGGAATCAGCATCGAAGGCGAGGCTGCTCGGCGAGGCGATCACCTCATCCGGATCTGCGCTCGAAATGCGCACGATCACGGCCGAGTCGGGTTGATTGTCCAGCGCGACGGTAACGGTGTCCGTGACTCCCGCTTCCGAGGCCATCGTCGAGCCCTCCGACTCCGCGATCGTCAATCCGGCAAGAGACAGGGAGACGGGTAGCAACAGCGGGGTGTCGTCGTCGGGGGATCGGAGGGTGACCTGCGCTGTAAACCGCCCGGCTGCCAGCCCATCGGGGTCGACAGCGAGCGTCAGCGTGGCCGGAGCGTCGGTGGTCGTCAGGGAGGGGCTCAGCCAACCCTCCGGCTCGCCCGGCGCGTACGAGACGTCCGCCGTGATCCCGGTCAGCGTTCCTCCCCCTGCGTTCAGAATCGACACGAGTTCAGGGGGCGGGGACCCAGCGGCCGTGGCTCCCCTGATTCGTACCAATTCCGGGGAGACGGACAGGGCCGGTGCGGGGATGACGAGGACCGTGGCGGACCCCGACACGCCCCGAAATGACGCGGATACCTCCCCGGAGCCGGCTCGCACCGCGGTCACCATTCCTGCAGCATCCACTTGCACCAAATCTGGGGTGCTGCTGAACCACTCAGCCTCTGCCGCATCGAGCAGAGTTCCTTCCACATCTTCCACGAGTGCCTCGAATTGAAGGGTCTCACCTTCGATGAGGCTTGCCGTGACCGGCTGGACGGAGACGGTCCCGATGGTCACGGCGACGACATTACGCTGCTCACACCCGTACACGAGCAGGGCGAGGAAGAGCGGGAGGAGCACCGCCCACCCGGTCGACTGCCCGCGATGATCTCCTCTGAGACCCAGTGCCCTGCGCAGTCTGACGGTCACCGGAAATGCAGCCGGAGAACGCTGAGGTCTACTCGGCCAGCCCGGGCAGAGACGCGCGGTCTTCCTGCCTCCAGCCTGATCCCGTCCGCCGGCTCGGTGATCGCGGTCAGTGCGTCGCGCTGGCCTTTCGCACCGAGATACGCGTCGATCGCAGCCGCAATCGTGACCGCCGCGGCCACACCCGCGCCAAACCACAGATAAGGCCGGTTGTTTTCCTCACGCACGACCTCGCCGATCGGGCAGGATCCACCGGACGAAACATCGTTGAGGCAAAACACCGTGACATCGCGGTACGAGTATCCGGCCGCGAACGCCACGGCCGCTACTGACAGAGCCAGGCTACCCATCACAGGCCGGGACGTATAGAAATGCCCCATCCCCGGGATCAATCCGAGGGCGAGTGCCCCGGAAGGGTTTGGCGTCGCGACCGATGCTAATCCCTCCAACTCCCCGATCCGCTGGGAAACCCGAAGGGCCTGACTTTCGTCCTCCGCCACCAATCGCAGGTAATCGCGAAAATCCTGCAGCGCCTGAGGAGTCCGGCCGGCACGTTCGTTTACCACGGCACGGTTGTAGAGCGGTTCGGGCCAGCCCGGGGCACTGTCGATCGCCGTGGAGAACGACTCCTCGGCCTCCGCGTAGAGGCTGTCGTCTGCCTGTACGAGCCCTTGAGTGAACGCGTCTCGGGCCGTCTCGGGGATTCGGTTCCGCAGCTCGTCGGATAGTCGGGTGAGTCGCTCGCGGGCGTCGACGACACCGAGTGACTCCACATCGAGATCGAGGGACCGGCAGTACTCGGCCATGGCTGGCTCGGAGCGGTCGAGGTCGTCGAGCACGCGCGCGTGGCGGTACGCCAGGTCGGCCGATGAGGGGTCGAGTCGGACGGCCTCCTGGAGGAGTGCCTGGACCTGATTCATTTCGCCCAGGACCATCGCCTGGTTGGCATCGGACGCGAGCTGCCCCGCCCGCGCCCGATCGTCGGGCGTGGGTAACTCGGGATTCGCGGGCGCAACGCATTCGAACGGACCGGAGCCGGGGTAGACACGAATGAGCTCGAGCTCCTGACCGAGCAGCGGTTCGAAACCGCATGCTGTGGCCATCGCGAATACGCCGAAACTCCAGGCCGTGCGCCATATCCGGGCGGACCTGGGGGGCATGTTCCTATAGGCGAAAAAGCCCGGGGCTGGGGCCTCGGAAGGCACAGCTCCGGGTACGGGTACTACTAAAAGCTTCAGGCCCCGAAATGGGGTGTCAAGCAAACATCATGCTTGAAATGTCTGATTTTGTAAGGGTCCGTGGATTAAGGGTTAAGCAGAGTAAACATGTAGTGCACTACCCACCCGCCGGAACGATGTGCCGAGGGCTGCTATATTGTGCCGCTATATTCCGGTCGAGCAGGTTCGTCGCGGCGCATGGACGCGCGCGTCTGAGATGCCATATTTCGCCCGCAGATCTCTCGTTTCCGCAGGATCGACGTGCGCCCCAAGCTCCTCATTTTCGGCCTGACGTTCCCCGTCATCATGGCTCTGGATGTCGTGACGAAGCGGTGGGCCCTCCGCGAGCTCACGAGTTTCGATCACGGGCACGAACTGCTGGGCGGTCTCGTGCCTCTGACGCTCGCCTTCAACAAGGGTGCCGCGTTCGGGATGAGGGTGGGGGAGGATTCTCGATGGTTCTTCATCCCTGTCACGATTCTGGCGCTGATTCTGCTCGCGGTCCTCTACAAGCAGGCGGAGCGGCACGACTTCCTGAGGATCAGCGCGATTTCTCTCGTTGTGTCCGGAGCGATCGGAAATCTTTACGACCGTGTTCGCTGGGATCGGGGTGTCGTGGACTTCCTCGGACCCGTGGATCTGGGCCTCTGGAACTTCCCGATCTTCAACGTCGCCGACATGGCGATCACGTGCGGCGCGATTCTCCTCGCGATCTCGTTCTGGATCGAGGAGCAGCAGGAGCGAGCGAAGGAGGCCGCCGCGAAGTCTGGTGTGGCGGGCGCTGGACCCGACGAGGATTCAGGTACGCCGGATGGTTCGGATGCCGGTACACCCCCCGGAACGAAGGGCGAGTCGCCGGAGCCTGCCCCCGGCGGCTGACGCCATGCGGGGCTACTCGTGGCGACCCGTCACGAAGAGCAGGTACTCGATCCGCCGCCCGCTCATCTGAGTGACTCGGAACTGCCCGGTTTCCACGTCGACCTCGTCCCCGACTACGGGAATCCGGTCGAGACGCCCCAGCACAAAGCCGCCGATGGTGTCGTACCCCTCGTCTTCGTCGTCCGTGGGCTCGAACCCGAGGCGCTGGGAGACGTCGCGTAGCGAGGTGCCCCCCCAGATGCGAACACGCCCGCCACTCAGTGGTTGGAAGGCCTGAGGCTCGTCCCCTTCGTGCTCGTCCTGGATTTCGCCGATGA
Source organism: uncultured Gemmatimonadaceae bacterium (assembly GCA_964492085.1). Lineage (GTDB taxonomy): Bacteria > Gemmatimonadota > Gemmatimonadetes > Longimicrobiales > Gaopeijiaceae > UBA2589. Next base: position 69,290 of record CAZBHZ010000018.1, on the reverse strand, counting down.
TCTCTTCGATGAGGTCCTCGAGCGTGACCAGCCCCGCCGTTCCGCCGAACTCGTCGACGACAATGGCCATCTTCGTGAGCTGGGACCGCATTTCCGGGATGAGGTCTTCGACCCGCTTGGTCGACGGGGCGAAGGGTAGGGGGCGGATGAGGGGCTCGAGGTCCGATTCTCCATCCCGGGCCGCTCTCCAGACGTCGCGTCCGATCACCACGCCCTGAATCGTATCGAGGTTTTCCTCGAAGACGGGGAGTCTCAGGTGACCGGTGTCGAGCATGGTCTCCTGGACCGTCTCGAGCGTGGCGGTGATGGGGACACCGATCATGTCGGTGCGCGGCGTCATGACCTCGCCGATCGACACTTCGTCCAGCTTGATGACGTTGCTTACCACCGAGTACTCGTCTTCGTCGAGCGTGCCCTCCCGGCGCCCGATCTCGGCCAGGACCTCGATTTCGGCACGGCTGACCGTGGGCTGTTCACCTGATGGCGCGATCGCCTTCGACAGCCAGGCGAGCGGGATGAGCACCGGTTTCATGCCGATGATCAGGACCTGAAGCGTCCGTGCTGTGGCGGGTGCAAGGCCTTTCCAGTACGTGGCGCCGATCGTCTTGGGGATGATCTCGGTGGCGAGCAGGACGAGCAGGGTGAGCACCGCGGAGAACACGCCGACCCACGCGTCCCCGAAGACATGGGCGGCCTGTGCACCACCCATTGCCGCACCGATGGTGTGGGCGATGGTGTTCAGGGTGAGGATCGCGGCGATCGGCTCCTCGACATTGTGGCGAGCCTTCTCCAACCACTCGCCCGCCCATTCGCCGCGGTTCTTGAGAAGTGCGACGTGCGAGTGGGAGATCGAGAGAAAGACTGCCTCGAGAATCGAGCAGAGAAACGAGATCGACAGCGCGACTAGGACAATCGCAACGAGTGTGATCATAGGTCGCAAAGGTAACGAGGGCGGCCCCCGCGATGCGAACCGGAGAAGCCCTTGATGCGGTCCCGGGCCCACGGCCTATTATTCGTCCGGTGCCTCTGCGACGGAGTCCGACATGACGTCGCGCCGTTCGTGGGGCCCATCCCCTTCTCGGAAACGCCCTGTTCACACGAGTCCGCACTTCGATGAACGTCCGTCTCGCGCTCTCCTCGCTGACGATCGCAACGCTTGCCGCCTGCTCGGGTGCCAGCACCGTTTCGCAAACGGCTGTAGCGGTCCCTGTCGGTGGATCCGTCACCGACGCGACGTACTACGTGTACGTCGGGGCCGAGTCTGCGGATCTCATTCACCGGGTGAAGCTCGCGGCCGACGGGGTGTCGATCGACCAGACGACCCCCGTGGGCGAGATGGCGGTCGAGAACGAGGGGCCGCACGGTCTCAACGTGTCGCCCGACGGAGAGTTCCTGTATATGACGACGGCGCACGGCGTGCCGGACGGGAAGCTCTGGAAATTCGACGCCGGACCGGACACGCTCGTATCGAGACCGATTCTGCTCGGAAATTTCCCGGCCACGCTCGACCTGACGCCCGACGGCCTCTACGCGTTCATCGCCAACTTCAACCTGCACGGGGAGCACGTCCCGTCGACCGTCTCGGTCGTCTACACGCCGGACATGGTGGAGGTGGACCAGATTCCGACGTGTACCATGCCGCACGGCCTGCGTATGGCCCCCGACGGCCTCTTCGCGTACTCGCTGTGCATGATGGACGACCAGCTCGTCGAGATCGACACGCGGACCTTCGAGGTCTCTCGTCGCTTCACAGTCTCGACCGATGCGGAGGCGCCCCTGACGGATTACGAGACGCCTGAGGTGATGACCGGCGCGAACGGGATGATTCGGGGCGGCTCGATGCCGATGGCTGGGATGGAGATGAAGGATCCGAGCTGCTCGCCGACGTGGGTCCAGCCCGCGCCGGATGGCCGGACTCTATATGTGGCGTGCAACAAGTCGGACGAGATCCTCGTGATCGACCGGGAGAGCTGGTCGCTGATCCGGAAATTCCCTGCGGGCCGGGCCCCGTACAATCTTGGCATCTCGGATGATGGCGCGGTGCTGGTTGCCTCGCTCAAGAGCGCGGGGCAGGTCCAGTTCTTCGATGCGGCGACCGGGGAGAGTCGGGCGATCGTGCCGTCGACCACGACGGTGACACACGGCGTCGCCCTGACTCCAGACTCCCGCTACGCCTTCGTGAGCGTGGAGGGGAAGGGATCCGAGCCCGGCAAGGTCGACGTATATGATCTGCAGAGCTACGAACTCGTCGGGTCGGTCGGCGTCGGCCAGCAGGCGGGGGGAATCATCTTCTGGCGGATGGAGCCCGCGGGCTGAGGCTGAACCGCGGACGTCGAGTGACCGGGGTCCCCGGGCATGCGTCTGACCGCCGGCCTGCTCGACTTACGAGATCGGGCGACCCCTCGGCAGGACTTTAGCAGCCCACAGCCCCGAGTTCATGTCGCTGAAGAAGACGTGACCCTTGTACGGCTGCCCGCCCCACACGCTGACCTGGTTGGGTAGAAAACCTCCGGGGTCCTGTGGCTTGTAGATCGCGATCTCCCGTCCCTGTGCCATGAGGTCGCCCATGAGTTCGCCCGAAACGTCCACGACCCGAAGGCCCCCCTTGTAGTACGCCTGATAGAGGACGTCCTCTTCGACCCAGAGGTTGTGCGCACCGGCCTCGGGGACTTCGTAGCGCGCGACATCGCGGGGGTGCTCCGGATCGGTGAAATCGATGATGTGCAGATAACCGCTCATGCGCCCCTGGACACCTCCCTGGCCGGTGGCCGGGTCGTAGGGCTGATTATCCGAGCCCTCACCGGCCCACGCTGAACCCCGACCCCCTCCGATCTCGTCGCCCAGGAAGAGGTAGAACCTTCCAGTGGATTCCTGGGCGTACGGAAAGGCGGCGTGGGTGGCGCCCACGGGGTAGGGCACGGCGGTCACGAAGACCGGATTCTCGATCGATCCGCCCCAGCGCCCGTTACCGACGTCCACGACGACCACCCCGGTCTGCCACTCTGAGGAGTATGCGATGCCATCGTGCACCCATACGTCGTGGATACGGCTGTCCGGGTGGTTGTACTCGCTCACGAACGTCGGCTCGTACGGGTCACGCACATCGATGATCACATACTTGTCGCCCGCTGCGAGGGCGAAGAGGTAGTCATTCGTGGCGAACATGTTGTGTACGCCACCGGTGACCCCGTTCGAGTCGAAGGTGGAGGCGATCACGGGGTTGGTTGGATCCGCCATGTCCAGGATGACGACCCCGTTCCGGCGGTTGGACGCGCCTTCCCGCGAGAGCGCTGCGTAGCGGCCGTCGGGTGAAACCTTCACGTCGTTCACCGTTCGAGCGTCCACCTGGATCGAGTCCACCTTGGCGATGTTCGCGGGATCGGTCACGTCCCAGAAGAACGCCCAGCCGTTTGCGGCCCACGTGCCGGTGATCGCGTAGTCGCGGCCGTCCACGCCTTCAAAGACCCAGAGGTCGGAGGTGTGCGAGTTCGTGACCGGACCCCGACCTTGAAGCTCGATCTCCTGAACGGCCTCACGGCCGTGCACGAGCACCGTGGTCCGTGCCGTGAGCGGGCCGGACATCGCGAGCACGGTGTACCGACCCGGGACCTCAGCCACAAAGGTTCCGTCTTCGATCGTCGCCGATGCACCCGGTGCGCGGATCGAGTCGTCGGGCACAAAGGTGTAAGCCCACGTGATCGGGAGTTCGTCGACGGACTGTCCGTCCGCGGTACCCGTCGCCCGGAAGTGCAGCACGTCGCCGGTACGGGCGGTTTCCGCTCCTCCATCGATGCCCAGCTGGTCTGCGGGGAACGCCTCCACGGAGTACGACCGGGTCGCTGAGCCGGCCTCGAAGGCCGCCGTCAGGGTCACGGAGCCCTCCCTGTGGGCCGAGAGTGTCCCCCACCGGTCCACACTGGCGACGTCGGGTGCCGAGCTCGACCACGAGACCACAGCTCCGGGTCGCCGGGAGTCGTCCGCGTGGAGTGCGTCCGCGCCGTGGGCCACCGTCGTGCCGACGAAGATCCTGTCGGATGAGGCGTGCACATCGAGCCGCGCGATCGGCGGCCAGGCGACCGTGACGGGAATTGTCAGGGCCTCCGCGGTCGCGGACGCATCCGGTCCCAGCACCGCCGTGGCCACGACCTCGTATGTGCCGGCCTCGAGCCCCTGCACTCGACCGTCCCTGACCCGGAGCGCGCCCCGCGGCGCGGCGAAACGAACAGCCACGTCGAGCGCCTGTCCGGACGCGTCGACGACCTGAACCGACAGCGGGGCGGATCGGCCGACCAGGACCTCCACCGAGACCGGTTCCGCGACCAGGCGAAGCGGGCCGGTCTGGGCGAAGCCCGCACTCGGCACGAGTGCTGCGAGGGAGGTGAGAAGGGTGCAACTCCCCGCGATGCGGCTCAACAGACGATTCATGCACGCGTGTCTATACATTACTCCACCTCGCCCTGGACATGGCCGCCGACTCGATTTGCGCAACCTCGCCGACCGGGGCGCCATGGAGCAAGGTGCGGACGCGCCGTCCGCGCCGTCGTTGAATCGGAGTCTGTCGAATGCAGAAGCTCTTCGTTCGTTGTTCGATCGCCCTCGTCGCGTTCGCACTCGCGTCACCCCTCTCCGCTCAGAGCCGTGTCACGTCGCCGGAGGACTTCTTCGGTCACGAAGTGGGTGCGGATTACCTCCTGTTCAACTACGAACGGATGCACGAATACGTCATCCAGCTCGCGAACGAGTCGGACCGTATGGTGCTCGATACGCTGGGTTTCACAGAGGAAGGTCGACCCCAGTTCCAGGCCATCATCACGTCACCCGCGAACCACGCGAACCTCACGCGCTACCGGGAAATCAGCCGTCGCCTCGCGAAGTCGGACGGGGTGAGCCGCGAGGAGGCCCGGCAACTCGCGAACGAAGGCAAGGCGATCATCTGGATCGACGGGGGGCTGCACGCCACCGAGGTCCTCGGGGCTGCTCAGCTGACCGAAATGATTTACCGGCTCAACGAATACACGGACGCAGAAACGAGTCGGATCCTGGACGATGTGGTCATTCTCGCGACGCATGCGAACCCGGACGGCATGACCCTCGTCTCGGACTGGTACATGCGCCTCGACGACCCTATGGCGCGCTCTACGTCGGGCGTTCCCGTGCTCTACAACAAGTACGCGGGTCACGACAACAACCGGGACTTCTACATGGCTGCGCTCGCCGAGACGCAGAACATGAACCGGTCGATGTACCGCGAGTGGTTCCCGCAGATCGTGTACAACCACCATCAGACGGGGCCACAGGGGACCGTGATGTTCGCGCCCCCGTTCCGGGATCCTCCGAACCACTACCTCGATCCGCTCATCATCACGTCGCTGGACCGGGTCGGCTCGGCGATGCACCAGCGCTTCGTCCTGGAAGGAAAGGGTGGCACGACGATGCGATCCGGTGCGTCGTACTCGACGTGGTGGAACGGTGGTCTGCGCACGACACCGTACTTCAAGAACATGATCGGCCTGCTCACCGAGACGATCGGGCACCCCACCCCGATCGAGATCCCGTTCATCCCGGGCCGGCAGATGCCCAGGGGTGACATTCCGCTCCCGGTCGAGCCCGGCCCTTGGCATTTCCGCCAGTCGGTCGAGTACTCGCAGACGGCCAACTGGGCCGTCCTGGACTATGCGTCCCGGAACGCCGACCACCTCCTCTTCAACATCTGGCAGATGGGGCAGAACTCGATCGAGCGGGGCAACAGCGACTCGTGGACGACGCTGCCCTTCGAAATTGACGCGGCCGCGGAAGCCATGGATCGCGGAACGCGTGAGGACTGGGAGCGCATCCTTCGAAACCCGGCAGACCGGGACCCTCGGGGCTTCATCATCCCCCGGGATCAGCGGGACTTCCCGACGGCCACGAAGTTCGTGAACACTCTGCTGTACAACGGCGTCGACGTGCACCGGGCAACGAGCGACTTCATGGTCGGCGGCGTGAGCTACCCGGCTGGCTCCTACGTTGTGAAGGCCGCTCAGGCGTTCCGTCCGCACGTGCTCGACATGTTCGAAAAGCAGCAGCACCCGAACGATTTCGCCTATCCGGGTGCGCCCCCGACGGCACCGTACGACAACACCGGCTGGACACTCGCCTGGCAGATGGGGGTCGAGTACGACCGAGTCATGGAGGGCTTCGACGGGCCCTTCGAACTCGTGGACGACATCATTCAGGGGCCGCCGGCTGGCGTGGTGGCGAATGCCGACGGGGCGCGTGGCTACGTCGTCGATCATATCAACGATGCCTTCGTCGCCGTGAACCGCACGTTGGCTGCGGGTGATGACGTCTGGTGGTACACGGACGAGATCACGGCAGGTGGACGCACGTTCGACGCGGGGGCGTTCTACCTCGAGACGGGTCGGGACCGGATCGAGCAGCTCGCCGCGGAGAAGGGGTTGGACTTCGTCGGGGTGCGGCAGCGCCCGGCCGGCAGCGCCATGCAGCTGGATCAGGTGAAGATCGGGCTCTGGGACCAGTACGGGGGTTCGATGCCGTCGGGTTGGACTCGGATGATTCTCGAGGACTTCGAGTTCGACTTCGACGTCCTGTTTCCGCCGGACTTCGACGAGGGTGACCTGTCGGACTACGATGTCCTGCTCTTCGATGACGGTGCGATCCCGGCGGTCGATGGCGGGGGCGGTCGCGGCGGATTCTTTGCGAGCCGGGGTCCTGACCCTTCGACGGTACCGGAGGAGTATCGCGGCCGGATGGGTCGCATGTCGGCCGACAGCTCCATACCGCCGATCCTCGACTTCGTCCGACAGGGTGGGGCGGCGATCGCGATCGGCTCATCGGCGAACCTCGCGTACCACGCCGGGCTGCCCGTCGAGAACCATCTCGTGGCAGATGGGCGGCCGCTCAGCCGGGAGCAGTACTTCACGCCGGGGTCCGTGCTCGACATGAAGGTCGAGCACGTCAGTCCGCTCACGCATGGCTTCGATGCTCGTGCCGACGTCCTGTTCAGCCACTCACCGACGTTTTCCTTGGCGGCCGGCGCGGAAGCACGGGGCGTCCGCAGGGTCGGTTGGTACGACACTGCGAACCCGCTGCGCAGTGGTTGGGCGTGGGGCGAGCAGTACCTCGAGAATGGGGTCGGGGCCCTCGAGGCTGACTATGGACAGGGCAAGATGTTCATCTTCGGGCCGAAGATCACATTCCGGGCCCAGTCCCACGGAACCTTCGGATTCCTGTTCAACGGCATCTACTATGGGGCCGTCAGGGACCGCCCGATCTCGTAGCGTTCACAGGCATCAGCACGATCGAGGGCCGGCCGCGGAATATCGTGGCCGGCCCTACGTCGGTTGGTCCGTCGGCCGGACCAGGATCTCGCTGACCGACACGTGGTCGGGAGAGGTCACCGCGAATTCGATCGCACGCGCGACGTCCTCCGCCTGTAGCGTCCGGCGGCCGCTCCACGCCTCGTCCCACGCGGCGAGTGTCTCCGGTTGGTCCAAAAGCAACTCGGTCGAGACATAGCCCGGCTGGATGTCCGTGACCCGAATGCCGTGGGCATTCCCCAGCTCCAGGTGCAGCCCCCACGACAGCGCCCTCACCGCAAACTTCGTGGCGGCATATACGCTGGCGCCGGGGAAGGGCCTCCGGCCGGCTACGGAACCGACACTGACGATATGCCCGGAGCCCTGTTCAACCATGTGGGGCATCACAGCGGACAGGAAGTGGAGCACGCCCTTGACGTTGACGTCGACCATCGTGGTCCAGTCCTCGACGTCGTTTTCGGTGATGCTCGCGATCTTCATGATCCCGGCATTGTTGACCAGGATGTCGATCGGGCCCGTATCGTTGACGGTAGTGTCGACCACGGAGCGCACGCTGGACAGATCAGCGACGTCAGCTGCGCGGGCGACGGCCGAGCCTCCGTTCGACGAAATCTCGTCGACGAGCGCGTCGAGTCTATCTGTCCGCCGTGCAGTGACTACCACGTGGGCTCCTGCCGCGGCGAGCGTCCGGGCTGTGGCTCGACCGATTCCTGCCGAGGCACCTGTGATGATCGCGACCTTGCCGGTCAAAGACGTGGATTCGGACATGTTGGATCGGTGTGTGGCGAGGGACAGGGACGAAGGCCGGGGGCGCGCCGAGACTACCTCGAAATCCTTGGACACGCACCCTCCGATACCTATCCTTTCCATCGGCCTGGCGAGATGAACCTCGCCTGAAAGCCGACCCGCCTCCGGTGAGGGCAGAGTGGCAAAAGATCGAGAGACGCTTCAGGCGTGGTATCGCCATGCGATGCTGGGACGCATGGCCGAGCTTCGCGATCTCAGAGAATCCGTCCGTCGAGGCGAATCCGCTGGCTTCGATGCGGTCCGCAAGATCGGTCAGGCGCTGCGCGGGTCCGGGGCCACGTTCGGGTTCCCGACCCTCTCCGCAGCGGCCGAGATCGTCGAAACTTCGAGGGACGTGGACGTGCTTCGCCGCCTCGAGGGACTTCTGGTTGTCCTCCACGAGCTCTCGCCGGACGAAGCGAAGGGTGGCGCATGCCGGCACGAGTGGCTGGCTGCAGCGGTTGGGCTCGATCCTGCTGAGGTGTCTGGTTCGGACGGGACTATCGTTGCCGCGTGGACCGAGGTGGAGCGCAGGACGGGGCTCGTAGCGTCCGAGGTCTGCGACCGCGTGGCGGCGTATCTGGGCGTCAGCGTGGCGGATCCCGGCGTCAGGGCCGGGGCTGCGCGCCGGCTCGTCCCGGAGGCGCTGGTCACGACTCGACGGGTCGTCCCCCTCGATGAGGATCCGGCGACCATCACACTTGCGATTGCGAATCCGACCGATCTGGATGCTGAGGTCGAAGTTCGACGGCTGACAGGACGCGCACCGGTCTTCGCGGTCGCGCCGCCGCCGGTGGTCGACGCTCTGATCGATGAAGTCCACCGACCAGCGATCCCGACGCACCGTGGAGTCCGCGGTGATCAGGGGGAGCGGTCCGGTGACGACTCCGCGCCGTCCCCGCCAGGCAGCCATCGAGCTGGCGATGGTGGTCGCGTGATCGTCGTGGACGACGATGCGTCGATGCGACTGTTGCTGCGCGCTGTGCTGGAGACGAAGGGGTGGGGTGTCGTCGAGGCTGTCGATGGCCTCGACGCCCTGGATGTGATTCGTAGCCAGAAAGGCCTCGACCTCGTCATCGTCGACCTCGATATGCCCCGGATGGACGGCCTCGAGTTCGTATGGAAGCTTCGCGATCAGAAGGCGTGGGCGACGCTACCGGTGATTGTCGTGACCGGGGAGAAGGATGAGATGCTCGAGGCGCAGCTGCTCGAGGAGGGAGCCGACGACTACGTGCGTAAACCGGTCGATGGACGGCTTCTGCTTGCCCGGGTCGAGTCGACGCTGCGCCGGACGTCGGCTCGGGTATGAAGGCGCACCGAGGCGAGCCACCGGCATTGATCGGGTGCGCGATTTTCGAGAGACTTCGCCGTCGTCCGGACAATTGACGGTACACTGGCAGCGATGTCCGGACTCTTTCACGGTGTCTCATCTCCCTGACGCGCTTTGGCTAACCTGATCGTCTCGCCCATCGTCGGTTGGTTTGCGAAGGTCGGGCGAGCCTACCGCATCACGCTGGAACATGCGGGTGCATTGGGGATTTTGGCATGGGATACCGCGGTTGCCGTGGTGACGCTCAAGGTCCGGTTCCGCGATGTGCTGCGGCAGCTGCACATCATGGGCGTGCAGAGCTTGCCGATCGTATTCGTCACGGCCTCCCTCGCGGGCATCGTAACGAGCCAGCAGGGTGGCTATCAGCTCATCTCGTCGTCCCCCCGGTACGTCCTTGGAACGCTCGTCGTTCAGTCCGTCGTCCTCGAGTTGGGGCCGTTGCTCACCGCGGTCGTGCTGGTTGGCCGGATCGGTGCGCGGATCACGGCTGAGCTGGGCACGATGGTGGTCTCGGAGCAGATCGACGCGTTCAAGTCACTCGGTCGGGATCCGGTCGCGATTCTCGCAGCGCCCCGCATCATTGCGGGTGTACTGACGATGCCCCTCCTCGTCGGCTTCGCGAACGTGATCGGGATCTACGCCGGGATGCTGATGGCGGACCTCGACGGCGGATTGGGCAAGGAAACGTTCTTCTACGGCGCACGGCTCTTCTGGCACAGCTGGGACCTGTTCTACGGCTTCTCGAAGTCCGTCGTTTTCGGGCTGGTCATTCCCGTCATCTCGGTGCACATGGGTCTCCGGACCCGCGGTGGTGCGGAAGGGGTGGGGCTGCAGACGACCCAGGCCGTGATGTTCATGATCCTGACGATCCTGATCATCGATGCGCTCTTCCCGCCTTTGATGCTGCAATAGGCCCTCATGATCTCGTACAAGAACATCCACAAGGCGTTCGACATCCCGGTGCTGTCCGGGGTCGACCTGACCGTGGAAACGGGTGAGATGTTCGCCCTTTTCGGTCCATCCGGAACGGGGAAGAGTGTCCTTCTCAAGACCACGCTTTCCCTGATCGTCCCGGACATTGGAGACGTCGAGGTCGACGGGATGTCCGTGTACAACGGTCCGTCCTCGAACCTCGACAAGATCCGCCGGAAAATCGGCTACGTCTTCCAGCACGCGGCCCTGTTCGACTCGCTCAATGTGTACGAGAACGTTTCGATGGGACTGCCTGAAGATGAGATCGCCGGGATGCGGACAGCCGATCTGAGCCGTCGTGTCTGGGAGGCCCTCGAAATCGTGAACCTCGAGCCCCGCGAGATTCTCTCCAAGCTGCCGTCGGAGCTTTCGGGGGGCATGAAGAAGCGGGTCGGAATCGCCCGGGCGATCGTCGGACGACCGGAGATCCTGCTGTGGGATGAGCCCACGACCGGTCTCGATCCGATCAACACCGCGGCCGTCGAGCGACTCATTCAGCGGCTTTCGAAAGAACTCGAAGTGACCTCTCTGCTCGTGACGCACGATGTGGAGGGAGGCCTGCACATTTGTGATCGCGTGGCGATGCTGCACAGTGGCACGCTGCGCTTCTGTGGGACCCCGCAGGAATTCAAAGACAGCCCGGACACGGTGGTCCGGGCGTTCGTGGATCGGGCCGCGGCGATCGCGGCCCTCGATATGGCAGTCGTGTGATATGACCGATACCGAGAACGGGCGTCAAAGCGCGTCGGAGCAGGAAATTCTCGCGGCTACGCCGCGGAGTACCGGTGGGAAGGAGGCCCAGGTCGGCGTCTTCGTGATCGCCGGCATCATCACGTTCGTCCTCGTCCTCTTCTGGATGACCGATCCGGCGACCTTCCGCGGCCGGTACATGCTGGTGACGGAGGTGACGAACGCGGGCGGTGTCCGCTCCGGTGACCCGATTCAGATGCGTGGGGTCAACGTCGGGCGGGTCCACGGCTTCGAGATGGTCGAGAACAGCCGGGTCTTCATCACGATGGAGATCGAGGGTGAGTGGGAGATCCCGATCGGCTCTGAGACCAGGATGGGTGAGGCTGGGCTGTTTGGTGGCCGTGTACTCGAAATCGAACAGGGCGCGGGCCCGGGAAGCTATTCCGACTTCGACACGATTCCGGGCGAGAGCGCCGTAGGCGGCGGGTTGATGTCATCGGTAGATGACCTCAGCATCCAGGCCGCTGATGTCCTCAGCTCGATCAATTCCATGCTTTCGGAAGAGACCGTCGGCTCCGTCCAGGGGTCTGCGCAGGAACTCCAGAGTCTGCTGGCCGAGTTGTCCGCCGTGACGCGGGAGCAGCGTGGTGCACTCTCTGATCTGACCTCGAGCCTTTCCGCCGCGGCCGATGGGCTGTCTGCGGCTTCGGAGGCTGGTCCGGACATCGCCAGCGCCATCTCGAGGGCGGATTCAGCCATGGCGATGCTCGCCCAGACCGGCGAGAGCCTCGATGCCGCCACAACCTCGCTGAGCTCGATCCTCGATCGGATGGAACGCGGGGAGGGGACGCTGGGGCGCCTGTCCACCGACGAGAGCCTCTACGTCAGCCTGAACGATGCCGCGCAGGCGCTCAACAGCCTGCTCACGGACCTTCAGGCGAACCCGAACAAGTACATCAACATCTCGATCTTCTAGTCGGCCGCCCGTTTTCCAACGGCGGGCGTCGGCAGTGCGGGGCCTGACGGGATTCGCGCACCCCACGTCCGGTATAGATCCCTGACATGCGAAGCGGGCGGCCCCCTCGGAAGGAGGCCGCCCGCTCGATGTCTGCGAGTGTGGGAGCGCTACCAGCCCGGCGCGAGGTTGAACCCCCAGTGCCAACCTTTGTCCGGCCGCTGCCAGGGGTATGCGTAATACGTCTCGAGGATCATGAATCCAAGGATGTTCACGCGGGCCGAGACACCCGTCGAAAAGACCGGGACGCGACCGGTGCTGTTCCGGCTCCACACCAGTTCGGGGTCCTCGGTGATGCACGACACGTCGGTGCCCACCGTGAAGCAGTTCGGGCTGTCCCAGGCGAGTCCGCCGTCGGCGAAGAGCACCAACTCGGTGGGCAGGAATGGGAAGTTGATGATCCCGTACTGCTCGACGCCGATGAAGGGAATTCGGGCTTCGACACTCGCCACCCCGATCCGGTTACCGAACAGGCGGTTGAAGGTCGGACAATCGTTGGTGGCGGTCGCGTTCGAGCACTCGGCGCTTTCGAAGCTCTCCCACGCGTATCCACGGATGAACGTCTCGAAGCCGAGGAAGAGCGGGTTGAGGATGCCGAACTCGTCTTCGAATTGCTCATCGACGGACAGTCCGTACCGGCCGTAATGGAGTCCTCGGAAGCCCACTGTGAGATGCTTCGCGGGCGAGTAGTATCGGCGGAAGTCGGCGATGACGGTCGAGTAGTCCACGCTGCCCTGAGTCTGCTCGAGCTCGAGCCGGTAGCGGCCGCCACGGATCGGCCCGACAAACCCGAAGAAGGAGTTGTCTCCCACGAGTGCCACGCTAGCCTGCACGAGGTTCAGCGGGCTCGGCGAGGGAATCTCCTCTCGCTCGAAGCCGATCGTCTGTCCGAGACCGTTGAAGTAGAACTTCTCCAGCTCGAAGTCATAGCTGTAGCGGGTCAATCCGAGGTCGAACTCCACCCGCTCTGTCGTGGAGAACGGATACTGCAGTCCACCGCCAGCCGAGGTGAGGAAGATCCGCCTTCGCAGGATCCCCTGATACTCGCCACCGATCTGATTCGGCGCGTCGTCACCGAAGGTGAATTGGCCGTACTGGTAAGGAATGCGGCCCGCGCTCAGGAGCCAGTTCCATCGGTTGGCCTGGTTCGCATAGAAGACCTGTCCACCGATGTCCTTGAACGTTCCCTGGGCCTGTAGGGCAACGCCGAGCACCCGATCGCCCAGCATGTCGCTGAAGTAAGCGGATGTCGCGCCGCCGACGTAGTTCCCGTATCCACCGGATGATGCCCCGATACCGATCGCGGGCTGGCCGACGTAATCCAGGGAAAGGCCGGACGAGTAGTTCTCGGAGTCTTCCGGGCGATTCACGTCGGGAGCGATGAGTCCCGTCTCTGCATCCGCCAGATACGTCGCGATACGGCTGAAACGATCGGGGTAGGCCGGAACCAGGCGACGGCCCGCCTGCATCTCCGCGTTCTCCTCGACCACCACCGTCGGGGCAGGTGTGTCGAGATCGTTCGTGTAGATGTGGAACTCGAGCTGGTCGAAGATCGTGAATGCGACCGTTCCGTCCGGTGCGACCGACATGGCCGGTGACAGATACGTGTGTCCGCTGATCCCGGTCGTGACCCGCGTGTGACGTCGCACGTCACCCGTCTGCAGGTTCAATCCGTAGATGTCGCTGACGCCATCCTGATCGGAGATGAAGTAGAGCGTCTGTCCATCACCCGAATACTGGGGGTTGATGTGCTTGACGTTCCCGAACACCGGAAGCACCCGGATGGCGCCGGTCGCCACGTCCACGGTGGAGAGCTGGAATTTGCTGTAGACCAGCGTCTCGAAATTGGTCTCGGGGCCGCGGTCCGACGTGAACGCGATCTGCGTACCATCCGGAGACCAGGTCGGTTGCAGGTCGGCGAACTTGTCGTTCGTGAGCTGCGTGATGTCACCGGTCTCGACCTCATAGAGGTACAGGTCCGAGATCCCGCCCACTGACCCCGAAAACGCGATGTGCCGCCCGTCCGGCGACCACGCGGGGTTGGTGACGGCGCCGATGCCCTCGAACGCGAGGCGATCCTCAACCTGACCGTTCGCCGACCGGACAACTACGAGCTCGTTGTCACCGTTCGCCACGACGACGTACGCGAAGAGCTCTCCGTCCGGCGACCACGTCCCGGAGGAATCGATGTATCGCAATGCATCGATGTGCGGATCGGAATTCGCGCTGGACAGCTTCCGGATGATGCGACCGGTCTCGGTTTCCGCCATGTACAGGTCGACGGAGAAGAGATCCTTCTCCGACAGGAAGGCGACATACTGCCCGTCCGGGCTCAACGACGGCGAGATGTTGACGGTGCCGGACCCGGTGCAGGGGCAGAGGATCGGCTTGCCGGACTCCGCCGGGCGGTCCCGGCCTTCCATGAACGGTCCGTATTCGGCCTCTACCGTCTCTCGCCACCGCGCGGACAGCGTGTCGGTCGGCATCGCGAGTACGCCCTGGATGGCGCCTTCGAAACCGACGCGCAGTGCGCGCCGGTAGATCTGGACCACCGCATCATCGCCATACGTCCCGCCGATGTACGCCCACAACGCCTGACCGAAGCGGTATGGAAAGAAGCGGGACTCCTTCGTCATCTGCTCGATCGTCGGAAGCTCGCCCCGGTCGATAGCATCGCGGATCCACATCGCGGTGAGCGGATCGTCTCGCCCCACCGACATGTACTCGGCCATGCCCTCGATGAGCCAGAGCGGCAGCATCGACATGCCTTGAAGGCCGCCACCTCGTCGGGACTGTGCAATGTTGTACTGGAAGGCGTGCACCAACTCGTGCCCGAGAACGTGATCGGTGTCCCAGTAGGATCCCGTCATCGGCATGATGACGCGATTCTTGAGCGATTCCGTAACGCCCCCGACGCCCTCTCCGATGAAGCCGGACAGGGTGTTGGTCTGCTGGAAGTCGGGGTGGTCCGCGTACAGGATGACGGGCTTGGGCGCCTCGAACTCGTGCTGGAATGTCCGCGCGAGCCGTTCGTACCAACGCTCGCCCATCCGCATCGCGTCGAATACGGCCTCTTCCTCGACCGGGTAGTAATGCCAGTCGAAGTGCTCGGTCGACATGATGTTGAAGTCGAAATCGTCGAACTGGACCTTGTTCCGACCGAAGTACTGGGCACTCACGTCGACCGGCATCGCCGACAACAGCGCCGCGCCAAGGACCGCAAGCCCAAGCGCGCGTCCGCAACGCGACGCCCCTCTAGACTTCTCCATCACGACCTCATCTATGGTTGGTATTGCCACGTGATCCACTGAAGCAGACGATTTCAGACAGGGTTGTTGCACACGCTGCGTCATGAGTGTCCGACCTCGTACCGCAGACGATCTCCGCTGCACTCAGTCGGTGACAAAACGCACTCAATGGAATCCCCCAGTCGCTACCCGCGTGTTCCACCTCGTTGACCAGATCGACGCGCCCACCCGACATTGTGCCGTCGCTCGCCCCGGACACGTCATCTCCGAGCCCACCATGTCACACATCGAATAAGCCATGAATGCGTACGGCCTTCGCCGCAGCCTGCTTACCCGGTGGGCCGGCTCTGTCACCGCCCTCGCGGCGCTCCTCTCGCTTGTCGCGTGCGGCGACGGCTCGGACCATTCGGCAGCCCTCGACGTGATGGTGGTGGAGCTCGACTCGCCTGCCGGCGCGAACAGTGGCGAGCCCCGGCTGACCCTCGGGCCGGACGGTGCGCTGCTCTCGTGGCTCGAGGCCGCACCGGAGGCGGGTCACGACCTGAAGGTCGCCGGCCTTTCCCGGGACGGTTGGACTCCGACGAATACGGTCGCTTCCAGCGAGCACTTCTTCGTGAACTGGGCCGACTTCCCCTCCGTATACGCCTCCGCCGACGGCGCGCTGCAGGCGCACTGGCTCGCGCGTGGCGAGCAGGGCGGCTACGACTATGCCATCCACACCGCCCGCTCGACGGACGGGGGTGAGACGTGGGGGGAGCCGTGGACGCTTCACGAAGACGACTCCCCGACGGAGCACGGCTTCCTCTCCGGGGTCCGTAACGGCGACCGGCTCGGCTTCACCTGGCTCGACGGGCGTGCCTACGTACCGGGGCCGGACGGCGCCCCTGCGACGGAGGAGATGTCGCTTCGTTATCGGGAGATCGGACCGGACGGCTCGCCGGGCCCGGAGCTCCTGGTCGACGGCCGTGTCTGCGACTGCTGTCAGACGTCGGCGGCGATGACCAGCGATGGGCCGGTCGTCGTCTACCGCAACCGGACAGAGGACGAGATTCGCGACATTTACATCGCCCGGATGGTCGACGGGGCATGGCAGGAAGGGCACGCCGTCTCCGACGACGGATGGCACATCGCAGGATGCCCCGTGAACGGCCCGGTCGTCGTCGCGGACGGAGCGGCCGTGGCCGTCGCCTGGTTCACCGCGCCGGAGGACGTCGCACGGGTGAAGGTCGCCTTCTCCCGGGATGGCGGTCAGACCTTCGGGACTCCTGTCGTGGTGGACGACGGGAACCCCATGGGTCGCGTGGACCTTGTCATGGCGGGCGACGACCGTGTGCTCGTCAGCTGGCTCGAGGCGGTGCCGGGTGGCGCTGCGGAAGTTCGCCTGCGGGAGGTTTCCGCGGCGGGCGCCACCACGGGGAGTGCTTCCATCACCGCCTCGTCCTCGGAGCGGGCCAGCGGCTTCCCCCAGCTCATTCGCGACAGGAACGGAGACTTGGTGATGGCGTGGACGGACGTCTCGGGAGGTGAGGGTCGGGTGCGGGTCGCGCGTTTGGTGATCATCGAGTGAAGAGGATGGCCGGGCTCATGAAGAACCTCGTGAAGTTGCTGGTCCTCGTCGGCGTCACTGCAGGGACCGCGTGTGCACCGATCGAGAATGCCGGTCCGCCCCAGGTGAACGAGCTCGCTCGCGACTACGCTGCGACCACACTCGACGGCGAATCGGTCTCCCTCGAGTCGCTGAGGGGTCAGGTCGTGCTCCTGAACCTCTGGGCTACCTGGTGCGGGCCGTGCCGTGCCGAGACGCCCTACCTGCAGTCCGTGTACGAGGAGCACAAGGATGACGGCTTCGAGATCGTCGGAATCTCGATGGACACGGGAGACGCGGCCGACGATATCGCAATGTTCGTCGACGAGTACGCCGTTACCTACACCATTCTGCATGACCCCACGATGCAGGGCATGGAGCTCTATCAGGTGCTCGGGTTGCCGGCCACCTTCCTGATCGATCGTGAGGGTGTGCTGCGTTGGATGCGATACGGACCGATCCCCGAGGATGACCCGAACTTCCTGCGCGCGCTCAGCGACGTGCTGTCGTGAGCGAAGCCGACGAACGGACCGCTGACCCGGACCGAATCGAGACGCCGATCGGCTACGTCGATCTGGACCGCACGCGCGCGAACGCCCAGCGAGTGGTTGCGTACGCGACCCGGCATGACCTCGGATGGCGGCCACACATCAAGACGCACAAGTCTCTGGCCGTGGCTCGCATCCAGCTCGCAGCCGGTGCCCGCGGCCTGACCGTCGCGACGCTGCGGGAGGCCGAGGTGATGGCGAACCTCACCGACGATCTACTGCTCGCCTATCCGCCCGTCGGCGCGCCGAAGCTCGATCGGCTCGTAAGGCTGCCTGAGCGGCTCGATCTGAAGGTCGCTCTGGACTCTGCGGAGGTACTGGTCGCACTCGGGGCGGCCGCGGCGGAGGTGGGCCGGGAGGTTGGAGTCCTCATCGAGCAGGACATGGGCATGAGGCGAGTCGGACTCCCGTCATCCGACGCGGTGGTCGAGCTGGCGTCCCGCGCCTCGGACACGCGGGGCGTGTGCTTTCGGGGTGTGATGTTCTATCCCGGTCACATCAGGATGGCCGAGGACGAGCAGGGTGCGCACATCGAGGATGTCTCAGCACGGATGGATCGTACGTTACGCGCGCTCCGCGAAGCGGGGCTCGAGGCGGACATCGTGTCGGGAGGCTCGACTCCCACGGTCTGGCGCAGCCACGAGATGGAGGGCCTGACGGAAATTCGCTCAGGGTCCTGCATCTTCTACGATCGAGAGGGGCTGGACATCGGCGTTGCTGACGAGTCCGATCTAGCGTATACGGTGCTGGCGACTGTGGTCAGCACCGCCGTATCGGGTCAGGCCGTCGTCGACGCGGGCTCGAAAGCTCTCGCCAAGGAATCACGGGGCGGGGGGGGCGGCTTCGGCATCGTCCTGGGCCATCCGGACGTCGTGGTCACTGGGGTTTCCGAGGAGCACGGGGTGCTCGATATCTCCGGGTCGGAATGGCGTCCGGAGATCGGTGATCGGGTGAGGATTGTCCCGAACCATGTGTGCGTCTCAGTGAACCTGCAGGACCAACTCCTTGCCTTCGAGGGCGAGCAGCACACGCTCCTGCGCCTCGAGGGGCGCGGCAGGGGACCGTGGCCGTCCTGACAACCGCCCGGGCCGAGGAACTTCTCGCCCGCGTGCGGTCCGTGCGTGCCGTCGTTGCGGGCGACCTCATGGTCGACCGGTACATCACGGGCGTCGTGGAGCGGGTTTCGCCGGAGGCGCCGGTGCCGGTCGTCAGGGTGGAAGCCGAACAGGCGGCGATCGGAGGGGCGGGTAACGTCGCCGCGAACATTGCTGCGCTCGGCGCGAGGTGTGCCGCGGTAGGCTGCGTGGGTGAGGATGCCGATGGACAGGCTCTGGTGGGCGCGTTCGAGGAGCGCGGCATAGACACATCGGGAATCGTCGTGACACCCGATCGCCCAACGACGGTCAAGACACGGGTCATGGCCCGACACCAGCAGATCGTGCGCTTCGACCGCGAAGACGAGTCCGATGTAACCGAAGCTGTCGGCCTGAACCTCGCCGCGGCTGTCCGTCGCGCGGCTGACGAGGCGGACGTCGTCGTGCTCGAGGATTACAACAAGGGGGTCCTCACCGAGCCCGTGATCGCAACCGCGCTCGACGTGTCGAACTCACGGGGCATCCCGAGCATCGTGGACCCCAAGCGCCGCAATTTCTTCGCCTTCTCCGGTGTGACCGTGTTGAAGCCGAATGCCAAGGAGTTGGGGGACGCGCTGGGTGCGTTCATTTATCCTGAGGATGCCGAGTGGATGGCGCGAACGCGGGAGCGGCTCGGGTGCGAGCAACTCCTTCTCACGCTCGGCGAGCGTGGTATGGCCCTCGAAGCCGAGCGCACGGGGCACGTCCGTGTACCGACTGCCGCCCGTGCCGTGTACGACGTCTCCGGTGCCGGGGACACGGTGACCGCGGTCGTCGCGACCGTGCTTGCCGCCGGGGGCTCCCCCGTAGAGGCGGCCGAGTTGGCTAACCATGCAGCGGCCGTAGAGGTCGGCAAGATCGGTGTCGCGACCGTGACACCTCGGGAAATCCTCGATCACATCAAGGCACATTCTCATTGAATCGAATGGAGACATCATGAGTGAGCTCACGTCCGTCCACACGGAGCATGCACCAGCAGCGATTGGACCTTATTCGCAGGCGATCGTCACGGACGGGTGGGTCTTCTGTTCCGGACAGATCCCGCTTGATCCCAAGACGGGAGAGATGAACACGGGAAGCGTGACCGAGCAGACCGAACTCGTTCTTACAAATCTGAGGGCTGTGCTCGAGGCGGCGGGGTCGCGCATGGACCGGGTGGTGAAGACGACGGTCTTTCTCTCCGACATGAACACCTTTGCGGAGATGAACGAGGTGTATGCCCGCCACTTCGGTGACCATCGCCCGGCGCGGGCGGCGGTCCAGGCCGGTGCCCTGCCGAAGTTCTGCGATGTCGAGATCGAGTGCGTCGCGAGGGTCGGTTGAGCCCTTGAAGCCTGTAGTTCCGGGGCTTATTGCGCCCTCTCGGGGTGCTCCGTAACTTCTCGTCACACGTTCGGAATCAGGTGTTTGCCTGCTATGAGGCAGCTCGGTTCCGCGCGGTAAGAGATCCCCTCCCGAGCGATCGCGTAAGTGGTTGTCAGTGAGGGGTTTGGTGCGTTTTATCATGCACCCTTTCCGGAGTGCGGTTCGGCTCCGGCGCAGTTCATACAGGGTGGTTCTATTTGTTCAATTCAATGCTGGGAGGACGGACATGACGTCATCAACGTCTGCACGTCTCACATCCGGGCTGCTGCGGGGAGGCCTCGTTCTGGCGCTCGCCGCGATGCTCGGATGGGCACCGGCACCTGTCGCGGCTCAGGCAACTGGGACGCTGGTGGGTACGGTGCGGGATGCTGCTTCGCAGCGTCCGCTGGAGGCGGTCCAGGTGTACATCGGAGGTACCGGTATCGGTGCCCTGACGAACGCCGCAGGCCGCTATCTCCTGCTGAACGTTCCGGCCGGCGAGCACACGATCGTCGCCGAGATCGTCGGCTACCGCTCCGGCTCCGCGACTGTCACGGTGGGTGCCGGGCAGTCCGTGGTGCAGGACTTCGCACTCGACCAGACCGCCATCACCCTCGACGAGGTCGTGGTGACGGGAGCTGGTGTTGCGACGGAGAAGAGGAAGCTCGGCAACACGATCGCCACGCTCGACGCGTCGACGCTCGACAATGCGCCGATCGCTGACTTCTCGCAGATGATCGCCGGCCGTGAGCCGGGGGTTGTGGCGCTGCCGTCTTCGGGTGCGACCGGTGAGGGAGCTTCGATCCGTATTCGTGGATCGTCTTCGCTCTCGCAGCTGAACGAGCCCATCATCTATGTCGACGGAATTCGCGTCGATCGCTCCGCGGTGTCGCTGTCCGGTACGGGTAATCCGAGCCGACTCGACGACATTCCGCCGGAATCGATCGAGCGCGTCGAGATCCTCAAGGGTGCCGCTGCCGCGACGCTGTACGGCACCGAGGCATCCAACGGCGTGATCCAGATCTTCACCAAGCGTGGTCGCGCCGGTGCGCCGCAGTTCACCGTACAGGCGGACTGGACGCAGATTACGCCGAACACGAGCCGCATCGAGCCGCTGGCCGACTTCATCGGTCGCGACTGCGGCAGTGATCCTGTCGACTGTGCGGATATCGCCAGCCGGATGCAGCAGCGGTTCGGCATCTCTCCCGCTCCGTACGAGGTGTTCGAGTACGACGCCGTTCCGGAGATTCTTGGGAATGGCCTTGGCCAGAACTACTCGGCTTCTGTGACGGGTGGTTCCGAGGCGTTCAACTACTTCATTAATGGCCGTTATGCGTACGAAGACGGCATCATGGATGTGGAGAGCGTGTTCCCGCAGGTTGACGGGATCAGCCCGGAGGTCGACACGAACCGCCGAGCAGGTATCACGTCGAACTTCACGATCATTCCGAGCTCGCAGGTCCGAATCGGGATCAGCACGCTGTTCTCGGACTTGGAGCAGCACACGCCGGACAACGGCAACAACATTTACGGCGTCTTCAGCTCCATGCTGATGGGCCAGCTGCGCCGTGCGACCCCTCAGGCCGAGACCGGCCCGGGGTCCAACTACTTCGGTGCGCCGACGTTCGGCACGACGCGTGAGTTCACGTATCAGCTGAACAACGCCAAGTCCTCGCACTTTGCGGGAAGCACGACGATCGGCTACACGCCAACCGACGGCTTCCGTCTCGACGGGACCTTCGGCATCGACTTCACGTCGGATGACCGTGTCTTCGGGCGTCCGTACCGGTACGATGTCGACGACTTCACGAACGCGAACATCTTCGGTGACCGCACGGTCAGTGAGGACCGTAGCCGTGAGATCACCGCGGACCTGAAGGGTTCGTGGGTCGCCATGTTCGGTGACAACATCGAGAACACCCTGCTGTTCGGTGGACAGGGCTTCCTGCGTCAGCGTCAGAGCGCTGGTGGTGGTGGGTCCGTCTTCCCGGGTCCGGGTCTCGAGACCCTGTCCGCCCTTGCGAACGATGGCGCCTCCGAGAGCTGGCTCCGTGTCACGCAGCTCGGCGGATACCTGCAGGATCAGGTCGGCCTCAACGACTGGATCTTCGCTACCGTCGGTGGTCGCTGGGATGCGAACTCCGCCTTCGGTACGGACTTCGAGACGGCCTTCTACCCGAAGGCGTCGATCTCCATCGTCCCGAGTCAGGGACTGGACTGGCGGAACGAGACCTTCTCGACGTTCCGTGTACGTGCAGCGCTCGGGCGTTCCGGCCTGCAGCCTGGCGCGTTCGACAAGTTCACGACCTTCAACCCGGCGCCGTCTGAAGTGGGCCCGGGTGTCTCGCCGGCGAACCTCGGAAACCAGGGGCTCAAGCCTGAGGTTTCGACCGAGTGGGAAGTCGGGACCGAATTAGGTCTGTTCAACGACAGCTGGTCTGTCGACCTGACCTACTGGAACCGCTCCGTGCAGGACGCCATGGTGGCCAGGCAGTTCCCGGTCACCGGTGGGTTCACGTCCTCGCAGCTCGTCAACATCGGTGAGCTCGCGGGTAACGGTATCGAGGCTTCGGTCCGCGGAACGTTGTTCCAGAGCGAAGGCCTCTCCGTGAACGTGTTCGCGAACACGGCGTACCTGAACGAGGAAATCGTCTCCCTGGGTGGGGCACCCCCGCTCAAGACGGGTGGATCGTACCCGCGTTACCGGAACTACCTGCTCGAGGGCTACGCCCCGGGTCAGTACTTCGGTGCGGTTCTCGCGAATGTTCCGATTCCGCTCAACATCCTGACGCCGGTCGGCGGCGAGTGCGTCGTGCCGACGAGTGCGGAGGCGCTGGACTACTTCTCGGTTCCGCGGAGCCCAAGTGAGTTCAAGCCGCTCGCGATCGGTAACAGCGGATTCGGCACGCCGAACGGTGGCGTTGCGTCGAACAACTGTGGCTCCGGTCTGCTGCAGACGGACATGGGTAAGCCAAACGCGGACTACACGGGTTCGTTCGGGTTCACGGCTGCGTTCGCTCAGAACTTCGAGCTCGCAGCGAACTTCGACTACAAGTGGGGCGGCCAGACGCAGGATCTGTCCGGCATGTTCCGCCGTGCGAACGCTGTGATCGGTCGTAACACGCCTCTGGCGTCGCGTCTGTTCGCGACAATGATGGATCCCGCATCTTCGGCGCAGGAGCGCCTCGACGCGGCCATCAGCTGGGCGGAGAACGTCGAAGGTCTCGCGCCGATGTCGGGTATGAACGGCATCTACGACGCGAACCTGATTCGCTTCCGTGAGCTCTCGCTCACGTACCGGGTGCCGTCGAGCATCGTCGAGGGGTGGGGCCTCAGCACGGCCACGCTCAACTTCGGTGGTCGTAACCTCGCACTCTGGATGCCGGGTAGTGAGTACCCGGGCATGGACCCCGAGACCAACGTGATTGGTCGTTGTAACGGTGGTCTGAACTGCAACTTCCTCCAGGGCACCGAGGGTTGGGCCCTGCCACTCCCACGTCGTTTCACGCTGTCAACGCGTGTCACGTTCTAAGGGAGATTAGACCATGATTAAGTCAAGAAACTTCTCGGCAATCGCGCTGCTTGGCGCGCTGAGCCTGTCCGGGTGCGGCGACCTTCTGGACGTCAACAACCCGAACAACCTGGTCGAGGAATCCGTACAGCTGCCTGCGGCGGCTGAGGGCCTGGTCAACGGTTCGCTCCGTGCCGTGTCGGTAGCTGCCTCGAGTGTTTGGGAGGGGCCGGCCGTCGTCTCGGACGAACTGTACTGGACGGGCTCCCGCGACGCGTGGGGCCAGTTGGACCAGGGCTTCATCGGTGATCCTCTCAACGAGTTCACCGATGGCGCGTTCCCATCGCTTGGTCAGGCGACCTGGATGGCGGATTATGCTGTCACGGTCGTCGAAGGACACGTCAGTTCCGGAGATGCTCCGGCATCTCTGCTGGCGCGTGCCAAGCTGTACCGTGGGATGATCAACCTGATCGTCGGCGAGAGTCAGGAAGACTATGTCTTCTCTGACAAGCAGTCGTCGGGTACGCCCGTCGGTGCAGGGAACATGAGGGGCGTAATCGAAAGCGCGATTACGGACTTCACGGATGCGATGGCGAGCGGCGATGCTGATGTCGCGCTGGCGGCTCAGGCGATGCGTGCGCGTGCGTACATGTCGGCGGCTATCTGGGATGCCATCAACCCGTCCGCGGGTGGTTGTTCTCTGGACACCGGTGCCGGCTGCGCCCTGGACTTCGGTTCAGCGGTGGCAGACGCCGGCGCGGTGATCGGCGATGTAGGCTTGGGCTCCGACTGGATGTTCAACATCACCTTCTCGTCCGCCTCGACCGGTAGTGGGCAGCACGGCAACGTGAACCAGCGGGGCGAGAACCAGTGGGATCCGTCGCTCGTGGAAAGCACGGGACCGGGTGCCACCGCCCGTGGTGATGTTGCGTTGCTGGACCCGTACGGTAGTGGCGCCGATCCGGCAGTTGCCCAGGCGCTCGAGCAGTACGGGGACGATTCGTACTCGGCTCTGACGATGGCCTCCGAGCGCTTGATGCATCTCATCCTCGCGGAAGATGCGTTGAACGCAGGTGACGTCGCCGGCTTCGAGACGCACATCAACCACATCCGTGTCGACATCGATGGCATGCCGGCGTACGCGGGTGGAGCGTCACCCGTAGCGGGTGTTGCCGACGTGGTGGTGGCTCTGTCGCACACGCGTAGAGCCAACACCCTGTTCCAGGGCCTCAGACTTCAGGACATGTATCGCTGGGGTCTGACGGATGCCAAGTGGCAGGCTGCGTCTCAGGCTATAACCTCGCCTGGTATGATGCTCCCGATTACGGTCGTGGAGTGCCGTGCCAACGAGAACGTGCCGGACTGCGGTTGAGTTCTCTTCGGTAGGTTCCGGTGGGTGGGGCGCATTGCCTCGCCCATCGGGCCTTCCGATGCAGGTTGTGGGAGGCGCATTCGCTGATCGCGAGTGCGCCTCCCCTTGCTTGGGACTACGATATAGCTTCTACGGATGAACAGATTCAGTCGTTTTTCCGCTGCTGCCGCTCTACTCGTATCCCTCGCCGGCTGCGGCCTGTTCGAAGACCAGATTCCTGAAGACATCTTCTTCAGGATGTCGGGTCCAACAGGCAGTCAGGTGACGGTCATCTACTCGAAGCAGTTCGTGGCCGGGGTCAATGAGATCGGTCAGACGAGGCTCGAGGTGTTCGGTGCCGACACGGTCGTGCACACCCTTCCGATCGACACCGTCATCGACGTCAGGCTCGAGCAGCGCCTGTTTCTGCGGGCCTCGCCCCTCGCTGCGTCGGACACGCTTGCCGTGGACGCCCGCGTCGACGTCGACGGTCGAAACATCTACTCGGACCAGGGAGACCTCTTTCCCTTGGTCCCATGGCAGTTCTTCTACCAGTACAACGTGACCTTTACCCAGGACGTCGAGGTCATCATCTGATGGTTCACACAACGCCCTTTCGCGCTGCCAGCGCAGCCATGCTCGTGCTGATCCTCAGTGGCTGTTACTCCTATCGGGCGGTGGACTCCGCGCCTGCCGGCTCGGCGATCCGCGTGGGTCTTCCGATCGATCGACCGGCGGGCGCGATCGCTGCGCCGGAGTCCGTGATGATCGAAGGCGTTCTCGTGGAGGACGGGGATTCGATCGTATTGGCAGTCGAAACACGCCGTGAATACGGTGCGTACCGGGAAGTGGTCCAATTTGATACGGTGTCGCTCGGCGCAGACCGGATTTCCTCGATCGAACTCAAGGAATTCTCCCGCGGACGATCGATGGCTTTGGGCCTCACACTTGCTGGAGCCGTGACGCTGGGCGCAGCGGTCGCGTTCGGATTGGGTGGAGGCGGTACCACGGATGACCTTGGAGGGCCTCCGTTGCCGGACGTGAGCGTGGTGGGAGCCCAGGGGGCGGTACCGAACCTGAAGTTGGGGTTCAACCCGTCCTCTCTGATCAGGCTTCTTTTCGGTAGCTGAAGACGTCGGAGCAGCAGGTCCTCTGCACCCGCGTCCCACGGTTTCAGCCCTGGCGTGATGCGCGATCATGGCCGGGGTCCGTGCGTCCCTTTTCTACAGACCAAGACAGGATTCGGATCGTGATCTTCTCGACGTTCAATGTGCTGCGCCCGTTACGGAGCGCGACGCTGCCCGTGATCGCTCTGTGGGCGATGCTCTTCGCAGTCCATCCGGAGTCTGCGCATGCCCAGCAGTTCGACGAAGGCCTGTTCGACATGCTTTCGTGGCAGAATGCTGGCATTCCGAGAGGTGGTCGATCGACCGCCGCGGCCGGAAGCGATGCGCGCCCGCTCGAGTACTACTTCGGTGCGGTTGGTGGCGGATTGTGGAAGACCACAGACGGCGGCTCGAACTGGCGGCCGGTGACGGACGGACAGATCACTTCATCTTCTGTCGGTGCCGTCGCGGTCTGCGAAACGGACCCGGACGTCGTGTACATCGGCACGGGAGAAACGCAGCTTCGCGGCAACGTGATGCAGGGCGACGGTGTCTACAAGTCGACTGATGCCGGCCGGACCTGGGAGCATCTCGGCCTCGTGGAAACTCAAAACATCGCGAGGATCCGCGTCCATCCCGACAACTGTGATGTCGCGTGGGTTGCGGCATTCGGACAGCACTCGACCGAGAACCCGGAGCGAGGCGTCTACAAGACGACCGACGGCGGTCAAAACTGGGACCTCACGCTCTTCAAGAGCGACAAGGCGGGCGCGACGGACCTCGTCGTCGATCCGAACGATCCGGATGTGCTGTATGCGGCCATCTGGGAGGCGTGGCGTAAGAGCTGGGGGATGAGCTCAGGAGGGTTCGACTCCGGACTGTGGAAGTCGATCGACGGGGGTGAGACCTGGGTGGACATTACGGCCAACCTCGGCTTCGACCCGGCGGATCCGATCGGGAAGATCGGCGTAGCGGTTTCGGGCGCGAACTCCGACCGCGTCTGGGTGATCGTCGAGCACCGGGCCGCCGGCGGTGTGTACCGCTCGGATGACGCCGGTGACTCCTTCGAGTACGTGAACGACGAACGGAAATTGAGGCAGCGCGCGTTCTACTACACGCGGATCTACGCGGACCCGCAGGACGAAGACATCGTCTACGCGCTCAACACGGGCTTCTATCGTTCGCGTGACGGCGGTGAGACGTTCCCGCAGTCGATCCGGGTGCCGCACGGGGACAACCACGACCTGTGGATCGCACCGTCCGATCCCGATCGGATGGTCAACTCCAACGACGGTGGAGGGAACGTCTCCTTCAACGGGGGTCAGAGCTGGACGGATCAGGAGTACTCGACGGCTCAGTTCTACCGGGTGATCACGACGAACCACGAGCCGTACCACATCTGTGGTGCTCAGCAGGACAACTCCACCGCCTGTACGCCGTCGACTGGCTGGGGTCACCTCTCGGCGGCCGGGGGCTTCGGTGGTGGTGGCGCAGGCTCGTACTACTATGCAGTCGGTGGATGCGAGAGCGGGTACATCGCCCCGCACCCTGAAGAGCTCGACATCTTCTACGCCGGCTGCTACGGCGGGTCGCTCTCCCGGTATGATCACGGTACGGGCTTCTCTCGAGCCATCAACGTCTGGCCTGAGAACCCGATGGGCCAATCCGCGGAGGATCTTCGTGAGCGCGTCCAGTGGACCTTCCCCATCGTCTTCGACCGACACGACCCGGATATCGTGTATACCGGAACGCAGAAGGTGTGGAGGACCACAACCGAGGGGCAGAGCTGGGTTCAGATTTCTCCCGATCTGACGCGAAACGAGCCGGTGACAGTGGGTCCGTCTGGCGGTCCGATTACCCTGGACCAGACGGGTGTGGAGACGTATGCGACGGTCTTTGCGATTGCGCCGTCACCCCACGATCCCAACGTGATCTGGGCCGGGTCGGACGATGGCTTCGTCCACGTCACGCGTGACGCCCGCGCAACTTCTCCTACGTGGGATCGGGTGACGCCTTCGGACGCTCCGGACTTTGTCCGCATCAACACGATCGAGGCCTCACCCAACACGCCGGGCAAGGCGTATGTGGCCGGGATCCGCTACCTCGTCGACAACGATCGGAGCCCGTATATCTGGAAGACGGAGGACTACGGGGAGACGTGGACCAAGATCGTCGACGGTATCCCGACCGACGACTTCATTCGGGCTGTGCGCGAGGACCCGACGCGTCCGGGCCTTCTCTATGCGGCCTCGGAGCGGACGGTCTACGTCTCGTGGAATGATGGGGCATCGTGGCAGCCGCTGACGATGAACCTGCCCGTCACGCAGGTATCCGACCTCGTCGTCGAGGATCATGATCTCGTAATCGGGACCCATGGCCGCGGCTTCTGGGTCATGCGCTCGATTGGGCCGCTGCGCCAGCTGACGGACGAGGTTGCGAACGCGGATTTCTGGCTCTTCGACCCGAAGGACCCGGTCCGGCGATTCGACAATGCCGTAAGCATCGACTACATCCTGGCCGAAGACGCCGAGCACGTGATGCTCGAGTTCATGGATGCGTCGGGCGACGTACTCGCCAGCTATGAGGCGTCCGCAGAGGACGAGGATGAGGAAGAGGAGGCGCCGCAGGGCTTCAACCCCTTCGGCGGTGGTGGGAACCAGGCTCCAGGCCTGACGGCTGGCTCGAACCGGTTCCGCTGGAACATGCGCCTCGAGGGGTGGACGGACTTCGAGGGCCGCATCTTCTGGGCCGCGGGCAACCAGGGACCGGCGGTACTGCCAGGCAATTATCAGGTGCGCCTGACGGTCGATGGCGAGAGCATGACGCAGGGTTTCGAGATCCGGATGAACCCGCGTGCGGTCGCAGACGGGATCTCGGTAGCCGATCTACAGGAGCGCTTCGACTTCGCGATTCAGATTCGCGACCGCGTGACGGACGCGAACGAAGCGGTTCTGCGTATGCGTTCCATCAAGGCCCAGATCGATGCCCGGATCGAGCAGAACGACAACGCCGAGCTGGCTCAGCTCGGTGGCGCTGTCTCGGACCGACTCAGCGAGGTCGAGGGCGAGGTCTATCAGGTGCAGAACCAGTCAAACCAGGATCCGCTGAACTACCCGATCAAGCTCAACAACAAGATCGCGGCGTTGCAGAATCTGGTCGAAGGGGCGGAGACCCGTCCGACGGATCAGTCGTATGAGGTGTTCCAGACGCTCTCGACGCAGCTCGAAGGTGAGCTGGAGCAGATGAACCTCGTGATCCAGCAGGATCTCGCGAGGCTGAACGAACTCTTGCGTGAACTGGGTCTCGAGCCGATCGATACGGAGCGACTCATCACCTGATGTCGAAGGAAGGACGCGTATGCTGCCGAGAATCGTCACCTGGCTGGTGGGGTGGGCGGTCGCGCTCTTCTACGACGTAGAACGGACGGGTCCGGGCCTCGTGCCTGGGCCCGTTCTCGTAACGGCCAATCACCCGAATTCACTGGTCGACCCCCTCCTGATCTTTCACACCGGAGGGCGGCACACGCGCCCGCTGGCGAAGGCTCCCCTGTTCGAGCACGTCGTGGTCGGGACTGTTCTGCGAGGGCTGGGAGGGTTGCCCGTCTACCGCAGGCAGGACGACCCCGACCAGATGCATCTGAACGAACGGACTTTCGACGCCGCGATCGCCGCGCTCACGCGAGGGGAGGCCGTGCAGATCTACCCGGAGGGTCGGAGCCATTCGGAACCCAGTATGTCCGAGCTTCGCACCGGGGCCGCGCGGATCGCCCTCATGGCGGAGGAGCAGGCTGACTGGTTACTGGGGCTCAAAGTGCAGCCTGTGGGCCTGACATACGAGCAGAAACTGTTCTTCCGGGGTCGTGCGGTTGCGGCGTACGGAGAGCCCATCGAGGTCGCGGCGTATCGAGACGGATATGAACAGGACCAACGGGCTGCGGCGCGTGCGCTCACGGACGACATTCGCAGTGGCCTCCTGCAGGTGACCCTGCAGGCCGAGACGACCGAAGATCGAGAGCTGGTGAACCTCGCGGAGAGGATCTGGGCTCGGGAGAAGGGGGAGGCGCGACCACGGGAACGGCAGAAACTGTCGGAACGCCTCCCACGAATGCGCGCGTTCGCCCGGGCCTACGCCCGGTTGCGGGCGGAAGATGCCGAGCACGCTGAGGAAATTCGTGGGGGCGTGCGTCGGTACCAGCGCATGGTGACCGCCCTGGGGGTGCGTGAGGGTGATGTGCCTAGCCGATACCACCCGAGACGTGTCGCTGCCTATGCGGCCGGACAACTCCTCATGCTGTTGCTCGTTCTGCCGGCTGCCGCTGCAGGGATGGTTTTCTGGGCGCCACCATATGGTGTGACTCGAGTGATCGCCCGGCAGTTCCGCCCTAAGCATGACCAGGTGGCGACGTACAAGCTTTCGGTCGGCTTCTTTGCCTTTCCGATATGGCTCGGCATCGTGTGCGCCCCGGTGTTCTTGCGTTGGGGTTTGGTGCCGTCCCTCGTCGTCGCGAGCGTAGCTCCGGTGATCGGGCTGGCCGCAGTGGCTTGGGGTGCCCGTCAGGCAGTGGTTCGAGAGGACGTCCGGGTCTTCTTCCGTGCGAGGAGCCGGCCCGACGCCCAGGATCGCCTCAGCGAATTGAGAGCCGACCTCGTCCGTCAGTTTGACGTGATCGCGACCCGGTGGGCGGATGAAGGTCGTACGGGAACCGCGACGGGCATCTCCTGAGTTGGAACAGTGAGATTGATTCGTCCTCGACATCGACAGCGCTCGCCCGACATGCTTCGCTCCTCTCGCCTCGTCCGCGCTGCGGCGGTGACCTTCTTCGCCGTCGCGCCCTCTGCGTGTTCCAGTGAAGGCGGCGGCGGCTCCGTCACCCCGGTGACCGAGATCACGTGCAACCTCGATCGCAGCCTTCTGATCACGAGCCTCGCACCTGATGCCATCCCTGCGATCAACAATCCGACGATGGTGTTGCCGGGCGATCCCGAGGCCTCCTATCTGAGGCCCGAAGACCGCGTGCTGGGCATCGTGATCAACGGTGAGGCTCGGGCGTACCCGCACAACATTCTGTGGCACCACGAGATCATCAACGACGAAGTCGCCGGGGAGCGAGTGTCCGTCACCTTCTGCCCGCTCACCGGCTCGGGTCTCGCGTTCCGACCTGAGATCGATGGACGGCAGCTCGATCTGGGCGTATCCGGGCTTCTCTTCGCGAACAATCTGGTCCTGTACGACCGTACCGAGGACGAGGTCTACGGCCCCCAGCTGATGGTCGGGGGTGTCTGCGAAAGCTTCGTGGGGCGCTCGCTCGAACTCCTGCCGCTCCAGGAGATGAGCTGGGAGCGATGGCAGGAGCTGCATCCGGACACCCGTGTCGTGACCGGTGACACCGGTTACGACCGGAACTACCAGTTCTACCCGTACCGGGACTGGGACGACATCGATAATCCGGAGCTTTACGTTCCGCTTCCGCTCGACGACTCTCGTCCCCCAAAGGAGCGAATCCTGGCGATCCGAGACGGGGATGGAGGTCGTGCCTATCCGTTTCTCGAGCTGGCCGAGATTGGCCTCTATGCGGCGATCAACGAGGTCGTGAGCGGGATTCCGACCGCGGTGTTCTACGATGGCCGCAGCGGAGCGGCTGCGCTTGCCTTCGACGCCAGGGTCGGCGGCCAGGCGCTCACCTTCGCGGTGGGCCCCGAGGGCTTCTGGACGGACGCTGAAACCGGCTCGATCTGGTCGTTCGACGGCTCGGCGGTGGAGGGCCCCCTCGAGGGAGAAAGGCTGACGACGCGATCGGATGCCTACACCCTGTTCTGGTTCGCATGGACGCATTTCCAGCCGAACGGTGAGGTGTTCGAGGCTCTGTGAGGGTCGGTCCTGCGGCGCTGTTTGCCGTGATTCTGGGTGCGCTTGCGGTCCCCGTGGAGGCCCAATGGCCCGTGGGGCAGGGCTCAGGTTGGGCAAAACTCTCCGTGTTCCATCATCGGACCACCGAAGAGTACCGTCCCGATGGAGGGAAGGCTGCTTTTCTGAACAACGGCGCAGAAAGTCGATCGACGGCCATCTACGCCGATCTGCTGCTCGGTTTGACAGACCGGGTCGACGTGTGGCTACAGGTGCCGTACTTCGATCTGAACTTCGACGACGATACCGAGCGGAGGCACAGCTCGGGGATCGGCGATGTTCGGTTGTCCGCACGCGTGAATCTGCTTCAGCTACGCAACGGGAGCGTGCCCGTGTCGGCCCGCTTCACCGTGAAAGCTCCGGTCGACTCGCTGGAGATCGATGCCGAGGTGATTCCAGTGGGGGAAGGACAGTGGGACTACGAGGCGTGGCTGGAGAGCGGAATTTCGCTGTGGCCGCTCCCGCTCTACTCGGTCGTATGGGTGGGGTACCGCTGGAGAGGTCTTAACGAGAGCACGACTCGTGAGCCCGGTGACGAGTTCACATTTCTCGGCGAGGTCGGAGGGACCTCCCTGATTGGAGGGTTGGGCGGCAAGGTTGTGGTGGATGGGATCTTCGGGCAGCCGGGGAGGATCCAGGGCCTCCAGCTGGGTGATCTGGACCGCCGTGAAATCGTCTACGTGACACCTACGGCACTGTACAGCTTCACGGACTCGACATTGCTTGAGATAGCAGTACGTATCCCGCTGCGTGGAAAGAACTTTCCTGCCGGGGCTCCGCTCCAGATCGGGCTTTTCCACCAGGGTGATTTCTTCGACTGAAGAATCGTGCCGGGTCTTCAACCCGACCCGTGTCCCCGACGTATGACGGGCCGGTCGCACGACTCGACGCCTTCCCTCGACTCCGCTAGAATCCGTCCCGCTTCGCAGGCGCTGGACCGAGGGAGCGGAGGGGGACTGGTGTCCTCGGCGGTCTTCAAAACCGTGCAGCCCGGCTAGAACCCGGGTGGGTGGGTTCGATTCCCACACGTTCCCGCCAGCGAGGCTGTCGCTCAGTTCGGCAGGGCTATGCGAAATCCGACGTCGACGCCGCCATTCGGGGCCGCGGACGTCTCGAGATCCAGCGGATCGGGGAATCGTGCGAGGTGAGCCGAAACGTAGGCATCGGCGGCGCTCAGCAGGACCAGGAAGATGCCGAGCGCCACGAGGTCCTCCTGCTGCTCCTGCCTCGCCTCGAGAAGTCGGCGCACACCGTTGAGTCGAGTGTCTCCATCGAGTGCGTCCCGGATCGCCTGTGGATCGGTCACCCCGCTCGACGCGAGTTCAGAGAGGATCACCTGTTCGGTCAGTCGGACCCGGTCCTGGACCGTTCCGATTCGGGTCCGAGCTCGCAGAAGGGTGTACACCGTCGCCGTCTGCGCCGCGAAGTAGAACCCTCCCCGCGTGTAGGAGCCGATCGATGCGTGGCCCCAGCCCGGAATGAGCGCGGCCCGAAGGAACGCCCCGCCCGGTGACACGTCGATCGGGGGCGGAACGTCCGCGATCTCTTCGATCGGTGTCGTGGGTGAAGGTGCGACCTGTGCTTCGAGCGGCGAGACCGGGGTGTCCAGTAGAATGCCCGCGAGCGCCATGCCCAGGAGTAGAGGCACGAAACGTGGCTGCTGCCCTTTGTCGCACCGCTTCGCGCTCAACGCTCTCTCCAGTCCATGAGCTGGGGTGGCTCGCCGGCGGCCAGGATCACATAGCTCTGATGGAACACCCAATCTCCCGAATTTACATACCAGCGCCCGGGTTCGGCTTCTCGCACGAGGGGCAGGTGCGTGTGACCCAGAAGAACGAGGTCGAGTTCCCGATTGTCGGCCAGCGTGTTCATCGCCCACGCTTCGAGCGCGGCCGACCGTTCCTGCTGGCCGGAGCCCCACTGATTCCAGCGGTCCTCGGTGTTGGAGACGCCCACGGCAATCCGATCTCCGAGCCCGATCGGCAAGATGCCGAACGCGAGACGCGTCAGGGGAGAACGGAGGACCACCTTGAGAACTCGATATCCGTGGTCGCCGGCCCCGAGCCCGTCTCCGTGGGCCACGTGGGTCGTGAAACCGGCGAGGGAGCGGGTCACGGGCTCCCGCAGGAACTCGATCCCGATCTCGTCCGTCAGATACCGGCCACCCCACCAATCGTGGTTTCCGCCCATGAGCGTGAGGGTGGAGCCGGAGTCGACGACCTCCCGCAGCACGGACAGGAGGGCATCGTGACCTCGAGTGATGCCCCAACGGTACTCGAACCAGAAGTCGAAGAGGTCGCCGTTGATCAGGATGGACGACGCTTCGGATGCGGCGTGCTCGAGCCAGTCGAGGAATGCCTTCTGATGCGCCGGCGGACCGGCTCCGAAGTGAACGTCGGAGGCGACGTAGACGGGTTTCAACGTGGACACGGCAGAAAGTGAACGCGAACCGGCGGCCCCTCAAAGGGGTAAGCCCCCCATGCAACGACACCGAAACCACAGGGCTCGAACTCGATGGTTCCTCGTCGCCACGTGTTTCAGCCTGGTGTCGGCGGGGTGTGGACCGGGGCGGGCGGTCGCGATCGGTCCGCTCCCGGATCCAGGCGGGGCCGCCCGAGCCGCGGCAGACGCATCGAACCTTACGGAGCCGGCGCGGATCGAATTCCGCTGGGAACTGAACGAAGCGGGCTCCCGCGTGGACGGGATCGGCATCGCCAGAGTGGAGCCTCCCTTTCGTGCCAGATTGGATCTCTTTCTGGACAACGGCGAAGGAGTCGTTTCGGCCGCACTGGTCGACGACGAGCTGAGGCTACCCTACGGAGCCCCCGACGACGTGCTGCCACCGGTCGAGCTCATGTGGGGCACCCTCGGCGTCTTTCGCCCCCTCCCGTCGGCACACCTGCAGGGGGGTGACGAACTGGAGGGCGCGGCACAACGGTTTCGCTACCGTGCGGATGGCGGCCTTGAACTTCATTACGAGCTCGCGGACGGGCGAGTCCGGGCGCTGGAGATGCTGAGTGGCGCGTCCGTAGTGCAATGGGTCCGTCTGACCGCTTCGGAGGATGGTGGGTACCCGGCCGCGGCGACCTACCGCAACCTCGTGGATTTCCGCGAGTTGAAGATCACCCGCACGGCGGTGATCCCGGCCGAATCGTTCGACCCCTCCATCTGGGACCCGAGGGCACAGTAGATTTGAAAGATGAGCAGCGATGCAGCCAGAACGGAACGTCTGTCCCAACGCCCGCAGACGCGTGTGGGCCCGGCTGCGTCCGTGGGTCATGAGACGGCGATGAGCCTCGGACGCCGGTCCCTCGATCGTCGCGCCTTCCTGCGGACCGCAGCGGGGGCCATGCTCGTTGCTCCCGCGGGATGCAATTACTCCTTCGTGGCTGGCTCCTTTCCGCCGCCGCATGTCCAGTCGATCGCCATCGAGCCGTTCGACAACGAGACGACTCGTTTCGAACTCACGGGTGAGCTCTACGACCAGCTTCTCCGGCGGCTTCCCGGTGCCCTCGGCATCCGCACGGCCGGGGCGGACGTAGCCGACGCGATCGTGCGTGGATCGATCACGCGGTACGACGTAGTCGCGCCGAACTACCGGGCGGGGCAACCCGGCCAGGCAGCGGCGGTCCTTCAGCGTCAGGTGAACCTCACCGCGCGTGTGGAGATCGTGGATCTGGTGGAGAATGTGATCCTGTGGGAGTCCAGCAACGTGACGGCGCGTGGTGAATACCCGGAGGGATCGCCGGAAGAAGGGGGCCGCCTGAGGGCAATCGAGCTTCTCGTCCAGGAGATAGTGGACGGGGCTCAGTCCAACTGGTAATATCGCCTCGACTTTTCCAGGCAGGGTCCGCCGCCCGCCACCTTTCCAACAAGATCTGGGTTAGGAGTCGCTTTGCTCCGAGCGTTCGGACTGGGCGCGACACTCTTTGCTTTCTGGCTGGCGCTTTCCGGCCATTACACGCCGCTACTCCTCGGTTTCGGCGTCGGCTCGTGTGTGCTCGTCGTCTATCTGTCCCACCGTATGGGCGTAATCGATGCGGAGGGTGTGCCGCTTCATGCGACGTTCCGCATGCTGGCGTATCTGCCGTGGCTGCTGAAGGAGATTCTGGTCGCCAACATTGAAGTGGCGAAGGTCATCCTCAGCCCGACGCTCGATATCAGCCCGCGTACGGTCCACTTCCGTGGCTCCCAGAAGACCGACCTCGGCCGCGCGATCTACGCGAACTCGATCACGCTCACGCCGGGCACGGTCACGACGGGCGTCAACGGGAACGACTTCGAGATCCACGCATTACGGGCGGCCGACCTCGAGACGGATGAAGAGCAGGCGATGGACGTGCGGTGCTCCTGGGTGGAGGGGGGCTGACCGAATGTTCGTGGCCACGACCCTCGGGATCCTCGTCGCGATGTCCATGGCGCTCGCCCGAGCCTTGCTTGGGCCTACGGTCTACGATCGCGTACTGGCCGTGAATACGTTCGGCACGAAGACGGTACTCCTGATCGCCGCTCTCGGCTTTCTCACGGGACGGCCCGAGTTCCTCGATCTCGCGCTCGTGTACGCGCTGATCAACTTCATCGGCACGATCGCCGTCCTGAAGTTCTTCGAGTTCGGAGACCTCGGCCTCACGCGCCGGGTGCAACGGGAGGCCGAGTGATGGACATGATGCTCGACGCCCTGTCGTGGGCTTCGATCGCCGCCGGGCTCTTCTTCATGCTCGTGGGCACCCTCGGAGTGCTCCGTTTACCGGACGTGTATACGCGGCTCCACGCCGCCGGGATGACGGACACCATGGGGGCGGGCTTCCTGATCCTCGGAATGCTGTTCCAGACCGTCGAAGGGATCGCGCACGGTCAGACGACGTGGTGGTTCGTCCTCTTCCGGCTCGTCCTGATCTACGCCTTCCTGCTCTTCACGAGCCCGATCGCGACGCACGCACTGGCGAGGGCCGGGCTCGCGGGGGGTGTGGAGCCGTGGACGGCGCCCGAGGACGGTGACGAATGACCGAGACCATGGTTCAACTCGTCGACGTTGTGCTCCTCGTGCTGCTCGCGATCACGGGGATCGCCGTCATCCGGACCCGGAATCTCTTCGCGGCGGTAATGCTCGCGGGCATCTACAGCCTCGTTTCGGCTGGCCTCTTCGTCGTCATGGACGCCGTGGACGTAGCGTTTACCGAGGCCGCTGTCGGAGCGGGGATTTCGACTGTCCTCCTGCTCGGTACCCTCGCGCTCGTGGGGTACAAGGAGTCTGAGCCGGAGCACACGCCTCTTCTCCCGCTCTTCGTCGTTCTCGTGACGGGCGGCATCCTGGTGTACGGGACGGCTGAGATCCCACCCTTCGGCGGGGCCGACAACCCTGCTCACCAGCACGTGGCTGCGCACTATCTCCACGACTCCGAAGAGGAGGTCGGCCACATTCCCAACGTGGTCACCTCGGTCCTCGGGTCGTACCGCGGGTACGACACCATGGGTGAGACCGCGGTAATCTTCGCCGCCATGGTTGGTGTCCTTCTGCTGCTCTCTCGAGGCCCGCTCCCCAAGCGTGTTTTTCACGACGGACGCTGGCATACGGTGAAGCCGGGAACGACCCGTGCAGAAATGGTCGCCGCTATGGAGAGCCAGGGCCCCAACGACCCGTCCGGAGACCCCGCGCCCGAGGAGGATGACGATGGATGATCGGGTGATTCTCCGCGTCGGGACGAAGATTCTCAGTCCGTTCATTCTGCTCTTCGCCCTGTACGTCCAGTTCCACGGGGATTACGGGCCGGGTGGAGGGTTTCAGGCCGGGGTCATCTTCGCCGCCGCCTTCGTTCTGTACGCGCTCGTCTTCGGCCTCGGAAACGCAATCAGGGTCATGCCACCCAAGGTGGCATACATCTGCGGAGCGCTCGGTGTCGCCCTGTACCTGGGCGTCGGGTACGTGGCGATGTTCCGGGGCGGGGAGTTCCTGAACTACAGCTACCTGTTCGGCGTCTACGGCTACGAGCACGATCCAACGCACGGGCAGCACTACGGCATCATCGGGATCGAGCTCGGCGTCCTGACGACCGTCTTCGGAGTGATGGTTGCCTTGTTCTATGCCTTTGCGGGGCGAAGGAGGATCGACACGTGATCTCCTTCAGCCTGTTCAACTACTGGGCGGTGATCGTCCTGATGATGGTCGGCTTCTATACGCTGATCTCGCGGGACAACCTCGTGAAGAAGCTCATCGGTCTGAACATCTTCCAGACCTCGGTCATCCTGATGTACGTCTCCTTCGGAAAGGTCACCGGGGGCACGGCGCCGATCCTGATCGAATCCGGAGACCATGGCGGTGGGGACGACCATGCTGCTGCCACCACCGGCCACGAGGCCGCGGATGCAGCCGTCGATGCGGTCGGGTCGTCGGGTGAACTCGTCATGCAGGGGGCGTCCGGGGTGGCTCACGCAGCCGCTGAGTCGGCCGAGATCCTCTACTCGAATCCGATTCCCCACGTGCTCATGCTGACGGCGATTGTCGTCGGTGTGGCGACCCTTGCTCTTGGCCTCAGTCTGGTCGTGCGCATCAACGAGGCGTACGGGACGATCCAGGAGAACGAGATCGCCAGAAAGGACAACGCCGCGTGAGTCAGAATCTCCCTGCGCTCCTCGTCGTGGTCCCCATGATGCTGGCTCCGGTCGCGGCGCTTCTGAACCGCTCCGGTCCGGCGTGGGTCGCCGCGGTGGGTGGGTCGTGGTTCGCACTGGGCGCGGCCGTGCAACTCCTTCGCCGGGTCATGGCGGAGGGCGTGATCGTGTATTCGATGGGCGGATGGGCCGCACCGATCGGGATCGAGTATCGGATCGACGAGGTCAGCGCCTTCGTAGCCGTCATCGTTGCGAGCATCGCGGCGATTGCCGTGCTCTACGCCCGGACCAGCGTCATCGACGAGATCTCGGAGGACCGTCACGCGCTGTTCTACGCGGCATTCCTGCTGAACGTCTGCGGTCTACTTGGGATTGCGGTCACGGGCGACGTCTTCAACGTGTTCGTCTTCCTCGAGGTGTCGTCACTGTCGGCGTACTCGATGATCGCCCTTGGTCAGGACCGCCGAGCGCTCACGTCGGCCTTCCAGTACCTGATCATGGGATCGGTCGGCGCGACGTTCATCGTGATCGGCGTCGGGCTGCTGTTCGTTATGACCGGCACGCTCGGAATGATGGACCTGGCCGAGCGGATCCCCGAGGTCTGGGCGTCTGGAGAAGGAGACCGGACGATTGCGGTCGCGTTCACCTTCCTGACGGTGGGGGTGACGCTCAAGCTCGCCCTCTTCCCGCTCCACCTCTGGTTACCGAACGCCTACACCTTCGCACCGTCGGCCGTCACCGGATACATGGCGGCGACGTCGACCAAGGTCAGCGTCTATCTGCTCATGCGGTTCTTCTTCACCGTTTTCGGTGAGCAGTTCTCGTTCGAGCAGATGCAGCTCGACATGGTGCTGATGCCCCTCGCACTCGTGGCGATTCTGGCCATGTCGCTGGTGGCGATCTACCAGGCGAACGTGAAGCGTCTGCTGGCCTTCTCGTCCGTGGCACAGATCGGATACATGGTGCTGGGGATCAGCCTCGGGTCCGTGCTTGGCGTGGCAGCCGGCATCATCCACCTATTCAACCACGCGGTCATGAAGGGCGCGCTCTTCATGGCGATGGGCTGCGTCATGTATCGGATCGGGTCGGTCCGGATCGAGGACATGAAGGGGCTGGGCAAGGCGATGCCCTGGACGATGGCCGCCTTCGTGGGTGCCGGCCTGAGCATGATCGGCGTTCCTCTGACCGTAGGCTTCATCAGTAAGTGGTACCTGGTTCAGGCGGCGCTCGCACAGGGGCGGTGGTTCGTCGCCGCGATCGTGATGGTCGGATCCCTGATGGCGCTCGTGTACATCTGGAAGGTCGTCGAGGTCGCGTACTTCCAGCGACGTGAGGGCGAGGACGAGATCAAGGAGGCCCCCCTCGGTCTCCTGATTCCGACGTGGGCGCTCGTGGCGGCGAGCTTCTGGTTCGGGATCGACGCGGGCACGACGTCGAGCGTCGCGATTTCGGCCGCCGAGACGCTCCTGGGGGTGATGCCGTGATGGGCGACCCGGGCATGATCGTTCTTTTTACCGTTCTGCTGCCGGTCATCGGCGCGGGGCTCGTGCTGCTGCTTCGGAACAACGAGAACGCACGCGAGACGGCGACGCTGGTCACGGGGGTGATCACCTTCGCGCACGTGTGGGCCCTTCTTCGCCTCGTGCGCGCCGGGGAGACGCCACGTCTCGACATTCTGGAGGTCGTGCCAGACGTCTGGCTCTCCTTCGAGGTCGAGCCCCTCGGGATGGTCTTTGCCTTGGTGGCGGGCTTCCTCTGGCCGATCACGTCGCTGTACGCGATCGGCTACATGCGCGGGCACCATGAAGAGAATCAGACGCGATTCTTCTTCTTCTTCGCGATCGCCATCGCGGGCGCGATGGGCGTGGCCTTCAGCGGCAACCTGTTCACGCTCTTTGTCTTCTACGAATTCCTGACGTTCTGTACGGTGCCGCTCGTTACGCACCACCAGACGGAGGAGGCGAAGAAGTCGGGGCGGATCTATCTCGGCATCCTGCTGACGACCTCCGTCGGGTTGCAGCTCGTCGCGATCATATGGACGTGGGTGCTCGCCGGTACGCTCGATTTCCGGACGGGTGGGATTCTGGCCGGTACTGCGTCCACGGGGATCCTGAGCGCGATCCTCGTCCTGTACGTGTACGGGGTTGGAAAAGCCGCCGTCATGCCGTTCCACCGCTGGCTTCCGGCCGCGATGGTCGCGCCCACACCGGTGTCTGCGCTCCTGCATGCCGTGGCGGTCGTCAAGGCTGGCGTGTTCACCGTGCTCAAGATCGCCGTCTACGTGTTCGGCATCGATCTACTTCAGACGCTCACGACCACGACGTGGCTTGCCTGGGCCGCCGCCGCGACGATCATCCTCGGGTCTCTGGTCGCGTTCAAGAAGGACAATCTGAAGGCTCGGCTGGCCTACTCCACGATCAGCCAACTCTCATACATCGTGCTCGGCGCGATGCTCGCGAACGAGATGGGTATCATCGGGGGCGGCATGCACATCGCTATGCACGCGTTCGGCAAGATCACCCTCTTCTTCGCGGCCGGCGGCATCATGGTGGCCGCGCACGAGAAGAAGATCAGCCGGATGCACGGCCTCGGGCGCACGATGCCGATCACCTTCGGGGCGTTCTTCATCGGCTCGTTGTCGATCATCGGGTTGCCGCCTGCAGGGGGCGCGTGGTCCAAATGGTTCCTGGGCATGGGAACGCTTGAGGCCAGCCAGATGGGTTTGCTCGCCGTACTGATGCTGAGCTCGCTCCTGGGCCTCTACTATCTGCTCGAGGTCCCGGTGAAGGCCTTCTTCTTCAAGCCGCCCGAGGATGCGCATCACCACGACGGTATCCATGAGTCTCCCACGCCGTCGCTGATCGCGATCTGCATTACCGCCGCAGCGACGATGGGACTCTTCCTCTGGCCGGACCTGTTCCACGAATTGATGCAGATGGTCGTCGCAGGAGGTGCCCGATGAGTGGGCACGGGCATCACGAGGTGAAAGAGCCCGTCGGCTGGATGGACAAGCCGGACACGGTCAAGAAGCTCTTCATGATCTTCTACGCGATCTGCGCGGTCCTTTTCCTCTCTGAGTTCGTACTCATGGGAACCGAGAACGCGCATCCGCACCCGCTCGAAGAGAGCATGCGCTTCTTCGTGTATCCGGTCTACGGCTTCATCTCGTTCTGGTTCCTGGTGCTGCTTGCGCGTCCCATGCGGACGCTCCTGATCCGTTCCGAGGACTACTACGAGGGCGGGGGCGCGTACGACCCCGATGCCGACCCGGGACACGTGTCCACGCACGGACACGGCGGGGGGCACGGCACAGCGTCGGATCCCGGTTCTGACGAAGAGGGAGGCGCCTGATGCTGGGAAGCATGCCTCCCTTCGTCCTCTTCTTCCTGGGGGCGATCGTCGTGGCCGTCACGAAGGGCGCGGTCCGTAAGACCGTCGTCCTCGGGATTCCGATTCTCGGGCTGATCAACCTCATCATGACCGCGGGCGCCGACGTCGGTGCGCCTTCGGCGATCGGTGAGTCGGTTCCACAGGTCTATCTCACGCTCGAGCTCCTCGGGTACGAGCTTCAGCCGTACCGGGCCGATAAGCTCAGTCTGCTCTTCGGCTACCTGTTCCACATCGCCGCCTTCCTCGGCTTCATCTACGCCCTGCATCTGGGCGACGGCACGCCGGATGGCTCGGTCGCGAGCGAGGTCGGTGAAGACGACATCATCGGCAACGAGAAGGCCGGGATGCAGCATGTCTCGGCGATGCTGTACGCTGGAAGCGCGCTAGGAGCGGTGTTCGCCGGGGACTTCATCACGCTCTTCGTCTTCTGGGAGCTTCTGGCGATCACGTCGGTTTTCCTGGTCTGGGCAAGGAAATCCGACACCGCGTACGCCACCGGCTTCCGCTACCTGATCATCCATGTCGTGTCCGGCGTGCTCCTGCTCTCGGGTGCGCTGATGCTCGCGCATCAGACCGGCTCGATCGAGTTCGGGCATGTCGCCGGAGAGCTACATGGTGACGAGGGCGGGGGGCTGGCCGCCGCAGGGCTCCCGGCTCTCCTCCTCCTCATCGCCTTCGGGATCAAGGCGGGCTTCCCGCTCGCGCACAACTGGATCACCGAGGCGTACCCGGAGAGCACGCCGACGGGGACCGTCTTCCTGAGCGCCTTCACGACGAAGGTCGCCGTCTACGCGCTGGCCCGGAGCTTCGGTGGGCTCGACGAGCTGATCTGGATTGGAACGGCGATGACGTTCTTCCCGATCTTCTTCGCCGTGCTCGAGAACGATCTGCGTCGGGTCCTCGGCTACTCGATGATCAACCAGATCGGCTTCATGGTCGCCGGGATCGGGATCGGTACGGCGATGGCAGTGAATGGCGCCGTGGCCCACGCCTTCGCGGACGTGATCTTCAAAGGCCTGCTCTTCATGTCCATGGGCGCGGTCCTGACCATGACCGGCCGCACCAAAGGCACGGATCTCGGGGGGCTCTACAAGACGATGCCCCTGACCGCGACGCTCTGCATCGTCGGGGCTTCGGCGATCTCGGCATTTCCGCTGTTCAGTGCGTTCGTGACGAAGTCGATGATTATGGTCGCCGCGATCGATGAGCATCATTACATCGTGTGGCTGTTCATGCTCTTCGCGTCGGCGGGCGTGCTCGAGCACGCCGGTATCAAGATCCCGTACTTCGCTTTCTTCGCGCACGATTCCGGAATCCGGACGAAGGAACCGCCCAAGAACATGCTTGTCGCGATGGTCATCGGCGGCGCGCTGTGCGTCCTGATCGGCGTCTTCCCCGGCACCTTCTACGCGCTGCTCCCGTTCGAGATGGACTACCATCCGTACGACACCCGGCATGTCCTGACGCAGTTACAGCTCCTGTGTTTCGGCGCGCTCGGCTTTATCACGCTGGTGAAGACCGGCGTCTACCCGGATGAGAAACGCGCCGTACACATCGATGCGGAGATCCTGTACCGGAAGCTTGGTCCGTGGTTGGTCACGACCGTCGGGAGCGTCGTCGGCGCCATCGATCGAGCGGTGCGTACCGCCGTCATGGGCCTGGTACACTCTGCTCTGGGCGGCCTCGGTCGCACTCATGGAGAAGTGGGCCCGTTGGCGCGATCGTGGGCTTCGGGTAGCATGGTGTTGTGGGTCGCGCTTCTACTGGCGGCCTATCTGCTGTTCTACCTCTTCTGATCGACATCCTCGGCCCCCGTCTCGGGGTGGCCGGGAGAGGGCATGACCACGTGACGGCCAGGCTGGCGACACACCCCGATATCGCGGGTCGTACCGCGCACGTTCTCGAACGGCTCCACCACGCCGGTGTCGACGTGGAGTCCGTCGGTGAACTCGATCGTTCGGCTCCGTTTGCCGGACTTCGGGAGCATCAGATCGATCTGGCGCTCGTCGGCCTGTCCGCGATGCGGGGCAGTGGCTCCGACGACTTCACGACCGTTGCCGTTCTTCCGCGTATGGAGACGCGGGACGTCGTCGTCGCACTCCAGGGGCGTGCTACGCCCCTGGCCCATCTGCCGACCGGAGCCATGGTGGGCTATACCGGTGCGAGACGTGGCGCATTCCTGGCCGCGCATCGTTCGGACCTCCGTGGCCTCGACATGGACGCCGCCGCGGTGCGCGCGGTTGCCGATCAGGCGCGGTCGGCGGCCGATGACGGTACGGACTTCCATGGTCGCGAGGAATCTGATCCGCACGTGCTCATCATGAGCGCCCTCGACGCACGCGAGGTGGGACTCCTGGATACTGCAGTGGAAGCTCTCGACCCGAAGGCGTGGTTGCCGGAGCCGGGGCAGGGGGCGCTCGCGCTGATCGCTCGCCACCCGATCGCAGAGGCGACAGCGCTTGATCATCTGCCGACGCGAACGGCCCTCCGCACTGAACTGGCACTGCTCGACGCGATTGGGGAGCACGGAACGGAGACGCTGGGTTGTCTGGCTCAGCCATCCGGCCGCTGGATTCGGCTGTGGGCCGCGGCCGCGAGCCCTGCCGGGGACCGTCTGGTACGCTCGGACCTCACTGGCCC
Source organism: uncultured Gemmatimonadaceae bacterium (assembly GCA_964492085.1). GTDB lineage: Bacteria > Gemmatimonadota > Gemmatimonadetes > Longimicrobiales > Gaopeijiaceae > UBA2589. Next base: position 24,809 of record CAZBHZ010000018.1, on the reverse strand, counting down.
GCTCGATGAGCCGGAGAGCCTGGGGGCGTCGGTCGCTTCGGAGCTTGTGGCCCGCGGTTATCGCCTGCTCACGGGCATGGAGGCGTCGTGACGCTGCGGTCGGCCCCCGACAAGATCGTCATGCGCGACGAGTTGACGAGGCGCCTCTCGCAGCCCCGCTCGGAACGGGTCGTGTTCACCAACGGGGTCTTCGACCTCATGCACCGGGGACATGCGACCTATCTGCAGTCCGCGCGCGCGTTGGGTGATGTGCTCGTGGTCGGCGTCAACACGGACGACTCCACCCGGCGCCTCGGGAAGGGTGCTGAGCGCCCGCTCGTGCCAGAGGCGGATCGGGCGTTCGTCCTCGCTGCGCTGGAGTGTGTCGACTACGTCTGTCTTTTCGATGAGGACACACCGTCGGCCTTGATCGATGCCCTCGTCCCCGACGTCCTCGTGAAGGGCGGAGACTACGACCTCGACAGCGTTGTCGGGCGTGACACGGTCGAGGCGCACGGTGGTCGGGTTGAACTCATTCCCTTCGTGGAGGGGTACTCCACGAGTGACCTCGTCCGACGGATCCGCACGAGCGCGGACGATCCCTCCTCCTGACCCCGTGCCATCCATGTCAGAGCGACACGACGGCCGCCGTCCCGATCAGGGACGGCCGATTCATATCGAGATCGGTCCTTCGCCCTATGCCGAGGGTTCGTGCCTCATCGCCACGGGCAACACCCGCATCCTCTGTACAGCCAGCGTCGCCGACGGTGTTCCCGCGTGGCGCGAGCGAAGCGGGGCTGGGTGGGTGACCGCCGAGTACGCCATGCTTCCGCGCGCCACGCACACGCGCAGCGGGAGAGAGCGCAACGGCCCCAAGGGGCGCACGCAGGAGATCCAGCGCCTCATCGGACGTTCACTCCGGTCCGTGACGGACATGCGTGCGTTGGGACAGCATACGATCACCGTCGACTGCGACGTGCTGCAGGCCGATGGTGGCACGCGTACGGCCTCGATCACCGGTGCGTGCGTCGCTCTCGAACTCGCGACTCGATGGATGATGAACGAGGGACTGGTCGCGCGTTCTCCCGTCCGTGAAAAGGTCGCGGCAGTCAGCGTGGGTATCGTCGACGGTGTGCCCTGTCTCGATCTCGACTATCGAGAAGACTCTGGTGCGCAGGTCGATATGAACCTGGTTGCGACCGAGAGTGGAGGGCTGGTCGAGGTGCAGGGGACGGCGGAAGGCGATCCGTTCCCACGCCGGGACCTGGACCAGTTGATCGACCTGGGCATGGCGGGTATCGAGACGCTTCTGGCCGCCCAGGCGCGCGCACTCGACGGGAGCTGACGTGCAGCTGCTGATCGCCACGCGGAGTGACGGGAAGATGCGTGAAATCCGGCGCATACTCGGCGACGTACCAGGCCTCGAGGTGCTCGGGCTCGACGACGCTGGGGTGTCCTACCTGCCGGAAGAGGAGGCGCTCGAACCGTTCGACACGTTCGAGGAAAACGCACTGTCGAAGGCGCGATACTTCGCGGCCCGCTCAGGACTTCCCACAGTCGCCGACGACTCCGGGATCTCCGTGGATGCTCTCGACGGCGCTCCCGGGGTTCGCTCGAAGCGGTTCGCCCCTGACCATGGTGCCGCGCCTGCCGACCTCGACGGCGGGCAACTGGACGACGCGAACAATCGCCATCTGGTGGAGAGGCTCCAGGGTGTACCCCCGGAAGATCGCACTGCGCGGTACGTGTGCGTGGCGTCCCTCGTGGAGTCCGAGGACGCGGAGCCGGCCTTCTTCCGGGGCGAGGCGCCCGGACGGATTGTGGACGAAGCTGTGGGACGGGGTGGCTTCGGTTACGACCCTCACGTCTTCAATGAGGAGCTCGGTCGGACCTACGCCGAGATGACACCCGCGGAGAAGGATGCCCGGAGCCACCGAGGCGCCGCGTTCCGAGCCCTCGCAGCACATCTCGTGCAAAGGGCCGGATGATGCCCCGAGATCCGCGCACGCACCCGACCGAGATCGGGCCTTCAGAGGACGAAAGCCGCCTTCGAATCGTGTGGGGGGATGGCGTGGCCGCGGAGTATGTACCCAGGGAGCTCCGGCTCGCGTGTCCGTGCGCTGGCTGCGTCGACGAAATGACCGGGGTGCGGACGGTCCGGCCGGACGATGTGTCGACGAACGTGTATCCGACGGCCATCCATTACGTCGGTCGCTACGCGCTCCAGTTCGTGTGGAGCGATGGGCACTCGACCGGTTTCTACACGTTCGACTATCTGAGAGGGCTCTGGGAGGCCTAGGGTCCCACAGTCTGAGCCGCGATCAGGTCACCGATCCTCGCTGATCGGGCGAGTGCTCAGCGGCACTCCCTTGGGGGCACGTCGTAGTCGAAATCGTGCACGGGGAGCCCACTTGGAACCGTGGCCGGAATGAGATGGCGCAGCGCATCCGGGTGTGCTTCGGGGTCGGAGAGTGAGATCTCGACGAACGCGAGAAGATCCTCGAACTGATCGAGCGTGAGTCTGCCTCTCGGATTTCGGGCCAGCTCGTGAGCCAACTGAATCATGTCCTGGTCCGGGCCTCTCTTCGCCCGGAGTCGGTACTCGAGGTGCTCACCGGAGAAGGACTCGAGCGATTCGCGCATCTCGAGGTGATGCCGTATCGAATTGTCGAGGCAGATGAAGGCACCGTTGTGCATGAACGTCGGCTGATACGCCACGTTCCGGAGCGGAGTCGACCGGAACTTGTATCGATCACTGATGTCGCCCGTGCTGCGTTCGCGTCCGAAGTCCTCGTCGTAGCCCGGCCCGTCGAAGACTGCATTGGTCTTGGACGGGGCGATCTGCGGAACACCGATCGCGTGCGACTCGAAGTCGCTGAACATCTGGTTCGCGTATCCAAGCGTGATATGGCATTCGAAGCACGCGGCCGGATTACGGAAGAAGAGGAGCGCCCCTCTCTTCTCGGGGGGCGTCATCGCAGCCGTGTCTCCGCGTGCGTATTGGTCGAGTGGAGCGTCCGCGCGAATGAGCGTGAATTCGAATTCGGCGATCGCCCGCGCGATGTGCTCGTACCTCAGCGGCGCACCGTCTGCGATCTCCGGAAAACTCGTGGCGAACCGGGTCCTGTACTCGGCGATCTCATCGACCCGGCTGGTGATCTCCGCACGGATCGCATCGCTGTCACCCTGAAAGTCGAAACCGGCCATCTCGATCTTGTCCGTGACCGGCGTGAACGCCTGGGCCATGAGCAGGTGATCCAGATCTGACAGGCTGTACCCTTCAGGTTCGGGAAGGCGAAAGCCCTGGGAGTTATCGAAGCCGTCCAGAGATTCCGCGGCGAAGCGACCGTCCCACATCAGATTCGGATAAAAAGCCGCGTTGATGATCGTCGGGGCACGCCGAAGGTTGAACGGGCCATCGCGATCCGGACCGACGACCCCGTTGTTTTGAATGCCGATCGAGATCGACTTGGAGTCGTTGAAGCTGACGTTTGGCCCGTGACACCCAGAGCAGCTGTTGTCCTGCGTGATGGAAAGGATCGGGTCGAAGAAGAGCAGGCGACCGATCTCGGCGAGATTCTGATCAATGTCCCGGCCAAGCATCGCTGTGAAGCGCTCCTCGATGCGCCCGTCGATGCCCATCAGGAACAGCTGCAGTTGGAGTTCCTGATCGAGCGCAAGACCTGAGTCGTCCTCGAGCTCTTCGACGAGCGGGACGACGGGTTCGTCCGAGCAGGCCGCGATCCAGATGCCGGATGCGAGGAGGCCGAGAGAGAGCCAAGCGCCCCGTGTGCGCGGTGTAGTGGACCGGCCGGCGAACGAGCGGAACATACTGCGGTGAAACCCCTCCGAGCGCCTCGAGATCAGGCATGAACGCATACCTCGGGACTGTAGGTCCGAAAGCGTGTCGAATCAAGCGTTTATAGGGTCGGATACCCATGACGCAGAGGCTCCTCCCGCGTACCTTGGCAACGCCCTCGGAGACCGCCCCCGAACTCGTCGGCACGCATGCCTCTCACCACGCCGTTCCACCCTCGAGTCCAGGCTCGAAATGAAGCCGGGCTGTGGAAGCACTGGGCCGGATATCTGGTTGCACCTCAGTATCAACACTCGCTCAGTGCCGAGTACTACGCGATCCGCAATTCGGTCTCGTTGCTCGATACGACGCCCCTCTTCAAGTATCGCGTTTCGGGCCCTGACGCCGCTCGCTTCCTCGGTCGAGTGCTCGCCCGGGACATCGCGGGATGCCCGGTCGGCCGAGCGCAGTACACGTGTTGGTGCGACGAGCGGGGTTTCGTGCTTCAGGACGGGGTCGTCATGCAGGTCGACGATGGTACGTACTGGCTGACCGCGGCCGAGCCTGCGCTCCGGTACTTTCGGGTCATGGCGCGGGAGATGGGCGCCCACGTCGAAATCGAGGACGTCTCCAGGGCGTTCGGCATCCTCGCACTGCAGGGGCCGCACGCCCACCGCGTGATCCGCCAGCTGACCGAGTCGGCGACACCATTGAGGTATTTCGGGGCGACCAGCGCGATGATCGAGAGTCGACGCGTGATGGTCTCACGCACGGGGTACACAGGAGATCTTGGATACGAACTCTGGATCCGGTCGGAAGACGCGTGCGTGGTGTGGGATGCCCTCATGCGCGCCGGACGTGGGCACAACATCGTCCCCATCGGGACGACGGCGCTGAAGATGGCACGGATCGAGGCCGGGCTTCTGCTCATGGGCGCCGACTTCCACTCCGCCCGGTTCGCATGGGTGGACGAACAGCGCGAGACACCGCTCGAGCTCGGATGGTCCTGGATGTTCAGTAAGCTGGATCAGGACGGACGTGACTTCGTGGGGCGTTCGGCTATCGAGTCCGAGCTGCGAAACCGAACGAGCCGTTGGACCACCGTGGGCCTGGCGGTCGACTGGCACGACTACGAGCGCGTCTATTCGGAGGCCGGAGTCGTTCCGCCGCGGCACGAGGTGTATGCCGAGTCGACGATGAGCGTCTACCGACGCGGAAGCACGGAGTGGGACTACGCCGGGTACGCCAGCAGCTTCACGACCTCGTCTCTGCTGCGGACGCCGCTCGCGATCGCGAAGCTCCCTCTGGACCTGGCCGAGCCGGGTTCGGAGGTCGACCTGGAAGTCACCGTCGTCCGTCGCCCGCAGAACGTCCTGGCGTGCGTGACCCGAATGCCGTTCTACAACCCCGCTCGAAAGACGGCGGCCATGGGCGAGGAGGCCGGAGATGAGTGACGCGCGACGGTACGACGCGATCGTCGTCGGCGCCGGCCACAACGGACTGGTGAACGCGTGTTACCTGGCGAGGGCCGGACTGAACACGCTTCTCCTGGAGCAGCGCCACCTCGTCGGTGGCGCGACCATCACCGAGGAGCTGGTGCCCGGATTTCACTTCACCACGTTTTCCTACGCGATCAGCCTGATGCGTCCGGAGATCGTCCAGGATCTCGGCCTGGTGAAGCACGGCATGATGGTGCTACCGCTGGTGAACACCTTTCAGCCGGGGCTCGATGGCGAATATCTGCTGCTCGGCCCGGATTCGGACGAGAACTACCACGAGATCGCCCGCCACTCACCGGCGGACGCGGAGGCTGCGCGAGACCTGGATCACATCATCGCCCGGCTGGTTCGGGCGCTGAAGCCATGGATGGACCGGATACCTCCGAACAGCCGAAGCGACGATCCGGCCGAGATCGCGGCCCTGGCGGAGCTGAAGGGGTGGTACGACGAGCTGGACCCGGAGGTCCGGACGATGTTCGAGAAGTTCCGCACGCGGTCGGCGGCCGAGATCCTCGACGAATACTTCGAGAACGAGCTGGTGAAGTCGCTCTATGCGTCGAGCGGCATCATCGGGAGCCGATGCAGTGTTCGGGACCGGGAGTCGGGCCTCGTCTGGCTTTTCCACAAGTTGGGTGAGTATGACGGTGAACCAGGTCACTGGGGCTTTCACAAGGGCGGCAATGGTGGATTCACACAGGTCCTGGCGCGGGCCTTCGAAAGCTTCGGTGGCACGATCCGCCTGAACTCGGGTGTGGCGCGCGTCCGCTACGAGGACGGGCGAACCCAGGGCGTCGAACTCGCAGACGGAACCGTCATCGAATCGGAGCTGGTGGTCAGCGCCCTGGATCCCCGCCAGACCTTCCTGCGGCTCGTCGACCCCGATGACATGCCCGAGGACCTGATCGGACATGTCCGCGACTTTAAGTTCCAGGGTACGGCAGCCAAGGTGAACTTCGCCCTGTCGGACGTGCCGACGTTCCCCGGCCTCGAAGGTCGCGAGGACATCTTCACGGGGTTCACAAACCTCGGACCGTCGATCGATTATCTCATGGAGGCGTGGGCCGATTGCGAGGAGGGGAGGGTGAGTCGCCGCCCGTTCCTCGACTGCTGCGTCCAGTCGACGCTCGACCCCGATATGGCTCCGGCGGGCAAGCACGTCATGTCGTGCTTCGTGATGTACGCGCCGTATCACCTCGCCGAGGGCAACTGGGAGACCGAGCGGGATCGGCTCGGGGACATCGTGCAGGAGACCATCGAAGAGTTCTTCCCGGGTTTCGGCGAACTGGTTCTCCATCGCGAGATCGTGACGCCGCACGACATCGAGACGCTGATCGGGCTCAGCGAAGGCAACATCTTCGCCGGGGAGCTCTTCGAGGATCAGCTCTTCCTGAACCGGCCCGCACCGGGCTGGAATCAATACCGGACACCGATCGAGGGATACTACCAGTGCGGGTCGGGCACGCACCCCGGGGGCTGCGTCAGCGGGGGGCCGGGGTGGTTGGCGGCACAGCAGATCCTGGGAGACCGGCAGGCCTGAGCGACGCATAGGCACTGAGGCCCGGCCCGTGGCCCGACCCCACCCCGGCAGCCTAGGTTGTCCTTCTCTTAAACCATCGAGGCCATTCGTATGCTCTCCAGCCGTACTCGCCCACTGACGCTCGCCGGCTTTCTCCTCCTCGTCGCTGCGTGCGGGGGCTCGACGCCCGTGGCGGACGTCGCGATCGAGAATGTCACCGTGATCGATGCGGTCAACGGTGTGAGGGAAGGGCAGACCGTCCTCGTGGAAGGCGGGATGATCTCCGCGGTGATGGACGCCGGTGAGGCCGGCGGGGCCACGCGGACGGTCGATGGATCGGGCCGATACCTGATCCCGGGTCTGTGGGACTTCCACGTCCACCTCACGTATGATGCGCGCCTGACCGATGCGATGGCCGGACTCTTCCTGAACCACGGCATTACGAGCATCCGGGACACCGGCGGCCCGCTCGATCCGGTTCTGGCTGCGGTCGCGCCATTGAGGGCCGACGGGGCGACTGCGCCGCGGGTCTTCTATGCGGGTCCGCTTCTCGATGGAGAGTTCGTCGTGTACGACGGCAATGGTCGCCCGCCGCTCGGCATCGGGAATCCCGACGTGGAGACCGCTCGCCTGAACGTCGCTCGCCTGGCCGATGCAGGGGTCGATTTCCTCAAGATCTACGAGATGGTCACCCCGGAGGTGTTCGAGGTGCTCGTCGAGGAAGCGAATGCGCGAGGGCTGCCCATGGATGGTCACGTGCCGCTATCGATGAGGGCACGTGATGTCGGGCCCCGAGTCCAGTCGCTCGAGCACCTGCGCAACATCGAGACGGATTGCGTCGCCGATGGAGAGGCCTGGCTGGCCGAACGTCGCGCCCTCCTGGCGAATCCGGATGGCGTCCCGGGTGGGACCCTTCGGTCGAGCCTGCACAACCTGCAGCGGCTCCCTGCGGTGGACGCGTACGACGAGGCCAGCTGTGCCGAGGTGGTCGCTTCGATGATGAACACCATTCAGGTGCCCACACTCCGACTCAACGCACTGGGTGTGATGCCCCCCTTCGAGCGTGATGATTGGAGCGAGCTGCTGTCCAAGCTTCCGACGGATGTTTCGGAGGAGTGGGGCGCGGCCACCGAGGCGAACAGGCAGGGCGGCCCGATGCGCGACCTGACCTACGGAGAATGGAGTCTCTTCCTCGTGGGTCTGATGCATGAGGCCGGCGTGCCCTTCGGCGCCGGGACCGACACACCGATCGGCTTCGCCGCACCGGGCTACAGCCTTCACAGCGAGCTGGAGATGCTCGTCCGAGCGGGACTCACGCCTCTCGAAGCGATTGAAGCCGCAACAGTGCACCCGGCCGAGTTCTTCGGGCTTCAGGGCGAGATGGGCACGATCGAAGCCGGCCGCGTCGCCGACCTCGTTCTTCTGAGTGCCAATCCGCTCGAGGACATCACGAATACGCGATCGGTCGAGGCGGTCGTCACCAAGGGTCAACTCCTGGACGGTGCCGCACTGAGTGCGCTGGTGAACTGATCGCGTTTGTGACCGTGTGACCATGCGCGCTCGTGCACGTCACCGAGTGTTTCGGTCGGTTTGTCGACTGGCGTGGTGTGATCAGGTGAGGTCGGGCCCCCGCTGAGCCGCGATCCGGATCGGGCCGGTCCGTGACTCAGATCGCGGGCATCATCGCTCCCGTCTTCGGGGTCATGGCCGTCGGCTATCTCGCGGTCCGTGTCCGCCTGTTCGGAGCGGTTACGGCGCGAAGACTCGTCCTCTTCGTGTTCAATGCGGCGATTCCGATCATGCTGTTCTATCGCATCGCGACGATCGACTTCCCCGAACAGATCGCGTGGAGCTTCCTGGGCGGCTACTACGCCTCAGCGTTTGCAGCCTACGGCCTGGGCATGCTCTCCGCGCGGTTCCTCTTCCACCGACCGATCGACGAGCAGTCGATTCACGGCCTCGGAGGGGGCTTCTCGAACACCGTTCTTCTGGGGATCCCTCTGCTGGTCAGCGCGTTCGGAGACGAAGCGACCGTTCCCATCTTCCTGATCATCTCGTTCCACTCTGCCACGCTCCTCCCGGTCTCCATCCTCCTGATCGAGACGGGACGACGGAGGGAAGGGCGAGCTTCGCGCGTGCACGTGGCGCGACTGTTCCTGGAGGTGCTGGCGAATCCGATTATCGCGGGGATTCTCCTCGGCCTCGTGGCGAATCTGGCCGGCCTCACGCCCCTCCCGTCCCCGATCGACGCGGTCGGCAGCCTCATGTCCGTCGTCGCGATCCCATGTTCCCTGATCGCCCTCGGTGCCTCCCTGGCTGGCTATCGACTCGAGGGACAGATCGCTCCGGCCTCGGTGCTGGCGGCGATCAAGTTACTGGTGCAGCCGGTACTGGCCTGGGTGCTCGTCGTACCTGTGCTGGGGCTCGGCTGGCCGTGGGCGCCGGTTGCCGTGGTCATGGCCGGCATGCCGAGTGGGGCGATGGTCTATCTCTTCGGGGCTCGCTACGAGACGGCGTCGGAGGTCGCGGCGAGCGTCGTGGTCATATCCTCTGCGGTCTCGGTGGTAACGCTTTCGGTGTTGCTCGTGCTCATGGGCGCCTGACGGAGGGGGCTAACCGTCGCTCGTCAGTCTCGGTCGAACGGGCTTCAGGTAGGTCTCCCACCAGCGTAGTTCATTCATCATTCGGTGCACGTTGTTCCAGTGCCCACGGATTCCGTGGGCCTGACCATCGTAGACGATCAACTCGGCGGGTACGCCCTGCTTCTTGAGCGACGTGTACAGCTGGATCGCGCCCTCGAGAGGCACGCGGTAGTCGACCTCCCCGTGCACAAACAGCGTCGCCGCCTGCACACCACCCGAATTCAGGTAGGCAGACTGGCGGATCATGATCTCTCTCGCCTCGGGCTCCCACGGGCGCCCGAAGAATTCCAGTTCCTTCGTTCGTGCGACATCGGAGTGCGCATAATTGCTCGTCCAGTTGGACGCGCCTGCACCGCTCACCGCCGCCTGGAATCGGTCCGGGTACCGAGTGATCAGCCAGTTCGTCAGGATTCCCCCGTACGAGTGGCCCGTTGACCCGACCCGGTCGCGATCGACAGGGAAGCGCTCGATCAGGTGGTCCACGCCAGCGAGCGCGTCCTCCCCGTCATTGGTGCCCCAGGCGCCCCACGTACCCCACTTGAAGTCATCGCCGTAACCCGTGGAGCTGCGGAAGTTTGGCAGAAAAACAAAGTACCCGTTGGCGGCAAAGAACTGGTTCTTGAAGTTGAACCCGTACCCGGAGGCCGAGTGGGGGCCGCCGTGGTTCACGACGATCAGCGGGTACGTGGTCCCGGAATCTTCGACGTACCCGTGTGGATAGAGCAGGAAGCCTTCGATCGGCGTCCCGTCGTAGCTCTCGTAGAGGATCCGCTCCCAGCCACTCGGTGCAACGTCAGCCAGGAACTCCGCGTGAACGTCCGTGAGCTGACGCTCGTTGCTCCCGTCGATATCCGCGGTCCAGACTTCAGGCGGCCGGTCGAAGTGTCCGACCGTATAGGCCATCCGCTCGAAGTCCTCGTCGATGCTGAGGCCCTGAATCCGGCGAAGCCCGGTCGTGACCTGCTCGACGCCGCCTCCGTTCGGAGAGGTACGGAAGAGGTGTGTGGCGCCCCCGATCCCCGTCGTGAAGTACATGTGATCGCCATCCGGGGCCCAGCGAGGCGTGCCGGCGTCCAGATCAAAGTCCTCGGTGAGGTTTAGCGGGTCACCGCCGGACGTGGGCCGTACATAGAGGTCGCGGGGGCCTCCGTGATCGAGCCTTCGCTCGATGATGTAGTCCGTACCGAACGAGCGGACGTAGGAGATCCATTGCCCGTCCGGCGAGAACTGTACGCCCGAATACGTGAAACCATCGTCGGTGAGTCGGGTCAGGTCTCCGGATACGGTCACCGTGAACAGATCCGTTCGTGCGTAGAGCAGTTCGCTGAACGCGTTCGGGTCGGCGGTGAAGAGGATCGTGCGACCATCGGGGCTCCAGGATACGCTCCCCGGACGAAGGCCGAGGTTGGTGAGCTGCACGGCTTCTCCCGAGCCATCGGTCCGCTCCAGAAAGAGCTCCTCCGTGTTCGCTGCGGACCGGTCCGGGATTGGGAATTCCTGTCCATCCCGCACGAACGGGTACCAGTCGAATTGCACGCCCTCGAAACGGTCGGCGTGTCGCTGCTCGAAGTCGGTGAGTTCCGGATCGGGTGCGGCCGGGCGCTCGATCTCTCGAACCACGGCGCGCCACATCCCATCCGGAGAGAGGATCCCGTCGGGTTCATCCTCCGGTGATGGCGTCGCGGTTTCTCCCGTCCGGTCCGGATCGATAAGCCATCCCATCCCTTCCGCGTCTTCCACCCGGAGATGGTCGCCCTCCCAGCGGGGTGCCGATACATCGTGCCCGTCATGACGAACGAGCGAAGGACCGTCGGTACCGTCCGCGCGAACGATCCAAGTTCGCACGACCGTGGAGTTGTCCTCCTCGACTCGACTCGAAACCGTGTAGGCGACCCAGCGACCGTCCGGCGAGATCCGCGGGGCACTGACGGACTTCAGGGCGTAGTAGTCCTCTAACTGGAGGGCTCGCCCCGTCTGCGCGAGGGCCGGCCCCGCGAAAAGCGTGAGCGCGGCCAAAGGGATCAGGGAGTAGGTCAGACGACGCATGGGTCCCTTCCGGTCGGGTGGACAGAGCGAAGACCGAAAGTCCGAACCGTCGCTTGGACTGGCAAGGTGGTGGGCTGTCGGCGAGCCTCGAGCCCAACCTCCCGTTCACCGCGCCGGGCGAGGCGGCCCTCGTCCGGCGCGATGTCTACTGGATGACTGTGCGGTCCTTCTTGGAGAGGCCCACCCTGGAGAAGTCCACCTCGGAAAAGTCGACGGCCGCCTGCCCGTGCTTGAGCTGATGGTACGCGAGGCCGAGGTAGTAGTAGATCCCCACCAGTTCGTCCGGTGTGGCGCTCGAGACTTGCACGGCACGCTCCATGGACTTCACCGCGGCTTCCGGCTGACCCATCTCGATGAACGTCTGACCCATCAGTTCATACGAGGGCAGGTGGTCTGCGGAGGCCCGCACGGCTGCCTGAAACGACCCGATCGCCTCCTCGAGTAGACCCATTTCTTTGTACGCCGTCCCGAGGTCGTAGTGAGCCCGCACGTCACTGTTGTCCAGGTTCTCGTCGATCTTGTCCTTGAACTGTGCCAGCATGGTGTTGAAATCGGCCTGCTCATCCCCGCTCGGCTCGTCGTACGGAACCGTGAAGCGCGCTGACTTCTCTTTCAGGTCGCCGAGAATCATCTCTCCGAGATCGATGAACCCGTTGTCGCCCGACGCCTCTTCCGAATCCGGCTTCGACGACAGATCCGCTGCGTAGGGTGCCGCAGCTCTCAAACCAGCCGCGGCCTCGTCGACCGCTTCCTCCATCGAGTTGCTGGACGTTCCGGATACCAGAGTTTCGACATCGAACTCTGGGTCGATCGCGACGATCCGGGACTTCACGTCTTCGGCCTGCTGTGTGTCCTCGACCTGGACGAGGTGACGGTACACGACCGCCAGCTGCGCCACGGCGTCCCCCTCACGGCCCTGAACCACCATCCGCTCGGCAAGCATGACCCGGACGTCGACGTCGTCCGGCGCCCCATCACAGAATTCGATGAGGGCCCGGAACGACTCGTCCAGATCGCCGTCCGCGGCCATACGGTCGGCATACGTCAGGAAGTTCGTCCGGGCATCAGGCACAAAGCCCTGTTCCGCACGGATCTGCCCCATCAGCAGGTAGGCGCAGTGACGCTGCGGGACGCTCCGCAGGATCTTCTTGCAGACCGCGATGGCGTTGTTCGGAAGGTGTGCCTCGCGATAGAGCTCCACGGCTTTCCCGTAGTACTCGAGCGCCTCATCGAGCTCACCGACGCGGACGGAAAGGTCCCCCAATCGGTTGTAGAGGCCGATGTCCTCCTGCTGTTCTCGGGCGAGTTCAGTGAGCACCTGTTGGTATTGATCGAGCGCTTTTTGCCATTCCTCATTCTGCTCCTGCTCGCGCGCTCTCTTCTTGAGCGACTCGATCCTCATACGGTGCTGTCCGGTTGTTAACGGGGTGGGTTCGTTCGCTATATACGCACCTAGGCACGCCCACGCGAGAACTTTTTTGTGCCATTTTTAGATAGTTCAAAACCGTACTAAATCGTTGTAAATCATACAAATAGCTTTAAGTGTGGAACCATTAAAACATATGTTTATTTCTTCGTGAACATGGCGCCCCAAAGCTGACTGCGCCGAGGTCGTCATTGGTCGTCTGTGTCCTCACTCGCGGAGGGACGCCGCGTACTGCATCTTCGCTACCGGGTAGACACCAATCCGCGGTAAGGGCATGGCCGAGAGTATCCTGGCGAACGAGGCGTGGCTCCGGATGGGCTTCTTCCTCGGCGTCCTGATTCTGATGGCCGCGCTCGAGGTCGTCGTCCCACGAAGACGGAGGGACATCCCTAGACTTCTGCGCTGGACGAACAACATCTCGATGGTCGTCCTCGATACGATCCTGGTGCGGCTGGCTTTCCCCGTCCTCGCGGTCACTCTGGCCGTTCTGGCGGAAGACCGGGGTTGGGGCCTTTTCAACGTCATCACGGCACCCGGTTGGCTCGCCTTCGGTGCGTCGATCGTCTTGCTCGATCTCGCCATCTATCTGCAGCACGTGATGTTTCATGCTGTACCGGCACTCTGGCGTGTTCACCGGGTCCATCACGCGGACCTCGAATTCGATGTCACGACCGGCCTTCGATTCCACCCGGTCGAGATCCTGCTTTCGATGGCGTTCAAGCTCGGCGTCGTGGTCGCGGTGGGCCCGCCGGCCCTGGCGGTCCTCCTCTTCGAGGTCATCCTGAACGGGACCTCGATGTTCAACCACAGCAACGTCCGGATCCCCGTGGCGATCGACCGGGTTCTGCGTTGGATCGTGGTCACCCCCGACATGCACCGCGTCCATCATTCGATTCACGAGCGCGAGGCGAACAGCAACTTCGGCTTCAACTTGCCGTGGTGGGATCGATTGCTCGGCACGTACACGGCGCAGCCCGGCGAGCCGCACGAACGCATGACGATCGGGGTCGACCAATTCCGGACGCGGCGCGACCTGTGGATCGACCGAATGCTGCTGCAGCCCCTGCGGGGAGGCACCGGTGGTGTGCCCCTTCGGGGTGAGGCGGAGAAGTCCCCGGCACCGGGGCATGAAGGAAACGAGGAGAGAGTATGACGACGAGACGCGAGTTCATCACCACGACCTCGAAGGGCCTTCTGGGCGCCGCGGTCGTACCCGCTATGGACACAGCAATCCGGCCGATGGCGGCGGCCACTGGGACGGGCCTCGTGTACGACCGGCGGTATCTGGATCACGTTCTTCCGGAGCGCGCCGGAGAGGAGCATCCCGAGCGACCGCTGAGACTCCTGCGGATGATGGAAGTGTTCGCGGAGCGAGGGCTCGACAGGGACGTCGTCCAGTTGTCACTGCTCGACGACCCGCTCGACTACGTGGGCTACGCCCACACGCCGGAGCACGTCGAGTCCGTGCGGCAGATTGACGTAAGTGGCCGGGTGGCAGAGCTCGCGGTCTCAGGAGCCCTGGGGGCCGTGCAGGCGGTGGCCACAGGCGACGTGAAGAACGCGTTCTGCGCGAGCCGCCCGCCGGATTCGACAGTCGTCGGGACGACCTGCTCGGGTGCTTCGACGTGAGCGA
>CAZBHZ010000018.1:0-10172 GCA_964492085.1 uncultured Gemmatimonadaceae bacterium | reverse complement strand
CCGCCGGATTCGACAGTCGTCGGGACGACCTGCTCGGGTGCTTCGACGTGAGCGACGACGCGTTCCGACGGATGACCCGGATCGCGATGGATGTCGCGGAGGACCATGCGGAGGGACGGCTCGTTTCACTCCTCGAAGGCGGCTACAACGTCGAGGGCAACGCCCTCGCCGCCGCCGCTCATCTGGAGACGTTGATCGCCGGTTCGTGAGGAGCCGCGGGTTGGCTCGTATCGTTGGGGAGGATTCAGTTCCAGGGCGCTTTTCCATGGGTCGGCACCACCCCCATCGTCACCGTTGCCGCCGGGGATGGGTTTACGACGCTACCCGCCGAGATCGTGGTCACGGTGGAGGATCGGGAGGACGAGTCCGGTCTGGCGTTCGAACTGATCGTCGCGGGCTGACGGCAGCTACCGGGTCCCGACTGCTCGCTCGGGTGGCACGCGGGCCATCGACGCCTGTTCGTAGTCGTAGGCCATCGAGAGCAGGCGTGCTTCGGTCCACGCCGTGCTCGCGAAGGTGAGCCCAACCGGAAGCCCGTCGACACGTCCCATGGGGACGGAGATCAGGGGATACCCGGCCACCGCCGCGACGACCGTGAGGCCCGGAGGACGGGTTCCTCTCGGCCCCTCCGGGATCGGCCCCGCTCGAGGGGTCCCGTCGCGCTCGATCCGTGACGCCGGTGAACCCGTGGGCGTAACAAGGGCATCCAGGTCGTACTCCCGGAGGAGACGGTCGATGCCTTCATCGCGGGTGAGTCGACGCCCGTTCGCGAGTGCGGCCTGATAGTCCAGGTCGGACCGACCGTTCTCGGTCGCCTGAGCGTCATCCCAGTAATCCATCGTATGCATGCTCTCTCGGGGATCCGTCAGACTGAACTCGATCAGCTCCGCGAGGTTTCGGACGGGTACCGCGCTCGGTGTGGTCTCCAGGTACGCGTTCAGGTCGACCTTGAAGTCCTGCAGCAGGATGACGCGCATCTCGGGCCGCGGATCGACGAGTGCATTCGGGGGGAGTTCGACGAGTTCCGCGCCCTCTGCCTCGAGAACCTCCAGCGCCCTCCTGAAGAGTGGGGTTACGGTGGAGGCGTTCTGGCCCGACAGCTGGATCACGCCGAGTCGCGCGCCCCGAAGGGCGTCAGTATTGAGTGCGGCCTCGTATGGTTCGACGTGTTCGTCCGCCTCCGCCGACCACGGGTCCTCGGGGTCGGTGCCGGCGATTGCGTCGAGGATCATCGCGGCGTCCCGGACCGAGCGAGTCATAGGGCCGGAGGAGTCCTGATTCAGGCTGATGGGTACAATCCCGCGCCGAGATACCAGCGCGATCGTCGGCTTCATCCCGACGATGCCGTTGACCGACGATGGACCGACGATCGACCCGCCGGTTTCGGTACCGATTGTGGCTGCGGCAAAGCTCATGGCAGTGGCCACGCCCGAACCGCTGCTGGAACCGGCCGGACTCCGTCGAATGTCGTAGGGATTCTTGGGACTTCCGCCGACCGTGCTGCCGTTGAATGACGCGGTGTTCCTGAAGCCTGCGAATTGCGAGAGGTTGGCTTTGCCGAGGATCACCATCCCGGCCGCTCGCAGGCGACGGGTGACCTCCGAGTCGCGTTCGGGTACGTTCTCGGCCAGGGCGTACGAGCCCGCGGTCGTGGGCATCCCGAGCGCGTCGAGGTTGTCCTTGAGGAGGATCGGTACTCCGTCGAGCGGCCCCAATTCCTCACCGGCGGCTCGTCGGGCGTCCGAAGCTGCCGCCTGCTGGAGTGCGTCAGGCGAGATAGCGATGACCGAATTGAGTTCTCCATCCATCGCCGTGATGCGCGCGATGTATCCACCGGTCACGATCGCCGAGGTCGTCCGCCCGGCTGCGAGGTCGTCGGAGATCTGGTGAAGCGGTACTTCGACCACGGAGTAGCCGGACGTCGGTGCCGGCGGATCATTCTCCGGGGAACAGGCGATCAGCAGAGTTGCGGCGATGAGCGTGATCAGCGGGGTCCGGGATCGGAAGGCAGACATGGGCAGTCCTCGGGGTAAGCGCCGGCGTCTGAAGCTCCGTGGTCGCGGCGGGCTCAGGTGCCGGAATGGCTGGGAAGGTAGGCCGGGGACTCTGTGCCGACGAGGCTGACGAACTCGGGTCGGAGATTCTGGCGGATCAGCGACGGGTTGATTGCTCCAGCGTGTACACCCCAAGGTTCTGAACCTCCAGTTCGTCCCGGGTGATCAAGACGACCTGATTCCCACGCACGCCGGCCAGCCGGGTATCGGCCGGCAGGCTGAGTCGGGCGAGAGGTCGCCCGGATGGATCGAGGACGTGCCACGCGTCTTCCTGTTGCCACTCCTCGCTGGCCAGTCGAAACGCCTGCACCCACACTCTGCCGGAGTCGTCCACCTGGATCGCGCCGAGTGCCGGCAGCTCCTCCGGTACCACTTCCGGAGCGAAGAGTTGATCGAGAAGGGCGCGGACTCGCTCGGGTGCGGCTCTCCCGGTCTGGGTAAAACGCTCCTCGACCTCGGCCCGGACGCGGGTGACCTCGTCTTGATCGAGAGGTCGACGAGTTCCGGGCCAGTGAAGGGTTTGGGTCAGGGCCAGGTCCGGAGTACGGAACTCGAGCCGGTACCCGGCGCCGCGGGCGTGAATGATGAGCGAGCCATCGACTGTGATCGCGGGATTGGCCGCGAACGGAGAACGGCCATCGAATCGCTGGTTGATCAAGTCCAGCCCGGCGGGGAACCGAACCGCTCGATCAGCCGGACGGCCGCTTCGGTCCGCAAGCCGGGCTACCGACTCGCGTGATCCGAGACGCATTCCTTCGGTCAGGTCGCCGGGGTTCGTAAAGCGGATCGAGTGCAGGACGATGCTGTCGCCGAGGGGCCATGCGGACACGAGAAGGGTCCCTTCGCCTTCGACACCCCGAGGGAGATCGACGACGGCCGCGACCGTGCCGGAGGGCGTGAGGACCGTCATTCGAGCGTGCCGACGGTCGAAGATAAAGACCGAATCGGCCCGGCCGACTCGGATCGATTCGACGTTCCGGATTTCGCCCGGGCCGTCACCGCGAGAGGCGAGCCGCCTCGGGGCGGCCTCGGAGTCGAACATCCAGAGTTCCGCGGACTGGTTGTCCTCTACGATGAGTCGCCCGTCGGAGAGGACCGCCAGCTCGCCGACATCGCTCAGGAATGGAGGCTGGTTCCCCGGCACGACAAACGACGGGGTGGGGTGCACGGTCCAGATAGGCAGCTCACCCGGGGTACCCTGTACGGACAGTCGGCGTATGCCGAGGCTGTCCTTTTCGACCACGGTCAGTGAGGACGTGGAGGGACTGGCCTCGCACCCCTGAAGGGCCAGGACCATCCCGGACAGAAGAAGGACGTGTCGTCGAGGCATCGTCGGGGTCGTGCGGGCGGCGGGGTACAGGGTCGAGGCAAGTATGCGGGTGAAGGCCGTTCCCCGCGACGGTACGCTCGCCAATCGTGCCCTCGTCTCGCATCTTGCGTGTACCCCTCCCGCG
This sequence comes from uncultured Gemmatimonadaceae bacterium, assembly GCA_964492085.1. Classification (GTDB taxonomy): domain Bacteria; phylum Gemmatimonadota; class Gemmatimonadetes; order Longimicrobiales; family Gaopeijiaceae; genus UBA2589. The sequence goes on along the minus strand of CAZBHZ010000018.1, from coordinate 6,664 downwards.
ATGGATCGGGCAGGGGGCGGGAGTTGCGATCGAGAACAGCGAACTCGAAGGAGTGTTCGATGAAGGGATCTCTACTTTGTGCACGGGCACTCGGGCGCGTGCTGGGGCTGGTCGTCGTGGCCTCGTCACTTGCGCACCCGTCCGATGCGCGGGCTCAGGACGCCACAGTGCCCCTGCTCACCGCCGTGACCGGCGAGTACACGCGGGCCATCGATACCGACGTGCCAGTCGCCCAGGCGTACTTCGACCAGGGCATGCAAATGGTGTATGCGTTCACCCTGCCTGTGGCGATCCGCTCCTTCGAGGAGGCCCAGCGACAGGATCCGAATTGTGCGATCTGCGCGTGGGGTGAGGCCCAGGCCCGCGGCCCCTTCCTCAACGGCCGGATGACGAACGCCAACGCGGGGCCGGCGTACGAGGCCGCTCAGCGGGCATTGGCGCTGATCGACCATACCGATGATCCGAGAGAACGAGCGTTGATCCGCGCGATGGCGCTTCGTTACGTCTCGGACCACGACCCCGATACGCGTGCGGCACTGGACTCGACGTATTCCCTCGCCATGTCCGAGATCTACACGTCGTATCCGGACGACGTCGACGTCGGCACGCTGTACGCCGAGTCTCTCATGCTGCTCAACACTCAGCGGTCGCGGTACGAGGCCGATGACCCGTACGTACAGAGCTTCCACAGCGTGCTCGAAGGCGTGCTCGAGCAGGATATCAACCACCCCGGCGCGTGCCATCTCTACATTCACGCAACCGAAGCCACCTCCGTCGCATGGAAGGCGGAGGCGTGTGCGGACCACCTCATGACATCGGTCCCGGGGTCGAGCCATCTGAACCACATGCCATCGCACACGTACAACGTGCTCGGTCGCTGGGGGAAGGCCGTCCGCTCAAACGCCATGGCATGGCGCTCGGACGAGCGCACAGCCTACGGTGAGGGCGTGTCGTACGGGGCTACGCACAACCTGCACATGCTCTTCTTCGCGGGTTCGATGGATGGCCAGGGTCAGGTGTCGCGTGCGGCTGCCGAGGAGTACGCCCGTCAGGTGACCGGAGGGCAGTTCTATCAGTCGATGGTGCTCCTCCGCTTCGGAGAGTTTCGGCGGATCCTGGAGCTGGCTGAGGCGCCGGAACAACCACTACGCCGGGGATTGTGGGAGTTCTCGCGTGGGTACGCCCATCTCCGCACCGGCTCGGCGGACAGTGCGGCGGTCTATCTCGAGGCCGTCGACGAGAAAGCCCAAACGCTTCCGGACGACGCCATGGAGCGGAACAATCGTGGCCGCGACCTCATGAGCGTTACGGGTGATATCCTTCGAGGGGAGATGCTGCGAGCCGAGGGCAACCTCGATGAGGCGATCACCGTCTTCCAGAGAGCGTCGGAACTTCACGACCGCCTGGAATACGCGGAGCCGGAGGCCCTGAACTTCCATGCGCGCCACTGGTGGGGTGCGGCGCTCATCGAGGCGGGTCGGTTTGCGGAGGCCGAGGAGGTCTATCGGGTCGCTCTTGAGGAGCATCCGAGCAACGGCTGGTCGTACTTCGGTCTCGAACAGGCGCTGAGAGGCCAGGACAAGACGGCGGAAGCCGATCAGGCGAGGGCGGACTTCCAGCGGGTGTGGGCGCGCGCCGACATCATCATCTCGTCGTCACGGTTCTGATCACGAACAGAGGAGGGCGGTCGGATTCTTTCCGGCCGCCCTTCTGTTCGCCGATCATCCGTCTCCTCGCCGTGGCGGTATTCGTCGGAGGTTCAGGAGCGTGTGCCTCGCCGGGGCCCCACGCTACGGGTATGCCCGCGGTGGCCACCGATCCCGTCGACATGGCGGTTGCCGACATGATTCCGGCCGTCTTCACGGCCGAGCAGGCAGGCCGGGGCGAACGTGTCTTCTCCGCCGTGTGCTCTGCGTGCCATGGGGCAAACGAATTCAAGGGGCCGATCTTTTCGATGACGTGGATGGCAGAGCCGGTCGGATATCTGTTCGAGCATATCAGCACCAACATGCCGGAAGACCGGCCTGGTAGCCTTGCGCCCGAGGAGTATGCCGCCGTGCTCGCGCACTTCCTCAGAGCGAACGGGCGTACGCCGGGGAACGCTGAACTTCCCTCGGACCCTGATCTTTTGCGCAGGATGCGATGGTGAGGCGCTGGTTGGGCTCATGTCACGCGCGGGCAGCTCGAGATTCGCGGGACGCGGAATCACCAATCGTCCCGAAGCGTGTGATGGTCCGTCTTCGCCTCGTGTGGGGCACGGTCCTGTCGCTGTTGGTGTTTCCCGCGGCCGCTCGGGCACAGGCTGCGAGTGAGCTCGCGACCTTCACTCAGGTCATCTCCGAGACAGAGGTCGAAATCACCTGGTCTCGCCCGTCTCTTCGAGGGCGGGAGGTCATCTTCGGACGTCAGATTCCGTGGGGTGAGGTGTGGACGCCGGGGGCGAACATGGCGACGACGATCCGTTTTTCGACGGATGTCACCCTGTCTGGCACGCCTGTCCCTGCAGGACACTACAGTGTGTGGCTTCGTGTTCTCGAGTCGGAGCCCTGGCGGTTGGCGTTACACGCCGACACCATGCTCCCCCACAGCGCGCACCCTCCCATCGAGGACGCGGTCGTGCACGTCGCGGTCGAGCGCGGACGCACCGATGACATGCAGGAGTCTCTCGAGTGGGATCTCGACCGAATTCGTCTCGATGGTGCGGAACTGGTCATGCACTGGGGGCACGACCGCGTGGTGATTCCGCTCGAAGTCGATCCGGGGATCGACCTCGCAACGCCGGTGGAGAGCGCGCTCCCCATCGTGGGAGACTGGTTGTACGATGACCGCCCATCTCTCCCCACTCCCGAGCAGATCGAGCGATTCACCGGCGGAAATCCGGACGATCCGACCGGACGGTATCTGAACGTCCTGATCTCCGAGCCGCGTCCTCGACCGATCCGGATCAGGCACGACGAAGAGTCGGGTCTCGTCCATTTCGTCGACCCCCTCGTGGAGGCTGCCGAGGCGGCGTTCTACTCGAATGACGGCGAAGAGCCTCTCGTCATCTACGGCCAGGCGCTCCTTCCACGCGGTCCGGGCTTCTTCGCGGTCGCCGGCACATTCGGGGGAGAGGTCTCCGCTGTGAACGCTCGCTTTGCCCCGCTCGTCGAGTTCGAATTCGATGGAAGGGGGCGTGCTGTGTCCTTCACTGTCCGGAACCCGGATGACGAGCTGATGGCTTCCGGGGTTCGCGCCGGGGGCTGATCGGTTCTCCTTCGACGGACTCGCCGCATCCGTTGTGCCGAGGGGGCGCCAGAGGCTTCGATGCCCTGGCGTGCCGGAGGCAGTGGCGTCGTGCGAAGAGGGTTACGCCCGGACGAGGGGCATGCGAACCGTGAAGGTCGTTCCGACGCCGGATTCGCTCTGAACCTCGATGGTGCCACCGACAGCCGTCACGATCCCGTGTGTTCTGCTGAGCCCGAGACCGGTCCCTTCTCCCAGATCCTTCGTCGTGAAGAATGGCTCGAAGATCGACTCTTGGACGGAAGCCGACATGCCTACCCCAGAATCGCTTACAGTCAGCGTCACGGCCCGATGGTCCGAGTCAGTCACGGACACCTTCACGCCGAGGTGCCCGCCCCTGGGCATCGCGTCGCGAGCGTTGATACAGAGGTTCACGATGACCGTCTTGAGGTCGGCGTCTGAGATGGGTACGGGGAACTCAGCGTCCGCAACATCCACGCTCAGGTCGATGCTGCTCGGCATCAGGAAGCTCAGCATGTGGGTGTTTGTCTTGACCGCAACGCCGAGGTCGGCACTGACCCGGGTGGAGTGGCGATCCGACTGCGCCGAGCGACGGTACTCCAGGAGAGCCCTGGTCATATCACCGATCTGCGTGCAGCAGTCGACAATGATGTCGAGGGCTTTCGACTGACCTCCCCGGTCACCGCTCGCCGCTGAGATCTTTGCCGACTCGGCGGCGAATTGGATGGCCTGAGACAGGTTGTTGACCTCGTGCGAGACGCCTCCGGCTAGGAGGCCCAGGGCTTCGTGTTTCTGCGCCTCACTGAGAGCTCGCTCGGCTTCCCGCCGCTTCTCTTCTTCTTCGCCGGATACCCAGGCGATCATCCCGAGCGCCAACAGGGCATGTATGGCTGCCTCCAGGGGTTGCAGCGCCATTCGGTACGATACGTCGACTGGAGAGACAAAGAGATTCCAGCCCGTCGCGGCGAAATACCCGAGCAGATACAAGCCCCAAACCCCGGCGACCGACCCAAACAGGGCTCGGTACTTGAGTCGGGGGCCCGTCCGGATTGTCCGAATGGAGCTCAGCCCGAGGGTTAGGAACGCGGCCCCCACCAGAAACCCGCGGAAGAGACCCACTCGCCAGAACAGTCTGTCCGGCGCAGAAAGGGGTGCTGTTGCCCACGTCAACACCAACGAGAGTGCGAAGAAACCCGCGACGACGCGCAAGAGCTCGCTGCGGCGGAAGACCCGTTGGGTTCGCAACGTGTGAAGTCCCATGTACAGGAACGTCACAGCCAGAAGGACCGAGATCGTGGACAGCATGGATAGGGCGGATCGCACCCCGCTTTCCGCCGCCCCGGTCTCGATCAGATAGACCAGGACTCCACCGAGCACGTCAGACCCGCCCAGATAGATCCAGCCCCAACCCCACAGAACTGAGGTGGGGCTGTCAACCTCGCGCCCACGCAGAAGGAGTAATCCCCCTACGCAGAACGATACCAATGCCTCGGCCAAGCTTTCCAACGGGATGAGCATCAGCACCTGGGAACGGGACGAGTCTCCAGCCTGCTCGAGCCAAAGATGTATTAAGTCTTGAGCTTTCGCTACGAGGCTGAGTGGCTTTTGCCCCGGTCGGACGTGTCAGCGCTTCTCGCGGATCAACGTCGGGTAGGACATGTTCTTCACATGACTGCTGATCCTGACACCCGCCTGCACACCATTCGTGAGTGTGGCCCATGCACGGCTTGCTGTACGGTGTTTGCCGTCAGTGAGCTCGAGAAGGGCATGTTCGAGGCGTGCTCGCATGTGTGCGACGCCGGCTGCGCGATCTACCCCGATCGTCCGGAGCCATGCCGGGCGTTTCGATGCCAGTGGTTGCGGGGCATGCTCGAGGTCGATGGATCCGTCGATCGCCGTCTGCGCCCGGATGCTTGCGGCGTGATCGTCGATTTCCAGCCCCGGACGGAGAACGGAGACATGTTCGCCGCGTGGGAGGTCCACCCCGGGGCGTCCGACGAGGAGCCGGCAAGGTCGGTCCTCCAGGGACTCCAGGAGCAGTTTCGGGTGATGATTAACAGTCTGGGCCCCGCAGGCGGGCCCGCCATGGTGCAGCGCCGCTTCGTGGGCCCGACCTGTCGTGAGGAGCCGGCACAGCAGGAGATCGTTCCCAGACGCGCCCCATGAACCGCCGGCTTCGCCCGGTCATTCATCCCATGCTCGCTGTGGCTGCGAGCGTCGCTCTGGGGGCGTCCGGAGCCCAGGCACAGGTCGTGTCCGGGGTCACGACAGAGTCTGGCGCGCATCCCGTTTCGGATCTTCCCCGAAGCCGTTATGAGGAGTGGGTGCGCAGGTGGGTCGATTCGTGGCAAACGCGGACGGTCGAGATGGTGCTCGGCCAGGAGTGGCGGGACGCCGCGGCTGGTCGGGACCTTCTGGAGGCGCTGCGCCATACTGACCTCCCCGTGGCAGGTTGGGAGGTGCATCCTCGCTTTCCCGACGGTATCTGTGCGCGGACCCGGTCGAGTTCACGATGCGTGAGCGTGTCGTATATGAGCCATGATCGGCGGGGTGACCTTCGGGATGTGCCGCCCAGCGAGATCGAGGCCGTGGCGTGGATCGGCCCGACGATCTCGAGTACGCCTTCGCTGGGGCGGATGGCCTGGGACGAGCAGGGGGTAGCGGAGCGGCTCATCCTGTTTTCCCGGGGCTATCTATCCACGGAGCGCTGAGGTCCGCGACGACTGCGTGCGCCAATCAGCGTACAAGTCTTGAAGCTGAAGTCGGTCGTGACCGATCGGGGTGCTCACGACAGTCGCCCGTCGGAGCCGGACGCTTACTCGGGTTCGATGCAGCTGAAGTTGAATGCAGTCACATACGTCGTGTCCGCCACCGCGGTCGGTTGATCGGTCCCCGATCCAGCGACGAACGACGTGTCGACCACCATGCATTGGGGCAGTTCCACGATGGTTGTCTGAGGAACACAACCCGCTGTCATCAGCATCACCACGGCGATGAGCTTTTTCATTGTTTTGACTCCGAGTCCAAGCCGGGTCCCAGCTCAATAGAGATAGGCACACGGGCGCGTCGGCGACAAGCTTTATTTTCGAGTCGACTTGGCCTCGATCGCCCGAATCAGACTTCTCTTCCGATCACTTCGGCGGACCTCAACGACAGCGCACAGAACGTCGGCGTACCATTCGCACACCCGCCCGACACCATGGTGGAGGCCCCGATCACGAAGAGATTGTCGTGGTCGTGCGTGCGCCCGAAGGAGTCCGTGACACTCGTCGCCGGATCGTCTCCCATCCGACACCCGCCACCCGGGTGCTCCATCTGCGCGGAGATCTGAGTGGACATCACGGACCCGTTGCCAGCGGCAGCCATTCGCTCGAAGAGCCGGAACATCGTGTCGTGTGTGTGGGCGCGGAGCTCCACC
>CAZBHZ010000017.1:72260-79999 GCA_964492085.1 uncultured Gemmatimonadaceae bacterium | reverse complement strand
TCGAAGCGGGTCGCGCGGAGAGCCGGGTAGATGGAGGCGAGCGTGCCGATGATTACGATCGAGTACACGCTCACGAGAATCTGGTCGATGGAGAAGGTGGGATAGATCACCGGATCGATGATCGTGCCGGAAAAGGACATGTCACTGTCCATCAGAGCGGAAAAGTCGAGTCCGTCTCCGAAGAATCCCCACGTCACGGCGTAGCCCAGGATGACACCGAAGAAGCCGCTCGCGGCCGTCACGAACAGTCCTTCGAAGAAGACGACGAACCCGGTTTCGGGTCCAGTCAGACCCATCGCCTGCAGGATCCCGAACTCACGCCGGCGCCCCAGCACGGCCATCATCACCGAGTTGAGGATCGCGAGGGCGACGATGGCGAAGAGGATCGTGTGGAAAATGTAGTCGCCGACGTCGTCGATCCTGATCGCGTCGGCCAGCTCGGGCGACGTCTCCTCCCACCCGAGGACGTCGAGTCCGTCATCACCCCCGAGCGCTGCTTCGAGTCGGGTGATGGCCAGATCCGTTGCCTCCGAGGTTTCGAGCATCATCGCGACACCCGTCACCGCACCGGGCGCCTCGAGCCACCCCTGAGCGGTTTCGATCGGGATGTGGATCAGCCCCTCGTCCATCTCCGGGATCGCGGTCCTGAAGATGCCCACGACACGTACGAGCTGACCCTGGACGTCTCCGGTCGCCGTCTGGGCGGTCAACACGAAACGGCTTCCGACCTCGAGCTCCAGTCGCCGAGCCAGCTCGACCCCGACGAAGGCCTGGAGACGATCCCCGGGCTCGAGGTAGCGGCCCTCCTCGAGTCGATCCTGCAGCGCCGAGAACGAGGGCTCCAGAGCCGGATCGACTCCGAGGATCTGCACGGGAAGGGCCGACGAGGCAGAGCTGGCGAGTCCTCCGACGGATAGCCTCGGCACCCATGCCCGGAGCAGGGCAGGCTCGAAAAGCGCATCGACTGCCTCCACAGCCCGCTCGGCCGCAGGGGCGTCCAGCCGATCTTCGAGCTTCCGGGTTTCGAGGTATCCGGGCGCCTGAATCGCGACGTGACCGACACCGAGGGCGACGGCGGAGTCGATCCACTGCTCATGCGTCCCGTCCGCGAGAGCGCGAGACAGGATCAGGAGTGCAAGCCCGACCACCATGGCCGCCGCGGTCAGCACACTTCGCCGAAGGTTTCGACCCACACTGCGTGCGGAAAGCCTGATCAGGATCAGGATCCTCATCGGTCTGCCAGCGCGTCGGCGGGTGGTATCCGGGTCGCCTTCCACGCGGGGTACATCGCGGCGAAGATCGACGTGAGGAAGAGCGCCACCGCGCTGGCGATCGGGCCCTGCCACGAATACTCGACCCTCAGAATCGGTCGCCACTGCGACCCACCGAACGAGAAGCCGCTCGTAAGCGCGCTCAAGTCGGGTGGGGCGTTATGGAACCAGACGAGGATCGGCGTTGTGATGAGCGCGCCGGCCATGAGTGCGAGCGTGCCGAGGATGATGCCTTCGTACACGACCGTGCGCCCGACGCCGCCCGGGGTGGTGCCCAGGGCGCGCACCACTGCAAACTCCCGCCTCCGTTCGAACGTGCCGATCAGCATCGTGTTGGCCACACCGAACACGGCCATCACGAAGATGATGGCCACGATGATCAGATTGGCCGCGTCGAAGAGGCTCACGTACTCGAAGAGTTCGGGGCGCAACTCCATCCAAGGTCGTACGCGGACGGCAGGGTCACTGCCTTCGAGTTCCGCTGCGAGTACAGCCGCGATCCCCTGCGTGTCCCACGGTCGCTCGACCGTCATGACGATCTCGTGTACGCGCGTCACGTCCATCGCCATCAGGTACTGCAGGTCGTTCAGCGGAAGCATCGCATAGTTGGCGTCGATGCCGGGCGTGCCGGTGCGGAAGATGCCGACCAGAGTGAAGAGATCGTTGCCCATTGAACCGTCCGCGGCGGGTGCGACGACCACGACCTCGTCGCCGACGTTCACCTCGAGCTGCTCGGCCATCTCGGACCCGACGATCAACTCCCACGCACCGGTCTCGGGCAGGCGGCCTTCGACGAGTCCGTCGAGGAGTGTGCTGACGAGGAGCTCGCGGTCCGGATCGACGCCCAGAAGGAGCCCGGCCCGGGTCTCATCTCCGGAGGAAAGAAGGCCTCCGCCGTAGAGTCGCGCGGCCGCGTTCGAGACGTCCTCGTTCGCCTCGACCTGGTCGAGGAGTCCCTGGACGTCCGTGCCGTCCTGTCCCCCGATCGTGCGGTACATGTTGCGTTCGGGCAGGTAATCGTCGGCATGCACCTGGACCTGACCGACGAGGAGCCGCGTGCCGTTTTCGACCAGCTCGGCAGCCATGCCGTCGGTGAGGCCGATCATCAGCACGGCTGCGAGATAACCGAAGGCCAGGCCGGATGCCGTGATCAGCGTACGGGCGCGGTGCCGCCACAGATTTCTCCACGCTACCCGCCACCAGACCGAGTCGCCGGACATGTCAGCGACGCGCGCGAAGGTTTCGGAGACTGAAGAAGCTCTCGTCGAGGCCGATGTCGAAGTCGAGCTCGTGGTAGATCAGCGTCGTGCGCTCTTCCGGTTTGTCCGCTGGAATCACGTCCATGCGGGCGGGCACAAGTCGTCCCCCCAACGTCACGAAGCCGGAGAACTCCATGCTTCGTGCCAGGTCTCCGTCCTCGTCGTAGTAGCGGACCGACGTCGGCATCTTGTCGCGTTTGCGGACCTCGTACTCCACGCGTCCCCACACCACCGGGGCTTCCGGCTTCGGGATGAGAAGGAACTCCCAGATGTCCTCTCCGTCGCGCTCACCCTCGAACGCGATCTCGAACTCGTAGTCGTCGACGATCCGGCTCTCCTTCACCAGGTCATCGTTGGTGAAATGTGAACCCATCCACGAACCCATCATCAGCGATGGCGGGACCTTGATCGTTCGGTCGACGCGGGGGAGGTAGTTCCAGACCTCCTGGTCGGCCTTGAGTGTCGCCATTCCGGCCTCTCGCGGGGGAGACTGCACGCGCACCAGCGAGTACTCGGTCCCGAGCGACCACACCTCCATGTCCAGCTTTCGAGCCCAGTGCTCGGTCGTGATCTCCATCGAGACCACACCCCGGCTGGATTCGCCCCGCATGAGCCTGTCGACCTCGTCGAGAATCTCACGCGCCGTCTGTGCCTCGACCGCCGCCGGACCGACGGCGAAGAGGAGGAAGAGACCGGCGCTCAATGCATGGACACCCTTCATGCCAAACCTCCCTTCTGATCCCGAAACCTCGCGGGTGTTACGCAGGGTTCCAAGCACGCGTCCGCGGTCGAGGTTGCGGCGGGCGGGCCCGGGCACCCATTACTCGGTGCGTGTCCTCGGAGATGTGAGGCGGAAGGGGTCCGCTACGCAGGGTGGACGACGCGCAGGGAAGCCATGGAACTGGTGTTCTCGAATATCCATATCTGGCTGTCCGACCTCGGCCGGCTGGCGTACGTCGTCGCTCCGCTCGTGATGACGGTCGTCGCCATCCTGCCCCTTCCTGCGGAGGCCCCAGCACTGGCCAACGGTGTCCTGTTCGGTCCCTTCATCGGATCGGTGATCACCTGGTCGGGAGCACTCGCGGGGGCATGGATCAGCTACGAAATCGCGGCTCGCTGGGGCCGATCCATCGCGCGGCGGTTCACCAGTGACGATGTCGTCGTCCGGATCGACAGGGGGGTCGAGAGGGCCGGCTGGTGGGGCCTTCTGGTGCTGCGCTTCGTCCCGGTCGTCGCCTTCACGGCGTTGAACTGGGGTGCGGGTCTGAGCGGTGTGCCCCGTTGGCGATTTCTCTGGACGACAGCCCTCGGGATCGCACCGGGTGCCGTCCTGTTCACCTCGTCGGGGTTCGGTCTGGGTGCGCTGTGGCGGCGCTCTCCTCCACTCGCCGGGGGGCTTTTGATCCTCCTCGTCGCGGCGGGGTTCGTCTGGGCGTTCCGCAGGCAGCAGCCAGCGGCCTCGTAGCGGGCCGCGCGTGTCGGACGAGGTCAGCCGTCTGCGAGGTCGGTCGCGAGATGAATCGCATGCGCGACGGCATCATTCCGGGTTCCCCCGCCGAATCCGCGTCGGGCCAGCCACGAGGTGAGGCGCCGGCGCACCTTCTGCTTCTCGTCCGACCACGTGTCGTCGACGAGCGCCTCGAGGACCGCCCGGTTCTGCCGGGCGACCCACTTTTCGACAGCAGCACGGGCAAGATCCTGATCACTCGTGCGCTCGGAGTCGAAGACACCGTCGATCGCCCGGTGGGCGAGTTCCGGTGAGATCCCTTTGGTACGGAGTTCCGCTGTGAGCGCGGAGCGGCCTTTGGGGCGGTGACGGAGGCGGTCGCGCACGAATGCGGCGGCGACGCTCGCGTCGTCGATCAGACCGCGTTCTTCGAGGCGGTCGAGACAGAGATCGATCCGAGCCGGACGAAACCCCTTCTGACGCAACCGCCTTCGAAGCTCCACGCGGGTTCTGGCCCGATACGAGAGCAGGTTGAGGGCCGCATCCCGTACCCGTACGTCAGCATCGTGATTGAGCAGAGCGTGGCGAGCGGGTCTCGTGAGAGAATCTCCCACACCCAATCGACTCCGTTCGAGGGCCTCCAGCATGACCTCGAAGGGCTCGGAATCGTCGTCCAGATGGATGAGCACCTTCAGGCCGCGGGGCCTGCGAGGCTGAATCCGGGTGATGGAAGGAGTGGTGCTCAAAATCCGATGTTGGTGCCCGTGGCGTGGAATGGGGGAGAAGGGTCGCGGTCGGTACCACACCAGATCTGAGCGGGTTCCGGTGTTCACGCCATGCACCGATCAGCCACGCTGCACGTACCAGGCGTCCATGAGAAGGTCGTGATAGAGAGTCAGTGCCTTCCCGTCATCGAGTACGACCGTCAGGTAGTCCCGTGAAATCGTGTGACGCCACCATTCATCGTCGATACGCCAGCGTTCCCGGATCACGGCTACGCGCCGGGCTGGTTTCCCCGGGAGTCGGACGTAGATCGGGGTGCCGTGTTCGTCAGTCCTCACCACGACGGATTTGGGGGTGCCGAGTGGTTTGAGGCGGGGGCGGTGATGCATGGGCGGAGCGGGTTCAGGGATCGAAGCTGAGTAGGGCATGACGGCGTTCGGGGATCCTCGACCACGGGTCGACCTCGACGACCCGATACAGAGGTGAGTGCCCTATACGTAACTTGAGCTCCTTGACTGCATCTCTAAGGGATACAGGGACTTCTCCTTGATTGAAGTCAAGCTCTCCTGCCGCTCGTGCCCCATCGATATTCCGGTCGAACAGCTGGGTCTGCGTACTCTGAACTCCGAACTCGGTGAGTTCCAGAAGGAGCGTTTCGACAGCCCGTGGTGGAGGTGCGATCGCCATCTTCGCACGCAGTGGTGCGGCGATTCGTTCCCGGTCGGAGGTCGGTTCCCGAAGTACGGTTTCGACGAACCAGGAGCCTCCGCCCTCGAGACGAGCACCCATCCGGACACCGGTCACGCTGCGACCCCGACGAGCGGGGCGAGCCAGGGAGCGCTCGACCAGTCGATCCAGGGCGCTGTGCAGTGTGCCTGTGAGTCCGATGGGGTTGGGGAAATCGAGGGAGACACGGATCGGGCGGGGGCGATGCCACGGGCGGACGGGGTCGATCCGGCGTGCCGTGGCCCAGTTGAGTGCATGTCGGCCCTCTTCACCGAACTGCGCGACCAGGGCGGGCTCGGGGAAACGCCGGAGTTCACCGAGCGTGCGGACGCCGAGCCGTTCCAGCCGCTGGATGACGAGCGGATCGACGGGCAGAGAGCCGATCGGGCACTCGGTGAAGAACGAAAGGAGCCGGGGCTCGGGGACGATCACCGGCCGGCCGGATCGTGCGGAGGCCGCGGCGACCCAGGCTCCGAACTTGCCCGGTGCCACCCCGGCGCGGGTCGCAGCGACGAGGGGAGAAGGGAAGACCCGGAAGAGGAGGCTCAGGGCGCGATCCACCTGCCGGGTCGACGAGCCGAACAGGCGTTCGAGGCCGTCCATGCCCAGGAACACACGGCCTCTGCCGGCCGGTTCGATCACCGGCGTGAGTTCCGTAAGCGCCTCGAGCATCGTGTCGACTGCAGCGTCGTAATGGGCAGGATCGGGCTCGAGGAGCGTCAGTGAGGTGCACAGCGAGACGGCCTGGGAAACGAGTTGCCCGGGGCGGACCCCGGCTTCATGGGCGCGTTCGGAGACCTGCCAGACGGTGCGACGGGTGCGTTCGTCCGGGGAGAGCAGGGCGACCGAGGTACTGTCCAGCTCCGGAGAGCGGACCAGTTCGAGCCGGAGCTCGAAGGTCGGGAGCCAGAGGCAGAGCGCCTGCCGGCTTTCCGTCGATGCCCGGGACGTGGTCGGCTGAAAGACGGTACCGGCCCCGGGGCCACTGGCCCAGCTGGTGTCGACCGCTGCTGTGCTCAGCCAGTCGTTGTCGGTGCTGTGGTCATGAGCCCACCCACGACCTTGGCGGGTGGGAACAGACTGCGCGGAAGCGCGGGAACGAGCCATGGCCGGATGAGACACCTGAATATGGATGACGGAGACGACGATCCCCGGTCCCGAGCGCTTCGCCACACCCACACGCCACACATCTGGTCGGTACCGGGGATCGAGCCCGAACAAAAGCCGAATACTATACCGAACATAAGCCGAAGATCGGCGGGCGCAAGCAGGGCCACAGGGTGCGGTGCACGACATCGCACCGTATGCTGTTCTGCCCTCCTGTCACAGCCGATTCGAGGCTCTCTCGATGTTCGTAGGCCATCTCGCCGCAGGGTTGGGCGCAAAGAAGCTCGAACCGGACATGCCGTTGTGGGCCGGGATCGGAGCGGCCTTCGGAGTCGACCTGATCTGGCCCGTCTTCCTTCTGGCTGGCCTCGAGGTCGTCGAGGTCGATCCGGGGGCTACGGCTTTCACTCCACTCGATTTCGTCTCGTATCCGTGGACCCACAGCCTCGTGCTCGTGGGGGTATGGGCCATCCTGGTGGGTGTCGCGGCGTACCGGGTGTTCAAGAGCGGGCGGGTGGCCGCCCTCCTCGGTGCGCTTGTCGTGAGCCACTGGGTCCTCGACGCGATTACACACCGGCCCGATCTGCCCCTCTGGCCCGGCGGGCCGGTGGTCGGGCTTGGGCTCTGGGACTCGATCCCCGGGACCCTGATTCTCGAAGGTTCGCTCCTTCTGGCAGGGGTCTGGCTTTACACGGCGGTGACGCGCGCAGTGACCACCGCCGGCACGTGGGCTCTAGTTGGGCTGCTCGCGATGACCACGCTGATCTGGGTCAGCCAGCCGTGGGCTCCACCTGCTCCGAGTGCGACAGTTGTCGCAGGGACCGCGCTGACGCTCTGGATCTTCCTGCCCTGGGCGCGCTGGATCGAGAACGGGCGCGTGCTTCAGAAGGACACGTACGGGGATTGAGCCCGGGCGACGACCGAACATGTACGTCGACGTAACGGAACCCTCGTCTCGTCGCCTGAGCTGGAGCCTGCTCGACGCGCCCGCTGTGACAGAGCCGTTACAGTATTGTAACGGCAGGGTAACAACGCCGTTCTCGGCTTCGTCGTGGGGTTCGGATCGGTTGAAGCTCGTGGCCGCTCGGATACATTCGCGCGACGAATGAGGTCGGACTGCATGACGACCTTCCAATCAGGAACCAGGGACGATGATCGATTTCCGGGCCGAGGGGTGCGCGGCCGCGCGATGAAGCCTGACGCTCC
>CAZBHZ010000017.1:61376-72160 GCA_964492085.1 uncultured Gemmatimonadaceae bacterium | reverse complement strand
AGCTGGCGACGCGGCTCTCGGAGCTGCGCCAGGAGCGTGACGGGATGCAGGCGCTCATCGACTGCATGGCGGAGGGCGTGGTCGCGCTCACCAATGATGCGCGCGTCTTCCGCACCAACCGCGCCGCTCGTGCTCTGCTGGACCTGGATTCGTTCACCGAGGGCACACCGGTTCAGGAGCTCGTGAGGCACTCCGAGCTTCGCCGAGTCCTGGTGGAATCCGCGGTGCGTCCGATCAGTCAGAAGGAAGTCGGGTTCGGGGCCTCACATCTCATCGTCTCCTCCCGCACGCTCGACACCGGCGGAGCCGTGACCACCCTTCTCGACGTGTCGGAGATCCGACGCCTCGAAACCGTGCGGCGAGACTTCGTAGCCAACGCGTCGCACGAACTGAAGACTCCGCTCACGTCGATTCGGGGGTACGCCGAGACGCTGATGGAGGGTGACGCCCCCGAGCACCTGCGTGAGAGCTTCATTGCTTCGATCCGCAACAACGCACTGAGACTGCAGCATCTGGTCGACGACTTGCTCGACCTGTCGCGCCTCGAATCCGGAGGTTGGATCGCGCGGCCCGAGCCCGTTTCGGTCCGGGACATCGCGGAAGAGGCGTGGAGCTGGTGTGAAGATGCCGCGACTCGACGGGACATCTCGATCGAGATCACCGCGGACCAGAAGGTCTTCGCCGATCGCCAGGGACTGAGCCAGAGCCTGCGAAATTTGCTCGAGAACGCGGTTCGACACAGCGATGACGGTGGCGTGATTCGCGTGCTCACTCGCGAGGTCGAGGAGAACGAGGCCTTTATCGAGGTTTCGGATGAAGGGGAGGGTATTCCGGCCAAGGCTCTGCCCCGAATCTTCGAGCGTTTCTACCGGGCGGATTCGTCCCGAGCGCGCGATTTCGGGGGGACGGGACTGGGGCTGGCGATCGTGCGGCATCTGATCGAAGGCATGGGCGGGCGGGTCGAGGCCGAGAGTGAACTCGGTTCGGGTGCAACGATCCGACTCGTTCTTCCCACACGGTCACCGTATCGCCTGGACGACGACGGGGAAGGAGTTGTCTCCCGGTCGGGTGACGAAGAAGTGACGCAGGACCCCGCGGCCCCGCGGGCGCAGTCTTCCACTCTGTTCCCGGGAGCCGCGAATGGCGCGGCCGCGTAGGAACAAGACTCAATCGGAGGTAGGTCTCTTGAAGCGCCTTTTCACGATCCTCGGTGTTCCGCTCGTGCTCCTCGCCTGCGGCGGAGGTGAGGACCGGACGATCATCCAGAACACGGGATCCGACACCCTTCTCAGCGTTGCCCAGGGCTGGGCGGAAGCCTATGCCATGGTGGATCCGTCCACCGCGATCGCCGTAAGTGGTGGTGGGTCCGGGACTGGAATTTCGTCGATGATCAACGGCACGGTCGACATCGCGAACTCCAGCCGCTCGATGCGGGAGAGCGAGTACGAAGCCGCACGCGCTCAGGGCCTCGATCCTCAGGAGTTCATCGTGGGATACGATGCGCTCGCGATCTTCCTGCACCCGGACAACCCGCTCACCTCGATCTCGCTCGAGCAGCTCCGCGGGATTTACGGTGAAGGCGGCACGATCGAGACGTGGTCTCAGCTCGGGATCTCCGTTCCGGGTTGCGGAAGTGACGAGATCGTGCGTGTGAGTCGCCAGAACAACTCGGGTACATACGCGTATTTCCGCGAGGCGGTGCTCGTCGAGTCCGAGTTCAAGCTCGGTTCCCGGGACATGCACGGCTCCAAGGATGTCGTAGACCTGGTGGAGAATACCCCGTGCGCGATCGGGTACAGCGGCCTCGCGTACGCAACCGATCATATCGCGATGCCGTGCGTGCTTGGAGGAGAGGACATGGCGTGCGTGGCGCCGTCCGTGGACACTGCGATCGACGGTTCCTACACTATCGCCCGCCCGCTCTTCATGTACACCGCCATGGCGCCCGAAGGGGGAGTCAAGGAGTACATGGACTGGATTTTCAGCGATGAAGGGCAGTGCATCATTTTCGACAAGGGTTACGCACCGGTTACCAACGTGACCTGCGCCTGACCGGCCCCTCTGACTCGAAACCAACGGCGAGGAGCCCCGTGGAAGAGTCCACTTACACGCATTACGAAGAGCGAATGCAGGCGGATCTCGAAGAGATCCGTGCGAAGGTCGGCCGACTCGCGACCCTGATCGAACGTCAGGTCGGTGACGCCGTTCATTCGTTCCTCGAGAATGATCGAAACCTCGCCAACGATGTGGTGCTGGGTGATCGACGCGTAAATCGAAGAATCCGCGACATCGATCACATGTGTCACGCCTTCATCGTTCGACATGCGCCGAGCGCGGGGCATCTCCGATACGTATCGGCGGTGCTCCGCCTCGATGTGGCGCTCGAGCGGATCGGCGACTACGCCAGCACGATCGGTCGTGAAATCATTCAGCTCAGCGGACGCCCACCGGAACACATCGTTCGCGACGTGGAGCTGATCAGTCATCAGGCGCGCCGGACGCTGCACCAGGCGCTGGTGTCCTTCCAGGAGGGAGATGCCGACCTGGCCAACGAGACCTACGGCATGGCCGGCCAGACCGACTCCACGCTGGAGAAGGTCTTCGAGGAACTCCTTGCAGCGGGTGAAGGCAAGGAGATTCCTCTGCGCGACGTGTTCGCCTTGCTGAGGATCATCAATCTCCTCAAGCGCGTCGCCGAACAGGCGGAGAACGTGTGCGAGCAGACGCTGTTCTCGGTCACGGGAGAGACCAAGGACCCCAAGTCGTTCCGGATCCTCTTCCTGGATGAACGGAACGACGGAGTCTCGCAGATGGCCGAGGCGTATGCCGCCAAGGCCTTCCCGGAGAGTGGTTCCTATGCGAGCGCCGGGTGGGATCCAGTGGATGTACTGGACCCCGGACTCGTCGAGTTCATGGACCGGAGCGGTGTGGACATGCGGGGCAAGAAGCCCTCGATCCTCAGGCCGATCCACGAGGAGCCGAGACACTGGCACATTGTCGTCGGGCTCCACCCGGAGGCGCGCACGCACATCCCGCTGCTGCCGTTCCGCACGCTCTTTCTCGACTGGTCCAACGTCGTATCGGTCGACGGTCATCCGGAGGACCTTTCCGAGGAGCAGATGGATGAGGCGCTGAAGAGTGTGAAGCTCAGCGTCCGTGACCTGATGCTCACGCTTCGGGGGCCCGATGCCCGCTGACGTCCAGGCGGACGCCCTTTCGAGCAGCATCGCCGACGACCTCAACACGCGAGGTCGAGACTGGTACATCGACCGGGCGGTTTCGGTTGGCGTGTTCGTCGGGGGCGTGTCCGCGATCGTCTTCATCATCGGGATCTTCGTCTTCGTCACCCGTGAAGGGCTTGGCTTCGCGTTGGGCACCCTGGACTTGAAGGAGTTCTTCACGTCCATGAACTGGCGGCCGACCTCCGAGCGGAATCCCACATACGGGATCCTCGCGCTCATGGCGGGTACGGCCAGCGTGACCGGGCTGGCGATGCTGGTGGCCGTACCCTTCTCGCTCGGGGCGGCGATTTACATCGCGGAATTCGCGTCGGGCCGCATGCGGGAGGCGCTCAAGGTGCTCGTCGAGCTTCTGGCCGCGATCCCATCCGTGGTGTGGGGCTTCATCGGCATGTCGATCATGAACCCGCTCATCATCGACATATTCGACGTACCGGTGGGGCTGAGTGTCCTCAACGCGGGCGTGATTCTGGGCCTCATGGCAGCACCGATCATGACCACGATCGCGGAAGACGCGCTCAAGGCGGTGCCCGACTCGTACCGCGAGGCGGCTGAAGCCATGGGGGCAACGCGCTGGCAGGTCGTCTTCAAGGTCGTACTACCGGCCGCGAAGAACGGTCTGATGGCGGCCGTGCTCCTCGGCGTCGGGCGCGGCTTCGGTGAGACAATGGCCGTGCTCATGGCGAGTGGTCACGCCATCAATATTCCGACCAGCCCCTTCGACTCGGTGCGGGCCCTGACGGCGACGATTGCCGCGGAGCTGGGTGACACCGCTCGGGGCTCGGATCACTACGGGGTGCTCTTCACCCTCGGGATCTTCCTCTTCGTCGTGACCTTCGTCATCAACCTCACGGCGGACATCGTTGTGAAGGGAGTGGGCAAGAAACAATGAGCATGTTTGCCCGCACGGCGCTCGACCAGCAGAACCGCCGGGTCGAGTGGCTCGTGAAGACGCTCTTCCTGATGATGACCGTGCTCCTGATCGTGCCGGTTGTCCTCATCATGGGAATTCTGATCCAGCGCGGTGCACCCGTGCTGTCGTGGGGCTTCCTGACCGAGGTCCCGACGAACGGAATGACGGCGGGAGGGATCTTCACGGCGCTCATCGGCACCATCTGGATCGTCACCGTGGCCCTCATCGCCTCGGTCCCGATCGGCGTGGCAGCCGCGGTCTACCTCTCCGAGTACGCCCCGGACAATTGGCTTACCCGGGCGATCAACCTCGCCATCATCAACCTGGCCGGGGTCCCGTCGATCGTGCATGCGCTCTTCGGACTCGGTGCGTTTGTGGTGTTTTTCGGCTTTGGCCGCAGCATCCTCGCCGCATCGCTGACGCTCGCGGTGATGACGCTCCCCATCGTGATTGTCGCCACGCGCGAGTCGCTGCAGGCGGTTCCGCACGCGTTCCGGGAGGCGTGCTGGAATATGGGGGCGACGCGGTGGCAGACGATCCGCAAGGTGGTCCTCCCGAACTCCATCAGCGGAATCCTGACGGGCGTGATTCTCGAGGTCTCGCGTACGGCGGGAGAGACGGCGCCCATCATGTTCACTGGAGCGGCCGCTTTCCTGCCGTTCCTTCCGCAGGGTGTGCTGGATCAGACGATGGCGATGTCGTTGCACCTGTACGTCGTCTCGACCCAGGTGCCGAACGTGCCTGACGCGCTCCCGTTCGGGGTCGCACTGGTCCTCATCTCGATGGTCCTGGTGATGAACGCCTCGTCGATCGCGTTCCGGGTTTACCTGCGAAACAAGCGCAAATGGTAGACGCCACTCCCAAGCTCTCTGTCCGGAACCTCACGGTCCGGTACGGAGACAAGACTGCGCTCGACGGGATCTCCCTCGATGTGCTTCCGAACGAAATCTTCGGCATCATCGGACCGGCGAATAGCGGCAAGACCTCGTTTCTCCGTGCGCTCAATCGCATGGAAGAATTCGACACGAACATGACGGTCGAAGGGGAGATCCTGTTCGAGGGTCAGGACATCACTGCCGTGCGGAATGTCTACGCACTCCGCCGCAAGGTCGGGGTGGTGTTCCCGTTGCCGGTCGGCCTTCCAATGAGCATCTACGAGAACGTGGCGTTCGCGCCCAAGCTCGCCGGGATCAGGAAGAAGGCCCAGCTCGACGACATCGTGGAGCGCTGTCTGACGCGTGCCGCGCTGTGGGACGAGGTCAAGGATCGTCTCAACGCGCTCGGGAGCCTTCTTTCGGGAGGTCAGCAGCAGCGACTCACGATCGCCCGCGCCCTCTCGCAGGATCCCGAGCTGCTCCTCCTCGACGAGTTCTCGATCGCGGTCGACCCCGTGACGACGATGCGCATCGAGGATGTTCTGAAGGAACTCAAGGACGAGATCACGATCGTGCTCGTCACCAACCTCGTGCAGCAGGCCCGCCGCCTGGCCGACCGGACGGCGTTCTTCCTGGAGAGTGAGCTCGTGGAGATCGCCGACACGGAAGAGCTCTTCACGGGCACAGTGAAGGATCAGAGGACCCGGGACTACGTGGAGGGCCGGTTTGGCTGAGATCGCCATCGAGACCCGCAACCTGAACCTCTGGTACGGGACGTTTCAGGCGCTGTTCGACGTGAACATCCAGGTGAAGCAGGGGATGATCACGTCTTTGATCGGGCCGTCAGGTTGCGGAAAGTCCACCCTGCTGCGGACCGTCAACCGGGTGAACGAACGGCTCGGCTACGTTCGTACGACGGGTGCGGTCAACGTGATGGGCGAAGACGTGTTCGCCGAGGGCGTGGAGCTCGCGCGACTGCGCAAGGAGGTCGGAATGGTCTTCCAGCGTCCTAATCCTCTCCCGCTCTCGGTCCGGGATAATGTTCTCTTCAGCCATCGAATCCATCGCGGAGACGAGAAGGTGGCCCGGGCGGATGAGGACGCGCTCGTCGAAGACGCGCTTCAACAGGTGCTGTTGTGGGATGACGTGAAGGACCGCCTGAACCAGCGGGCGACGTCGCTGTCGCTCGAAGAGCAGCAGAAACTCTGCATTGCACGGCTGCTGCCGGTCAAACCGTCCGTGCTGCTCATGGATGAGCCGACGTCGGCGCTCGATCCGAAGGCGACCGAGGCGCTCGAAGCTCTGATCTGGGGGCTCCGCGGGTCGTATACGATTCTGATCGTGACGCACAACATGGCTCAGGCTCGCCGTGCGAGTGAGGAGTGCGCCTTCATGCTCCTCGGCAAGATGATGGAGGTCGCACCGACGGACGATCTTTTTCTGTCGCCGAAGTTGTCCGAGACGGCCGACTACATCGAGGGCCGGTACGGCTGATCGTCTCGTTCCCGGGGCACCTGCCGAACGCGCCTTTTTGTGACCCAAGTGCGTGCTTGTGACAGATCTGTGACACAAGCGTCACGAGATCGCCGCCTTGTCGAACGATCGTTACGCGTTCCCCATTGTTCCGAAGACTTTCCCGACAGGCTCATGTTCAAAATCCGGATCGCACTGCCCCTTCTTCTCGCACTTTCGATCGTCCCGGCTGACCTGGTCGCTCAGCAGGCGGACAGAGGTTCTCGCGGCATCTTCATCGAGAGCGCGGACGGGATCTGGAGCACGGCGCTCCAGTTCCGTCTGCAGTTCCGCATCTCCAACCCGTACGACTCGGACCCGAACGATCTGGGCGATTTCGATACCGAGACGACCAATACGGCGATCCGGCGGGCTCGGATGAAGGTGAACGGGCGCGGCTTCCAGCCGTGGCTCGCCTACTACATGGAGTTCGACGTCGGCAGCGCGAGTCTTCTCAACTACGAGTTGAAGGTCGAGCCGTCCCCGCGGTTCAGCTTCAAGGTGGGGCAGTGGAAGGCGAACTACACGCGCGAGCGTATCGTGTCCTCGGGGCGCCAACTGACGGTCGACCGCTCTCTCATCAACCGGCCGTTCACGATCGACCGCCAGCAGGGCCTTTCGATCTATGGTCACCTCGCAGAGGGTACCGCGGGGGACCTGAACTACTGGGTCTCGGCGTTCACCGGGATGGGGCGGGCCGGCACTCGAAACGACGACACCGACCTCATGTACATGGGCCGCCTTCAGTGGAGTCCGCTCGGGAACCAGGTACCGTTCCGAAGCGGTGACAACGCCCGTTCGGAAGAGGCACAGTTCTCGCTCGCCATCGGTGCCAACACGAACAACAGCCCATGCACTCGATTCTCGGGAAGTGGCTGCGGAACTCTGGAGGGCTACTCCTCCGACGGTGACTATCGTGTTCAGCAGGCGATGTTCGAGACCGCCTTTCACTACCGCGGTTTTTCGTGGGCGCAGGAGTACCACTGGAAGAACGTCCGGGACAACGACACGTCGGCCGAGACGGAACTGACCGGGAACTATGTGATGGTTGGGTACTTCCCGAGCGAATTGATCGAAGGCGTACCCGAGCCCCTCGAACTGGGGTTCCGGTGGTCCGAGTTCCGTCCGGACGACTCGGTCGATGCCTCGGACTGGCGGGAGCTGACCTTTGCCGTGAACTGGTTCTTTGCCGATCACGACAACAAGATCACTGCGGAGTACGCCCTCTTCCGCGCTCAGCAAGCGACCTCGGAACGAAATGACGGTCGCGTGCGGTTGCAGTGGGATATCCAGTTCTGATCCCACTCGCCTCGAGGCCCACGTGATCGTCGGCCTCCTTGTGAGGTGAGGTCCCCGGAGCAGACCGCCCAAAGCGGAGGTCGGCTCCGGGGTTCTTCACGTCCGGCTCGACGTGACCGCAGCGTAGTGCGGCGACGGTCGGCGAAGTTCATCCGGCCCCCACCAGCCGGGTCTTCGCGGAGGGCCCCCGGGCGTTCTATACTGTGCCGCTGCGCTCCTCGAACGCCCCGTCACCCCGGGCTTCGCAGCGCTCCCCTCTGACCTTCTATCCCGGCCTCTCCATGACTCGCTCTCCGTCGATCATCTATACGTGGACCGACGAAGCACCCTACCTCGCCACACACGCGTTTCTGCCCGTGATCCGCGCCTTTGCAGGGGCCACGGGTGTGCCCATCGAGACTCGTGATATTTCTCTGTCGGGCCGGATCCTCGCGGTGTTTTCCGACGTTCTCGGCGATCGAGCCGTCGCGGACGACCTGGCAGAACTCGGCCAACTCGTGGAGACCCCGGAGGCCAATGTCATCAAGCTGCCGAACATCAGCGCTTCGATTCCGCAGCTTAAGGCCTGCGTCGCCGAACTCCGGGCGCACGGGTATCCGCTGCCTGAGTACCCGGATGAGCCGGCGAACGACGAGGAGCGGGAGATCAAGGCCCGATACGACTCGGTAAAGGGGAGCGCCGTGAATCCGGTGCTGCGGCAGGGGAACTCGGATCGACGCGCGCCGAAGTCCGTGAAAGACTTTGCCCGGGCCAATCCGCCGCGCATGCGCGCATGGCCCGATGATTCGGGCTCTCATGTGTCGACGATGTCGCAGGGTGATTTCCGCCACAATGAGACCTCTGTGACACTCGCCGCCGCCACGACCGCCCGGATCGAGCATGTCTCGGCCGATGGCGCGATCACCGTCCTGAAGGACGGTCTCGCCCTGCAGGAGGGTGAGGTACTCGATGCGACGTTCATGAGCCGAGATGCACTCGTGGCATTTCTGCGGGAACAGGTGCAGGACGCCAAGCACAGGGGCGTCCTGTTCTCGTTGCACATGAAGGCGACGATGATGAAGGTCTCGGATCCGATCATCTTCGGGCACGCGGTGCGCGTCTTCTTCGAGGACGTCTTCGACCAGCACGGGGAGACGTTCGATCGCCTGGGCGTGTCCGTGAACAACGGGTTCGGGGACGTCCTGGCCAAGATTTCGGAGCTGCCGGAGGCTGAGCGGTCGGCCATAGAGGCGGACATCGCCGCCGCGTACGCGAACGGACCGGGCATCGCGATGGTCGATTCCGATCGGGGGATCACCAACCTGCACGTTCCGAGCGACATCATCATCGATGCCTCGATGCCGCCGATGATCCGTGATTCGGGGCGCCTCTGGAATGCCGACGGAGCGCTCGAGGACACCAAGGCCGTCATTCCCGATTCCAGCTACGCCGGTATCTACGATGCCTGTGTCCGGGACTGTCAGGCGAACGGCCAGTTCGATCCGTCCACGATGGGCAGCGTGCCGAACGTCGGACTCATGGCTCAGAAGGCCGAGGAGTACGGCTCGCACGACAAGACGTTCGAGATGACGGAAGCGGGTACCGTGCGGGTCGTGGACGGGGACGGTGTCGTCCTGCTCCAGCACGAGGTCGGAGTGGGTGACATCTGGCGTGCGTGTCAGACGAAGGACGCTCCGATCCGCGACTGGGTCGGTCTTGCCGTGCGCCGTGCTCGTGCGACCGGGGCCCCGGCGGTGTTCTGGCTGAACCGGGAGCGGGCGCACGACGCGGAACTGATCAGGAAGGTCGAGTCGTATCTGGAGGATCACGACACTGACGGGCTGCAGATCGAGATTCTGGCGCCCGTCGACGCGATGACATTCTCACTCGAGCGCATCCGCCGGGGAGAGGACACCATTTCCGTCACCGGGAACGTGCTCCGCGACTACCTGACCGATCTGTTCCCGATCCTGGAGATCGGTACCAGCGCCCGCATGCTCTCGATTGTTCCCCTCCTGAACGGAGGTGGGCTGTTCGAGACCGGGGCGGGCGGCTCGGCTCCGAAGCACGTACAGCAGTTCGAGAAAGAAGGACACCTGCGTTGGGATTCTCTTGGCGAGTACATGGCGCTCGCCGCCTCCCTGCAGCACCTCGGAGAGAACTTCGACAACCCCGGCGCGCGCGTCCTCGGAGATGCGCTGGACGCCGCCACGGCCGATTACCTCGGCCACGCTCGTTCCCCCTCACGGAAGGTCCACGAACTCGACAATCGCGGCAGCACCTTCTACCTGACCCTCTACTGGGCTCAGGCTCTTGCGGCGCAGACGGTCGACGCGGCGCTGGCTGAGCGCTTCGCTCCGGTGGCGGCGGCGCTGGCGGCGCAGGAAGAGAGGATCCTCGGTGAACTCGACGGTGCTCAGGGCGATCCCCAGGACGTGGGTGGGTACTATCGCCCGAACGAGGCGACGACCACCGCGGCCATGTGCCCCAGCGGAACCCTGAACGGCATCATCGAAGGCATCTGACCGTGAAGGAGCCGTCGCTCACCCTCGGGATCGAGGAGGAGTACCAGATCGTCGATCCGGAGACGCGCGAGCTGAGTTCGTACATCACTCAGATTCTGGATTCGGACGGTCAGGTGACCGTCGCCGGCATCAAACCCGAGCTGCACCAGTCTGTGGTCGAGGTCGGAAGCGGAGTGTGCTCGACCCCGGCCGAGATTCGCGCCGAGTTGGTGCGGCTTCGTAAGGCGGTCATCAACCTGGCGGCTGAAGACGGACGCGCAGTGCTCGCCGCAGGCACGCACCCCTTCTCCTCGTGGATGGAGCAGCAGATCACGCCGCTCGAGCGGTACCTCGGGGTAGAAGAAGACCTTCAGGACCTGGCCCGGAAGAACCTGATCTTCGGGATGCACGTCCACGTCGGCATCGAGGATCCCGAGTTCCTCATCGACGCCATGAAGGTCTC
>CAZBHZ010000017.1:1423-61276 GCA_964492085.1 uncultured Gemmatimonadaceae bacterium | reverse complement strand
GCCCGTGAAGTAAGGGCGCCGATCGCCAACAAGCCGAAGGGGATGTCGGATGCAACTCCGATACACTGAGGGGCAGGCCGCAGGACTGGACACGCCGTTACTTGCGATCGCGGTCACCGAGGGGACGCATGCGTCCGCAGAACACCTTGGTGCGCTCGACACCCTGCTCGGCGGGGCGATCGATTCGACCATGACGGCCGGTGACGTGGCCGGAAAGGAATCGGATGAAGTCGTGCTTTACGGCGGGGAGGCTGGGCCACGGCGGGTCGTCCTGCTCGGAGTCGGACCGTCCGACGATCTCGATGCCGAGAAGATCCGACGCTTTGCCGGCCGAGCCGTACGCGCGGCAGAGCGCCTGAATCTCGAATCGCTGACACTCTCCCTCGATGGACTGGGGGCCGTCGACCCCGAGGTCGCCGCTCAGTCCGTGGCGGAAGGTGCTGTGATCGCGTCCTGGAAGTTCGTCGAGCTTCAGGCGGAGGACCTGGCGTCACCCACGGTGCTCGTCGACTCCGTCGATCTGGTCGGTGGTGAGTCCGGCCCGGCTTCTGCGGGCGCCATGGCGGGAGCGGCGATCGGGCGGGCCGTGAACTTCTGTCGCTCTCTCCAGGACCGGCCGGGGAACGTGGCGACCCCGTCACACCTCGCCGAAGAGGCCGAACGGATGGGCGCCGCCTTGGGGCTCGACGTCACGGTGTTCGATGAGGCTCGGATGCGTGAGGAAGGTATGCATGCCCTCCTCTCCGTTTCGCGTGGTTCGGAGGTCGAGGCTCGCTTCATCATCATGGAGCATCGAGGAGGTGAGGCCGGTGAGGCCCCGCTCATCCTGGTTGGGAAAGGCCTGACCTTCGACGCGGGCGGCATCTCGATCAAGCCGTCTCAAGGTATGGAGGAGATGAAGTACGACATGTCCGGGGGCGCGGCCGTGATCGCAGCCATGCAGGCGATCGTGGAGCTGGGCGTACGCGCGAACGTCATCGGTCTGGTGCCGTCATCCGAGAACATGCCCTCCGGGACGGCCACCAAGCCGGGGGATGTGATTTCGAGCCTCGCCGGCAAGACGATCGAGGTCATCAACACCGATGCGGAGGGCCGGCTGATTCTGGCGGATGCCCTCGCGTGGGGCGCACGGATGAAGCCCGCGGCCATGGTCGACTGCGCGACCCTGACGGGCTCGGTCATCATCGCCCTAGGTCACCATGCTGCGGCCGTCATGGGCAACGATGACGAACTCGTGGCCGAGCTGAGGGGGGCGGGCGACGCATCCGGTGAACGTTGCTGGCCGCTCCCGCTCTGGGCTGAGTACCGCAAGCAGCTGGACTCGAACTACGCCGACCTGCAGAACATCGGGGGACGGCCTGCCGGTTCGATTACGGCGGCCGCGTTCCTCAAGGAGTTCGTGGGCGATACACCATGGGCCCACCTCGACATCGCCGGCACAGCGTGGGGTGAGGGCAAATTGCCATATCAGCGAAAGGGCGGGACCGGCTTTCCTACGCGCCTGCTCGTGGAATGGGTGCGGAGGCGGGCGGGGTGAATCGTTTCTGCGCGCGGCTCGGAAGGGCCGCGGCGCTGACCCTGTTCTTCGCTGCCGCTTCGGCGTGCTCGTTGACCGCTCAGGAGCCCCCTGACTCCGTCGTGATCGCCGATTCGCTCGCTGTGCAGGAGTCTCTCGCGTTCGATTCTCTGGCGGTCGTGGACTCGCTGGCCGAAGGGGACTCGCTCTCGGCGGACACCATCTTCTACAACCTCCCTCGACCACGGGGTGGGGATCCGGCGTCGTTCGCCACCGGGGTCTGGGAGTGGGACCGCCACGACATCATGGCGGACGGAGCGAACACGCTGGCCGAGCTCTTTCAGAGGTTGCCCGGGGTCGTGGCTCTGTACGGAGGAGACTACGGCACCCCTGCATCCGTGTCGGCGTTCGGTCGGGGCGGGGGCGGGTACCGCATCCTTCGCGACGGTCTCGAAATCTATGCCGCCGAAGGTGGTGTTCCGAACCTGCAGCTGATCGGACTCGCGGGGATCTCACGTGTGAGACTCGACCGCTCGATGGGGCAGATGTTGATCGAGCTGTGGTCACACCAGCATGATGACGGACGCCCCTTTTCCGTCATCGAGGCGGGGACGGGCGACCTGGACACCAACTTGTTCCGAGGAATCTACGCCGACCCCACCGCACTTGGTGGGAGTATCGCGGTCGGTCTCGAACGGATGGACACGCGTGGTCGCGAGCGCGATGGCTCCGAGGGCGGCAAGCGGACCGGGAGCTGGGTCCGATACCAGCTCCACGCCGGAGACCGGCTCGGTCTGGCCCTGGACTACCGCAACATTTCCTCGCAGACCAAGGTGCAGGAGTTCACGCCCACGACTCAACGGAGTGACGTGTCGTTGCGGGCCGCGTACCAGGCAATGCCGGGTGTCACCCTCTCGGCCTTCGCGGGGCGGACGACGTACGGTGTGGATTCCCCCGCGGATTCCTCACTCTTCGTGGGCGGCTCGCGCACCCAGCTCGGAGGGACTCTCGGGGTGGAACGCGGGTCACTCTGGCTCCGCGGCTCCTATCGAAGCTTCGAGGGCGGGCTCCCCTCGGGGCGGCTCGATGCCCGCGGCGGGATCTCGCACGAACGGTGGGGTGGTGTGTCTGGACAGTGGTCGTCCAGTTCGTGGAACGACACCGACGCGTCGAACTTCGGAGCTCGTGCCTGGCTTCGCCCGTTCCGGTTCGCGACGCTGTTCGCGTCGTACGAGACCGGCACGTATGGAAGCCGCACGGAGGTGCTCTCCGAGGGCGTGGGCACCCCTCCGCTCCGGCCGGATCGCCCGTTCCTGGAGGGTCCGGAGGCTGTGGTGGATCGCACCGGGGGCCGGGCGGGGCTGATGGTGTCGGGGTGGGGCGTGAGCCTCGGAGGCGCAGCGCTCTACAGCCACGCGGATCAGGTCCTTCCTCTCGGACTCGAACTCGATGACCAGTCCATCGGCGTGGCCGGCGTGCATCGAAGGGGCTACGAGGGGACGGCCGTTGTCCCGACGTTCATGGAGGGTCTGACCCTGGAAGGGTCGTATCAGTACTGGAACGAGGAGGGGCCCTACCAGCCCGCGCGGATCTACCGTGGTTCATTCGAGCTCCATCGGGTCTTCCTCGAGTCGGGGAACCTCGAGCTCTGGGGGTCCTTCGGCGTCCGCGGTCACGACCCGATGACGGTTTTCGTGGCGGACGACATGAGCGGAGCCGGCAATGTGGCGGGGGTTCCGTTCTATCAGAGCTGGTACTGGCAGGCCCAGGTCAGGGTCGTGACGGTTCGGCTCTGGTTCGGCATGGACAACTTCACGTTCCGGAGGAACCTCCGAACGTATCCGGATCGCCGTCTGCCGTTCGGTCGGACGTTCTTCGCGCTTCGGTGGGACCTGTGGAACTAGGGCACGTGTGCGGACCGGCTGGACACACCCTCACTCCCGTCAGCTAGGTTATCCGGCTAAGGAGAGCATCGAATGATCCGGAGCATGACTGGATACGGTGACGCAGAGGTCGACACCGCGGCAGGTCGACTGCGTCTCGAATTGAAGACGGTGAACCACCGCTTCTTCAACTCGAACATCAAGACGCCTTCGGGCTTCGACCGGTTCGAAAAGGCGATGACGGACGCGCTCAGGCCTTTTATCGCGCGAGGGCACGTCAACGCGTACCTGTCCCTCGACCGGTCGGTTGCCGCAATCCAGCCGGGACCATCGATCGATCTGGCGAAAGCACGCGGCTATCAATCCGCCCTCGAGGCGCTTCGCGAAGAGCTCGGTCTGCCCGGGGAGCCCACCCTCGAGATGCTCGCGCGATACAGCGACATCTTCCGAGCCCCGGAAACGGACCGGACAGCGGGCGTGGAGGAGGCCGAACTGGTGGGCCTGGTCGAGACCGCCGGTGCCGCGCTTCGGGCGATGAGAGAGGCCGAGGGGCTTCGCCTCGCGGGCGACCTCCATGAGCGCCTCGCCGCCATCGGGACGCTGCTGGATGAGGTCGAGCAGCGGGGGCCCGAGCGTCTGGTCGAACAACGCGACCGGCTCCGGGCGGCGGTTCAGGAGTTGAGCGCTCAGGTCGACGTGGATGAGGAGCGGTTGGGTCGGGAGATCGCCTACCTCGCCGAGAAGTGGGACATCAACGAGGAGGCCGTTCGCTTCCGGTCCCACATCGAGCTCTTTGGCGAGGCCCTCGATGGCGATGGTTCCGAGCCCGTGGGCAAGAAGCTGGGCTTTCTCGTTCAGGAGATGCTCCGCGAGGCGAACACCGTGGCATCGAAGGCGAACGACGCGGCGCTGGCCCAGGTCTCCGTCGCGATCAAGGAAGAGATCGAGCGGATCCGCGAGCAGGTGGAGAACGTCGAGTGACGAAGAGGGCGGCTCCCGTGGTTCTGGTCGCGACGTCGGGTACGGGGAAGACTACGTTGGCTCACCGGCTCGTGGACGGACCTGGCCGGTACGTGTTCTCCGTGTCGGCCACGACCCGTCCTCCGCGGCCGAGCGAGCGGGACGGCGTCGACTACCACTTTCTGACCCGCGAAGTGTTCGAAGAGCGGGTCGGGGAGGGCTGGTTCGCCGAATGGGCCTCCGTTCATGATCGGATGTACGGAACGCCCCGGTCCGAGCTGGATGCTGCGGCGAATCGCGGCGATCACGTGGTACTGGACATCGATGTCCAGGGCGCGCGTCAGATTCGTGCATCGGTTCCGGATGCGAAGCTGATCTTCGTGCTGCCGCCCTCCTTGGATATAATGATGGCCCGTCTCACGGGGCGGGGAACGGAGGACCCGGAAGACATCGCACGACGGCTGAAGTCAGCTCTCGACGAACTTCAAGCGGTTCCCGAGTTCGACTACGTTGTGGTCAACGATGTTCTGGATGAGTGTCTGATGGAGATCCGGGGTATCGTCGAACGGGACGAGGCTCCGGCCCCGCCCGGGCAGGACGCCGCCGAAATGCGCCGCGGGATCGCAGGGCTGCTCGACGGTGAGTACAGTGCATACCAGCAGCACTCAGAATAGGACGGAATCCATGCGTGTTTTCACTCCGAACGAGGTCGCGACCGGTACCGAGAGCAAGTACCTCGGTGTTCTCGTGGCGGCCAAGTACACCCGCGAGCTCAACTCGCTTCCCCGCGAGGCGATGCCGATCGGTGAGGAGAAAAAGCTCACGACGCGGTCTCTGGAGGCACTCACCTCCGGTCAGATCGAGTTCCGTCTCGTCAAGCGCCGGCGCCGCGAAGAGATCTGACGGCGGGCTCTCGCGATGCCCGCCGCCCCGCTCGAGCCGCGTCGCCCCTGGACGGGCAAACGCGTCGTTCTGGGGGTCACAGGGGGAATCGCGGCCTACAAGACGATTCAGGTTGCGCGCGACCTCACCCGCCTCGGGGGTGAGGTCGACGTCGTTCTGACCGAATCCGCTCAGAAATTCGTCGCCCCACTCACCTTCGAAGGGGTGACGGGTCGACCGGTTCTCACGGACCTGTTCTCGGCTGAGGGCGCTGCGCTCCACATCAAGCTTGGCCGCGATGCGGATGTCGTCTGCGTCGCGCCGGCGACTGCGGACTTCATTGCCCGTGCATCCCAGGGCCGGGCGGACGACCTCATCTGCACGACTCTGCTCGCCACGCGGGCGCCCGTCGTTGTCTGTCCTGCGATGAACGACCGGATGTACGCGCATCCGCAGGTTCAGGAGAACCTCGATCATCTGCGTGACCGACTGGGGTACCACATCGTCGGTCCGGTTGAGGGGGCGCTCGCCGTGGGAGAGGGCGCCGGTCCGGGTCGCATGATCGAGCCGTGGCAGATCGAGGAAGCCATCGGACGAGCCCTCTGCGCGGACTCCGCGCTCGTTGGCAGGCAGGTTCTGGTGACGGCCGGTCCGACTCATGAGCCCATCGACCCGGTACGGTACGTGGGGAATCGGTCGTCGGGACGGATGGGCTACGCGATCGCACAGGCAGCGTGGCGCCGCGGCGCGGCGGTTACACTCGTGAGCGGGCCTTCGTCGCTCGATCCGCCTTTCGGGGTCGAGCTGGTGTCGGTGGAGACGGCTCAGGAGATGCACGACGCCGTGGCTGCGCGCATCGGGGACAGCGACGTCAACGTCTTCTCTGCGGCGGTCGCGGACTTCCGGCCCACCGATGCGAAAGGCAGCAAGGTGAAGCGATCCGACACCGGTGATGCGTTGACCGTGGATCTGACCGAAAACCCCGACGTCGCCAACGACACACGCGCTTCAAGAAAGGCGGGTAGCGTGAACGTCGGCTTCGCCTTGGAGACCGACGATGTGCTGGTGCACGCGGCGGAAAAGCTCGCTCGGAAGGGCTTCGACCTCCTCGTGGCCAACGACGCGACTGAAGAAGGCGCTGGATTCGGTGTCTCCACGAATCGGGTGACGCTTCTCACCCCCGACGGCGCGAGCGAGGCACTTCCGCTCCTGTCCAAGGACGAGGTCGCGGAAGAGATCCTCGATCGTGTTGGCTCCCTCCGCGGTGAGGGGCAGGGGTGACGGCGCGCGATACGCCGCCGGAGCTCTCCGCCGAGGAGGCAGCCCGGCTCCTTCGCCAGCGCGTTGAAATGGGAGCCGGCGAGATCTTCCTCGACGGCATGACGCGAGAGCAAGCTCTCACGCGGGTCTCGAGCGCGCTGGTGGGCCGAGGATCCGAAGAGCGCGTGCAACGCCCGTCTGCGCCTGTGCCCGCGGAGGGCCCGATGTCGGGTGGAGCGTCCGAGGGGAAGAGCGGCGACAGGACGCTCGTGCTACCCGACGATTACGAGGGTCTGCGCGAGATCGCGTTGGCGTGCACACGCTGTGGGCTTTCGGGTGGTCGCACCCAGGTCGTCTTCTCGGACGGTCCTCCAACCGCCCGTCTCATGGTGGTCGGAGAAGCGCCGGGCGCGAACGAGGACGCCAGCGGGGTCCCCTTCGTCGGCATGGCGGGCCAGTTCCTGGACCTTCTTCTCGCGACCGTCGGCCTGAGCCGGAAGGATTCGGTATACATCGCGAACGTCCTGAAGTGCAGGCCGCCGGGAAATCGCGATCCACAGCCTGACGAGATCGCTGCGTGTTCGCCGTTCCTCCTCAGGCAGATCGATCTGGTGAAGCCCCGTGCGCTGCTCGCCGTGGGGTCGTTCTCCGCGCGCCTGCTCACCGGAAGAGACGGGGTGGCGCTCGGTAAGCTTCGCGGTGCCGTTCACACGTATCACGGCGTGCCTCTAGTGGTCACGTACCATCCCGCGGCACTCCTGCGGAACCGTCGCTGGACCCGTCTGTTCTGGGACGATCTTCAGCTGCTGCGCTCGGTGATCGACGAGGCGTAAGTCCTGCGGTGGCGCGTAAGCTGCATTATGGCCTCGGTGGGCTTGGCTCCGAGCCCGCGACCCCGTAGAATCGTGGCCCCCTGAAACCGCCCACCGATCCACTGATCCTCGTGTCCGACCCCATCCCGCAATCCATCGCCTGGGACCGCCCGATGCCCGCCTCGCTCGAGGCGGAAACCGCGGTGCTCGGCGGCATGATGATCGATCGCGAGGCGGTCATCCGGGCCATCGAGAAGGTCAACTCGGCGGCCTTCTATCGTGAGGGGAATCGCCGGATTTTCTCGGCGATGGCGCGCCTATTCGAGCGCGGCGACGTCATCGACCCGATCACGGTGTCGGAGGAGCTGAAGAAGACCGGCGAGCTCGACGCCGCCGGCGGGCTCGATTATCTGGCGACGCTCGTGGATGCGGTGCCCACGGCTGCGAATATCGAGTACCACGCGAACATCGTTCGCGAAAAGGCGCTCCTGCGACGGCTGGTCGAGCGTGCCTCGTCCATCATTCGCGATGTGTACGATCAGGGTGAGCGCGATGTCGAACAGATCCTCGACACCGCCGAGTCCAAGATCTTCGAGGTCGCCGACAGTCATAAGCGCGAGGGCTTCGTCTGGATCAAGGACATTCTCTGGAAGACCTTCGAGAAGATCGAGGAGCGCCAGACGTCCGGTTCCGGCATCACCGGAGTCGCGACCGGCTTCAGCGATCTCGATCGCATGACGACCGGACTGCAGAAGGGTGACCTGTGCATCATCGCAGCCCGGCCATCGATGGGGAAAACGGCGTTCGCACTCAACGTCGCCTCCTCCGCCGCGATCAATAACCAGACTTCGGTCGGAATCTTCTCGCTCGAGATGTCGTCGGAGCAGCTCGTGCAGCGGATCCTGTGCTCGGAGGGGCGCGTCGATGCACAGAACCTGCGGCGGGGACGGTTGTCTCCTGAGGAGAACTCTCGTCTCGCGAAGGCTGCCGGACACCTCAATACCGCTCCGATCTGGATCGATGATCAGGCGGGCTCGAACGTCCTGGAAGTGCGAGCGAAGGCCAGACGGATGCAGTCTGACCTTCGCGCGGATGGACAGGAACTCGGCATGATCGTCATCGACTACATGCAGCTCATGTCGGGTACGGGTCAGTCGGAGAGCCGGGTCCAGGAGGTGAGCCAGATCTCGCGCAGCCTCAAGGCTCTGGCACGTGAGCTCGACGTACCGCTGATCGCGCTCTCTCAGCTCAGCC
Source organism: uncultured Gemmatimonadaceae bacterium (assembly GCA_964492085.1). Lineage (GTDB taxonomy): Bacteria > Gemmatimonadota > Gemmatimonadetes > Longimicrobiales > Gaopeijiaceae > UBA2589. The sequence goes on along the minus strand of CAZBHZ010000017.1, from coordinate 52,709 downwards.
GGGGGCCGGAGCAGCGCACCGACAAGCGTCCGATGCTCTCCGATCTTCGTGAGTCCGGTTCGATCGAGCAGGATGCCGATGTGGTCATGTTCCTGTTTCGACCCGAATACTACGCTTCGGCCGAGAACCGCCACGAAATGGAGGGCAAGGCCGAGTTGATCATCGCCAAACAGCGAAACGGCCCCACCGGGGTCGTGCCACTCTTCTTCCACAAGGCGTACACGAGGTTCGACTCGGTCGTCGGAGAGATGGGGGGAGGAGGCGACGGCTTCGGGGGTGGGAACGGCAGTGGCTTCGGCCCGTGAGTGAGTCGGGCTCCGAGACCGTCGCCAGGGTGGGAGTCGCAATCCCGGCGGCCGGGTTCGGACGCCGGATGGGTGGAGCCCGCAAGCCACTTCTCGAACTCGCGGGCGAACCGATCCTGGTGCACGCTCTGCGCCCCTTTCTGGCGGACGGTCGGGTCACGATCATCGCGATCGCAATGGCGTCGGACGAGGTGAGTGCCCCGCCGGAATGGTTGACCGGATTGGACGACCGGATCGTGATCGTGGAGGGCGGAGAAACGCGCGGTGCCTCGGTCGCCCGGGCGATCGAGGTGCTCCCCGACGACGTTTCCGTGATCGCCGTGCACGATGCGGCTCGGCCCCTGGTCACGAGGGACGTGATCGCCCGTTGCATCGATCTGGCCCACGCGGGCTTCGGTGCCGTGGCGGGCTCACCGGCCGTCGATACCATCAAGCGGGTGGACGGACGAGCATTCGTGACCGGGACCCCGGATCGTTCGACCCTCTGGCACGCACACACGCCGCAGGTCTTTCCGGCCGACGAGTTGCGTGCGGCCTACGCCTCGGGTGTGGACACGGCTACCGATGACGCGGCACTCGTCGAAGCGGCCGGGGGCCGGATTCGTATGGTCGATGACGGCGGTACCAACCTCAAGGTGACCCGGCCCGTCGATCTCGTGGTGGCCGAGGCGATCCTGTCCGCGCGTGGCACTCCGGCCTGACGGAGCCCTGCACGGTGCGCGTATTCGATCTCCGGGATGACCCTGACGCCAGCCTCGTGGCCGTCGCCGATCACATTCGGCGTGGCGGCCTCGTCGCGTACCCCACGGAGACGGTGTACGGGATCGGGGGTGCCTGCACGCCCGAGGCCGCTGATCGGGTCCGGGCGCTGAAGGGGCGGGGGGACACGAAGCCCCTGATCGCTCTCGTCCCCGACCGGGATGCTGTGCGTGCGCTGGAATGGACGTCGGACGCCGAGGAACTCGCGGAGATCTTCTGGCCCGGATCCGTGACCCTGGTCCTGCGCGACCCGGATGGATTGTTTCCCGACGGCGTCCGAGACTCCGGACGTGGCACGGTGGGGGTTCGTGTGAGCCCGCATCCGATCGCCTCCCGACTGGTTTCCGAACTCGGAGAGCCTCTCACGTCGACGAGCCTGAATCGAAGCGGTGAAGCACCGATCACGTCGGGTTCGGATGCACGCACTTTGCTCGAGAACCTCGAAGCGACCGACGTCTGGCTCCTCGACGCCGGAACGCTCCCTCCGTCTGCGCCGTCCACGGTGGTAGACTGTACGGGTCGAAGCCCCCGAGTACTGCGGGAGGGGGCGATTCCCACTGGCAGACTACGCTGCGCCATCCCGGAGATCGATGGATAGGTCGACTGACACGGGGCCCTTCCGCCTCCTCTTCGTATGCACCGGCAACACGTGCCGATCGCCCATGGCCGAGGTGATCGCGCGTCACCGGATCGAGGAGCGTGGGTGGGCTCAGGTCGAGGTTCGATCTGCAGGAGTCGGCGCCTGGGACGGGAGCCCTGCGTCCGGCGGTGCGCTCAGGGCCGCGGCTGCGAGCGGACTCGACCTGTCCGGGCACGCATCGACGTACCTCACGCCCGAGCTGGTCGAGTCCTCGGACCTCATCCTGACCATGTCGGCCGGCCACCTCTCGCGGGCGCTCGAGCTGGGGGCAGGGGACCGGGTGACGATGCTGACCGCATTCGCGGAGGACCTGGAGGACGGCGCCGCGGCAGCGGGTATCCCCGACCCGATCGGGGGCCCGGACGAGGAGTATGCCGCGACCTTCGCCGTACTCGATGACCTCATCGATCGGGCATTGAGCCGTCTTGAACCCATCGTGAAGCCATGATCGTCACCTCCACCACCCGGGTGCTGACCCTCCTGGGTGATCCTGTTGCCCACTCGGCGTCGCCCGAGCTGCAGAATGCAGCGTTCCAGGCTGCCAATGTCGACGGCGTGTATGTGGCTGTCCGCTGTGCGCCCGACGATCTGGTCGGATTCATGCGGGGGCTGGCCCGGGCCGGAGGGGGTGGTAACGTCACCCTTCCGCACAAGGAAAAGGCGGCGACCCTTCTCGACGTTCGCAGTGAAGCCGTTCGGCGGACCGGTGCCTGCAACACCTTCTGGGGAGACGACCAGGGTCGGGTCCACGGTGACAATACCGACGTCGAGGGCTTCCGCCGGGCTTTGAGCACCTTTCTGGAGGGTCCGACGGAGGGCATCCGCGTGCTCCTGCTCGGAGCCGGGGGAGCGGCGCGTGCGGCCCTGGCGGCACTCGTCGAGGATGGTGCCTCGGAAGTCCTGCTCCACAACCGCACCCAGGAGCGCGCGCGCGCTGTCGCGCGACGGATCGGCGGTCAGAAGGTGAGAGTGGTTGCGATCTCTAGGGAACTCGAGGGAGAAGACTTCGATCTGGTCGTGAACGCCACCCGCATGGGGCTCGAACCGGGAGACCCGTCTCCCGTCGATTTTCAGAAGCTGAACAGGGCCGGAGCCGCGATGGATCTGGTGTACGGTCATCACACGACGGGGTTCATCGAGAGTGCGGAGGCTGCAGGGATTCGCACGACCGATGGCATGGAGATGCTGGTTCAGCAGGGAGCGGCCTCGTTCGAGCGGTGGTGGGGACAAGCCGCACCAGTGGAGGCGATGCGGGACGCGTTGGCGGAGCGACAATCGAGCTGATGGCCGGGGCAGTCGCCCGAGCCCTCGACCTCCTGCTTCCTGCCGGCTGCGTGTCATGCCGGACGTGGATGCCACGACCCGATGAGCGTGACGGAGCGCCCATTTGTGCCCGTTGCCGGTCCCGTCTACGTATCCCGGGCTGGCCCCGCTGCGTTCGCTGCCACGCGCCCGTCGGTCGCAGGGCCGAGGGTGGGACCGAGCTGGGCGACGGGGCGTGTCATGAGTGCCGGTCCTGGCCCCCGGCGCTCGCTTCGGCCCGAAGCGCCTGCATCCTCGCCGGGCCTGGAGCGAAGCTGGTGCACGCCCTCAAGTACGAGGGCTGGCACGAACTCGCCGGTTTCATGGGCGACCGGATCGCGGATGTCGCCCGTCGGCATCCGGTCGTGGTGCACGCGTCGAGTTGCCGCGAGCCGGGCGGGTGCCTCACCCACTCGGTTCGTGTCACCCCGGTACCCACGACGCCGAGTCGCGAACGAATACGGGGGTACAATCAGGCGGCGCTGCTCGCGCAGGGCGTTGCGACGGCTCTCGGCGTTCGGCTCGTCCCGATGCTGAAGCGCACCGCAGGCCGCCGATCGCAGATCGAACTCGAGCCGGGGCTGCGACGGGCCAACGTGCGAGACGTGTTCGCGCCCTCGTCGGGCATCTCGGACGCCCGGCGACGTGACGTGCTGCTCGTCGACGATGTGCTCACGACCGGAGCCACAGCCGTCGAGGCGGCTTCGGTCCTTTCCGACCACGGTGCCCGATCAGTACATCTCGTGTCCTTTGCTCGCGCGCTCCCGAAGCCTGATTCGACGTTACCTTGAGGGGCTGAACTCAGTACACCCATCTCACCCTTCCGGGAGATTTCCAAGCATGGCGATCCGGGCAGCGATCAACGGATTTGGACGTATCGGACGTAATGTCCTCCGCAGCGCCAAGCAGGCCGGCAACACCGACATCGATTTCGTGGCCGTCAACGACCTGACCAGCCCCGAGACCCTAGCCCACCTCCTCAAGTACGACTCGGTGCACGGGCGTTATCCGGGCTCTGTGGAGGTGTCGGACGATGGCCTGATCGTGGACGGTGACGAAATCAAGGTCTTCAGCGAGCGCGACCCGGCGGCACTTCCGTGGAGTGATCTCGGCGTGGACGTCGTGATCGAGTCGACCGGCATCTTCCGGGACCACGCCGGTGCATCGAAGCATATCGAGGCAGGCGCCAGGAAAGTCATCATCTCCGCCCCCGGCAAGAACGAGGACATCACCATCGTCCTCGGTGTGAATCAGGGAAACTATGACCCGGCGAATCACCACATCATCTCCAACGCGAGCTGCACGACCAACTGTCTCGCCCCGGTGGTGAAGGTCCTGAGCGACGAGTTCGGCTTCCGGCACGGACTGATGACGACGATTCACGCCTACACGAACGATCAGAGGATCCTCGATCTTCCGCACTCCGACCTTCGCAGGGCGCGGGCGGCCGCGATGTCGATGATCCCGACGACCACGGGTGCAGCGAAGGCGACGGGTCTGGTGCTTCCGGAGGTGCAGGGCCGAATCGACGGCATGGCGATCCGGGTGCCCACGGCCGATGTGTCGATCGTCGATCTGGTCGCCGAGCTGGAGAAGGATGTCACCGAGGACGAAGTGAATGCAGCGTTCCAGGCCGCTGCTGACGGCCCCATGGCCGGAGTTCTCGGGATTTCTCACGAGCCGCTCGTTTCGATCGACTACACGAGTGATCCGCGGAGTTCGACGGTCGATGCGCTTTCCACCGCGGTGATGGACGGTCGCATGGTCAAGGTCCTGTCGTGGTACGACAACGAATGGGGCTATTCGTCCCGAGTCGTCGACCTTGTCGGCTTCATCGGCGAGACACTCTGATTCTCGTCTCGGATCCCGGGGTCCGCCCGCCACGCGGGTCGGGCCCCGGCGATGTGAGAACTTCGGCCCTGGGACTGTAATTCGTGACGCATCCGAGACGTACAAGGGGGTGATGCAGATCGATCAGGAAGTGTCCCGAGCCGGGACTGTACAGCGTCCGTCCGCGCCCGGAGCACCGCTCCCGCGTGACTTCGAAGTCTGGTACACCGAATACCAGAGCGCCGTATACCGGTATGTGCGGTTCCGGGTCGCGAGTCGTGAAGTCGCCGAGGACGTCACGTCGGTCGTGTTCATGAAGGCTCTGCGGGCCTTCGGGAAGTACGATGAGCGCAAGGCATCCCCCAAGACGTGGCTCCTCCGGATCGCGCGAAACGCGGTGACGGACCACCTCAGGTCCCTGCAGCGCCGGGGCTCTCTGCACGTCTCTCTCGATCGCATCCCCGACCTTGTCGCCGACGTACCGACGCACGAGGAGCGGGTCATTCGGCAGGAGCGAATCCAGCACCTGCTCAATTCGACGAAGACGCTCAGGAAGGCCGATCAGGAGATCCTGTCTCTTCGGTACGGCTCCGGTCTCGACAATGCCGAGATCGCCGAACACTTGAATGTCAGCAACAACGCCGTCGCCGTCCGTCTGCACAGAGCGCTCAAGCGGCTCAAGGATGCGATCGAGACGGGTGAGGCTGAAGCATAGATCATGACAGAACCGTTCCACCACGAGGGGATGGAGCTACCCGACGACCTGAAGGCGTTGGATGCCGAGCTCGCCTCGATTCGTTACGAAGAGCGGCCGTCCTTCGGGCCTGAACTACGCGCCGAGTTGGCGCGGGCGCACGCTGAAGAACCGGTCTCGCCCCCATCCTTCGGACTCCGCCGCGGACTGGTGGCGGCGGGACTCGCCGCCATTCTCGTCGGCACGGCCGCGGTGCCCTCCGCGCGGGCATCTCTTGTCAGGCTGTTCGATGCGTTCGGACCGGTCACGGAGCCGGTCGAGGTGCTTCTCCCGGTGGTGGAGTCTGCAGGCACGGTCGTGGAGGCCGAAGCAGCCGAGGTGGAGCCGGCAGTGCCGGTCGAGGATGTCGGCGTGTCTGACCCCGTCTCCACCGAGGAAGCGTCGAGTCTGCTGGAGGCACCCGTCGTCGTCCGCCCGGAGTTGCTCGATCGCGCTCGGTCGCAGCAGCTCCTTCAGGATGCGTACCCGATCTATCTGCAGCGTCGTGGCGTTGGCGGAACGGTCTGGCTGCGCCTGTGGATCGACGAGACAGGTCTTCCGGGCGATGCGACCGTGCTTCGAAGCTCCGGTTCGGAGGAGCTGGACCGGACTGCGTTACGGGTCGCGCCGCGCTTCACGTTCACGCCGGCCCGTCAGGGCGACGATCGGTTCGGGACATGGATTCAGTTTCCGGTGCTGTTCGAGCCGGATCCGGAGCTGCTCGGGCGGGAGCTGCGGCCCGCCGTCGACCCGCTCGGTCTTCCGACCGTGCCCAGAGACGAGTGGTGGCAGCTGCGGGAGCCGCTCGACCTCGCGACGCTTCCGGAGCAGAATCGCGACGTCGATGCCCTGGAACGGGGGGTGGCCGAGGCCGATCTCCTTCGCGCATTACCCGACCAGTCGATCGCCGAGCGCTACGGGCCGCTCAGCGCGATTCTGGAGGGCGCGGCTCCGGAGGGGAATGCTCCGGCCGACTGGCGATCCGTTGTGGGATCATCTCTGGCCCACGCAATCGATCTCGGCATGGAAACGCCGTCCTCGCTGCTGGCGTTCGGTCGGATTCGACTCCGCCAGGGGTTGAGGACCGAGGCCCGCTCGCACTTCGAGCGTGGGTTGCAGATGGCGATGCTGGACGGCGCATCGGTCAGTGCGTGGGTCGTTGCAGAGCTTCACTTCGAACGGGCACGGCTGATCCGCGAGCACTGGCTCGCATCAGAAGGAGTCGGGCGAGTCGACGCCTCTGCGTTTCGGGGCGCTCGATGTGAACAGGCAAGGTCTTCGGGTGGCGCCGACTTCGGCTTCGCATCCGCCGAACGTCTGATCGCGTGGAACTACCTGTGCCCGTCCGAGCTGGCTCGGGTGATGGATGAGGGCTTTGAACCGTCTTCGGGCAACCGGGGCGGTGACCTCACGCTCATGATGGCCTCCTACAGGGCGGCCGTGGAGTCGTACCCGGGCCACCAGGGCGCCAACACGGACCTCCTGGTCACGCTGGCTCTGGAGCAGCGCTGGGATGATCTGCTCCGGGGCGCGCGTCGATTCGCGCACACGAGTGGGGGGCACCCGACCGCTCTCCTGCTGGCCGGGCTCGCGCTTCACCGGGTCGGGGAGACAGACGATGCAGCCGAGCATTTCGCTGCCGGGCTCGAGCGTATGTCCGTCGAGAGTGCAGCCGAACTCACGGATGTGGGCTTTTTGCTGGACCGGGATGCGGAGCGTGCGTACCGAGATCGTAGCGCAGCCGAGCGGCGGGTATTCAACGACGACTTCTGGGCGACGCGAGATCGTACGCCGTCGTCGGCGGTGAATGAGCGCTGGGTCGAACACATGGCGCGCGCCTCGTTAGCGTTTCTGCGCTACGGCGGGGTCTTTGGCGATGCGGGCGAGGTCTGGGTACGTTTTGGCGGACCCAAGTCCATCCACATCATCGATGATGGCGGTGGGCGGCTGACCGAGTTCTGGGACTACGGCAACAGCGGCCCCGACATCACGTTCGTCCGCTGGGTCTCATCGGAGAGGACGGACCTGACGCCCGAAGGGCGCGCCTACATCGACGACCTGGGGAAGATCTTCCCGCCACAGTGAACAAGAAGAACATCTCGGACGTCGATCTTGACGGTCTCCGGGGACGCACGGTGATCGTTCGTGCGGACCTCAATGTGCCTCTCGACGCCGGCGTCATCACGGACGATCAACGCATCCGGGCCTCTCTGCCGACCCTTCAGCGGTTGGCCGGCGCGGGCGCGCGAGTCGTACTGCTGTCCCATCTGGGTCGGCCGAAGGGGCAGGTGGATCCCGCCTATTCGCTCGAGCCGGTGGCGACCCGCCTGAACGAGCTTCTCGAGCCCGCGGTTCATTTCATTCCTCACACCGGCGGGGGAGAGGCTTCGGAAGCCCTCGAGGCCCTGGGTCCGGGAGAGATTGCCCTACTCGAGAACACGCGTTTCGTACCCGGCGAGACGACCAATGACCCAGCGCTCGCCGCGTCATGGGCGGCGCTCGGCGATCTCTTCGTCAATGATGCCTTCGGTACGGCCCACCGGGCCCACGCGTCCACCGCGGGCCTCGCCGCCGCCATGCGGGGAAAGGGTGGAGAGGCGGTTGCGGGTCTGCTGTTGGCCCGCGAGCTCGAATTCCTCGAGGAGGCGCTGCGCCTTCCGGAGCGGCCCTTCGTCGCGATCGTCGGCGGCGCCAAGATCTCGTCGAAAATCGGCGTCGTATCGGCGCTCCTCCCGCGCGTCGACCGGCTCCTCATCGGTGGGGCCATGGCGAACACGTTCTTCCGCGCGCTTGGCCTCGGAACGGGGGACAGCCTGGTCGAGGAGGACTCCATCGGAGTCGCGCGCGAACTCCTGGAGCAGGGCGGTGAGCGACTCGTACTCCCTGTGGACTGCATCGTGGCGCGTGAGATTGCTCCGGACGCTGAACGACGCCCGGTGGAGCGATCCGAGGTCCAGCCAGGGGACAGGATTCTCGACATCGGCCCCCGCACACGTGAGTTGTTCGCGGAGATGGTAGGTGCCGCCATGACGATCGTGTGGAATGGTCCGATGGGCGTCTTCGAAATCGATGCGTTCGCCGAGGGCACCGTGGACATCGCTCATGCGGTGGCCACAGCGTGCGACGCAGGTGCGATCGGCATCCTCGGCGGGGGCGATTCCGCCGCAGCCGCGGAGCGTGCGGATGTGATGGATCGGCTTACGCACGTCTCCACGGGAGGCGGCGCCTCCCTCGAATTGCTCGCCGGTGCTGACCTGCCCGGCGTCGACGCACTGACCGACCGGAGCAGCTGATGGCCGTGATCGCCGGCAACTGGAAGATGCACAACGGTCCGGCCGATGCGGCCGGCTTTCTCACGGCGTTCGACACGGCGTCCGTGTCGGCCGCGCATGAACTGATCGTCTTTCCTCCGGCGGTCTCGCTGTACGCCGTAGCGTCCTCCCCCGATCGGGATCCGAGACTTCAGGTGGGGGTGCAGAACGTTCACTGGGAGGACGCCGGTGCTTTTACCGGCGAGACTTCGGCCGAGATGGCCGTGGGTGCAGGTGCGACGTTTTCGCTGATTGGCCACTCCGAACGCCGTCACGTGTTCGGAGAATCCGATGAGGACACGAGGCGCAAGGTCGAGGCCTCTCTGCGAGCGGGACTGGTGCCCGTTCTCTGTGTGGGTGAGACCATCGACGAGCGCAGGGCCGGAGCCGTGGAGACGGTGATCCTGCGTCAACTCGACGCCGCTCTCGATGTGCTGCGCCATGCCGATCGGTTCCTCGTCGCGTATGAGCCCGTCTGGGCGATCGGCACGGGCGAGACCGCGACGCCCTCGGATGCTTCGTCGGCACACGGTACGCTGCGCACGCGGCTGGAAGAGGTCCTCGGCGTCGCGCGAGCCGCCACGGTCCCGATCCTCTACGGCGGCTCCGTGAAGCCGGGCAACGCCGCGGAGCTCATGTCTTCCCCGGACGTAGACGGCGTACTCGTGGGTGGCGCGAGTCTCGAGCCGGGGTCCTTTGCGGAGATAGGCGCAGCGGCGGGCTGAAACGCCCGTTGACACCCTTTCCGGCCTCTCCGACGTTTATCGTCTTACCCCGAAGGGAATCTGTTCGATGTATGGTTTCTTGCTGGCCGTCCTCGTGCTCGACGGCATCTTCCTTTCCGTTGTCATCCTGCTTCAGGCAGGAAAGGGCGGAGGCCTTGCGGCCGTGGGAGGCAGTGGGGGCACGATGGCGGATGGCGTACTCGGTGGCCGTCAGGCCACGACGGTACTGACGCGTGCGACGTGGGGTGCCGGTGCGGCCTTCATGGTCCTCGCCCTGGTGCTTTCGATCATGTCGTCGCGTACCGCTGTGCCGGAGTCCGTAATTCAGGTGAACGCGCCTGCGACGCAGTCTGCGCCGGCGCCTGTGCTACCCGGTCTCGGCGAGCCTGCGGCTGCTGAGTCCGAGGGCAACTCTGGCAACGAGGGCAACTGACCCCTTGAACCGCGAAAGCGGGACGTTGCCTTTCGAACCGCGAAACGGCGGACCCCACGGGTCCGCCGTTCCCTCGTGACGGAAGGGCGCCGTGTCTGATTCGTCGTACGGTCTGGGGCGTGCGGAGCTTCACGACCTCTACCACGCGCTCTGTCTCACGCGGGCCGCGGAGGAGCGTCTCGAGCTTCTGCAGAAGCAGGGACACGTCACGGGAGGACTGTATCGTTCCCTCGGTCAGGAGGCCGGAGCCGTGGGCGCGGCGTACGCCCTGCGGCGTCGTGGAGACGGAGCGGGTGACATGCTCTGCCACACCATCCGTGCCGCCGGGGCTCTCTTCCTCTTCGGCGGGGAGCTCATCGACTACTTCCGCCAGTACATGGCGAAGGGAACCAGTCCGACCCGCGGCCGCGAAGCCAACGTCCACTGGTTCGACTTCGACAAAGGGTTTGTCGGCCCGGTGTCACCGCTCGGCACGATGATCGAGATCATGGCGGGCATGACCCTCTCGTTCCGGTTGAGGGGCGAGGAGCGCATCGGGATCGTGTTCTACGGCGACGGTGCATCGTCGACGGGGGCGTGGCACGAGGGTCTCAACTTCGCGGCGGTTCAGCGCTGTCCGATGATCCTCATGGTCGAGAACAACCAGTGGGCGTTTTCGACCCCCACCCACAAGAACACGCTGGTCTCGAGCTTCACGGAAAAGGGACCGGGATACGGTATCGGCGCAGAGTCCGTTGACGGCACCGATGTGCTTGCCGTATTCGACGCGGTGCGCCGGGCGGCGTCGCTGGTCCGGTCGGGTGAGGGGACGCGTATGGTCGAGCTCAAGTACTTCCGCCGGAAGGGACACGCTCAGCACGACCCGCAGGACTACGTCGACCCGGAGCTGATCCGCACGTGGGAGAAGAAGGACCCCGTGGACCTGTACCGCGCGCGCCTCCTCGCCAACGACTGGGCTTCGGAAGAGGAACTGGTCGCGATCGAGAAGGAGACGGTCGAAGTCTGCCGTGTCGCGGCGGAGGCGGCGATCGCCGAGCCATATCCGGACGGGCCCGATGCGGTCACCGACGTCTACACGGACCTCACGACACCGCATCCGTGGACCCGGGCCGACAGCCCCGACCCGACCCTGGCCTGAACGACCGAGGAACGATGGACCGCGAGATTCCGGAACACCTTCTCAAGACCAGGCGTGGCGAACCCGTCACGATGCTCGAAGCGATCTCCGAGGCGCTCTTCGAGGAGATGACCCGCGACGACTCCGTCTTCCTCATGGGCGAGGACATCGGCGTCTACGGCGGTGCCTTCAAGGTCACGCGTGACTTCCTCGACCACTTCGGTGAGAACCGGGTTATCGACACGCCGATTGCGGAAGGAGGCTTCACGGGCGCAGCAGCAGGGGCGGCCCACATGGGTCTTCGGCCTGTCGTCGAGATCCAGTTCATGGATTTCATTTCGCCCGCCTACGATGTGATCACGAACTACATCGCGACGTCCAACTACCGTGGCGCGGGCCCGATGCCGCTGGTGATTCGGGGTCCGGTCGGCGGTGGAAACCGCGGTGGCCCGTTCCACTCGCAGAATGTGGAGATGGCGTTCTTTCACACGCCCGGGCTGAAGATCGTCTACCCCAGCACGGCGAAGGATGCGAAGGGCCTCCTCAAGGCGTCGATCCGGGACGACAACCCCGTCATCTTCGAGGAGCACAAGGGACTCTACCGGGCGCCCGCGCTCCGGGAAGTCCTTCCCGACGAGGACTACATCGTCCCACTGGGTGAGGCACGCACGGTTCGTGATGGCACGGATCTCACGATCGTCACGTACGGTGCTATGGTGCACAAGAGTGTCGATGCGGCGAACACGCTCGAGACCGAAGACGGGGTCTCGGTGGAGGTCATCGATCTGCGGACCCTGCTCCCTCTCGATGAAGATGCGATCGTGCAGAGTGTGAAGAAGACGAACAAGCTGCTCGTCGTGCACGAAGACACGCGCACCGGCGGGATCGCGGGTGAGATCGCGATCCGCGTCAGCGAGAAGGCGTTCGAATGGCTGGACGGACCCATCTTGAGGGTGACGGCGATCGATGCGCCGGTGCCTTACTCGGGGTCTCTGGAAGATTATTTTCTACCGCAGACCGACGACGTCGTGAAGGCGGCGCGGTACCTCGCGGCATACTGACCAACACGGAGTGATCGAGCGTGGCTCGAATTGAAGTTCCGATGCCCCAGATGGGAGAGTCCATCGCAGAGGGTACGGTGTCACAGTGGCTCAAGCAGGTCGGCGACTCCGTCGAGCGTGACGAGCCGATTCTCGAGATTTCGACGGACAAGGTGGACGCGGAGATCCCGTCGCCGTCCGACGGGACTCTGGTGGAGATCTCGGTTCAGGAGGGTGAGACGGTCGAAGTCGGTACGATCGTCGCCTTCATCGACACCGAGGGAGGGGCGGCTGCAGCTGCGCCCGCGCCCGCCGCGGAGGCAGAGGCCGCTCCGGAACCCGCAGTGCCTGCGGCCCCGGCCCCGGCGGCTCCCGTAGCCGCAGCGGCGCCCGTTACCAGTGATGGTCCTCAGAGCGCCGAAGAGCGACTGCGCACGAAGTCGACGCCCGTCGTTCGAAAGATCGCAGAGGAGCACGGGGTCGACATCCAGTCCGTCCCGGGCACCGGACACGCCGGTCGGGTGACGAAGCAGGACATTCTCGGCTTCATCGAACAGGGAGGTGCTGCGGCTACGCCGGCTCCCGCAGTCGCGCAGCCGGCACCGCCGGCCCCGGCTTCGTCCCCGGCGCCGAGTGCGGCTCCCGCCGATATCTGGACGACGTTCTATCGCGAGGTTCAACACCCCGAGTTCCCGGTCCGCTCCGCGGACACGGTGGAGCCGATGGACAAGATCCGGCGGCTCACGGCCGAACACATGGTCGTCGCGAAGCGCGTGGCTCCGCACGTCCATTCGTTCATCGAGATCGACTTCTCGGCGATCGACGGTATCCGCGCGGCGAGCAAGGAACGATGGGCCGCTCAGGGAGCCCGGGTGAGCTACACCGCGTTCGTGGCGTGGGCGGTTTCGCGTGTCCTCCGCGAGTTCCCGATGGTGAATTCCACCGTGTCGGGTAACAACGTCATCTATCGCGGCAACGTGAATCTGGGGATGGCCGTGGATCTGAACCCCGGTCTGATCGTTCCGGTCGTCCGGGACGCCGATCACCTGGGCCTGGTGGGGATCGGAAACAAAATCGTCGATCTCGCCACCCGGGCGCGTGACCGTAAGCTCATGCCCGAGGAGATTCAGGGCGCCACCTTCACGATCACCAACCCGGGGGTGCTGGGTACTCTGGTCGGTCTACCCGTCATTCCGAAGGGTACGGCCGCGATCCTCGGAACGGGTGCGATCGAGAAGAAGGTGGTCGTGGTGACCGACCCCAACACCGGCACGGACTCGATGGCGATCCGGAAGAAGTCGCTCTTCTCGCTTGGCTACGATCACAGGATCGTGGACGGCGCTGACGCGGCTCGCTTCCTGTCGCGCCTCAAGGACACGCTGGAGACCTTCCCGAACGACGCGTGATCGAACGGAGCGTTCGGCACGTTCTGGCCCCCGGAGCCTTACGGCTTCCGGGGGCCTCGACGTATCCATGACGGACCGACGCACGCTCAGTGTCCTCGAGCCCGGGCGCGTGCCCTATGCCAATGCGCTCGAGTTGCAGGCGGATCTGGTCCGGAGGCGCAGAGCCGGGACGGTCGGAGACACGCTGATCCTGCTCGAACATCCGCACGTGATCACCATGGGATCGAGCACCGACCCCGCGAACATTCTTGTGGATCGGGAGGAACGTGCCGAGCGCGGGATCGACCTTCACGAGGCCGGCCGGGGCGGGGACGTCACCTACCACGGCCCCGGCCAGCTCGTCGCCTACCCGATTCTGGATCTGAAGCCGGATCGTAAGGACCTCCACAGATATCTGCGGGACCTGGAGACGGTACTGATCCACGTCGCGGCGGAGTATGGGATCAAGGCGGAGCGGGACGAGGCCGGGACGGGTGTCTGGACGGCGACAGGAAAGCTGGCCGCGATCGGAATCCGCGTCTCCTCCGGTTGGATCACGTCGCACGGGATTGCACTGAACGTAGATTCAGACCTGAGCTACTTCGATACGATCGTCCCGTGTGGCATTTCCGATCGCGATGTAACGTCCCTGGCCCGGGAACTCGGGCAGGCTCCCCCTCTCGAGGAGGTCACCCGAACCTTCGTTCGGCACTTCTGTGACGTCTTCGAGCGTGATGTTCTTGTCGCCTAGGCGACATTGTAGGGCCCGGTCTGGAGCATGATCCACACAGGGTTAAGACCGGAAGTTTTCAAGTTCCCGATGGTACGAGCACCACACTCCGGGACACGGCCTGTCCAAAATCATATGTTTGTAGCCAGACCCGAAAAGGCCTCGAAGAAACATTTGACGTCAGTCGTAAAGCGCTGTGCGACAATGACTTCATGTGTATTTGTCAGGTGAGCATGTGTTTATTCCAGGTTCCCTTGCCTCACCCACCTGCCCGCCTTATTCATCGAACGCGTTTCGGATGCGGTGCATCAAGACGATGGCGATGGTCATCCCTCGGTGAGTTCGAAGCGTAAGTCGGCGGGCGCGACGGCGCAGAGTCGGCATGACGATCCGGGGCTTGGGAAACCCGGGGAGTCCGACGAGGGAGGTCGCTGGCCCTCGGCGAAACGCCTCATGGAACGAGCTCGAGGCACCCCAGGTCGCGGACCGCGCGACATGACTGGGGAAGGGAGTCAGATCCAGCCACCTTCACGAAGGTGGACCCAAGCAAGGGTCGGGATCCCGCCAGCGCGGCCGGACGGCCGGGGAGCACGTGAAGCGCCCCGGGAGGTCCGCAAGACAGAGGCGGCCCAGGTTGCAGCTTGCTGCGGCCTGGGCCGTTTCGCGTTGCAGGGGTCGGAGGTACGTCCGGTGTTGGTCTGGGGAGGCGCGCCCCGCCCGGTTCAGGAGCCGTACCGATCCTCGGGCGCCTGGAACTCCATGTAATCGAGGAATTGCCCCTTGTCGCGGTGTTCGTCCAGCCACTCGGCAAAGCCCGAGGGAACCAGTCCACCCGAGGCCGACTGGTCTGCCGCGGCACGCGTGGCCAGGAAGTCCACGTACTCGTTCTCGGGGTGCCCGTCATGACCCCGAACCCAGCGGGCGGTGACCTCATGACGCTCGACCAGCGCGTCCACCCGCTTCCACAGCTCGAGGTTCAGGATGACACCGGTCTTCCGTTTCCAGCCGGCCCGCTTCCAGCCATGCCGCCACTCGTTGATGCCTTTCACGAGGTACTGGCTGTCCGACGTGAAGATGATGTGACATCGACGCGTCAGGGCGGAA
Source organism: uncultured Gemmatimonadaceae bacterium (assembly GCA_964492085.1). Taxonomy (GTDB): domain Bacteria; phylum Gemmatimonadota; class Gemmatimonadetes; order Longimicrobiales; family Gaopeijiaceae; genus UBA2589. The sequence goes on along the minus strand of CAZBHZ010000017.1, from coordinate 37,295 downwards.
AGCGGCTCGATGACACTGCGCAGCGCCATTCGGTTGTTCGTCGTGTCGGGCTCGGAAATCCAGTAATCACGGCGTTCCCACGCACCGTCCTGCCAGACCTCGACCAGGCCTCCAGCCCCTCCTGGGCTGGATTTCTTCTGGTTCTGGTTGCCGAGACACGACTCATCGGCGTGGATGTACACGGTGTTCATGCGCTTCAAACTAACCTGCGGCGCAGAGTTCGGTTGACCCCCCTTCCGGCCGGGGTAGCTTTCGGCCAGTCACGGCGCCCCTCGGGCGTCCGAACGAGTCCACGGTAGCCGCGGGAGCCCTCCCTGAACCAAACAGCCTATCTCCTGCTCGAGGACGGACGCCGATTCGACGGGGCCCTGCTCGGGGCTGAACGCGTCACCTTCGGTGAAGTGGTCTTCAATACGTCGATGACCGGCTACCAGGAGGTCCTCACCGACCCGTCCTACACGGGTCAGCTCGTGACCATGACGTACCCGTTGATCGGTAACTACGGGGTGAACGGGGAGGACCGGGAGTCTCCAGTACCTCAGGTCGCTGGCTTCGTCGTGCGTGAGGCCAGCAGGATTCAGTCCAACTGGCGCTCCGAGGGAGGACTGGACGAATACCTGAAGGAGCATGGCATCACGGGGATCGCCGAGATCGACACGCGCGCGCTGACGCGTCACATCCGCTCAGAGGGCGCAATGCGCGGCGCGATCGCCCCGGCCGAGACCGACTCGGATGAGCTGCTGTCGCAGATCCTCGAACAGCCGCAAATGGAGGGGCTGGATCTGGCCTGTGGCGTGTCCACGGGGGAACCGTATGAGGTGCCAGCGGTGGGATCGGAACGGTTCCACGTTCTGGCGTACGACTTCGGGGTGAAGGCTCATTCGCCGAAGCTTCTCGCCGAGCGTGGATGTCGCGTGACCGTCATCCCGGCGGAGACCACGGTAGACGACATTCTCGCCGCAAAGCCTGACGGGCTCTTCGTTTCGAATGGCCCGGGTGACCCGGCAGCCGTGCAGGCCGCTGAACAGGCGATTCTGGCTCTGGCGGAAGCCGACGTGCCGGTGTTCGGCATCTGCCTTGGACACCAGTTGATCTGCCGCGCCTTCGGTGCGTCGACGTACAAGCTCCCCTTCGGTCATCACGGCGGGAACCACCCGGTCGAGAACCTCGATCGCGGAATGGTCGAGATCACCTCGCAGAACCACGGCTTTGCCGTAGAGTCAGGGGAGGGCGACGAGATTCCGGGCGCTCCGGGGCTTCGACTTACGCACGTGAATCTTTACGATGGAACCGCGGAGGGCGTGCGACACCGAGAGCTCCCGGTGATCTCGGTGCAGTATCATCCCGAGGCGGCACCGGGGCCGCACGACAGCCGGTACCTCTTCGACGACTTCATCGCGCTGATGGAGGAACGGGCGGAGGCATGACGGGGCACGCCGGCCACTCTTGGACGGCCTCGCAAGTCACTATGCCGCAACGACTCCGACCTACCTTGCGGTCGTAGTCGGCCGTCGCTACCGTCTTCGTCCGCTTGCCGCACGGACTCCGTTACGGGGCTCTCCTGGAGGTAGAATGACGAAGGCAGACCTGGTCGAGCAGGTGGCAGAAGCCATCGGCCCGGGGATCACCAAGAAGGACTGCGCACTCGTCGTCGATGGGTTCCTCAATGCGGTGAAGCTGGCACTCGCCAACGGCGAGAACATCGAGATCCGGGGCTTCGGGACGTTCAAGGTCCGAAGGCGGAAGACCCGCATGGCCCGCAACCCGCGCACCGGTGAAGCCGTAGAGGTCCCGTCTCGTTCGGTTCCCGTGTTCAAGCCCTCGAAGCACCTCCGGGCCAGGGTCGAGAAGCTCGACGAAGTCGGTTTCTGACCGCTCCGCCGCGTGGGGGTGCTGACGACGCGGAACTTCCCGTTTAACACTTCGGCTTCCAGCGCGTCCAAGAATCAGTGACGGACGATTCACGAAGCGACAACGAGGTTTCGGACGCGGAGCTCATCGAGCGCGCCCGGTTGGCAGACGACGCTGCGCTCGACCTGCTCGTGCGCCGACATCATGCCTCCGCCTACCGTGTGGCGTTGTCCATCACGAGAAGAGATGATGTCGCTCAGGACGTGGTGCAGGACGCATTCATCAAGGCGTTTCGCGCTCTGAGTGGCTTTCGAGGGGATGCTTCCTTCCGGACCTGGATGATGACGATCACGGCGAACGAGGCTCGAGCGACGCTCCGCAAGAGAGGGCGGTGGAGTGAGTCCGCAATCGATGACGTGGGTCCGATCGCGGCCGACGAACCCGATCCCGCCGAGCAGGTGGTGTCCGGTCACGAGTCTGCTCGGGCCCGGGCGTTGCTCGAGACATTACCCGAGAAACAGCGTCTGTCCGTCTCGCTGCGGATCGACGACGGACTCAGCTTTCGTGAGATCGGAGAGATGATCGGGTCGAGTGAGGGTGCGGCGAGGGTGAACTACTTTCATGGCATTCGGCGGCTTCGGGAGTTGATGGAATGAGCCAGACAGAGTGTGGTACTGTTCGGGAGTTCCTTCCCGACTTCGCAGCGGGGCGGCTCGGGCTCGAGCAGCTCCGGGCTATCGAGGCCCATCTGCCCTCGTGCACCGAGTGCCGGGCTGAACTCGAGCTGATCCGTGTGCTGCTGGAGGCGCCGCCGGTGGTGCCCGACCGTCTCGCCGACGAGGTGGTGTCGGCAGTTCGGATGTCCCGTCGCTCTGTCCGTCGGCCGTGGTGGGGTATTTCGGCGGCGGCCATCGCCGCAATCGCTCTGGGCATCGGGATCTCAACTGATCGCCCTGGCACGGTTCTCGGCCCGGTACCGGACTTCGCGTCCGAGGCGGACGAGGGCGAGGCGTGGTTGAGTGATGACGGGCTTCTCGCCGGTGCTCCGTCGATCGATGGACTGTCGGACGAGGCCCTGCTGGAACTTCTTGAAGAGCTCTCCGGTGAGGGGGCGGCATGATGAAGATCGCAAGCTCAGGAGCGCGGTTGGCCGCAGCACTGATCACCGCTCTGATCCTGGTGCCTCCGGGTGTTCAGGCTCAAAACCGCGGTGATCGCGCTCAGGACCGTCAGCAGATGGAGCAGCGATTCCGTCGACAGATGGCACGAATGATCGAGGAGCGTCTCGGACTGGATGATGGCCAGTCGCAAACGTTGTCCGAGGTGATTCGAGGCTTCGAAGGGCGACGTCGGGAACTGGGTCGAGCGGAGATGGCCGTCCGTCGCCGGGTCGAGGCCCTCATGCTCGAGGGAGGCAATGACGAGGCGGAAGCGGAGGTCCTCCTGTCGCGGTTGATCGAACTGCGCGCGGAGGAGGCACGCCTGTTTGCGGACGAGCAGGCCGCGTTGCTCGAGGTCCTGAGCCCAGTGCAGGTTCTCCAACTCCAGTCCCTGAGGGAGGAGATGGGTCGTAGAATCAGAGCGCTTCGCGGACGAGACGGTCCTGCGGCGAGGCGTCGCGGCGGGAATGGCGATCTCGGGTGGGCAGCGGGCGCACCGCTGGGAGCAGCGCCGGACCTGGACTTGCTGTTCCCGCGCTGACGGGCTTCTGCCCCTCCTCACGCGGGAACGTTGACGGCTGATCGGGGGAGGATCTATGACTATGTTCCCGCAACGCCTTTGCCGTATCCGGACCTGTCTGCTCTACGGCTCGTTCGACGTCACCCGATTGCACCGTGACCCTCTCCGTTAATACGCTCTTCTTCGCCTCGTACCGTGACCTCGTGGGCGCCTCCATGCTTGCGGTCGAACTGTCCGAGGGTGCGACTGTGGGTGACCTCGTCGAGGAGCTCCGCGGACGAGGCGCTCCCTTCGACGCCTTGCCAGTAGAACCGGCGGTCGCGGTGAACCAGACGTACGCCCTGCTCGATGAGCCACTCGGCCCGGGTGACGAGGTTGCCTTCATTCCGCCCGTGGCGGGAGGCTGAGCCATCGTGCCGGCGCGTGTGGTCCATTGTTCGGTCGGTCCCCAGGTGATCGATCCCGTCGACGTTCTTGCGCGTGTGGGCTCCGAGGAGGATGGGGCAGCGCTGCTCTTCGTGGGGGTCGTGAGGAATCACGCGGATGGTCGTCCGGTGTCCGGCATGCGGTACGACGCCTACGAGGAGATGGCTCGCAAGGAGCTGGCCGCGATCGCACAGGAGGCGGCAGAACGCCTGGGGACGGACCGGGTCGCCGTGGAGCATCGGACGGGGGAACTCTCGATCGGTGAGGTCTCTGTGGCCATCGCCGTCTCCAGCCCGCACCGGGCGGAGTCATTCGATGCGACGCGATACGTCATCGAAGAGATTAAGAAGCGGCTCCCGGTCTGGAAGAAGGAGCATTACGAGGACGGCTCCGACGGGTGGGTCGAGGGCACGGTGCCACCCGGGACCGGACGAGGCGTGCTGGCAACGCCCGACGCGGAGGTCGACGGATGACGAAACAGACCTCGGACGCGTTGCGCGACATGGTCGATCAGTTCGGGCGGCGGGTGGAGTATCTGCGGATCTCCGTGACCGACAAATGCAATCTTCGCTGCGTGTACTGCATGCCCATGGAGGGACTGCCGTGGCTGAAGCGCGACGAACTGCTGACGTACGAGGAGATCGAGCAGATCGTTCGCACGATGGCCGGGATGGGCCTGAAGCGGGTTCGCATCACGGGGGGCGAGCCCCTCGTCCGTCGCGACCTCGCCGATCTCGTCCGGATGATCGCAGCCGTGCCGCAGATCGAGGATCTCTCGCTGTCGACCAATGCTGTTCTCCTGGCGGACCATGCGGAGGAGCTCCGAGCGGCGGGGATCCAGCGCCTCAATGTCTCTCTCGACTCGCTTCGGCCGGATCGGGTCGATTCGATCGCACGGCGTCCGGGCTCCTACCCGAAGATCATGGAGGGCCTCGACGCTGCGGAGGCGGCGGGCTTTGCCCCGATCAAGATCAACGTCGTATTGATCCGCGGTCAGAACGACGATGAAATCGAAGACTTCGCAGAGATCACGCGGGAGCGTCCGTGGCACGTCCGCTTCATCGAAATGATGCCGACGGGCGCGAATCTCGATCTCAGCGCGAACCAATTCATCTCGTGCACCGAAGCGCTACGACGGATCGAACGTATCGAGGCTCTCGAGCCGGTGCAGGGCCCCTTCGGCAACGGCCCCGCCCGATATCATCAGTTCAAGGGTGCCCCCGGGACCATCGGTGTCATCACTCCGATGAGCCACAACTATTGTGACCGGTGCAATCGGATGCGCCTCACCGCGGATGGGCAGCTTCGCCCATGCCTCTTCGGGTCGATCCAGACGAACCTCCGCGACCCGCTGCGCGCGGGAGAAGATCTGATTCCGCACATCGTCGAGACGCTGCAGATCAAGCCGGAGCGGCACTATCTGATCCAGGGCAGCGACGCGGGTTCGGGCGGCCTGGTCGCCCTGTCGCAAACGGGCGGCTGAGCGGAGCCGGGTCGAGGACCGGGAGACACCTCTCCTCTCCTCTGATCACGCGGGTGGGCCTCGGGTAGACCTCTCCAGAAGGGTCGTTATACTCCTGCGGGCCTCGCATCCTGATGGCCCCCGAGCCCCAGGGTCGCATGCGACGAACGGGCCCGGTCTTCCTCTCGAACCCACCCTGCCGCGGAGCGGACCTTTCCCATGAGTGCCAAGAAGATCACCGTCGTCGGAGCCGGCCATGTCGGCGCGACGTGCTCGCAGCTTCTCTCCCAGAAGGAACTCGCCAAAGAGGTCATCCTCGTCGACATCGCCGACGGAATTCCTCAGGGGAAGGGGCTCGACCAGTGGGAAAGCGCCCCGATCGAGGGCTTTGATTCACGCGTCTCCGGGACCAACGACTACGAGTCGTCGGCCGGTGCCGACATCTTCATCGTCACGGCGGGCATCGCACGTAAGCCCGGCATGAGCCGCGATGACCTCCTCAAGACCAACGCGAACGTGATTCGTTCGGTCTCCAGCGAGATTGCGCGGGTGGCGCCGGACTCGATCATCATCATGGTGACGAATCCGCTCGACGTGATGGCTCAGGTCGCCATGGAAGCGTCCGGCTTCCCGCGCGAGCGGGTCATCGGAATGGCGGGGGTGCTCGACACCGCGCGGTACCGGTCCTTCATCGCGCTCGAGCTCGATGTCTCCATCGAGGACATTCAGGCGCTGGTGCTCGGTGGCCACGGCGACACCATGGTCCCTCTCGCGAGCTACACCTCGGTCAGTGGCATTCCGCTCACGCAGCTCCTCGAGCAGGATCGCATCGACGCTCTCGTCGAGCGGACCCGCAAGGGCGGCGGCGAGATCGTGGCGTACCTCAAGACGGGAAGTGCCTACTATGCGCCGGCTGCCGCGGCGGTTCAGATGGCCGAGGCGATCGTGAAGGACAAGCGTCGCATCCTCCCCTGCGCTGCGTGGCTCCAGGGCGAATACGGCTTCAACGACCTGTTCCTCGGCGTACCGTGCATGCTCGGCGAGAATGGACTCGAGCGGATTCTCGAGGTCGATCTCGACGCAGACGAGCAGGCCGCACTGGCGACGAGTGCCGACCACGTGAAGTCCACGGTCGAGGCACTCAAGGCGATCGAGGCCGGGGGCTGATCGTCTAGCTGCGTCTCAGCGAAACGAAACGGCCGCGACTCCTCCCCGGGGTCGCGGCCGTGTTCGTTTCGGTCCTGAGGTGATGGTGCCTCGCTCACGAGGCAGAGTGGAAGACGATCCGATCGTCGCTCACTCCGGCGGTGAGAAAAGCGCCATGTCGAGCTCCGGATTGAACTCGAAGTCGTGCGTGTAGAGCACCTTCGTGATCGCGCCGGCTTCGTTGTAGTGGACGCGTCGCCCGACAAAGGTGTAGCCGTCGACCGTTCGGACGTCTTCGAATCGGAGATAGTTCCAGTTCGTGCGGTTCTCCTCCTTGTAGGCAAGCTGCACAGGCCAGGTGCGACCCTCGACGAACCAGTACTGCCAGGTATCCCCGTCGTGCAGCCCGACACCCTCACCGAAGCTGACACCGACCACCTGCCGTCCCTGATCGTCGATCCCACGGTCGTGCAGATTCACGCCGGGGTCGTTCAGCTTGAAGGGGAGACCGATCCAGTAATGCACGTCTCCGGCCACATACAGGACTTCATCGTAGTCCTTGTCGCCCGGCGCGAGCTCCTCACCGTTGTAGCGGGCCCACACGGTTTCTCCGTCCCAGCCATGCGCGATGAAGTCGTTGCCTTCCCAGCGCTCGATCCGAACCAGATCCCCGAGATCGGTCTTGGCGATCGTCACGTATCGGGGTCGGGTCCGACGCAGACGGCCGCTTTCCGTATCGTAGATTTCGGTCGTGATCGTGTATCGCGCCGTCTTCAACGGCCAGTACGCCTCGAGGCCGCCGAGGGCCTCGACCCATGTCGACACCAGTTCTTCGGGTGTGGCCGCGCGCGACGAACTTCGGTCTGCCGCCCACGCCCCGGCGGTGAGAACGAGAGAGATCGCGAGGGCCGTGCCAAGCGCACGTCGTTTCATATATCCGCTCCGTGGGCAGTCGGGTCAGTCTGAACGGCCAGTACACGAGTACGTCACCTTGCTCCCTCGCGCGACCCCCGCATAGTCTCCGGCTCCCTCCGATCATGCCCATGCCTCGTCCATGATGATGCTACACGTCGCTCTTCGTGACCCCTCAGGACCTGCCGCTGCTTCGTGCGGGGACGCGTCGATCCAGTGTGGGGGCCGGCCTGGGCGCTCTGGCACATGGAGGGACCGTCACGGGTCCGTCAGGGCACGACAGAGGCTCCGGAGGCCCTACCGGGAATGGGGGCTCCTCGTGGTCGTGGGGGCTGTTCTCGCCGCGTGTGGCGGCGGCGGTGGTTCGGAATCCGGGGTGGCTCTTCCGCCCAGTGACCCGGAGCGACTCTTCTTCGCGCCCGATCTCGACGTCGATCTCTCGGAATTCCAGCGCACCTCCTCAGGCCTGTATATCCAGGACGTCAGCGTGGGCGACGGCCCGGTGGCGCGTCGGACCAGTCGCGTCTGGATCGAATACGTTGGATGGCTGCCGGATGGTACGGTGTTCGATGGGAATCTGGGCCGGGAGCCGTATGCGATTCGTCTCGGCGGCAACGAAGTCATCCGCGGGTGGAACGAGGGCATCGTCGGTATGCGCCGAGGAGGGGTGCGGCGCCTCGTCGTGCGGCCCGCTCTGGCGTATGGATCCTCACGCCGAAGAAGTATCCCGCCCGGGTCGACTCTGGTGTTCTATCTGGAACTGGTCGACGTCGACTGAGCGGTCTGCCTTACGACGCAGGACGCCCTAGTCCAGAAAGACCCGCTCGGTCGTAACGGTCCCGTCAGCCCGGATCTCGACAGAGGTGTGCTCATCCACCGGAGCCCAGACACCGCCGGTCTCAGGAGCCTCCGAAGCAAGGACGATACCTCCATCGGCCAGGGGGGGGTGCTTGGCCATATACAGCGAGTTCGTCAGCCTCGCCGTCCCGGTTCGGACTGCCGCCACCGAGTCCCCGTCGGTCATCACCATGGTCAATTGTGCCTCCGCGCTTCCGACGCGGGCCTTCACGCGTGACGCCGCGTCGACCAGCGCTGCGATCATCGAGCTCCCCTCCTGGATGCGACGGATCGCGAGCAGGAAGAGCGTTTCGGAGTCCGAGGAGCCGACGAGGGCGCCGTACAGATCATCCGGCAGGTCGCTTCGGAGTGCTCGCATGTGCGATCGGCGAAAGTCAGGCACGAAGCCGTTCAGCACGAAGGACCAGCGACCATGCACCATGGGGAGCAGGCCCGAGCGATCGACGGGTATCCCGGGCGTACCATTTCGCAGGGCGGCGATCACGCATCCTGACTCGATCACACCCAGTGTGCGCTCGAGGTCCTCGTCGTACCAGATCGGACGTGCCTCGGCGATCCGGCCTGGACGTCCGTCCGAGTACCAGACGACACCATACCCGTCGGCGTTGACCGAGCCTGACAGGAGCTCTCGGGGTTGCCAGCTCTGCCGGTAAAGCGAGTGATCACCCCCGAAGACGAGGGGCGCCAGCGGCTGCGGTGATCCGACGTAGGCGAGCAGTCGGCACACGTCAGCGTTGCTCTCCCTGAATGAGCCGAGCGAGCTGGGCGAGGTCCGCATTCCCACCGCTGACCACGACTACGACTGGGCGGGTACGGTCGAATTCGATTTTGCCCTCCAGCAGGGCCGCGAGCCCGGCGGCCCCGGCTGGCTCCGCGAGGAGCTTGGTCCGCTCCAGGAGTATCATCATCGCGCAGATTATCTCGCGATCTTCGACCAGGACGATCCCTCGCGCGTGCTCCGAGAGGATCTGGTAATTCAGCGCCCCGGCCATCGGAGCACCCAGACCGTCCGCGACCGTGTCGACCCGATCGAGGCGAAGAGCCTGTTCGGCCTCGAAGGACTGGTGCATCGCGGCGGCGCCGGTCGGCTCCACACCCCACACGTCCACCTTGGCCTGGGAGCGTGCCATGGCTATCGCGATCGATGACGAGAGCCCGCCTCCACCGACCGGGACCACAACGGTCCCGACGTCCGGCAGATCCTCGAGGATCTCGAGCCCGCACGAGGCGTGTCCGGCCACCACCTCCGGGTCGTCGAACGGATGCACGAACGTGAGGCCGCGCTCGAGACTGACTTCATGCACCTTGGCGAATGCCGCGGCGGCGTCGCCGTGGAGGATGACCTCGGCTCCGTAGTCCCGGCTTGCTCGAACCTTGGTGGGCGACGCGTGCTCCATCATGACGACCGTACTGGAGACACCGGCTGCCGATGCTGCCCATGCGACGGCCTGCGCGTGGTTCCCGGCCGAGATCGTCGAGACGCCTCGCGCCCGCTCTTCAGGCGACAGAGTGAGAAGGCGATTCAACGCGCCGCGTACTTTGAACGCGCCTGTCTTCTGAAGGTTCTCGCACTTCAACCACACCGGTGCTCCGATTCGATCCGACAACGTCCGCGATGGAAGCAGCGGGGTCCGGTGCACGGCGTCGACGATGCGCGCGCGTGCAGCGAGAAGGTGGTCGAGCGTCAGGTCGGCGATCATTGCCCGAGAATGGGGCGGGGGCGGGACACGGGCCAGAGGTCTCGGCAAGCCGTGCCCGACTCGCGAGCGACCAGGGGCGGGACAGCGACGAAACTCATTGCAACCTAACGGGTTCCGGAAGTAAAATGCCGAAGCTGTTTGGCTGAGCTTTCTTACCCTAATTCCGCTAGCGCGAGGTCTTCAGATGCGCTTTCCCCGGGTCGGGCTTCCCGCCCTCGCATTCACCGTGGCCGCCCTTGGGCTGACGGTACCGGCAGCCGCTCAACAGGGCACCCTGATGGGCTCGGTCACCGACGCCGAGTTGGGCACGCCAGTACCTCAGGCGGCGGTTCGCCTCCTGGACGCCGACGGAACGCAGGCGCTCACGAACAACGCCGGGCGCTACATGTTCCAGATCCCGGCGGGCACGTATTCGCTGGTTGTGGAGGTCGTCGGGTACCGGCAGACTCGCTTTGACGGTATCCGGGTCTCCGCCGGGGAGGCGACGACCTTCGATATCTCGCTCGAATCGACCGCCTTCGCGCTCGACCCGATCGTGGTGACGGCAGGACGGACCCAGCTCGGCGAAAAGTCGACGGATGCCCCGGCGACCTCGGTCAGCATCAGCTCGATCGAAATCGAAGAGCGACCCGCGCCCTCCTTCCTGGAGCATCTCCGGTCGGCACCGGGCGTGGATATCATCACGTACGGTCTTCAGGGCGGGAACGTCACACTGCGTGGGTTTAACAACATCTTTTCGGGTGGGCTGCACATGCTCACCGACAACCGACTTGCGGGGGTCCCCTCTCTGCGGGTGAACCTGATGCACTTCATCCCGTCCAACGATGCCGACGTGGACCGGATGGAGGTCGTTCTCGGGCCGGGGTCGGCCCTGTACGGGCCGAACACAGCGAATGGCGTGGTGCACATCATCACGAAGTCGCCGCTCGACGAGCAGGGAACGTCCATTACCCTGGGTGCCGGTCAGCGCTCGGTCTTTCAGGGCTCATTCCGCTCCGCGTTCAAGCTGGCCGACAACTTCGGCTTCAAGATCTCGGGGCAGAGTCTGACAGGAAACGAGTGGGAGTTCGACGATCCGGTCGAGTTGGCGAACCGTGCTGCGGCAGACGCCAATCCCACGTTCTGCGTCAGCGACAAGGTGCTCCGAGGCTTCACGGCTGAGCAGGGGCAGGTCGCCTGCGACCGGCTCGGCGTCCGTGACTACGACATCAACCGTTTGGGCCTCGAGGCGCGTGCGGACTGGCGGTTCGCGGACAACGGCACCTTCGTCGGTACGTACGGGCGGAATCAGTCGTCCGGCGTCGAGCTGACCGGTTTGGGTGCAGGCCAGACACAAGACTGGGTGTACGAATTCTTCCAGGGCCGCCTCAGCTACGATCGCTTCTTCGCTCAGGCGTATCTGAACACGAGTGATGCGGGCTCCAGCTACCTCCTCAACACGGGTGTGCCGCTGGTCGATCGATCGAAGCTCTGGGTCGCTCAGGCCCAGCACGGATTCGACCTGTGGGACGGCCGCCAGGACTTCACGTACGGATTCGACTACTTCGGCACCCGGCCGGAGACGGAAGGCAACATCAACGGGCAGTACGAAGCCTCTGATGAGATGGACGAGTGGGGTGCGTACATCCAGTCGAAGACCGCGCTCACGCCGGGCATCGATCTGGTCTTCGCCGGCAGGGTCGATAGCCACTCCCTGCTACCGGAAAACGTTTTCTCGCCACGGGTGGCGCTGATTCTCAAGCCGGAAGAAGACCAGAGCCTGAGGTTCTCCTACAACCAGGCGTATTCCTCCCCGTCCAGCCTGAACTATTTCCTGGACATCTCGAATGGCTTCGCCCCCTCGCTCGAGGCTCTGGGCTTCGGACTGCGCGCATTCGGTACGGGACCCAACGGTTGGTCGCTGCTCGACGCGGATGGTGCGCTCAAGGGGTTCCGGTCACCGTTCAACGCCGATCGGAGTGCGTTGCTGCCGATCGAGGCCACGACGGCGTTCTGGCCTGCGGCCCTCGCCGTGCTTCAGGCACAGATTGACGGCGGCGCCCTGCCGGCCACGTTGACGCCTTTGATCGCCGCGCTTGGCGGGCTTTCACCGACCGCCGCGGACATCGGCAGCATGCTCTTCAACGTGGTGAACGGGGACCTCGTCCCGGCGTCAGCGGCGTCATCGATCATCAGCCCGATCGCAACGATGCAGGAGAGCAATACAGAGACGTTCGAGATCGGATGGACCGGCATCATCAACGATCGCGTGAAGATCACGTCGGACATCTACTACTCGAAGAAGAACGACTTCGTGTCACCGCTGCTTGTTCAGACGCCGGTGGTGACGATGAATGGGTTGGACGTAGCGAACTTCATCACCGTGCCGGTTGTGACCGCACTCACGCAGGCGCTGATCGCGGGTGGCCTCGATCCCGCGACCGCGCAGGCGCAGGCCGCAGCCCAGGCCGGGGTGATCGTCCCGCAGCTCGCAGCCGGGATCGCACAGGTTCCTGTTGGTGTCGTTGCGACATCTGAGTTCAGCCCGGGTTCGGACCTGATCGTGTCATACAGGAACGTCGGTGACTTGAGCCTGTTCGGGGCGGACTTCGCCATGCAGTGGTTCCTGAATGACGAGTGGACACTGGGAAGCACCTACTCCTGGGTCTCCGACGAGTCGTGGCCAGTCCTCGGGAGCGATCCCATCTCGCTGAACGCCCCGCAGCACAAGGGTACGGTCAGCCTCGCGTATCGGGATGTCGTAGGTGGGTTCAACGCCTCGGCCCGCCTGCGGTTCAACAGCGAGTTCTCGGCGGTCTCGGCCGGGTTCGCGGGTGACGTTCCGAGCACGGAAGTCGTGGATGTGGGACTGGGGTATCAGATTCCGAACACGCGCGCGACGGTTCAGCTCTCGGTTCAGAACATCTTCGATTCGGAGAACTTCGCCTTCGTTGGTGTTCCGAGCATTGGTCGCTATGGGATGGTCAAGGTCAAGTACGACCTCTTCTAGCAGGACCGTCACTCCTCACGGGTACGATAGGGCCCGGGCGGCGTCAAGCCGCCCGGGCCTTTGCTCGTCCACCCCTTGTGTTTGCCCGAGATCTTGGGAAGATGTGTCCCAGCCCTTCGCTGCCGACCACGGGAACGACCACAAAATGAGGTACTCGATCCGGGATGAATGATTCGATCGCCAGGGTGACGCTTCGATGTGGGTTTTGCCTGGCACTCAACTCCGTCGATCTGGACCGAGCCAAGGATCGGCCCGTGTGCGGTGAGTGCAGCAAGCCGATGCTGCTGGATCGTCCGGTGAAGGTGAGCCAGGAGGACTTCGAGCGTACCGTGATTCACGCAGGGATCCCGGTGCTCGTGGATTTCTATGCGGACTGGTGTGCCCCGTGTAAAATGGTGGCCCCGCTCCTCGACGAGATCGCTCATCAGCAGATCGGGAAGATGCTGGTGGTGAAAGTGGATACCGACCACGCCCCGGATGTCGCGATGCAGTACGAGATCCGCAGCATCCCCACGTTGATCATCTTTCAGAACGGTGAGGAGATCGAGCGGTCGCTCGGGTTCGAGCCGGAGCGCGTCCGCGGTCTGGTCGCGAAGGCGGTCGCGTGAGCAAGCGCGACCGCCAGAGGGAGATTCTGGACGTGATTCAGAAGAACCGCGTGACGAGTCAGGAGTCGCTACGCGAGCTCCTGAACCAGCGCGGGATCGAAGTGACTCAGGCAACACTGTCTCGGGATATGCGTGAGCTCCGCCTCGTCAAGGCGCCGGGCGCCGACGGGGTAGGGTTCTACTCCTCGCCGGAAGAGTGGGATCACACTCCTTCACTGGCGTCTCTGCTCCCCACGCTGTTTCACAGTGCGGACGGGGTCGACCACCTGCTGGTGGTCCGCACGATGAAGGGTGGGGCCCAGACCGTGGCCGCAGGGATCGACTGGGAAGAATGGCCGGAGGTGCTGGGGACCCTGGCTGGAGATGATACGATCCTGATCATCCTGAGGGATCCGACGAAGCTGGAGGAGGTGCGGGAACGCCTCGAGCGGATGGCTCGCCCAGCCTGAACCCTCCCGTCCCGCCGACGTCCCAGGACGGTGGGGTCCCCGCGATGGCCGAATGACCGTTGACATCACCGCCGCTTGGTGCATATTTATGCTCGTCGTCTGCATGACGACCCACTGGAAACCGAAAGGGGACCGGGGGCGGAGGTTAGGGGCACTAGGCCCCCCGGAGCGTTGGCGGGACGCGATCGGGCTTCCGACCCCCGGGCCTCTTTTTTCACACCTGCATCGAACGCCCCGGTGAGATGGCGACGGAGGAAGCGATGAAGATCGTTCTCGGCTACTCGGGAGGGCTCGACACCTCCGTGATCGTGCCGTGGCTCAAGGACACGTACGGGGCCGATGTCATATGCATGGCAGGGGACGTCGGACAGCCGGGAGGGCTCGACGGCCTGGAGGAGAAAGCCCTCCGCACCGGGGCGTCGGCGTTCTACGGTGAGGATCTGCGCCGGGAATTCGTCGAGGACTTCGTCTTTCCGACGCTGAAGATCGGGGCCGTCTATGGCCGGAAATACCTTCTGGGGACGGCCATGGCCCGACCGATTCTCGGTCGCCGTCAGGTGGAAGTGGCTCGCATGGTCGGCGCAGACGCGGTCGCCCATGGGTGCACAGGGAAGGGGAATGACCAGATCCGCTTCGAGCTGTCGTACGCCGCGCTGGGCCCGGACCTGAAGGTCATCGCGCCGTGGAGAGAGTGGGATCTGCATTCACGTGAGGATTGTCTGGCCTACGCTCGTGAGCGCGGAATCCCGCTCGAGGGTGTAGACGAGACCAAACTGTACTCCAGGGACGAGAACCTCTGGCACATCTCCCACGAGGGAGGCCCGCTCGAGGATCCGGCGTTCGAGCCCGAGGAGGCCATGTATCTGTGGACGCTCGCACCCGAACTGGCACCGGACGAGCCGGAGCGAGTCTCGCTCGGCTTCGAGGCAGGGGTTCCGGTCTCCGTGAACGGAGAGCGCCTGGACGGGGTCGAGTTGCTGACGATCCTCAATCAGATCGGGTCCCGGCACGGTGTCGGTCGGGCCGACCTGGTGGAAAACCGCCTCGTCGGAATGAAGTCTCGGGGTGTGTACGAGACGCCGGGGGGGACGATTCTCTACACGGCCCTCGAGGATCTCGAGTCGATCACGGTTGATCGGCAGACGGAGGGGCTGAAAGACCAGCTCGCAGCGCGATGGGCCGACATGCTCTACGAAGGTCGCTGGTGGACCCCCGAACGCAGGGCTCTGCAGGCCGCGTCCGATGTCATGAGTGCGACAGTGACCGGAGAGGTGACGGTCAAACTCTTCAAGGGCTCGGTATCGGCCGTCTCCCGCACGAGCCCGGTCTCGCTCTACCGCGAAGATCTTGCCAGTTTCGGGCATGCCGTCACCTACGACCACGCTGATGCCGCCGGCTTCATCCGGCTGTTCGGCCTTCCCATTCGAGCCGCAGCAGCGGTGGGAGGGGAAGCTGGCACGCCCGATGCTGTCACGCGCCTCATCGAAGAGGTTGCGGAGGCTGGGGCGGTCTGACGGTCCGACTCCCACTGTCGGCGACTGCGGCCGGGTCGCCTCGCCGCGCACGGTGAAGCCTCATGAGTGACGAAGCCGGAGCCCTCTGGGGTGGACGATTCGAAGAGGGAATGGCGCCTGAGATGGTGCCGTTCAATCTGAGTCTAGGAATCGATCAACGTCTGTGGCGTGAGGATGTCCGAGGCAGCATCGCCTGGGCCAAAGCCATCGGTGCCGCCGGGGTTCTGAACGAACGCGAGGTCACGGCGATCGTCGAGGGACTGGCGGCGGTGGCCGCCCGGATCGAAGACGAAGGTCTTCACGATGCCCCGGAGGAGGACATTCACTCGGTGATCGAGAGGATGCTGGGCGAGGAAGCCGGGGCTGTGGCGGGAAAACTGCACACGGGGCGGTCCCGAAACGACCAGTCATCGACCGGTGTGCGGTTGTACGGGATGACGTCGGCCGACCGGGTGATCGAACTGCTCGCCGACCTGGCCGATGCGCTCCACGGTCTGGCCGTGTCCGGGCGCGAGGTCATCATGCCGGGCTACACGCACCTCCAGCAGGCGCAGCCGGTCCGCGCGGCCCAATGGGCGCTCAGTCACCTTTTTCCGCTGCTTCGCGACATTGAGCGCATCAGGGCGGCCCGAAGCTCTGCCGCGGTGCTACCTCTGGGGTCCGGCGCGATCGCAGGATGTCCTTTCCCGATCAACCGAGAGGCGATCCGGGAGGAGCTCGGCTTCGATCACGTGAGCGAGAACTCCATCGACGCCGTATCGGATCGGGACTGGATCTGCGATTTCGTCTATGCCGGGGCGATGGTCGGTGTTCATCTCTCGCGTCTCTCCGAGGACCTGGTCCTGTTCTCGAGTGCAGAATTCGGCTTCGTCCGCCTCTCCGACGGCTTCAGTACCGGATCCAGTCTGATGCCGCAGAAGCGGAACCCCGATGTCGCCGAGCTGGGCCGCGGCAAGGCGGGGCGCCTGGTCGGCAACCTCGTGTCCATGCTCACGCTGCTTAAGGGACTTCCGACCAGCTACAATCGGGATCTGCAGGAGGACAAGGAGCCCCTTTTCGACACGATCGATACGCTGTTCCTGACGCTGCCGGCCCTTCGTGGTGCTGTTGCGACGGCCTCGTTCCGACCGGAGCGAATGGCCGAGGTCATGGACGCTCAGCTCCTCGCCACTGATCTCGCCGACTACCTCGTGCGCCGGGGTGTTCCGTTCCGGACCACGCACGAAGTCGTCGGCCGCCTGGTTCGAAAGGCCGAACAGAGCGGCGTACCGCTCTCGGATCTCGACCTGGAAGACTTCAGGGCCGAGAACGACGCGTTCGGTGACGATGTCTTCGACGCCTTCGACTGGCGGGCGTCGGTCGATGCGCGGGTCGCCCAGGGTGGCACCGCGCTCAGCTCGGTCGACACGCAGTTGAGCGATGCGCGGGCGCGGATCGACCGGGTGCGCGGATAGCTCCGGATGGACTTCCCGGGACGGGGGAGTCGAAATGGAGCGTGGTCAACTGGTACCGAAGCTCGCCGTGGCGTAGATTCTGCCGTCCGCGAGAGCCTCTCTCTGCCCGTAACTGCCCGACGTGATGGATCGTCGCCTTTGAACGCCGAAGAGCTGAAGCGCGCAGCCGCTGCGAAAGCTCTGGAATCGGTCGAGAGTGGCATGGCCCTCGGTCTCGGTACCGGCAGTACCGTCCGACATCTTGTCGACCTCCTGGGCGAGGCTCTGCGCGCCGGTCGGCTCACTGACATCGTCGGCGTGCCGACTTCGGTGCAGACCGAGCGGCAGGCCATCGACGTGGGGATTCCGCTCATCGAGCTCGGGGCCCGGGGAGAACTCGACCTCACGATCGACGGCGCGGATGAAGTCGCCCCCGGTCTCGACCTCATCAAAGGGCTCGGTGCGGCCCTGCTCCGCGAGAAGATGGTCGCGCAGGCGTCACGCCGGCTGATCATCATCTCGGACGACAGCAAACTGGTTCCCCGCCTTGGCACGAAGGCGCCCCTGCCCGTCGAGGTCGTCGACTGGTCCATCGATGCGATGCAGGTCTTCATCGAGTCGACGGGCGCTGATGTCCAGCTCCGTTTCGACACTGACGGTAACGTGGTCAGAAGCGACAACGGCAACGTCTTCCTCGACGCCCGGTACCCGGGGGGAATTGCTGACGCGCAGGCTCTCGAACGAAGGCTGCTGTATCGCGCCGGGATCGTCGATACGGGTCTCTTCCTCGGTATGGCCGAGGCCGCCGTGATCGCCTCCGCGGACGGCGTGTATACCCTCACCCCGGATTCGTCCATCCCGGCGACCTCATGAAGATTGCACCCTCGATTCTCTCCGCGGACTTCGCTCACCTCGCCGCCGACATTGAGGCTGTCGCCCAGGGAGGAGCGGACTGGATTCACGTGGATGTAATGGACGGACACTTCGTTCCGAACATCACGATCGGTCCGCTGATGGTCGATGCGGCCCGTCGCTCCACCGATCTTCCGCTCGACGTACACCTCATGATTGAAGATCCGGACCGATACCTGGAGGACTTCGCCGGGGCCGGGGCGGATGTGATCACCGTGCACCAGGAGGCGTGTCGCCATCTGCACCGGACGGTTCAGAAGATCCGGGAGTTGGGGGTGAAGGCGGGTGTGGCACTCAATCCGGCGACGTCGCTGGAAACCGTCCGGGACATCCTGCCGGATCTGGACCTCCTGCTGGTGATGTCGGTGAATCCCGGCTTCGGCGGCCAGTCCTACATCGAGGCCAGTACTTCGAAGCTCGCCCGCGCCCGGGCCATGCTCGATGAGATCGGCTCGGGCGCCGAACTCGAAGTCGACGGCGGAGCTGGAGCGGGAAACGTCGCGTCCATCGTCGGTGCAGGTGCGACCGTGGTTGTAGCCGGGTCGGCGGTATATCGACATCCCGATGGAGCGGCAGCGGGTGTACGGGCCATACGGGCTGCGGCCGGTACATGAGCGGGATCGGGATTGTGGCTTTCGCCCACCTGAAATCATTAGACTTCAAGGGTGGGAGGACACCCTTGGAGAACGCTTGAACATGACGGACATTCAAGTCATCGACACGCAGGCGCTTGACCGCCTTAAGGAGTGGGGTGGCGACAAGCTCGCGGGCCAGATGGTTCGACTCTTCCTGAAGAATTCGGGAGTCCGGATGGAGCAGATTCGGACTGGGGTCAGGGAAGAGGACCACGATGAGGCGGAGCGTGGGTCACACTCGCTCAAGTCGAGTGCGGCAAACGTTGGAGCCGAGGCGGTCAGGCAGCTCGCGACTCAGATCGAGACGGCCGCGCTCGAGCAGGATTACGATCGACTCCGCAGGACGCTACCCGAGATCGAGGCGGCGTACGGTGCCGCCATCGCCGAACTCGAGACCATCGAACGAGACATGCCGCATGAGTCCTAAGGTCGCTGTCGTCGAGGACAACCCGGATAACCGCATGCTCGTGCAAGCGCTGCTCGAGGATCTCTTCGACCTCTCCGAATACGAGACGGGCCTGGAGGCTGTGGAGGGGCTGCCCGGCAACATTCCGGACGTCGTGCTGCTCGATATCTCGCTCCCGGAGATGGACGGTACCGAGGTGCTGGCGTGGATGAAGACGCAGGACGAGTTGAAGGATCTACCCGTGATCGCGCTCACCGCCCACGCCATGGCGGGTGACCGCGAGAAGTTCCTCTCGATTGGCTTCGACGACTACGTCACCAAGCCGATCATCGACGAGGACCTCCTCATCGACGCAATCGAGCGGTGCCTGAACCCGGCGAGCTGACCTCCGGTGCCGATCCCTTCGACGGGCCGAACGCCGACGACTTTGTAGCTCTCGCCGGCGGAGCGACCGAAGACGAGTTATTGGGCCCTGACCAGGGCTTTGAACACGCGGGACTCTACGCGGTCATCTTTCTCGTCATTTGTGGCGGAGCGATGATCCTGGGCCGCCCGCCGGCGGTGAGCAGCATCACCAACGAGCCGATTCACACTCTGATGGAGTCGATTGCGACTCTGCTCGGCTTTCTCGTCGGCACGCTGGCGCTCGTGCGGTACTACAGCAGGAAGCAGATCACCTTCCTACTGATCGGTTGTGGCTTTCTGGGCGCGGCCATCCTCGACCTGAATCACCTTGTCGGTACGATTCCGGGGGTCATGGCCTATCGCGGGCTGGTAGACGAGCCGCTGATGTACGCGTGGACCTGGACAGCGGGGCGGGTCTACCTCTCGATCTTCCTCTTCATGAGCCTGATCGCGTGGCGGCAGGAAGTGAGTACCGGGCAGGCCGAAGGGTTTTCCGAGGCGGCCGTGTATGGGACCGCCCTCCTGCTGACCCTCGTCAACCTGCTCTTCTTCGATTACACCCGTCCAGCTGTCCTCCTGCGTCCCGGCGCGCTCATCGCCCGGCCCGCCGAACTCGTGACTGCGCTGTTCTTCACCCTCGCCTTCGGAGGCTTCTACAAGAAGAACAGCTGGCGCAGGGACCAGTTCGAGCACTGGATGATGGTGTCGTTGCTGATCGCAGCGCTGCTGCACGGGGCCTTCATGGCCTTTTCGGCACAGCCCCTCGATGTAATGTCGACGGGTGCCCACCTGCTCAAGATCGCAAGCCTGGTGGCGATCCTGACCGGGCTACTCCACAGCGTCTATGCGACGTTCACGCGGGAAGGCGCGGTCCTGGAGGCGCTTCAGGGCTCGAACGCCGCTCTTGCCCGTGAGGTCGAGTTCAGGGCGAAGACCGAGGAGGCGGTGAAAGAGAGCAGTGCCCGACTACAGGGCTTTCTCGACGACGCGAACGACCTGATTCAGAACGTCGATCGGGACGGGAGTTTCCTGTATGTGAACCGCTCGTGGAAGAGGGTTCTCGGCTACTCGGACAGCGACCTGGACCGGATGTCGCTCTTCGACATCGTGCACCCCGACCACCGAGCCCGACTCCGAAATGAGTTCGACCGGCTCTACAACGGTGGCGATCCGCTGCCCTTCAACACCGAATACGTCGCTGCGGACGGGCGCCTCGTCATCCTGTCTGCGAGCAGTCAGGTCCAGTTCTCCGGTGACGAGGCGGTGACGACGCAGACGATTCTGCATGACGTCACCGAGCAGCGGCTGGCCGAGCAGCGTCTGGGAGAAGCACAGCGCAATCTCGAGGCCCTCGTCGAGAACACCGGTGACTCGATCTGGTCGGTGGATCGCAACCACCGACTGATCACCATGAATTCCGCGTTCGCGCTGGCGATCGAAGCGCGTACGGGTCAGGAACCACAGGTCGGTCAGTTCCCGAACGAGCTCTTCGACGAGGTGGACGCGCAGTGGTATCGGGAGTTGTACGCCAAGACGCTGGCTGGATCCCGTCACGTGGACGTGCGGACGGATTACGTCGACGGCCATCTGCGCTATTTCGAGATGTACGCCAACCCGATCCAGTCGCTCGAAGGCGTGGTCGGTGCCGTCTTCTTCGGAAAGGATGTCACGGACCGGGTCCGGGCCGAGGAAGCGCTTCGCGTTGCCAAGGAGGAGGCCGAGGCCGCAAACAAGGCGAAGAGTGACTTCCTCGCCAACATGAGTCACGAGTTGCGGACGCCGCTGAACTCGGTGATTGGGTTCACGAACATCCTGCTCAAGAACAAGGACGAGCGTCTCAACGAAAAGGATCTCGGATTCCTTACCAGAGTGCTGACGAACGGCAAGCACCTGCTCGCGCTCATCAACGAGGTCCTGGACCTGGCCAAGGTCGAGGCCGGCCGGATGGAGTTGATCATCGAGGAGGTCGACCTGGCGCACCTGTGTGTCGAGACCGTGCAGCAGCTCGAGGGGCAGGTGAAATCGAAGGAGGGCAGTGTCCGGCTTCTGGCGGAGGTGCCCGAGTCGGTGAGACTGGTCGAAACCGATTCTGCCAAGCTCAAGCAGGTCATCATCAACCTCGTCGGAAACGCCGTGAAGTTCACCCACGAAGGGTCGGTCACGGTACGTCTCGATCTGGCTGAAGACGGGGAGACACCGACGGCGATTTCGGTCGTCGATACCGGTATCGGAATTCCGAGAGACCGCCTGGAGGCGATCTTCGAGGCGTTTCAGCAGGCGGAGGCCGGTACGTCACGCAAGTACGGCGGCACCGGTCTCGGATTGGCGCTGTCGCGGTCGATCTGCCTCCTGATGGGGTATGACCTGATCGTAGAATCCGAGGTTGGAAAGGGATCGACCTTCAGCATTGTCATGGGGGAGCGGGCGGTCCGACCGGTGCGGCCGGCCGACGAGGATGAGACCGCCGCGAAGGAGCCGTCGGCCTCGACAACCGCGGGCGATGCCCGGCCCGCCGACGACATCGAGACCGCGACCCAGGCGGGTGACGAGGTCGAGGACGTTCAACGTGAGCATGGCGGTGACGCGTCCACCGAGGCGGAGGTACACGCCGCTGGTGAGGGCGGCGAGGTGGAGCCCGGTTGGTCCGACTTCAAGGTTCTCGTCGTGGATGACGAAAAGGACTCGCGGGTCCTGATCGAACACTTCCTGGAGGATTTCGGGTGCCAGGTCTTCACCGCCTCGAACGGTGCGGAAGGCCTTGATGTGGCGAGGCAGGTCAAGCCGGATCTGATCACCCTCGATCTGATCATGCCCGAGATGACGGGATGGGAGGTCCTGAAGAAGGCGAAGGCCGACCCGGACCTCCGGTCGATTCCCATTGTCGTGGTCAGCGTCGTCGCGAACGAGGGCCGCGGTAAACTGCTCGGCGCGGTCGATCTTGTGACCAAGCCGTTCGATCGTGAGGACTTCCTGCGCGTGCTCTGGCGCAACCTGGGTCGTCGGCGCGGAGGCCGGGTGCTGCTCATGGTCGGTGACGAGGCGTGCGAAGAGGAACTCGCCAAGGTCGTCACGGAGCACGGCCTCGACGTGCGCTCGGCAAAGGCGGGGGACATACTGGCGGTACTCGGACAGGAGGCTCCGGACGCGGTCGTGCTCGATATGGCGCTACCGGGGATCCGAGGTGTAGCCGCCCTCCTGGAGGTCCGGGAAAGTCGCCTGCACACCGGACTTCCGGTGCTTGCCGTGACGAGCCCCGAACTGAGCGAGGATGAGCAGAGGATGGTCGGAGACCTCGCGACCGTTTTTGCACCACGGAGTCATGCGGGGCCGGAGCTTGCCAAGCTGCTCGAGGCCTCCTTCCACACGGGTACCAGCGAGTGAGGCAACGTTGAGCGCAACCCCAGCACATCGGATTCTGGTCGTCGAGGACGACCCCGAAATCGCTCACCTCCTCTCCGTCATCCTCCGAGAGGATGATCGAGAGGTCGTCGTCGTCGGCACCGGGGCGAAGGCTGAGGCCGTCCTCGAGGAGCAGGCCGCCGCCCTGATCGTGCTCGACCTGATCCTCCCCGACATGGATGGCCGCAGGCTTCTCAAGTCCATTCGGGAAAGCCAAGCGACCGCAACGACGCCGGTTCTGGTCATGATGGCCGGCTCCAGCCCCGAGACGCGGCAGGAGTGCTACGTCCTGGGAGCCGATCTCGTCGTCGAAAAGCCGTTCGATCCGGATGAATTCGTGGTCGATGCTCAGGCGTTGCTCACACGGACCTCCACAGCGGTGGGCTCGAGCCAGCTGGACACGCGTACGGGTCTCCTCAACCGTGCCGGGTTTGTGGAGCTCTTCGGACGCAGGTCCGGTACGGGGGCACTTGCGCTGATCCTGCTTGATGAATTTCACGACGTTACGGAGCGATGGGGATGGGACCTCGGGTCGGATCTCCTTCGCGAAGCGTCGAAACTGCTGAAGGACGAGGCGCAGGAACGGGTGTTGTGCAGACTCGGTGGTGGCGAGTTCTCCATCTTTTCGGAGGCCGAGAGCCAGGAGGACCTGGCCAGCGTCTCCGAGCGCATGCTCCACCGACTTCGCCATGGCTCGTTCAAGAGCCCTGACGGAGAGGCGCTCAATCTGACCGCGTCGATCGGGGTGGTGGCCGTTCCGGAGGGAGTCGAGCTGGAGGACGCCCTCGACGGGGCTCGCCGCCGCGTGTTCCTGGCGCGGCAATATGGTCGGAATCAGGTCGTGTCCGAGGACACCGCGCCCGAGGCAGGAGCGACCCGGTCTCGAGTCCTCGTGGCGGAGGACGACGAGATCTCGGCGACAATCCTGATGCATCGTCTGGAGCGGGAAGGACTCGACGCCGTTCACTATGACAGCGGTAGTGCCGCGTTCGAGGCGGCATTGGCGGAGACCCCGGACCTTGTCATCCTGGATGTGAAGATGCCTGGAATGGATGGCTTCGAGGTCCTCGAGCGCCTGCGCAGGACGCCAGCCTACCTGAGCATCCCGATCATCATGCTGACGTCGATGGGCAGTGAGGCGGACGTGGTTCGGGGCTTCAGGCTTGGGGCGGACGATTACATCCTCAAGCCGTTCTCTCCCACCGAGCTTTCAGCTCGTGTCCGGCGGCTCCTGCGTCGGGGGCGTTCGTCGACGGCACTGTAATGATCTTGTCACCGACCGAAGGCGCCCTGGTCATCCTGTCGATCGTAATCGCCGTTTTGCTCGCGATCACGCTCGTCTTTTCCGTCTACGCGTTGCTGCTCCGCGTGCGGAACGGTCAGCGCGAAAGGCTGACGGAGATGCTCAAGAGCCGATGGGAGGGGCCTGTCCTCGCGGCAATCGTCGATCCGACCCGCGTCGACGAGGTCCACGAGGTCGTGCCTGAGAAGTACCGACTCCACTTTGTGAACTTCATCCTGGAATACACGCGTCGGGTCAGGGGTGAAGAACGTCAGACCCTGAGACTGCTGGCCTCGCCCTATCTCGATCTGATCGTGGGGCGGATGAAGCACCGGGACGCGGGGCGAAGAGCGCGTGCGGTTCAGACGCTCGGCACGCTCGGTCTGCCGGCCTACTCCAGCGCAGTGCTCGATGGGCTGCGAGACGAATCGCCCCTGGTGTCGATGACAGCGGCACGGTACCTCGCCCGTCGCGAGTTCCCGGAATTTGCGCCCGCCGTCCTGGAGCACATCGACAGTTTCGATTCGTGGAATCGGCGCTTCCTGGCATCGATGCTCGCTGAAATGGGGAGTGAGGTGTCCGGTACGCTTCGCGGGGGCCTGACCGATGATACGAGGCCGGATTGGCTGAAGGCCGTATTCGCTGAAGCATTGCGAACCCAGCGTGATCCGCTGGCTGGTGACCCGGCTGCGGCTGCCCTGGGGCAGGAGCCTGACCGTGAGCTTGCGGCGTCTCTGCTTCGGCTGATCGCGGAGGTCGGTCGGGTACAGCATCTGCCCGTGGTCCGAAGCTTCACGAACTCCGAAGACGAGATGCTTCGCTCGCAGGCCATGCACGCGCTCGGTCTGCTCACCGATGGATCGGACCTGTCCGCTCTCGTCGAGGGGTTGGACGATTCCTCGCCGTGGACGGCGATCCATGCGGCACGCGGCGTGAAGGAGGCGGGGGGGCGCACTCTGCTTGAAGGCATGGTCGCAGATGAGCACCAGCGCAACGAGCTCGCGGGTCAGATCCTGTTCGAGGAAGGCGAGCCGTGAGTGAGATCGCGTGGTCCGTGATCCTGGTCTTCAACTGGATCGTGCTGTTCTACTTCCTTGCGCTGCACACCGTCTATCTGGGTGCGAGCCTGATCGCCTTCAAGGCGTTGAAGACGTACGCCCTTCGGATGAAGTCCCTGGACCTGTCGGATTTGATCACGACGGCGTACGCGCCACCGATCACGCTCATCGCGCCGGCGTTCAACGAAGAAGCGACGTGCGTGGAATCGGTCCGGTCGCTTCTGACCCTCGAGTATCCGAACTTCGACATAGTCGTCGTCAACGATGGATCTGCGGACGGAACGCTTGATCGTCTGATCGACGAATTCAACCTCAAGCCAGCCCGTCGCTTTGCGACGGCCGAGCTTGAGTCAGCTGAGATTCGTGAGGTCTTCCGCTCCCGTCGCCATCCGAATCTCTGGGTGATCGATAAGGAGAACGGAGGCAAGGCCGACGCGTTGAACGCGGGGCTCAAATACTGCCAGACCCCGCTTTTCTGTGCGATGGATGCCGACTCAGTGCTCGAGCCTCAGGCTCTGATCCGGATCGTGCGTCCTTTCCTCGAGGATGGAACGACCATCGCGGCGGGGGGCGTGCTGCGTATTGCCAATGGATGCGTGATCGACAAGGGCAGGGTCGTCGACGTTCGCCTCCCCCAGACCCTCCTGGCCCGTCTCCAGGTACTCGAATATCTGCGAGCCTTTCTGTCCGGTCGCATGGGCTGGGCCGCGATTGACGCCACGCTTGTCATCTCGGGAGCGTTTGGGATCTTCCGACGAAACATCGTCGTGGACGCGGGCGGTTATGCCACGGATACGGTGGGGGAAGACATGGAGTTGGTGGTGCGACTGCACCGCTACTGCCGGGAGAACGATATCCCGTACCACATCCACTTCGTGCCTGATCCGGTCGCGTGGACGGAGTGCCCGGAGTCTCTGTCCATTCTCTCGAGGCAGCGAGACCGATGGCAGCGAGGACTCATTCAATCGCTCACACGGCATCGCGTGATGCTGTTCAGGCCTCGGTATGGCCGCGCAGGCATGATCGCGTTTCCGTACTTCTTCTTTCTCGAGATGCTCGGACCCGTGATTGAGCTTCTCGGATACGTATCGTTTACGGCGTCGATTATCGCGGGCCGGATCGAGTGGCCCTTCGTCATGGCCTTCCTCTCGGTCGCCATCGTCTTGGGCGCCGCATTGTCGCTGGCTGCGGTCGTTCTCGAGGAACTCTCCTTCCGCCGCTACCCGAGGGCTTGGGACCTGGTGCAGCTCTTCATACTCGCGATCGTCGAGAACTTCGGGTACCGGCAGCTGAGTGCATGGTGGCGTCTGAAAGGGACCATTTCAGAGCTTCGTGGCGTCGAGGGCTGGGGTCACATGCAGAGAAAGGGCTTCAACGTGTCCGACCGCGAGGCAGCCTGAGCGAGCTCCTGTGGTCCCTGATTCCCGGCGCGCGCACCGCGGCGGCTGCCATCGGCGTGGCCCTGGTCGTGGGCCCGGTCGGTGCCACCTGGGTGGGCTATCTGCGAACCACCGGGGTGCGGGTCGCGTATACGCGGAAGATCTTTCACGTCGTCATCTTCACGGCGGCTGCGGGAGTGCATGCGAACGGAGGACTGCCTGCCACCATGGCGTTCGGCAGCGTGATCGCCGCGATGGTCCTGCTCGCGGTCTGGCGGGGTGACGGATTCCCCTTCTACGAAGCGATGGCGCGAGAACGGGATCGCCCGCGGCGGAGCCTGTTCATCGTGGTTCCCATGATCACGACCGCCGTGGGTGGACTGGCTTCTTCCCTGATCGCGGGTCCCTTCGCGGCGGTCGGATACCTCGCGGCGGGTTGGGGAGACGCCGTGGGTGAGCCTGCCGGGGCCCGGTGGGGTCGTCGGGAGTATCGGGTGCCGTCCCTGGCGGGGGTGCCGGCCACTCGCACCGTCGAAGGATCGATCGCCGTGTTCATCGTGGCGACGCTGGGGTCGGGGGTCGCGCTCGCGTCGCTCCAACTCGGCTGGCAGGCCGTGTGGGGCTCCGTGGTGTGTGGTGCGGCGGCCGCGCTCGTCGAGGCGGCCAGCAATCACGGACTCGACAATCTCACGGTTCAGCTCGTGCCTTCGATCCTGGCTGTATGGCTCTTCGGCTGAGTGTTCTGACGCGCTGCCCATGCCTCGACACGAGTTGGGGACAGGAAGGCGTCTTCGGGTTAGAATGCTTCGTCGCTGGGGCTCATTCGATCGAGCGCTGATGCGGTTCACGTACCAGACAGAAATTCCGGACCTCAACCCCGAAGAGGTCTTCGACTGGCATGAGCGGCCGGGTGCGCTGGAGCGCCTGACCCCGCCATGGGGCGATGTCGACGTCGTCTCCCGTTCCGGGGGCATCAAGGATGGAGGCAAGATCAGCCTCCGTATCCGCCGCGGGCCGACCGCCTTCCGCTGGGACCTCGTGCATCGGGACTACATCCACGGTCGCCAGTTTCGGGATGAGCAGGTTTCGGGTCCGATGAAGCACTGGTCGCATACGCATTCGTTCGAGCCCTCGGAGTCGGGTGGAACGATCGCTCGCGACGAGATCGACATGGAGCCCCCGCTCGGCTTTGCCGGAAAGGCGATCGGGCCGGGGTTCGTGAGACGAGAACTCGACCGACTTTTCGCCTTCCGGTACCAGCGCCTGTTCACGGACCTTGCCCGTCATCGGAGATTCGCGAACAAGCCGCGTCTCACGGTGGCAATCACCGGAGCCTCGGGACTCGTCGGTTCGAATCTGCGCCACTTCCTGACCACCGCGGGTCACGATGTGGTCACTCTGGTTCGTGACTCTCGCAAGATGGGTCAGGGCGACGTCTTCTGGAATCCAGCCACGGGGATTCTCGATGAGAAGGCGCTCCGGCGTATCGATGCCGTTGTTCACCTCGCGGGGACGTCGATTGCTTCGGGACGCTGGACGGAGTCCAGAAAACGGTCAATCAAGCAAAGCCGTATCCGCGGAACGGAGTTGATCGCCAGAACGCTTGCGACCATGAAGAATGGTCCCCGGGTCCTCATCTCCGCCTCCGCCGTCGGGTATTACGGCGATCGTGGGTCGGAGGCGCTGAACGAGTCGGCGTCGGCCGGTCGCGGGTTCCTTGCTGAGGTCTGTCGGGGCTGGGAGGGAGCCACCAAACCAGCTGAACGAGCGGGTATCCGGGTTGTGAACCTCAGGATGGGTGTGGTGCTGTCACCGAGCGGCGGGGCACTCGGGCAGATGCTGCTGCCATTCAAGATGGGCGCGGGCGGAAGGCTCGGGTCCGGAAAGCAGTATATGAGCTGGATCGACCTCGATGACCTGATCGGTCTCATATACCACACCCTCTACGACGAGTCTCTTCGCGGCCCGGTCAACGCGACCGCTCCGACCCCCGTACCCAACGCCGCGTTCACGTCTGCCTTGGGTCGCGCCCTGGGCCGCCCGACCGTTGTGCCGGTCCCGGCATTTGCCGTCAAGGCTGCGTTCGGTGAACTGGGCACCGAGGCCCTGCTTTGGGGGCAGCGCGTCATTCCCGAGAAGGTGCTCGGAACGGACTTCGAGTTCTTCTACGAGGGTGTCGAAGACTCCCTGCGCTTCCAGCTCGGGCGAGTGGACTAGCTCAGTCACCCCCGATTGCCGCGGGCTGTTCGAGGGACTGCACGATCTCCGATTCGAGGTCGGGGTCGAGTGCGACCGTTCCAGGAGAACTCCACGACCACTGGTCGGGCAGGTCCCGATCAGCCGCGATACACCCGTACGTGGTTTCAGCACTCAGCAGCACGCCAGGTACGCCTGCGCCTGGATGGGTGCCGGCGCCCACGAGATACAGGTCGTCCACGTCCTCGCTCCGGTTCTGAGGCCTGAACCACGCGGTCTGGAACAGCTTCGGCTCGATGGCGAAGGCGTTACCCCACGTCGCGTTGAGCTCTGTTTCGAAGTCCTGGGGGGTGAAGACGTGCAGCACCTCCATCTCTTCTCGAAGGTCGTCGAGCCCCCAATCCTCGAGGAAGTCGATGACTTTGTCGGCGAATTTCGGACCCATCTCACTCCAGTCGATCCCGGATCGCTGATTCGCGACCGGCACGAGCACGTACATGCTCTCACCGCCCTCCGGTGCCATGCTCGGATCCGTACGCGTCGGAGCATGCAGGTACATCGAGAAGTCGTCGGGAAGGGTCTTCGCGTCGAAGATATCGGAGAGGAGGCCCTTGTACCGTTCGGTCAGGATCAGCGTGTGGTGTTCCAGCTGGGGATACTGACGGCGCGTGCCGATGTAGAGCAGGAAGCAGCTCATCGCCCAGTCCTGACGGTCCAGACGACGATTGTTCCAGTGTCGGCGACTGCCGGACGGCACGAGGTGACGGTAGGTATGCCCCGGATCTGCGTTACTGACGACGAAGTCCGCGTGGAATTCACGGTCCCTCGTTCGTACCCCTCGCGCCGCGCCGTCCGCGATCAGGATCTCTTCCACCTCTGCGCCCGTCTCGATCGTTCCGCCCAGCTCGGTGAAGAGCTTCGCCATCGCCTCGACGACCGAGTACATCCCGCCTCGTGTGAACCAGACACCGCCCTCCCGCTCGAGGAAGGGGATCATGAGGTAGATCGAGGGGGTTCGGAACGGATTTCCTCCCACGAAGAGTGGGTGGAACGAGAAGATGAAGCGATGCCGGAAGTCCTTGAAGAACCGGTTCACGAAGGTCGTCACCGGCAGGAATGCCTTCAGCTTCAACACGCGGGGCATGAAGCGCAGCATGGACTCGACCGTATCGAACGGCTTGGAGCCGAGCCGGTCGCCGATCACGGAGTCGTAGATCGGCCGAACGGTCTCGAGGAATCGATCCAGGTTGGCAGCGTCTTTCTGGTTGAAGCGCGCCATCTGCTCGCGCATGCGCTCTACGTCTCCCACATAGTCGATGTGCGTCTGGTCGTGGAAGTAGATCCGGTAATACGGATCCAGCGGCACCAGATCGACATAGTCGGTGAAGCGACGTCCTCCAGCCCGGAATACCGAGTCGAGGATTTCCGGAGCCGTGATGAGGCTCGGCCCCATGTCGAAGGTGTAACCGGAGTCCTTCAGCTGGTACGCCCGCCCGCCGAGTTGCTCTCGCTTCTCGACCAGGGTGACGTCCACGCCGGCGGCCTGAAGACGCACCGCGCATGCGAGCCCTCCAAAGCCGCTTCCTATGACGACTGCACGATTGCTCATGACGCCCTTCGTGAGTCCACGATTCCTGCACCCGCGAGCACGATTTTGCGGGCGAGTGAGGTGTGGGCTCGATGGTTGAGGTTATTGAATCCGTTACGTCGGATTTCCCGATGGATACCGCGATACGCGGAGGCTGCTGCCGCGACCGGACGTCGGAAGAACGAGGGAAGCGCTCTGATCCCGGGCCGCGCCACCTCGTAATAGGCGTCGGCTCGCGCGAGCAGCTCCTTGATGGCTGCCCGATACGAATCGGAGATCGGCGCATCGTGATTGATCATCTCGTCCAGGTCCTCGCACGTGAGGTTGTGGACGTCGAGGAGCTGGATGGGGAGGTACACCCGGCCCCGGCGCCAGTCTTCGCCCACGTCCCGTGCGATATTGGTGAGCTGCATCGCATGCCCAAGTGCGTGTGCGCGCTCGAGCAGCTCTACATCGCTGACGCCGAAGAGCTGGCTCATCCAGCCTCCGACCGCACTGGCGACCCCGAACGTGTAACGCTCGAGATCGGTCCAGCACTCATAGACCCGGGGGCGAAGGTCCATCCCGACGCCGTCGAGAAGCGCGTCGGGGTACAGCCGATCGACACCCCGCTCGACCGCCTCGGGCATGACCGTGTCGAGGAGTGGAATACCTGTCGTCTCGCCGTTCCATGCGGCCATGCTCAGCGTACGCCACACGTCCAGTCGCCGAGTCAGCTCCTCCTCCGTGGGATCTCCATCCGGGTCGTCGACCAGGTCGTCGGTGAATCGGCAGTAGGCGTAGAGTCCCGCGACCAGACCCGCTTCGCGCGGCGGGAAGAGGCGTGCGGCCAGATGGAAGGTCCGCGCGTGCTCCCCGAAGTACGCACGCCACTGTTCTCTGCCACCGAGGTCCGACGCCAGACGACGGATGTTACGCTCCTCGTGCGCTCTCAGCTCGCGCTCGGCATCCGTCTCCTGATTCACGTCGTCCGATGCATCCGGCTGCGGGCTCATCAATTCCACGCTGTGGGTGCGCCCCCCGCGGTACGCACGATCCTGCCCGTCCACGCCCCGCTCTGCAGCACTCATGCACTGCTCGAGAAGCTCATTGAGCGCCACCTCGCTCACCCCGACGCGACGCGCCTGACGCTGGATACGCCGCTGACGGTCACTCAGGATCTCGAGCGCCCGACGGGCAGCGGAGGGTTGGGCGGGTCGGGAGGCGAAGATCGCCTCGGTGACCGACTGGTCATCGAGATCGAACGTGTCGATGCCGGCAAGGTCGAGGATCCAGCTCCACTTCTTCTGATGGTAATCCTGAAGAGGAGGCTTTCCAGTCCGAGCCGCGTCGCAGTAGTCGAGCAGGTCGTCGATTCGCTGGTACAGGTTCCCGAAGCTGCAGCCGAGGTCGTAGCGCGTGTCAGCGTCGTCCAGCCCTGCCGTCGCAGCCCCGAGGAAGCCTGCGATCCCGAACAGTTCTCCCGATTTTCCGGTGATTGCGGCGTCGTATTCGGCCACGGTCATGCGACCGCCCGCGGCTCGGCCCTGCATGACTTCGCCGGCAACTGTACGCTCTACGGCCTTGGTGAAGCGCTCGACATACTCGAATGAACCCGTTCGCGCTGCGGCCCTGTATGCGCCGGTCAGGTAGTGGTCCCCGAGCACGACAGCAGGGCCGACGCCGTGGATGGCGGCCACCGTGGGTCGCCCACGGCGCTCGTCCGCTCCATCCACCACGTCGTCGTGGATCAGCGAAGCCTCGTGGACCATCTGGATCGCCAGCGCGCCGCACCAGAAGCGCTCGTCGAGGTCGGGCCAGCGCTCCTCGGGGACCATGGCGAGGGCAAATAGCGGTCGAAGGAGCTTTCCCTCCAGCTGCGGGACCGGGATCCCTAGCGACGAGATCCGATCGGACGCGGTGTGGAGTCCGTTGTGAAGCGTTCCGGTCGTGGGGAGCTCCCGGGCGTCCGACTCGACGATCCTCATCAGTCCGCTGATCACGATGCCTCCACCGGCTCTGCGACCGGAGCTGCAGGAAAGGGGGACCGCTCGCCCAGGTAGGCGCGGGCTACAGTGACGATGCCGGCGGTTACCGCGATCGACAGGAGCGTCACAGCGACGCCGAACCACTCGCCGGCAGCTCCCAGCATCCCGAGCGGCAGCGCCGTGACGACCGCATAGAACGCCGCCATCCAACCCACGGGAAGCGCATCCCCCAGCATGTCACCTCCGAACCGCTCCAGGGCGATCATCAGGAGCACGCCCGTTGCGAACCAGCCGACCAAGTTCATCCAGGGCATGCCGTAGTACGGACCCGTCTCTTCCCAGCGCCAGTAGGGTGTCAGAGCCGACATCGCCGGATCGAGGGCAAGATCCCAGAGAA
This sequence comes from uncultured Gemmatimonadaceae bacterium, assembly GCA_964492085.1. Taxonomy (GTDB): domain Bacteria; phylum Gemmatimonadota; class Gemmatimonadetes; order Longimicrobiales; family Gaopeijiaceae; genus UBA2589. Next base: position 4,643 of record CAZBHZ010000017.1, on the reverse strand, counting down.
CGAGACCGAGCGCGCCCAGTCCGACGGTCATGACCATCCGCCGCGGGAACACCGCTCGCGCGATCACCCAGCAGGGTAGGGCCATGAGAAACCAGCTCAATGGGATCAGCATGGGGACGCGCGGTCCCAGTCGGGCACCGAGCAGACCCGTGTACGAGTATCCGCCGAAGGGAATTCCGTATCCGGTACCCACGTGCTCCGATGCGAAGCTGAGCAGGTAGACGGCGGCCAGTGCCGAAAGCCATCGGGCGCCGCTGCGCCTGACGAGTACGATCGCGAGTGCGACGAAGGCGATCAGGATGTGGAGCTGCGCGAAGAATTGGAACGAGATGTTGTAGAAGCGAAGCGCGGTGCCGGAGGGTGGCAGGTTCTCCGGATGAAGCGCGAAATAGCCATATCCGACCGTCGACATGGCCGTGAAGACGAGAAGGCCCAGCAGACCAGCGGCTTCGACGCGGGAAGGCGCGGAAGGAGACGGGTTGGGTCCATGAGAATCGAACGTGGCTGAGGTCATGCCTGGTACCCTCGGTTTCCGAGACCCTGCTCGATGGCTCGACGCAGGGAGCTGCACTCCTGGAAGAACGAAACAGACTCGAATGGGCCTTCGCGTGTCTCGCCCTCGAGTGAGACGTGTGATGGGCCTCCGAACGCGATCGCATAGGGGCGAGCACGGTTGTACGTCTGACCGAGTACATCGAGCGTCCTGGAGACATCGCCCATTGTGCCTCCGGGGGGGAGGGAGATGCAGACGAGTGAAGCTTCACGACTCATCTGAATCACACTGAAGTCCGCGATCGGTACGTCCGGGCCCGGATAAAAGACGGTCCAGCCGAGCCGCTCGAGAAGGATGCGCACGCACAGGGCTCCGAGTGCGTGGTGGTTACCCTCGAGCGTCCCGACCACCGCGACCGGCCGATCCTTTTTCCCGTTGCCCGGCCGGTTGTCCAGCCATTCGCGCCGCATCGTGAGCAGCGCGCCCGTCACGGCCTGACTGATCATGTGCTCGTCTCCGACACGCATTCTGCCACTCTCCCACTCATCACCGACTCGATGGAGGAGGCCCTGAAGTCCCCGATCGCAGAAAGCACAGAAGGGAATCGTGCCGCTGCGGCCCAGGGCGAGGAAAAGCTGCTCGAGGCGCTCGAAATCACCGAGACGTGCCCACTGAAGGCCAAGCAGATGGAGAGACTCGAACGAGCCGCTGTCCTCGATTCCACGAAGTGCGGTCCAGACGTGCGGCTCGTACGGATGGAAGGGGGCGAGGATCGTTCGGATCCCCTTCTCTCGAGCAAAGGTGACCGCGGCGTCGATCGAGATGCGGCGATGGCCACCGGGCGTCATGTCGGAGGGCAACTCACCCTCATTGCACCAGCGCTTGACCGTCGATGGATGCACAGCCAGAAGGGATGCGGTTTCCGAACTGGTCAGCGCAGGGTTGGGTCCGAAACGATTCATTGGGCGTGGATGAACGGTTTCTTGGTCCCGTTCACCTCATGTCTTAGACATAGAAATGATCTTGTTCAGCATAATGAGCGGTATGGGGCTCATTGTCAAACGAAGAGAGTCGCTGAATCGATCAAACTCGTAGCGATGATCGCTTTGCAGGTTGGTCGCCTCGGAACCCCTACCAGTCCCGGATGATCTCGCCGTCGGGGCTGAGCGACGGGTACGCACGGCCTTCTCGCCGACGCTTGCTGGCCAGCGAAGGGTAGGCCCACTCGAAAAGGCGCCGTTCGAGGTCGTCCTGGGAGAGTCGACTCGTGTCGTAGAGGCCTGCGTCGGCGCGCTGGCGCGCGGCTTCGAAGAGAATGAGCGCCGTCGCCACCGAGACGTTCAGGGAGTGGACCATACCGAGCATCGGGATCACGACGTGCTGATCGGCCAGGGCCAGGCCTTCGGCGGACACGCCGTGGAGCTCTGCGCCCATCATGATCGCCGTGGGCTTGGTGTAGTCGATCTCCCGGAAGTCGAGCGACCCCTCAGACGGGTGGGCTGCAAGGACGGTCAGTCCTGCGGCCTTCACGTGAGTGACCGCGTCACCCACCTGTTCGTGCCGGTTCACCTGGACCCACTTCTTGGTGCCGGCGGACGTCCCGTGATGCAGATCCAGGCCCCCCTCCGGATCAACGACGTGAACCTCGAGGATTCCGGTTGCGTCACAATTCCGCAGGATCGCGGAGAAATTGTGAGATTTGTGGACACGGTCCATGACAACCGTGAGGTCCGGCTGACGGCGTGTCAGGGCTCGCCTCAGGCGTGCGAAGCGTTCAGGGGTCATGCGGGGAAGATAGGGAGGCGACGTGCTGTGCACCCGTTCGGGGTCGTCAATCCACCTGGACCACCTCGATCCGGTCGAGGCGGATCGTCCGGTTGCCCTCGAGTACGAGGTACTCGGCCCCATCACGAACCTGGATGTCGAGAATACGCCCGACGTACGGCGCGTCCTGTCCGGGCCACCTCAACGTCAGGGTCGCACCGGTGACCGCCGCCGCTTCGAACTGGTCGTGCAGCGCGCAGGCAATCGGTTCATAGTCGCTCACGGCGTGTCCCTCTCGAGAACCTCATCGATCACGTCTTCCAGGTATTCCCAGTACAGGTCGATGTAGCTGCGCTCCCCGGGGCCGTCGAGGAGCCAGGGGTTCATCAGCGTGTGACGAAGGATGAAGATGTGAGCCGCGTCTCGGTCGAGGGCCTCGGGGGCTGCCACAAACGTGACGGGGTCGATCCCGAGGTCGTGGAGAATCCGGTCTGCCTGGCCACTCGGGAGGTTGCCTTTCTCAAGAGACGTATAGGATCCGATGAACGTCTTCGCCTGAACGGGCTGTGTGGGATCGACCTTCATGCGGGCGAAGATCTCCCGAGAGAAGGCGTTCATCCTGGCGAGGTCGCGATTTCCCGCTGGGTTCAGGGCGAGACAGATCAGGTTGCTGTCCGGCTCGAAGGGCACGATCAGTGTGACGCGGCCGGCCAGCCGCTCTGCCATGATCTGGGCGGAGTCCCAGAAACGCTCGCACGACCGGAGCGTGAGTCGCACGAGCCGCCCAAGACCGTCCGAGTGCAACGGCAATACGTTGTGGGTCACGTGCACGGCGGCAGCTGCCGCACCCGGCTTGGAGCCCTCGAGGATGTACTGTCCGAGGCGGTGCAGCTGCTCACGTCGCGGAATGTGGTGCTCGCGATCACCGAGGTCGAAGACGTAGGCCGCCTGTTGGGCGATGAA
>CAZBHZ010000017.1:0-1323 GCA_964492085.1 uncultured Gemmatimonadaceae bacterium | reverse complement strand
CCGAAATCGCGGCCTGCCTCCCGGGCGCGATCCCGAGCCGCCACGATCCCGTGGATCGGATCGATCGTCCCGAACTCGGTGGTGCCGAGCATCCCCACCACGGCGAGAACCGGCACCTTTCGTGAGAACGCGGCGTCGAGCTTTCGGTCGAGATCCTCGAGGTCCATGCGCATGTGATCGTCGACTTCGACCTTCACGAGATTCTGAGTGCCGAAGCCCAAAACCTTCATGCCTTTTTCCCACGAGTAGTGGGCGGAGGCCGACACAAGGACGACCGGCGGTGTGACGTGGTGCTTGAGGAAGAAGCCGGCCGTGCCGAGCGACTCGATCCGCTCGGCCTTCACCGCATTCCGGAAGGCACGCAGAACGGCGGGGTCGGCCTCATCGTGGATGAGACCCGCCAACTCCCGTCGCAGGGCAATCGTCTCCTGCATCGAGAGGTTGAGCAGTTCCCATTTCGAGTAGTCGTGGAACGGCTTGGCCTTCGGCCCGGCGTGCGGGTTGAAGCTGATTTCTTTCGCTCCAGCCTGCAGCGCGAGGGGATAGAACTTCACCGATCGGAAGTTCCAGAGGGCCTCGTAGTTGGCGATCGTGCCTCCGCTGGTCAGGTGCCCCCATGCACATGGTGAGGCGTCGTCGTCGGTCTCGTATCCGAACATGCGGGCGAGTTGCTCTCCGACCTGAAGCTCTTTTTCGAGCGTCTGGGGCGCGGCCTCTTCAGAGACGTTGTTCGGGTTGTAGAGCGTCGTGAGGATCTTCGCGACCAGACCCGGTAGCAGCAGATCGGACGACATATGCCCGACGTACCGTGGGTGGAAGAACGGGACCGCACGCTTCAGCTCGGCGCTGAGCTGATACAGCTCCCGGCGTGTCCGGGCCTGAAAGTCGAGGAAGTCGGGGTCGTTCTTTGCGTCTGCCCCGATCCTCTGACCGTCTTCAGGGTGGAAGTTGCGACGCCAGAAGGTGTGGTCGCGGAGGAACTCGACCACGAGTGATTCGAAGAGCTCGTCGTTTTCCGCGGCGGGCCCCAGGAAGAGGGGGCGGACGAAGGAGAGGTCGGACTGTGTTGGCATCGGTGGTCGAACTCGGGGGGCGGTCGGAGCCGCAGCCTTCAGGAGGATGGATCGCCGAAGGGCGGGGAAGGCTGAGCCCCTAATTCTACCGGTGCCGGCCGTGGCGGTGAATCCGCGGAGTTTGGATCACCGTCCGGGGCGAGACTACTTTCCCCGGAGTCACGCCGGGGTGGTGAAATCGGTAAACACAGGGGACTTAAAATCCCCCGGGCTTCGGCCCTTGCGGGTTCAAGTCCCGCCCCCGGCACTC
>CAZBHZ010000016.1:0-83375 GCA_964492085.1 uncultured Gemmatimonadaceae bacterium | reverse complement strand
CTGGAACACGTGCGCGCGCGTCATGAACGTGCGGCCGGACGTTCGGCCCGGGCATGACGAGGCCGGGAGGTCGATGCTGGAGTAGGGAGCGGTCCCTACAGCCCCCGCATGAACTCAGGCTTCAGCGGGATCTGCCCTTCGAGTGCCAGATCCACGGCCCTGAGGATCTGCTCCCGATCGGCCGGAAGCCGTCCCGCGATCGGCAGGTAGCTCGAAGCGTGGTTCGTACGGAACACGGTATCGGTCGGGTTCGCGTGCTCCACAATCGTGCGCATCTCGTGAAGCAGCTGCGGGATGTCGGGTAGCTCGAAGTGTCCCTTGTCGACCATCCGAGCCTGCGGGGTACCCGGGATCACAGTGAGGGTGAGGGCCCCCACGTAGTGAGGGTCCATCTCCGAGATGAGTCGGGCGGTTTCTCTCGCATGCTGAGCGCTCCGCTCCACGCCGCCCGCGCCGAGCAGCACGATGACGCTGAGGCGCATACCGGCCTGGTGAGCCTTCCGCGCTGCCTCCACATGGTCAGCGAACGTGCCTCCCTTCACGATGCGCTTCAGCGTGACGTCGTCGCCGGACTCAGGTCCGATGTAGAGCATTTCGAGCCCCGCCTCTCGCAGCGTGGCCAGCTCCTCCGGCGTCTTCTCCAGCACGTTCTCAGCTGTCGCGTAGCACGATGCGCGCCGGAAGCGAGGAAAGGTCTCTCGGCACGTCGACAGGATCGTACGCCACCGATCGACGTCCATGATCAGTGCGTCGCCGTCCGCTACGAAGACCTTGTCGGCCCCGGGGTAGGCGCGCCCGGCCATGGCGATGTCCTCGAGCACCTCGTTCAGGTCACGCACGCGGAACTGCTTGTCCCGGTACATGTCACAGTAGGTGCAGAGGTTGTGCGAGCAGCCGATGGTGGCCTGTACGATGTACGACCGGGCTTCGGACGGTGGGCGGTAGAGTTTGCCTTCGTAGCGCATGGGTAAAGGTAATCCCCCGCCGGTGTCCGCTTGGTCCATCCGCCCGAAATCTCTCGCGCGTCCGTGGTGTCGGTCTGGCGCGGCAGCCGCTTATCATTACGCGCCTCGACGTCCAACTCGAGAACGGAAAGCCCGGTGAATCGATCGTCTGCGTATCTTTGCTCGCTCGCCCTCATTGTCGGAAGCGCGGCCCCCGTCGTCGCGCAGACTGCGGCCGATTTTGATCCGGATCGGGCGATGCTCACCGACGAGCCGATGTTCGACGCCTTCTATCCGACCGGATATGAGCCGTTGGCGGAGGCGCTCGGAGATCGTCGCGTGGATGACGACACGGCGCTCCTGATGCTGCAGCACGGCGGGTCGACGCTGACGTTTCTTACGATGCAGATGTCCTACCACCACATCGCTCAGGGTGAGCTGGCGGGCGAACCGTGGATGGTCTCCTTCTGAGTGATCTGCAACACGGGGATCGGTCTGATCCCGGAAGTGGACGGTGAGGTTCACACGTTCACGGAGCAGGGCCTCTACGACGGACTTTTCCTGATCTACGACGAGGAGTCCGGCACGCGCTGGAACCACATGACCGGGGAAGCCGTGTAGGCCCTCTGGTCGGCGAACAGCTCGAGATCACCAACGTGCTGCACACGACGGTCGAGCAGGTACTGGCCGAGAACCCGGACGCGCTTCTGGCCTGGTCCGAACACCCGGCTGCCATCCAGCGGTCGGGTGAGCGCGGTGGGATCCTCAGCCGCCTGCTCGACAGGATCCGCGACGTCCCCGACATGTTCCCGGCAACCATGGGCGACGAGGATGCCCGTCGCGATCGCATGGAGATGGGGATCGGCATCTGGAAGGGGGACGAGGCGAAGTACTATCCGCTCCCCGCCATCCGGGAGCAGGACGATGCAATCCTCGACGATTTCGCCGGGGATCGCATCCTGATCGTCTACGATCCGACCGCGAGGGCGCTCGTTGCGGAGATCACCGAAGCCGATGGCTACCGGTGGGACGGCCGCATCCTGCGCCTGTCGAACGGGGACCGAATCGAAGAGGGCATTCTCTTCGACGGAAGTGGTGACCGGAAGGAACGACGCCGTCCTCTCCAGGTTTTCACGCGCTGGTACGGCTTCTCGTTCACCTTCCCCGAGACCCTGGTGTACGACCGACCAATCTCCTGAGTTGGCTCAGCGCTCGCGGTGCGCGCGGGCGATCATCTTCGCGATCTGAATGTCCTGCACGGCCACGCCGGTCAGGTCCGCGACGGTGATCTGATCGTCGGAGGTGCGGCCAAGTGCGGAACCGGAGACGACCGCGCCCAGTTCGACGATGTCGTCCCTGGCAAGAAGCCCCGCACCGATGGCGTGCACACATTCACCGTACTCACTGCACTGGGACACGCTGTCTGCAACGACCCGGTCCGCGCGCCCGAGCAGGGCCGCGGCCAGTTCCTGCTTCCCGTCGTCGTCCGATCCCATGGCGGTGATGTGCGTGCCCGTCTGGATCTGATCTGTACGGAGAAGGGGCTCGCGTGCAGATGTGGCCGTGACGATGAGGCGGCTCTCGGTCGCGAGCTCATCCACGCTGGCCGCGGCCCGTATCGTGAGGCCGGCGGACCCGATCGGCTCACTGCGCTCGAGATCGTCGATCATCGTCTGGACCCTCTCGGGATTGCGGCCCCAGACGAGCGCGGACTCCGCATCGACGACCGAGCAGAGCATCTCGAGTTGCATTCGAGCCTGCACGCCCGTCCCGATGATCCCGATGTGATCGACGACCGAGGGGGCGAGGTGCCTCGCTGCCACCGCGCCGGCCGCAGCGGTGCGCATGTCGGTCAGCCAGCAACGGTCGTGCAGGACGAGCTCCAGGGCACCGGTCTGCTGACTGAAGACGAGGATCACACCGTCGGAGGGCGAGAGACCGAGGGATGGGTTGTCGTAGAAGCCGGACGCGACTTTCAGTACCCAGACGTCGTCGTCCGCGATGGATCCGTACTTGATGTGGACATCGCCCGGGGGGGCGTCGAAGTGCAGAAAGCCAACGGGAGGCACGTCGACCCGACCCTCGGAGTAGAGGGCAAAGCCCGTCTCGACCTCGTCGATCAGTCGATCCGCGTCGAGGAGGGATTGAATCGCTTCGAGGTGGAGTATGTCGGGCACGGTGACCGGCCTGGCTGAACGGACGGAACGACCTCAACGTACTGCGAGGCGGCCCGTCCATCACCGCATGGCGGGCCTGGCCGTCCTGGCTCTACCTTCGCGCATGTCCCGGCCGCCGGAGTCGCCGGGTGCTTTCCAGGAGACCCCACCATGCGTGGCTCACGACGCTTCGTTGCCCGCCTGTTGTGCACGTCGACACTGGCACTGATCGCGGGCTCGTGTTCGACGGCACCCGAGCCCTATCCTCGCGAACTCGACATGACGACATGGTCGGTGGTGGGCGTGGATCCCGAAACCGGTGACGTGGGGGTCGCGGTGGCGTCCTGTGTCACACGCAACGGGGACGCGGTCGCTGCTCTGGTGCCGGGGATGGGCGCGGCGGCCACACAGGCAGGCTTCGACGTCGACAACCGGAATCGGGTGTACGCCGCGATCCGGGAGGGGCTGACGGCGGAGGAGGTCATCCTGAGGGTGACCGACCCCGAGTGGGACGATCAGCTCGAGCGAAGACAGTACGGCGTAGTCACGATGCACGATGGGCTCGTCCACGTCGCCGGGTACACGACCCCCCTCCGCCAGGGCATCAGTACGGGTGACGACGGGTCGACCCGATACGCCGGTGTCATGGCGGATGCCAGCCACGGCGTGAGTTCGCAGGGCAACACCCTCGAGAGTGCGGAGGTCGTAGGCGCTCCTCTCGACGCCTACCGCTGGGAGGATCCGGCGGGCTTCAACTGGCTCTCGGACCGTCTCATGCGCGCACTCGAGGCTGGATCGGTCGCCGGTGGGGATGTGCGATGCAACAACGAGAGCGTCCGTCAGACGGCGTCGATGGCGGTGATCCTGGTCGCGCGCGGAGGCGACGAGCCGTATGCGACGGAGAGCATCGGCATGACCGATGCCGGGACGGCGGACGCCCCCTGGCTTGCCCTGTCCGTCGTGACGGACCGGATGGCCGAGAACCCGCTGCTCGAGCTGCGTCGCCAGTATGACGAGTGGCGCCGTACTGCGACGGACGACCGTTGATGCCGGCGTGAGCGAGGTGCAGCCCAGTCACTTCGAGCTGCTCGGGGGCGAGACGGGAATCCGTCGGCTGGTCGACGCCTTCTACGACCGCATGGACGCCGCCGAGGAGGCCGCCGGCATCCGGGCGCTCCACCCGCCCGACCTCACCACCTCACGCGAGAAGCTCTTTCTTTTCCTGGTCGGCTGGATGGGCGGCCCGCCTCTCTACGTCCAGACGTACGGGCACCCGATGCTGCGTGCTCGACATCTTCCGTTCCCGATCGGGATCGCGGAGCGAGACGCCTGGGTCTGGTGCATGGACCACGCCCTTGCGGAGCACGATATGCCCGAGGAGCTCAGGGAGTACCTTCGCCTCCGTTTCCGGTCCGTCGCGGACCACATGCGTAACCAGGCAGAGATTGTCGGCTAGCGCACACGTGGGGGGATGGGGCCCTAGCGCCGCCCGGTGGCATTCGCCCTGATGGCGGTGGCCACATACTCCGCGAGCCCCTCGACGCGATTGTCGTAGTGTGCCCGGAAGCGCTCGTCCGCCGTATACATGTCGGCCAGCGCTGCATGCATCTCATGGCTGCACGCGTAATACCGCCGATCGATGTGTAGCCTCGCTCGCTCGGCCAGCGCCCGGGCGGCGTCCGCGTCCGGGGCGATCCCCTGTTCCATGGCCTCGGCGAAGTCGGACTCGATCGAATCCAGCTCGGTTTTAATCTCGGCCCAGTCCGACTCGGAGTAGGACGTGGTGCGTATCGCGGACTGCCGGTACGCGTCCGTGTCGCCCCAGCGCTCGCGTGCTTCGTCCGCGTGGCTGCGCTCAGTGTGGTCGGCCATGAATCGCCTCCTTCGTTCGACGCTGGCGCCCCGGTCAAACCGGGGCGCCAGGACCTTGAAACGCTCCCCTACAGGAGTACCTCAGTCTACGCCAGATCGAACCGGTCGAGGTTCATGACCTTGTCCCACGCCGCGACGAAGTCGTGGACGAATCGGGCGTGGGCGTCGTTCTGGCCATAGACCTCCGCGATGGCGCGAAGCTGAGAGTTCGACCCGAAGACGAGGTCGACTCGTGTGGCCGTCCACTTCACGTCACCGCTTGTGCGATCACGTCCCTCGAACACGTCCTCGGCGTCCGACGTGGCCGACCACTCGGTGCTCATGTCGAGGAGGTTCGTGAAGAAGTCGTTCGAAAGCGTGCCGGGCCGGTCGGTGAAGACGCCGTGCTGTGCGCCGTCGACGTTCGCGTTCAGTGCGCGCATGCCACCGACAAGGACCGTCATTTCGGGGGCGCTCAGCGTCATGAGCTGCGCCTTGTCGACGAGCAGTTCCTCGGACGAGACCGAGTAGTCGCCACCGAGGTAGTTACGGAAGCCGTCCGCGACCGGCTCGAGAACACCGAAGGAGTCAGCATCGGTCTGCTCGTTCGACGCGTCGGTCCGACCCGCCGTGAAGGGCACGGTGACATCATGACCCCCGTCCTTCGCGGCCTGCTCGACGCCCGCACACCCCGCGAGAACGATGAGGTCGGCCAGAGAGATCCGCTTGCCACCGGACTGGGCTCCGTTGAAGTCCGCCTGAATCGACTCGAGGGCTCCCAATACCTTCGCGAGTTGCTCGGGCTGGTTGGCCGCCCACTCCCTCTGAGGTGCGAGGCGGACGCGCGCGCCGTTGGCACCGCCGCGCTTGTCCGAGCCCCGGAACGTCGACGCGGACGCCCACGCAGCCGCGACCAGCTCGGATACCGAGAGCCCGGACGCGAGAACCGTCGCCTTGAGAGCGGCGACGTCATCGGCGTCGACCAGCTCGTGGTCGACGGCCGGCACCGGGTCCTGCCAGATGAGCTCCTCGTCGGGAACGAGCGCGCCGAGGTAGCGGGGCCGCGGCCCCATGTCCCGGTGGGTGAGCTTGAACCACGCACGCGCGAAGGCATCGGCAAGTTCTTCCGGGTTCTCATGGAACCGCTTCGAGATCTCTGCGTAGGCGGGATCCTCTCGCAGCGAGATGTCGGTGGTCGCCATCATCGGTGCATGACGTTTCGCTGGATCGTGAGCGTCCGGGACCGCGTCAGCTGCTGCGCCATCCTTCGGCGTCCACTGCCATGCACCGGCCGGGCTCTTGGTCAGCTCCCACTCGTATCCCAGGAGCGTGTCGAAGTAGCCGTTATCCCATTCGATGGGGTTCGGTGTCCAGGCGCCTTCGAGCCCGCTGGTGATCGTGTCGACCCCCTTCCCGGTCCCGAAGCTGTTCTTCCAGCCGAGGCCCTGTTGCTCGATGCTGGCACCCTCGGGTTCGACTCCCACGAGGGCAGCGTCGCCCGCACCGTGGGTCTTCCCGAACGTGTGTCCACCCGCGATGAGCGCGACCGTCTCTTCGTCGTTCATCGCCATGCGCGCGAACGTCTCACGGATGTCGTGCGCCGCAGCCAGCGGATCCGGCTCCCCGTTCGGTCCCTCGGGGTTCACGTAGATGAGCCCCATCTGGACCGCCGCCAGCGGGTTCTCGAGATCGCGCTCTCCTGAGTAGCGCTTGTCGCCGAGCCACTCGGTCTCCTTGCCCCAGTAAATATCGCTTTCCGGCTCGAAGACATCCTCGCGGCCGCCGGCGAAGCCGAAGGGCTTGAGGCCCATCGACTCGATGGCGCAGTTGCCGGCGAAGATCATGAGGTCGGCCCACGAAATGCTGTTGCCGTATTTCTGCTTGATCGGCCAGAGCAGGCGGCGGGCCTTGTCGAGGTTGCCGTTGTCCGGCCAGCTGTTGAGAGGGGCGAAACGGAGCGTGCCCGATCCTGCTCCACCACGCCCGTCTCCGGTGCGGTACGTTCCCGCGCTGTGCCACGCCATCCGGATGAAAAAGGGACCGTAGTGCCCGTAGTCCGCCGGCCACCAGTCCTGCGAGTCGGTCATGAGCGCAAAGAGATCCTGCTTCAGCTCTTCGAGATCGAGCTTCGCGAAGGCTGCGGCGTAGTCGAACGTCTCGCCCATCGGGGTCGATGCCGGTGAGTTCTGGTGCAGGATCGAGAGGTTCAGCTGATTCGGCCACCAGTCCTGATTGGACGTTCCGGCGCTCGTCGTGCTCATGTGACCGTGATGCACGGGGCACTTCCCGTTTTCGCTCATGTCGCCTTCCGTTCTGACTGAGTTCGTGTTCGGATCTTGGTTGCTCGATGGCGGGCGGATGCCTGAGCGGAAACGGAATCTAACCATCGAGGGGGTGTTCGGAGAGCCATTGCGCGGCTCGGACGCAGCTTGACGAGCCCGACGTGCCCGGACACCATGTCGCGCCTCCTGCCTTTCGAACTCTCCGATACCCAGCCGTGTCCGAACTGCCTGCGTACGAACGCGATTCACGCCTGATACGACTGGAGACCTCGGTGATCGAGGCTGGAACGGAGAACGGCGAGCCGTACGTGGTACTCGGGGATACCGTGCTGTACCCCGAGGGAGGGGGACAGCCCGCGGACCGGGGCCGCGTGGGCGGCATCATCGTGACTGATGTGAGAAAGAGCGACGGGGTCATCCTGCATATCCTGGAGCAGCCGCTCGAGACCGGGGACGTCACCGTCGAACTCGACTGGGCCCGCCGCTTCGACCACATGCAGCAGCATACGGCGCAACATCTTCTCACGGCGGTTGCGGCGGACCGGTTCGGCTGGCCGACCACCGCATTCCACCTCGGCGAGCACGTGTCGGACGTCGAGCTCGATGTAGCAGCCATCGACGAGGAGCAGCTCCGGTCCCTGGAGAACGCCGTCGCCGCCGAGGTTCGGGCCGCTCGGCCGGTCACCGCACGTCGGGTCAGCAGGGACGAGTACGAGCGCACGGATGTGCGGTCTCGCGGCCTCCCTGCCGGGCACGCCGGTGACGTGAGGCTCGTCGAGATCGACGGAGTCGACCTGAACACGTGTGGTGGTACCCACTGCTCGAGCACGGCTGAGCTGGAGGCGATCAAGCTCCTGGGTACGGAATCACTTCGTGGCGGAACTCGGGTCTTCTACGTAGCGGGGGAGCGGCTTCGCCGGCGGCTCGGCCAGGAGGTCGAGCGGACGGCTGCACTTCGTGGGGTGCTGGGGGCGGCGGACGATGAACTGATCGGCGCCGCGGAACTGAGGATCGAGCAGGTGAAGGATGGCGCCCGGACCGTGCGTCGACTCGAAGAGGAGCTGGCGACCGCGCTCGCACATCAGCTGGCCGCGCGCCCCGGGCCTGTGGCCTTCGAGCATCTGGGACGTCACAGTCTACCCTTCCTGCAGCGTGTCGCCCGCGAGCTGACGTCGACCGATCCACAGCAGGCCGTGCTGCTCACGGCTGGCGAGGGGGAGGTCGGCTTCTTTCTCCTCGCAGCTGGCGAGGGGTCCGAGATCGACGTGTCGGAGCTGGGGCTGCGCATCGCGGACGCTCTCGAGGGTAAGGGCGGCGGGAAGGGTGGTGTGTTCCAGGGACGGGCGAACCGGCTGTCCAACCGTGAAGCGGCTGCTGCTCTTCTGGCGTGACGCCGTGGGGTCGCGGGCTCGATCGTGTCGGGACAGTTTCCGCCGCTGAACCTCTCTATCCGAACCGAGCCCATGCCCTACATCGATCAGGACGCCCGAGCACGCCTTGCCGCCGGTGGTGTTCCGGCCCACGCCGGTGAGCTGAACTACGCCATCACTCTGCTCGTCGACGCCTACCTCGCACGATCCGCCGGGACCGCCGGACGCACCCGATATGCGCACCTCAACGAGGCGATCGGCGTGCTAGAGTGCGCCAAGCTCGAGCTGTATCGCCGCGTGACGGTGCCGTACGAGGACGAGAAGATTGCCGAGAGCGGGGACGTGTATACCGTGATGCAGCGCGGCCCATCCGGGGAGGCCGAGGAGTCTTCCCGGGCCTAGTTCTGCTGCACCGCTTCCCGTACCTGCCGCTGTAGCCTCGCCAGGATGGCACTCATGCCGCGCAGCCGCAGCGGCGATACGACCTCGCCTAGCCCCATGGTGCTGTAGAAGTCGGGTGGCACCGCGAGCACGTCGTCGATTCCGAGGCCGTCCAGACCCTCGTAGAGAATACCTGCGAATCCTCGCACCGTCGGGCTCTCCGGCGGGGCATCGAAGAAGAGGTGGACCGACCCGTCCGGGTCGACCCGCGTCGCCAGGAAGAACGGAGTCTGGCACTCGTGCACCTGCTCGAGCTCAGAACGGTCGTCGAGCATGTCTTCGGGAAGTGGGGGGACCTTCTTCGCGTACTGTAGAAGCGCCTGGACCCGGAGCTCCTTCGGTGCGCGCTCGAAGCGCGTGACGACTTTCTGCAATGATGCCGGGATGCTCATGCGGTCGACTACCACCCGGCCGCGAGACGGTTCCGGTCGCGCCCCCGCGGAACGAACCCTGTTGGGCACTCCGGGTACTGACGCAACCCAGGGTGACCCTACCTGCCATCTCCGGAGATATCGATGTCCGTCGCGCATGATTCTGATCCACGGTTCGAGCAGTATGCCCACCCCGAGCGACTTGTTTCGACGGGCTGGCTCGCCGATCACCTGAACGACCCCAACGTCGTCATCGTCGAGTCCGACGAGGATGTGCTGCTCTATGAAACCGGTCACATCCCGGGTGCGGTGAAGATCGACTGGCACATGGATCTGAATGACGCCCTGACGCGCGATTACCTCGACGGAGCGGCCTTCGCGGAGCTTCTGGCGTCGAAGGGGATCTCGCGGGATACCACCGTTGTGTTCTACGGAGACAATTTCAACTGGTGGGCCGCGTACGCTCTCTGGGTCTTCACCCTGTTCGGCCACCCTGATGTGAGGCTGCTCGACGGTGGCCGTGCGAAGTGGATGGCCGAAGGACGCGACATGACGATGGACGTGCCGGACCCGGCCCGGGGCGAGTACCCGGTCGTCGATCGCGACGACACGACTGTGCGCGCGTTCCGCGAGGACGTCATGGAGCACCTGAAGACGAACGGTCGAATGGTCGACGTTCGCTCACCGCAGGAGTTCAAGGGTGAGCTCCTTCACATGCCCGATTATCCGCAGGAGGGCGCGCTTCGGGGTGGCCACATCCCGGGTGCGTCGAGTGTGCCGTGGAAGCGCGCGGCGAATGACGATGGCACGTTCCGCTCGGCGGAGGAGCTTCGCGCGATCTATCTGGAAGAGCAGGGGCTCTCTCCCGACGATGACGTCGTCGCGTATTGCAGAATCGGTGAGCGATCGAGCCACACGTGGTTCGTCCTCACCCACCTGCTCGGCTTCGAGAAGGTCCGGAACTACGACGGCTCGTGGACCGAATGGGGCAATCTCGTGAGGGCGCCGGTCGAGCGGTAAACGGGGGCGGTCCCGGAGGCATTGCCGGACGGTCGAGGACGACATCCTATAGGTGGGTCACCCGCCGGTGATCGTCCTTTCTGGAGTCGCACGATGCGTGTCCGCATGCTCACCTTCGCGTCGGTCGTCCCTGCGACCGCCCTCTTCTTCCTCGGTCTGACGCCACGACTGGACGTCCCCGACCCGTTCGTGGGTGAGACGGGTATCGAGGTCACGATCCGGGAGGGTACGAACATGGCGGCCGCGCTCTCTCCCGATGGGGCGACGCTCGCGATCGACGCTCTCGGGCGGATCTGGACATTGCCCGCCGGGGGAGGAGACGCGACCCCGCTGACCGATCCGTTCGGTGATGCCAGGCAACCGGCGTGGTCGCCCGACGGTGAGCACATCGTGTTTCAGGCGTACTGGGGTGGAGACTACGACCTCTGGGTCGTCGGTTCCGACGGTGACGGGCTGACCAGGCTGACGAACGGACCCTTCGACGATCGGGAGCCACACTGGTCGCCGGATGGATCCAGGGTTGTCTTCTCGTCCGACCGCTCCGGCACCTATGACGTATGGGAGGTGACGGTCGAGACGGGACGCGTGCGCCGGCTGACTGAGGGGCCGGACAACGAGTATTCGCCGGCCTTCGGTCCGGACGGACGGATCGCGTACGTGACCGACGGTGCCGACGCCGCGGTGTGGAGCTGGTCCGGCACGGGTGGAGCAACGCGAGTCGCCGAACTCTCGGACGTCGATGGATTCGCGCCGTCCTGGAGTCCGGACGGAGCATCGATCGCGTACAGTGTCGGGTCGTACGGCTCGAGCGCGATGTATGTCGCGTCGGTCGCGGGAGATGGCATGTCGACTCGAGTCAGCGCGGAAGGGGAGGACGTATTTCCGTTCCGGGCGCATTGGCTGGAGGGCGGACGACTCCTCTATACCGCGGATGGCCGGATCCGGACGCGCCCGTCCGCCGGGGGCTCGGCGGAGGACATCCCGTTCTCCGCCACCGTCACGCTCGATCGACCGGCGTATCGGAAGCGCCTTCGCAGCTTCGAGGCTTCAGGACCGCGGCCGGTGCGGGGAATCGTATCCCCGGCGGTATCACCGGACGGCACACGGGTCGCCTTCACCGCGCTCGGTGATCTTTGGCTCATGCCGATCGGCGGAACCCCGGAGCGGCTGACCGACGATCCGTGGGTCGAGCTCGATGCGGCGTGGTCTCCGGACGGACGTGGTCTGGCGTTCGCGTCGGATCGCGGAGGTCCTGTCGATATCTGGGTGCACGACATGGAGAGCGGTGAGGCACGGCAGGTCACGCGGGGGGGCGGCGCCATGCCGTCGTGGTCTCCTGACGGGCGGGAGATCGCCTACATCGGTGGCGGTGGTCGGGATGCGGGTGTGCGGGTGGTCTCCGTGCAGAACGGGAGCACGACGACGGTCCGTTCGGGGCTTTTCGGTCCGGGTCGTCCGACCTGGTCCCCGGATGGCACTCATGTCGGTGTGTCCGCGCTTGCACCGTACTCGACGCGATACCGGGAGGGGGTCAACAAGGCACTCCTGATGAGGGTGCCCCGGCCCGCGGCGCAGGATGATGACGGCGATGGGAGCGATCCGGCGGGTCGGCCCCGACAGTCCGACGAGCGTTGGCTCGACTTCCTGCCACACTCCTCCACGGGGACGCGCTCCACGGATGGCCCGGCGTGGTCGCCCGACGGCTCCTGGTTCGCGTATGTGTCCAACGGTGTGCTCTGGGTCGTGCCCGTGACCCGCGATGGAGACCCCGTGGGGCCCCCGAGACGACTCAACAACGAGACGACGTCGGACGTGTCGTGGACCTCCGATTCCCGCTCCATCGTGTATCTGACGACGGATCGGCTGCGTCGGGTCTGGCTGGAGAGTGGTGCCATCGAGGACATCCCGATCGAGATCGAGTGGAGCCGGACGGTTCCGGCCACCCGGTCTGTCATTCACGCCGGTCTCGTATTCGATGGAGTCTCCGAGGAACTGCTGCGGGACGTCGATGTGGTGGTCGAGGGCAATCGAATTACACGCGTCGCGTCGCATGACGACGAGCTGCACCGAGGTACCGTCATCGATGCGTCGGACGGTGTGCTGTCTCCGGGCCTGATCGAGATGCACACGCACGGCGGACTCGGCGAGGGTGAGGCGACGGGTCGAAACTGGCTCTCCTATGGGGTCACCACGATCCGCCGCGTTTCGGCCGATCCGTACGACATGACCGAGGCGCGCGAATCCATCGAGTCGGGTCGACGCGTCGGTCCACGTGTCTTTGCGACCGGCAACTCGATGGACGGTAGCCGGATCTTCTACGGGGGAGGGGCGTCGATGGGCGCCATCGCCCAGGTCGAGCTGGAGATGCAGCGCGCCGAGGCACTCGAGTATGATCTGATCAAGACGTACGTGAGACTGCCGGATGCAGTGCAGCGTCGTGTGATCGAGCAGGCGCATGCCCGGGGTATGTCGGTCACCTCTCATGAACTGTACCCGGGCGTCGCGTACGGTGCGGATGGTGTGGAGCACGTTCGCGGGACGAGTCGACGCGGATATTCGACGAAGGTCACCGAGTTGAACCGCAGCTATCAGGACGTCGTGGAGCTTCTCTCGAGCTCCCGGATGGCGATCACGCCGACCGTTGGCCTCTATGGCGGGTTCGGTCTCCTGGCCGGTGACGATCCCTCGCTGCTGGACGACGTCCGGCTCGAGTATTTTGGAGGGAGCACGGCTCGTGGCCGACGCGGCGGTGACGTCGACATCGTTCGGAGCATGGTCACCGACATGGGATCGCTGGCACGCCGGGTGCATGAGGGCGGAGGTGTGGTGGTCGTGGGCACGGATTTTGGTCCTCCTGGACTGTCTCTGGTCGCGGAGATGGAGGTGCTGACCCGATACGGCGGGATGGAGCCGGTCGACGTCATGCGCGCCACGACGTCGGTGCCCGCCGAGGTCATGGGGTACGGGGAGGATCTGGGCGCGATCCGACCGGGCATGCTTGCGGATCTGGTGGTCTTCGGCGGCAACCCGATCGAGGACATTCGAGCGACTCGGGATGTTCGTGTCGTGATGTCGAATGGAACGGCGTACACGATGGACCAGCTGATGAGTCGACCGGGGTCGCAGTAGGGGGCCAGAGTGGGCGCCCCGTCGCGAGTCATGGCACCGCTGCGCCCGGCTTGCCGAGTCGGCCGGGGCCCGGCAGCCTGACGAGCATGGACCCGGACTGGATGCTCATATGACGATTGCCCGCGCGGTCCTGATGGCTGCGTTCTTCGTGGCCTTCGCGGGGGTGGCTCACGCTCAACAGACCCCGCGCTCTCCGCGAGAGGTGCAGTACGTCAACGCGGAGGACGGGACGGAACTGACCGGATACCTCTCGGTTCCCTATGGCGCAGAATCCGTCCCGGCGGTCGTCCTTCTCTCGATCGCCGGCATCGATCCCGTCACGGAGCGTCTACTGGATGCCGGGTACGCGGTGCTCGCCCCCACCCGTCGCGGCTTCGTGGCCGTTGAGCCGTTGCTGCAGGCGACCTACGCCGATCTGGGGGGAGATCTTCGAGCGGCGCTGGAGTACCTCGGGACGGTTCCCGGGGTCGATACCCGACGGCTGGCCGTCGTCGCTCAGGCCGATGACGCACCCCCGGCGCTCCTCTCTATGGCGGCTGCCTCGTCACCGGTCCCGCTCGCTCTGCTGGCTCCGCCCGCCTTTTCGGGTGTCGACGAATTCAGGCGGGAGCAGCGGGCGATGGCCAGGCGGGATGGGGCGAGACCGGACGAGCTCCGGGCTCTGGACGAGTACATCGACCGCATCGCGGAGATCGCGCTCAGTCGCGTGGAGCCGTACGTGAGGGAGTATCGGCTCGACGCTCTTCGGGCGAGCTCCCCCGTGCAACTACCGAGAAATGCGGCGTTCCCGATGGACGCACGTCAGGCCCACTTCTTCGCGAGTCCGCTCTGGCGCGACCGTCTCGCGTTCGAGCCGCAGGTCGCTTTGGGTCTGCTGCGATCCCCGGCGCTGGTCATGATCGGGGCGGACGAGGCCAACACCCCGATCGATGCGTATCTGGATTCAATTCGTCGGGGGCTCGCGGCCGCGCGTACCGACGACACCACGGTGTGCCTCGTGCCGGGGCGCACTCGCCACTCGTTCACCCCGCGGAGCATGGATGTGCTGGTCGAATGGCTCGACCGCCGGTCGAGCCCGGATGCGTCCGCGCCGTCGGGCTGCCTCGAAGACCCGCTTTGGTAACGTCTCACCGGGGGCGGGATACGGACACGCGTCGGACCGGGCCTGGTCTGTGGCTCGATGAGTCTCCATCCGGTTATGGGACGGGACTTGGCACGGCTCGCCGTCGGGCGAAATTGTCCCCGGCACTCGATCAATCGAACCTCACGCGCGGAGTCTCTCCATGACGGAGTTTCTGACCCAGACCTTTTACGGAAACACGATCCTGCAATGGGTCATCGCCGCAGGGATCGCGGTCCTGTCCGTGGTCCTGGGAAAGACGGTCTATTGGGTCACGAGTGGCATCCTCCGGAAGGCGACTAGACAGACGGAGAACCAACTCGACGACTTCGTCGTGGATACGATCAAGGAGCCGATCGTCGTCATCGTTACGGTGCTCGGCTTCTGGATCGCGGTGCAGACGCTCACGCTCCCTGCGAGCGTCGACGAATTCCTGTGGGCGGCGATCCAGGCGGCGACGGTGCTCGCCGTCACCTGGACGCTCGCCAGGCTCTGGATTGCCTTCGTGGCGGGCATCCTCAAGCCTCTGGTCGAGTCGAGCGACTCCGACCTGGACGATCAGTTGCTCCCGATCGCGCGCAGGGGCGGAAAGTCGGCGATCTGGATCATCGGTGTCATCGTAGCCCTCAACAACGCGGGCTACGACGTGATGGCCCTGATTGCCGGTCTCGGGATCGGTGGTCTGGCCCTCGCGATGGCGGCCAAGGACACGGTGGCCAACTTCTTTGGTGGCTTCACGATCTTCACGGACCGCCCGTTTACCATGGGTGATCGAATCGTGATCAGTGGTTTCGACGGTACGGTGAGCGAGATCGGGATTCGGAGTACGCGCCTGCGGACGCTCGCCGGAAGCCAGGTCACCATCCCGAACTCGCGCTTCGCCGACTCACCTGTCGAGAACATCTCTCGCGAGCCGAGCCGGAAGATCACGCTCACGCTGGGTCTCACGTACGATACCACGCCGGCGAAGATGAGCCGCGCGATGGAGCTCCTCCGTGAGATCGTCGAGGCCCAGGGAGACGATACCGACGAGAACGTGATCGTGGGCTTCAACTCCTTCGGAGACTTCGCACTGGGGATCACGCTGATCTACTACATCACCAAGGGCGCGGACATCATGGGCGTTCAGACGGCGGTGAACCTCGCGGTGCTGGAGCGATTCAACGCCGAAGGTCTGGAGATGGCGTTCCCGACGCAGACGATTCACACGATTTCGGGGTAGCGGTTCGTACGTCGTTGCCGCGGGAGCCGCGGCCCACTTCATTAAAACCCATGGTCCGCGCGTCTTCGATTCTCCTGTGCACCGGTCTGCTGCTCGCAGCCTGCGACGATCCGATCACCGTTCCCGACTCGGGGCGCGTCGATCCGGTGGCTCGACCGGCGGTCGTTCGAGGTGTGTACGTGAACGCACAGGCCTCGGGGCTGTCCGACCGGTTGGACGCGCTTCTGACCCTGGCCGAGAACTCGAACGTCAACACGTTCGTCATCGACGTGAAAGAGCGGGGCGAAGTCAGTTATGAGAGTGACGTCGCGCTGGCTCGGGAGGTCGGCGCGGAGCGGGGGTACATCCCTGACCTCCGTGCCCTGCTCGCCGAGCTGAAGGAGCGGGGGATCTACCCGATCGCGAGGATCGTGTGCTTCTACGATCCCGTACTCGCGACGGCACGGCCGGACCTCGCGATCCGTACGACGAACGATGACCTGTGGGTGGATCTGGAAGGTGGCATCCCCTGGGTCGACCCCTACAACGCGGATGTGTGGGGTTACAACATCGATCTGGCTCGTGAAGCGCTTGCGGCGGGTTTCGCCGAGATTCAGTGGGACTACGTGCGCTTCCCGGACGTCGCGGACGCCGCGAGGGCGGAGATGGTCTTTCCGGCGCGCGACGGTCGGAGTGCGGTCGAGGCGATTCAGCAGTTCGTGACGACGTCACGCGCTGAGCTGGCCGCGTTCGACGCCCCGATCACCGCGGACGTCTTCGGTCGCGTGATCACGACCGATAGCGACTCGATCATCGGTCAGGACTGGGACGAACTGATCCGGGTCACGGACGTGATCCTGCCGATGGTCTATCCGGCGCTCTACTGGCCGGGCAGCTTCGAGATTCCCGACCCGAACGCCGATCCCTATCAGCTGGTTCGAACGGCAATGGACCGGGCCGTGGAGCGGACCCAGGCAGCCAGCGGCGCGGTGGCGACGATTCGACCGTGGCTCCAGGCGTTCACCCTGGGCAATCCCGAGTACGGGCCGGACCAGATGCGTGCCCAGATTCGGGCCGTCGAGGATGCGGGCCTGACGGAATGGCTCTTCTGGAACCCGAACAGTCTCTACCCGACGGCCGCATTCCAGTAGGCCAATCCGGTTTCGGTCCGGTACGGGGCTCCCTCAGCCCTCCCCGGCGATGGCGAAGTTCCACGGCTCGTAGTCGGACCGTGTCCGCGACTCCATGACCTGCCGTACACGTGCGACCACATCGGGGTGCTGATTGGCCACGTCAGCCGTCTCGAACGGGTCCTCGAGCAGGTCGTAGAGCTCGATGGGTGCGTCCGGGTCGTCGTGCCCGCCGAGCCGAACACCTTTCCACTTCCCGAGACGGACGGCCTGCGCACCGTTCCAGAGTCCGTGGTACTCCCAGTACAGGGGCCGCTCCGTGTCGGCTCCGTCTCCGAGGAGAGCCGGAAGCATGGAGACCCCGTCCAGGTCTGACGGCGCTTCGGTTCCTGCGATCTCCGCGAAGGTCGGCATCATGTCCCAAAAGGCCGAGACGTGATCGCTCACGCTCCCCGGCGGGATGTGGCCCGGCCACCGTGCGATCAGCGGAACGCGGATTCCACCCTCGTACAGAGAACCCTTGAGGCCTCGCAGGCCCGCGGTGCTCTCGAAGAACTCCGCGTCCACACCCCCGGTGTACGTCGTGCCGTTGTCACTCGTGAACATCACCACGGTGTTCCCGGTGAGGCCCAGTTCGTCCAGCCGATCCAGGATCCGCCCGATGTGCGCGTCCATGCGGGTGATCATCCCCGCGTATGCCGAGAGCGGTCGGTAGTGCGGCAGGTACGTCGGGTCGCCGAGGTACGGCTCCTCCTCGAAGACGCCCTCGTACTCCACCAGCGACGAATCGGGGACCTGCAGCGCGACGTGCGGAATCGTGAAGGGCAAATACAGGAAGAAGGGGCGGTCTGCGTTCTCGTCCAGGAAGCGCAGCGCATCGTCGGCCATGACGTCGAGCGAATACTCATTGCCCTGGTACTGCCGATACTGTTCCGGGTCCGTGGGGTCCGTGCCCTCGAATTCCTGATGAGGGTGGAAGTATTCGTTGTCCAGCTCGACCCGCTCACCGTTCCGCCACAGGTGGGTGGGGTAGAAGTTGTGCGCCAGCTGCTGATCGAGGTATCCGAAGAAGTAGTCGAAGCCCTGGAAGCGCGGTTGCCCGAGCGACTCGCGCCCGCCCAGACCCCACTTGCCTATGGCGCCGGTGACGTAGCCTGCGTCCTGAAGCATGGTCCCGATCGTGTACGTTCCGGAGTCGAGCGGCATCTGCCCCAGCTCATCCGGGTCCGGATAGCCCCCGACCTCGAAGTTGTCCCGGATCTGGGATCGCAGGGTGCTGAGTCCGGTCAGAAGGGTGGCCCGAGACGGTGCACAGACGGGGCTCCCCGAGTAGTGCTGTGTAAATCGGATGCCCTCGGCCGCCAGGGCGTCGAGGTTGGGCGTGCGGATCAGGCTCTGCCCATACGCTCCGACCTCGCCGTAACCGAGGTCATCGGCCAGCATGTAGATGATGTTCGGAGGGCGCTCCTCGACCGCAGGTGCGCAGGCCGCGACGGTCAGCCCGAAGAGGACGACACCCATCGCCATTGCACCGCGGCTCATCGGCGACTCTCCTCGCGGATGGCCCGAAACTCCGTGCCCTCGTTCCAGTTGGGCCAGCTGTCGGACTGGATGACGGCGGCGCCGATCTCGTAGTACAGGACTACGTCGGCGACGGCCCCCGTCAGATCCCACGTGTCATCGAACTCGTCAGTGACCATGTGGTAGCGCTCGCTCGTGTAGCGCGCGTTCATCTCGAGGCCGTACTCGGAGCCACGCTCGACATGGTCGATCCCGTTGCCCGGGTAGATCATCGGTACGCCGAGCTTGGCGAGCTCGAAGTGGTCGGATCTGAAGTAGTACCCCTTCTCGGGCTCCGGGTCGGGATCGATTCGGCGTCCCTGCGCCGCGGCGGCGGCGTCTGCGATCATGTCGAGCTCGGACATCCCGTAGCCCTGAACCACGAGTTCCCGCGTCGGGCCGAAGTTGCTGAGCCCGTCCATGTTCAGCCCCGCCACGGTCTGGGCGAGCGGGAAGACGGGGTCCGCGGCGTAGTGCGCCGACCCGAGCAGGCCCTGCTCCTCGGCGGTCACCGCGAGGAAGACGACGGAGCGCCGCGGCGCTTCCGGCAGACTGGCGTACGCCTCGGCCAGCTCGAGCATGGCGGCCGTGCCCGAGGCGTTGTCGAGCGCACCGTTGTAGATGCCGTCCTCACCTGCGTCGACGAGCGCCTGGTCCGTGCCGAAGTGATCCCAATGCGCGATGTAGACGAAGTACTCCCCCGCCGCCTCGGAGCCCGGCAGGAGCGCCACCACGTTCTTCGAGTTCGAGAAGCGGAGCTCGTTCGCGACGGAGGTCGTCAGCTCGAGCCCCATCTCGATTGGTCGAAGGGTCCCGGTGGCGGCCTGCTCGTAGAGTGCGTCGAAGTCGAGGCCTGCCCGGTCGAAGACGGCGCGGCTGGTCTCCTCGGTCATCCACCCCTCGATGGCGACGCGCCCGGCGTTTCCGTCTTCGGGCTGGAGGTTGAACTGGGGCCCGGTCCAGCTGTTCCGGACCGTCTCCCATCCGTAGGCGGCCGGAGCGGTCTGGTGAACGATCAGCGCGGCGGCCGCACCCTGCCGTGCCGCCTCCTCGAACTTGTACGTCCATCGCCCGTAGTACGTCATGGAGTTGCCGTTGAAGACGGCGTCGTCCTGTGTGGCGTACCCGGGATCGTTCACGAGAATCACCGCGGTCTTCCCGGTGACGTCGACCCCCTCGTAGTCGTCCCACCCGTACTCGGGGGCGACGATCCCGTACCCGACGAAGACCATCTCGCTGTCCTCGACCCCGGATGACTCGACAACCCGTGTGGTCCACATGACGACGTCGTCCGCGTAGGCGAACTGCATGGGGCTTCCCCGGCCGGCAACGGTGAAGGGCGCCCGCTCCGGGTCGGCCGTGATGTCGACGAGCGGTACGTCCTGGAAGAAGCTGTCGCCGTTGCCGGGCTGCAGCCCATACGACGCGAACTCGTCCGCGAGGTAGGCGATCGTCAGCTCCTCGCCGGGCGAGGATGGGGCGCGCCCTCCGAACTCGTCCGAGGCGAGCACCTCGATGTGTCGCGCGATTTCGTCTTCCGTGATGGAGGCGGCGCCGGAGGGGTCGTCCGAGCCCGCATTACCGGAGCAGGCGGCTGCCGAAACGAGGAGGGTCAGGGCGAGGAGTGTGCTACGCGTCATGTGGGGATCCCTCATCGATCTAGAATCTGAGCAGTCGGGTGGCCTTGATTGCCAATCCGCGTGTCCGTAGGCCGGTACCCTGCGGGCTCCGATCCCGTTCGTCGGTCCAGACCACGAAGAGCTCACTGCCCGGCGCGTACTCCCAACGGAAGCGCACGTTGCTCGACAGGATCTGATCGGCCTCGTTGTACTGCAACAGCGCACTCGCAAACATGCGCGGTGTGAAGGCGTAGTCGCTCCGCAGTCGGAAGACGGCCTGGGTCTGATCTCCCTCCGGAAGGTCGAGGAGGTTGTAGCTGATCCCCGGTTCGAGCGAGAGGTGCTCCGACACGACCACGCGACCCTGACTCACGCTCAGCGATCTGATCGAGCCGTGGTAAAAGTCGCCCCACTGAAACGAGACGTTTCCGGCCAGGCGGCGCTGGGGCCCCCCGTTGTACGAGACGGTTTGGCTCGTGAAGGTGTAGCGACCCGTCGGGATGTCCTGATCGCTCGCGATTGCGAAGGGCTGGTCGATGCGCTCGAACTCCCTGGCCCTCTCGATCGACCACCGATCGCTGTTCTCCATCTCGACGTCGAAGCGAGCCGTTTGACGTCGTGACTGCATTCGTCCGGCTCCGTCCTCGAAGTAGTCGAGGTTGGTCTGCCACGTCAGCTTACGAACGGCCTCGATCGAAGCCGGGCGCGGACTGAACCTCAGGCTGCCGGCAGTCCGCTCGAAATCGCTGCGCCGCAGGAAGCCGACTTCCGGATTAAAGGAGTCGCCGACCTTAAGCCGGGAGGCGGTGGCTCCGTAGCGGTCTCCGTTGTAGGTGGCGGCAGCCTGCCAACTCCGGGCGTCGCCGGTCAGCGAGGGCGTCTCCGTCTGCGCCCAGTACGCTCCGGCCTCGAAGTCCTGACCGAAGCCGAAGGCGGCGTCGACCCCGTACACCTGGTTCGACCCGTTCTCCCCGACCGCGATGGACCGGTTGGTGAAGATGGCGCCGATCGAACTTCGTGCGAGGATGTCCCGCTGGACCCGGACCACCGAGTAGTTCGTGCTTTCGATGCCCGCTGTCTCGACGTCTCCCGTCTGGATGTTCACGAGGCCGACGTTGAAGGGCCCGACCTTGCCGGTGACTCTGCCGCCACCCTGGATCGGGACGACCGCGCCCCGATCCAGGCCGATCCGACGGCTGTAGAAGAGCGTCGGGCGGTCTCCACCACCACGACGGAACCCTCCCCGGCCACCGCCGAACCCGAATCCGCCGCTACCTCCACGACCGAAGTCGAACACGCCGCGTCCCTCGAGGAAGAAGTCCCGTTTCTCGGGGAAGAAGAGACTGAAGCGCGTCAGATTGACCTGCTGTTCGTCGACCTCGACCTGCGCAAAGTCCGTATTGACCGTGAGATCAGCGGTGAGATTCGCGGTGATTCCGTATTTGAGGTCGAGTCCGATGTCGCCGCTGGCGTCGTTCTCGATCGACGGAGTCGCGATACGGTTCGTGGAGATCCCCCCGATCGCGTAGGGCTTGAGCTCGAGATTGCTACCGGCGGGTGGCAGATCGAGCCCGACCACCGTACCACCCGACGAGATGCGATTCATCGCCTGAGGCCCGGCGAGCGCCGGCGGTACGGGGTTCAGATACGTCCATTCGTTCTTGTGGCGAATCGATCGGCGGAGCTGGAGTCCCCACATCCGGTCGGGCCCTGAGGTGTAGCGGAGCGACTTGAAGGGGATCGCCATCTCCACGATCCAGCCTCCGTCGAACGTCCCTCCCGCGACATCCCAGACCGGGTTCCAGTCGGTATTGGGGCTTCCTTCTCCCACTACCGCGTAGTCGGCACGCGCGCCGAGAGGATTGGCGTAGAAGATCATCCCGTTCCGGCGGTCGTAGAACGTGTCGAACATGACGCCGAAATGTTCGTTGTTCCTGAGTCCGGAGGTGTCTCTCCGGTACTCGTTGATCACCCAGTCCCCGGGGGGCGCCGAGTCCCAGCACCGGCACGTGACGTAGATGTTTTCGTCGTCGAAGGCGACCCAGACGTCGGTACGCTCCGAGGACGGATTGCCGGCGACGGGCACGACCTGGATGAAATCGCCGAAGGGCTGATAGTCGCTGTAGACCGCTTCGTCGAGTCGACCGTCCAGAACGAGGGGAGCGTCGAGCCGGATGGCGCGCACGGTTGCACGACCCCGTTCGTCACGCGTACTGGACTCGGGAAAGACCGGGGCGGGCGATCCGTCGATCACCGAGGTCCGAAGCTCGTTCGGGACCTGGGCGTGACCGGTGACAGGAGACGCCGCGACCGAGAGGACGATCGCGACAAGCCATGGCGTGGAGAGATGATTCAGGACGGTGCGCATCCGAGCACTCGAATAGACAGAGGCGGGGTGCCGGAGCGGGAGGCGGCTCACCCTGGAGAAACGGTCCGGAAACTCCCCGCAGACGGGGGCGCTGGCAAGGACCTGCTAGCTGGTCGCCGACCTGGACTCGAGGCGTGCTTCGGGGAAAACGGGGGCGAGCAGGCCATCTTTTGAGCGACCGTACGGATCCTGTGTCGATCGAACGCGATTCACTATCTCCAGCGCGGATTCACTGCAGGAGGGTAACTCGTCGTCGGTCTGGCCCAGTGGGGTGATCCGGTCACCCCACTTCACGAGGAGCGAGCAATACGTCAGGCCTCCGCCGAAGGCGGGCATGAGCAGCCAGCTGTTTGGTTCCACCCGGCCTTGGTCGAGGGCCTCCACGAGTGCTACGGGCACCGTCGCCGCACTCATGTTGCCGTACTTCTCGACTGTGAGCATCACGCGATCCATCGGGACGCCTGCGTACTTCGCGACCGACTCGATGATGCGTAGATTCGCCTGGTGGGGGACGACGAGGGAGATGTCGTCCGCCGTGAGGCCGGACTGGGCGAGGACCTCCTTCGATGCCCGCGACATGCCCATGACGGCGCGCTTGAAGATCTGCTGACCGTCGAAGTCCCAGAACGTGTCGCCCAGGGTGACGCCATAGCCGGCGTAGCCGCACCCGAATCCGCGGACGCGAAGGGTGTCGCGCGCGCTTGCGTCGCAGCCCAGCACACTCGCGAGCAACCCCTCCTCGCTCTCCGTCGCCTCCAGCACCACAGCCGCCGAGCCATCTCCGAAGAGGACGGCGACGTTCCTGTTCTGCCAGTCCATGTAGCGGCTGATCAGCTCGGTACCGATCACGACCGCGTTGCGGACCTGCCCCGTCCGGATCATCCCGGTTGCCGCCGCGAGGCCGTAGCAGAAGCTGGTGCATGCCGTGTTGATGTCCATCGATGCAGCCTTCGCCGCGCCGAGAGAGATCTGGACACCCGAGGCGCCGTTGGGACACAGCTCTTCATTGCTGACGCCCCCGTAGATGATGAGATCGAGGTCTGCCGGGTCGAGATCCGCGCAGGCGAGGGCCCGCCTCGCCGCCAGGGTCGCCAACTCGATCGCGGTCACGTGCGAGATCCGGCGCTCCCGCATTCCGGTCCGGGTGGTGATCCACTCGTCGGACGTGTCGAGGAAGGTCGAAAGGTCGTCGTTGGACAGGACGGCCGGGGGCATGCAGGAGCCCCAGCCGGTAATGGCGGCGTAGGTGGGTTGGGTCATGGACGGTCCTTGGAGCGGTCGCGGAAGCTGCCGCCTGCCGGACCTCGGTCGCAAGTCGGGTCTTCTGTCTGCGACCCGTGCTGCGCGGTATTTATGAGCCGACCGATTCCCCCACCCGGAGCAACGGAGCCTCCAGATGAGTCATGCGCACCCTCGCAGCATCGACGTGGCCCGCAGTGCCGACCTGATCATTCGCAGGCTTCTGGCGGTGAAGACCGGTGAACAGGTCGCACTGGTGTGTGATCCGCACACCGAGATGAGCATGGCGTACGCGTTGGCCGGAGTGGTCGAAAGCGTCGGGGCCGAGTACACGATCCTGGTCATGCCGACCCGCGGGACGAATCGGAAGAACGAGTTGACCCCTCCGATCGAACGGGCCCTGGAGGCGGCGGACTGTCTGATCGGTCTCACTGGATCGTGCGGAGCACCTACGTACGCCAAGGCGGTCAAGCGCCTCTTCGATGAGAAGAGACTCCGAGCCATCTCGATGGTCATGCGCTCTCTCGACAACTTCACCGAGGGTGGCGCTCGAGCGGACTACGATTCGCTCTATGCAGATGGGGAGCGGCTTGCGGAGCTCTGGCGGGCGGCGGGACAAATCCGCGTGACCACGCCGGCCGGGACCGACCTGTCCGCTCCAATCGGCGGGGAGGCGGTCATGATCGAGTGCGGCTTTGCGACGAAGCCGGGTCAGGAGGCCGCGTTCTCCGATGGCGAGGTGTCGCAGATGCCCCGTAGTGGGACGGCCGAGGGCGTGATCGTGGTCGACGGGCCGATCGCGCACATTGGCACGCCGGACGAACCGATCACGGTGCGCGTGTCGGCGGGCCGGGTCACGGCCGTCGAGGGCACGAGCCCTCAGGCAGAAGAGCTACGGCGGATCATCGAGCGGGTTCCGGACGCCGACAATATCGCCGAGATCGGGATCGGCCTGAATCCGGCGTGTCGACGCAACGGCGACTTCGAGGAAGAGAAGAAGGCGCGCGGACTCGTCCACATCGCGATCGGTGACAACGTCTTCTACGGCGGTGATGTCGAGTGCGCTGTGCACATGGACATGGTCCAATACGCACCGACCATCACGCTCGACGACCGCGTCGTGGTCGATGCCGGCGAGGTTCTGCTGACCTGATTCCCTTCGCGGGCCGGCTACTGCATACCCGGAGGGGCAATCCTGCGCATCGATGCCTGTTCGAACGCATACGCGACTTCGATCAGACGCGGCTCGCTGCACGCTCCTCCGGTGAAGCTGACACCGAAGGGCCGCGGCTGGACGTCGAACCCGTCCGGCAGCGGTGGGTCGAAGTCCGACTGGATCAGCGCGAAGGGCACGATCACGGTCGGGTAACCGGGACGCGCCGCGATGCCCGCACCACCCGATCCGGGAAAGAGCAGGGCGTCCAGGTTGTGCTCCGCCATCGCCGCGTCGATTCCTCGCTCACCGTTGAGCAGGAGATCCCGCGCCCGGTCCGCCTCGTACGTGGCTCGGTCGCCCTCGAGGTCGATGGCATCCGACTGATCGAGACGGAGCTGATCGTATTTGAGCGACCCTGCTCGGCGGTGCTCCTCGTTCCATTCGCGCAGTTCAGTGAGCGTCTGCACGGGCGCAGCGTCCCCGAGTGTCTGCAGCCAGACGTTGAAGTCACGCTTCATTCCGTAGAAGAGGACGCTGCTCCCGCCGGCCGTCATGAGATTCTGCTCGGGATCCGGGTCGAGCACGCTCGGGATATCGGCCGGGTCCACGATGGTCGCGCCCTGGTCCCGCAGGATCTGGATGGCCTCGTCCATGGCCGCGCGAGCCTCGTCAGCGAGTCCGCCCCGCCAGTTGTCCTGGCCCGGAACCTGGACGGAGTCGTAGTACATGGCGCGCGGAATCCCGATGCGCGCTCCCTGCAGGCCATTGGCGTTCAGATACGCGGTGTAGTCGTTCCCGGGCGGTGGCGAGCACGTGGTCGTGGCCGGGTCGTTCGGGTCGGGTGAGGAGCCCTCGAGTACGCCCATCATGATCGCGGCATCCGCGACCGTGCGGGTCATGGGTCCGGCCGTATCCTGATCGCCCGTAATCGGGATCACGCCCCAGCGGCTGATGCGCCCCACCGTCGGCTTGATACCGGCCAGCATGTTGGCGTTCGCGGGAGAGAGGATCGACCCCGAGGTCTCGGTACCGACGTTACCCGCCCAGAAGCTCATGGCCGTACCGATACCCGAGCTCGAGCCGCCGACGCCGAGCACCGGACGGCCGTCGTCCCGTCCCTCACGTGGGTCGCGCCGGGGGTCGTAGGGGTTGAGGCCGTAGCCGCCCACCGCGCTGTAGTTCCCGGGCATTCCGGCTGCGGTGAAGTTGGCCAGTTCGGTCATCACGGTCTTCGCGAGGATGATCGCACCCGCCTCACGGAGGTTCGTGGTCAGCGTGGCGTCATACGGTGGGATCAGGTTCTCGAACGCGACCGCGCCACCCGTCGTGCGGATGTCGGTCGTGTGCACGTTGTCCTTGAGCGCGACCGGAATCCCGTGGAGTGGCCCCCGGACCCTGCCTTCCGCGCGTTCCTGGTCGAGCCGGTCCGCCTCCAGAAGGGCGTTCTTGTTCACGGTGATCACCGCGTTCACCTGATCTTCGTACATGGCGATGCGAAGGAGGTGAGCTTCGACGAGGTCACGTGACGTGACGCGTCCATCCTCCATGGCCTCCTGCATCTCGAAGATGGTCGCTTCCACGACGTCGAATGGTTCGCTGTTTGCGGGCGTGCACGCGGCGAGGACGAGGGGGAGGGTGAGTCGTGCGTACCGCATGGCTGATGCTCGAAACATGGGGATGCGGGGAAAGGCGGATGGACGGCGGACCGGCTTGATCCGCAGGTAGGCTGCCAACATGGGCCGGGGCGCTGGAGGCGCGCCACCGTTCGACCGGGAACGGCGCAGAACGAGACGCCCCGTCCGCGGCGAAGCGCGGACGGGGCGTCGTGTTCCGAAGTGGAACCAGTCCGGCTACATCAGCCGCCGGTCTGGAACGGCAGCGTGATGAAGAATACCAGCCCGTCACCGCCCTCCAGCTGCGCCCGGACGCCGGCGGTCGGGCGGAAGTTGCCGAGGTCGAAGTCGACTCCCCCACCGAGATTCAGGCCGAGATTCGTGTTCGATCCGCCGAGATCCGAGGAGGCTCGTGCGATGTTCAGGCCCCCCAGCAGGAAGGGCACGACGCTCGAGTCCTCGAGAGGGAAGTCGTAGGTGACATTTCCGTTGAGCTCGAAGTAGTCGGAGCCGTCAGGGAAGAAGACGAGGAAGTCAGCCAGGACACCGAATCCTTCGCCCAGATCGTTGAGGGCGGTGCCGAGACTCGCCCCGATACCGAAGTTGGCGTCGTTCTCATACGCGAGCGTGGGGCCGACGGTCACTTGTCCGCTGGCGGCGGCCGGAGCCGCCAGAATCGCGGCGGCGACGAAGACGCTCCAGATCCTGCTCGTGTTCATTGATCCCCTCCCATCATGACGTGAAGCTGCGCAACGTCCCTTACGATGACGGGATCGCTCGTGGTCAGCAATCGGCGCATGGCGGTGACCGTCGACGTGGTGTTGCCGCGG
The DNA here is from genome assembly GCA_964492085.1 of uncultured Gemmatimonadaceae bacterium. Classification (GTDB taxonomy): domain Bacteria; phylum Gemmatimonadota; class Gemmatimonadetes; order Longimicrobiales; family Gaopeijiaceae; genus UBA2589. Next base: position 55,975 of record CAZBHZ010000016.1, on the reverse strand, counting down.
TGATGGCGGAGCGGTAGGAGTGACAGCAGCTCACGAGCATCTCCGATCACGCCGACCCTGATGCGCGACGTCATGCACCGACCCAATCAGCTCCCGGACGTCATCACCGGACCCGCCGCCTGGCTGGGCTCGGACATGGCGGTTCGCCAGGACGAGTGGCTCGTTCCGCTCTCCGATCAGGACATCTCCGACCTGGAACGGGCGGCGAACCACTACCTCTCGCTGGGACGAGACGTGGGTGAGATCACCGCCGAGGACTTTCCGCTCGAGACCTTCGGGGCCCACCTCGAGCGTCTGAAGGAGAAGCTCCTTCGCGGGATCGGCTTCGAGGTTCTGAGAGGACTGCCCGTCGACGAGTACGATCAGCTTTTTTCGGCCACCGTCTTTTGCGGGATCGGCGCGCACCTCGGGAGCGCACGGTCCCAGAATGCGCAGGGGCACATTCTCGGTCATGTTCGTGACACGGGCGCGAGTTCCAGGGATCCGAACACGCGCATCTACCAGACGGCGGAGCGGCAGAGCTTTCACACGGACAGCGCAGACATCGTGGGCCTGCTCTGTCTTCGGGACGCGAAGACGGGCGGGGAGTCACTTCTGGTGAGTGCGCTGTCGATCTACAACCGAATGAAGACGGAGCGACCGGATCTGCTTGATCGTCTCTTCGATCCGATCGCGACGGATCGGCGGGGCGAGATCCCTCCGGGGGCGGAGCCGTACATGGAGATCCCCGTCTTCAACTGGCACGCCGGGCATCTGACCGTGTTCTACCAGCGGCAATACATCGAGAGTGCGCAACGCTTCGACGGGGCGATGCGCCTGAGTCCCGAGCACGTGGAGGCGCTCGACATGCTCGACGCGCTGGCCAACGATCCCGACATGCACGTGCGAATGCGCCTGGAGAAGGGTGACATGCAGTTCGTGTACAACCACTCGCAGCTTCACGACCGGACCGATTTCATCGACTGGCCCGAGCCGGAGCGCCGACGTCACCTCATGAGGCTCTGGCTCTCACCCACCGGCGATCGCGAACTGCCGGCGTGTTTCACCCAGCGGTACGGCTCCATCGAGATCGGCGATCGTGGCGGCATCATCACGGAGCATACCGTGCTGACAGCGCCGATCGACTGAGAGGGCTGAGGGAGCGCCGAGGCTCAGCCCTCGCCCTCCAGCACCCGCAGATACTCGCGGTCCCACGCGGCGATCATGCTCTCAAGCTCGGCATACGGCCCGGGCGTGTAGGCGCGTGACGTGATCCCCGCCTGAGAGAGCTTGCTCACCGTCCAGTCCTGCTCGTTGGTCATGTTCCAGAATTCGATCGCGGGCTGGGGATCGAAATCAGGCGCGGACATCGCGTCCGGGTGGAAGAGCCAGTCGCACACGATCCGTGTTCGATCCGTCGCAAGTCGGTCGATCCTGTGGATCAGCACGTAATCCGGGTGAAGGCTGAGCAGCAGGTTGGGAAAGACCGTGTAGTACTGGACCAGATTCAGGTCTTCGCCCTCGAGCTCTCCGAGCGGTGCGGCGCATCGCTGCCCCGTCATCGTCATGCTCCCTCCCTCGATCTCCATCTTCATCGGGCCACCCAGGAACGGACCCTCCTCGAGATCGTTCCACGCGTTCCGGAAGGGTGTCAGACGGTTGAGCACCGGGTGAAGGGCTGGGCAGTGATAACACTCCGAGTAGTTCTGGAAGACGAGCTTCCAGTTCGCCGCAATGTCGTACACGACGCGGTGCGCGACCTGGAGTTTCGGCAAGTCCCAGCGGGTGAACTTGTCGATGAGCGGAGCAAACGCTTTTTCGAATGGCTCCGGATCGTCGGACAGGTTCACGAAGATGCAGCCCTCCCACTCCGCGACGGCGACCGGGAGCAGGGGGTAGTTCTCCTTGCAGAAGGACTCCACTTCGTCCATGAACGGCGCACCCGTCAGCTCGCCATTGAGTGCGTACGTCCACGCGTGGTAGCCGCATTGAATCGACTTCGGAAAGGTCCCGGTCGGCTCGGTCACCAGTCGCGTACCCCGGTGACGGCACACGTTGTGGTGCGCATGAATCGAGCCCTCGTGATCTCGGAGGACGATGACGCTCTCGGATTCGAGCTCGAAGAGCATGTACGCCCCGGGTGCGGCGATGTGCGACGCGCGCCCAACGAACAGCCACCGACCGAAGAAGATTCGCTCGGTTTCCTGCTCGTACACGTCCTGGTCCACGTAATACCGGCGCTCGAGCGTCTTGGCGTCAAAGGCAGTGCGTAAAGACATGTTCGATGGATGTCCTACGTGGTGACGAGCCAGAGCGCGTGGGGCATGCCTGGCTCGAGTAAGAAGAGCGGGCGTATGGCCGCGATGATGAGAACGAGCGTGTTGTCCTTCGTCTCTCCTCGCGGTGGACAGCAAGGTAGGGCGATGAGGGCCCGTTGCGAACGCGACGGTGATCGAAAGGTGAGCGACCGAGCAGGACGGCGTATGTTGATGCGCCCCTCCCAGCAGCCCCGACCCGGGTGACGCATCGATGAACCGATCCGAGATGTTGCGGCGTGTCCGTGAGCGGGCGGATACCGGGGGTTCGTGGGACATCGTCGTAATCGGGGGTGGGGCCACCGGCCTCGGGATTGCCGTCGATGCCGCCGCACGCGGATACGACGTCGCTCTCTTCGAGTCGAGTGACTTCGGCAAGGGCACGTCCAGTCGGTCGACGAAGCTCGTCCACGGTGGGGTACGCTACCTGCAGCAGGGTAATGTGCCGCTCGTGATGGAAGCGCTGCGCGAGCGTGGAATCCTGCGCAACAACGCGCCGCACCTGGTCTCCGATCTTCCGTTCATCGTTCCGAACTATCAGTGGTGGGAGGCGCCCTTCTACGGCGTCGGCATGCGCGTGTACGACGTGCTGGCCGGCAAGTACGGCTTTGGTCACTCGAAGAATCTCTCGGTGGACGAGACGGTCGAGCAGCTGCCCACCATCGAGACTGACGGGCTGCGGGGAGGTGTCGTCTACCACGACGGGCAGTTCGATGACGCCCGGCTGGTTGTCCACATGGCGATCACGGCGTGGGAGCAGGGGGCCGTACTCGTGAACTACTGCCCGGTGGTCGAGGTCGCGAAGGGTGACGACGGATTCGTGGACGGGGTCGTCATTCGTGACGTCGAGTCCGACACGGAGGTCCGGGTCCACTCGAGGGTGGTGATCAACGCGACCGGGGCATGGACGGATACGGTCCGTCGATTGGACCAGCCGGATGCTCGTCCGGTCATTCAGCCGAGTCAGGGCGTGCACATCGTGCTCGATCGGACTTTTCTACCCGGGTCGTCCGCGATCATGGTCCCCAAGACGGATGATGACCGTGTGCTGTTCGCGATTCCGTGGCACGACCGGGTGCTCGTCGGCACGACGGATACCCCGATCGAGGAGGTGGAGGAGGAGCCGTTGCCGTTCGACGAGGAGGTCGACTTCCTCATCGAGCACGCTGCCCGCTACCTCACGCGCGATCCGGAGCCAGAGGACGTGCTCAGTGTCTTCGTCGGGATCCGACCGCTCGTGGCCGAGACCGATTCGGACGACACCGCCGAGATTTCCCGCGAGCATGCGATCCGGATCAGCGACGCAGGATTGATCTCGATTGCCGGCGGAAAGTGGACGACATACCGCAAGATGGCGAAGGATGCCGTGAGTGCCGCTCAGGCGCTCGGTGATCTCGAGGATGTCGGATGCCCGACGCGGGAACTCCGAATCCACGGGTATCATCTGAACGCCGAACGCTTTGGGCGTCTCGCCGTGTACGGGTCCGATGCACCGGAAATCGAGGAGCTGATGAGGTCCGGACCGGGGATGGGAGATCCAGTGCACCCGCGGCTCGATCTGACGCCGGCGGAGATCGTGTGGGCGTGTCGGGAAGAGATGGCCCGCACCGTGGACGATGTGCTCGCCCGCCGGAGTCGTTCGCTGATCTTCGATGCCCGTGCGGCGATCGAGGCCGCGCCTCGAGTGGCGTCGGTCATGGCTGGGGAGCTCGGTCGCGACGAGTCGTGGGTCGAGGCGCAGATCAATGATTTCGAAGCCATCGCTCGCCGATACGTCTGGCCCCGGTAGCGTGACGCCCGAACAGGTGCGGTCCCTTGCGCGAGCACACGCGCCGATCGTCCAGCTTCATCCGGAGGATCGGTTCCGGCCGATGTCACCCGTCGGGTTCGTAGCCGACTCGCGACTCCGGATGTACGACCGGCGTCAGCCGGCACACCTGCCGCTCCATCCCGTGCTGAATCTGAGGACGCTGGAGTGGGCGAAGCCGCCCACCCTGCTCGGGCTCAGGGGCCACGAGTACTTCGGTCCGCCCCTCGGCCTTCTCGGTTCCCTGGCGTTGCACGACGACGGCGCCAATCGACGACCCTTCGACGGCAAGGCAGCGAGCCGCGGCAACGTTTTCCTGGAACACCGGCACAAGACCCCGAGAGGCGAGGACGACCCGACTGGCAACGCGCCGACCTTCTTCTACTGGAAGTCGATCGGGGGTGGTGACGGGCTGCTGACGTTCTGGTTCTTCTATGGCTACTCGCGCTATCAGGCCGTCCAGCTATTCGGCCACCAGGGAGATTGGGAGCACGTGTCGCTGGTGCTTGGCCCGAATGGACGTGTGCGGGGCGCCTACTTCGCGGCCCACGGCCGGCCGAAGCGCGTCGACGCGGACGACCTCGAGAGGGTCGACGGTCGGACCGTGGTCTACTCGGCGAAGGAGTCCCACGCGTCGTACCCGACTCCGGGAGAGCACGCGGACGGGGATGAGACGCAGGCAGGCCAGCGGTGGGAAACGTGGCGCTCCCTCGAATCGCTTTCCGTTCAGGAGTGGCGTCGCTTTGCCGGCGCGTGGGGTGCGGTGGGAACGCTGGCCGCGACGACCGGACCGCTCGGCCCCTGGTACAAGCGCCACCGCAGGTAGATCGCGCCGGACGCTCCAGCCGCGCCCACCGATCCGGAGGTGCGGGCCTCGCTCCCGTGCCCTAGTGTGCCGGAGCCGGGTCGAAGGAAGCGCTACCCTCGCACGTAGCTCTCTGGAAGAACCGCTCTCCACCGTCCACTCAGGAACGACAACATGCTCATCAGCAACACGCAGGAGATTCCCGGAAAGACGATCGTCGAGTTCTTCGGCGTCGTCAGCGGCAGTACCGTCCGCGCGAAGCATATCGGACGCGATATCGCGGCCGGTCTGAAAAACGTCGTCGGGGGTGAGCTGCGTGGGTACACGGAGCTGCTCCAGGAGGCCCGCGGTGAAGCGATTCGCCGCATGAGCTATCAGGCCGAGGAGCAAGGTGCGAACGCGATCGTCAATGTACGCTTTGCGACCTCCAGCGTCGCGCAGGGCGCAGCCGAGCTGTTCGCATACGGGACGGCTGTGAGGGTCGAATAATGATCGAGCTCAGCGTTTACCTCATCACCCCGGTCATGCTTCTGGGCGCGTGGATCACGGGGACCCTGCTGGAGCGGCGGCACTTTCAGGATCTGTTGCGTCTCGAGAGCGGCGCACGGGAGATCCTCGCCGTGACGGTCGAGGACGTACCAGCGGGCTGGGAGGTCGAAGAGTGCGATCTCGTGATCGGCAATGTCGTGATTTCACAGGACTACTTCAAACGTGTCGCCGCCAGCATCAAGGGCATCTTCGGTGGCCGGATTGGCGTGTACGAGCCGCTGCTTGAGCGGGCGCGGCGAGAGGCGGTCGTTCGCATGAAGGAAGAGGCGCGAGCACACGGTCACGACACGGTGATCAACGTCCGCATCGAAACGTCTCCGCTTGCACGGGCCCGGAGTGACGCGAAGGGCACGGCGGGTGTCGAGATCATGGCGTTCGGTACCGCGGTGACCTTGCGTGCCGGCACGCGGAAGCGGATCGGTCCCGGGGGTGGTGTCCCGATCTGAGGGCCTGAGCCGGAGACGAAGGGCAGTGAGCGTCGTCGTCTTCTCTTGCGCGACGCGTCATTCCCGTGGCATGATCTCGGCCCTTTTTGACGGAAACATTTGATTCCAGTTGGTGGTCACCGGCAGAGACCATGGCCCGAAAGAAGCGTTTCCTGCTCACCGAGTTCATGATGGAGGCCGTGTGTGTCACGGCGCTCGTCGTGATGCTCGCGTTGTTCGGGGTTCATTCGAGCACCGCGGTTTCAAGCCTGTCCGAGGACAGGGCGGAACGCATGCTCGCCGCCATGAAGGCGGATCTGGAGCGGGTCGCGGAGGAACAGCTGCTCCACTACCTGGACTCCTCGGAGTTTGCCGCGTCGCCCGAGGATCTCGCCTTCGTCTCCACCACGGGCGTGGCGATCGAAGTCACCGCATCTCCGGCGGGCTGGAGTGCGATCGCGTCGCACGAGGAGCTCGGTGACGAGTTCGGGTGCGCGGTCTTCTTCGGGTCGGTTCAGCGGCCTGCCGACCCGGTCATGCCGAGTTCGCCTGGTCAGGTGGTCTGCACTCAGTAAGTCGGAGCGGCTGCCTGCGGCGCGAGCTTCTGTGATCGTGTGTCTCCCCACGAAGGGCGACCCTATGCCGTGCTCGCGCGGCGAGTCATTGGCGCGCGGAGCGTTCAATCCCGATCTTATCCGCCGTTCCGTAGCTAGGGGTCTCACCTGGAGACCCGGCCCCCTTCAGGGAGAACACGATGTCGATGCACCGTTCCTTCTTCTCGACCGTCCTCCTGGCGACCCTCGCGCTGGTCGCCTGCGCGCCCGCCGGAGATTCCGCACCGATGGAGTCGGCAGGCAATCTCATCACCGGTGAGGGACTCCCCAATCCGACGCCGACGGTTGTCACGAACTGGGGTGAGTTGCCCGAAGGGAGGGAGTGGGGCACCAGCGCGGGGATCGACATCGATCCCATCGACGGTCACGTCTGGGCGTACGAGCGCTGCGGGGCCGCGAGCTTCGGCGGGGGCGAGCCGATCAACTGTGAGACCAACCCCGTGCCGCCGGTCTTCAAGTTCGACCGCAACTCGGGAGAGGTGCTGGCCAACTTCGGCGCAGACCTGATGGTCACGCCGCATGGCATCCACGTCGACGCGGAAGGGAACGTCTGGATCGCCGACTTCGCCGGGAATCAGGAGGGGACTCGCGGTCACCAGGTGTGGAAGTTCAGCCCGGAGGGTGAAGTCCTTCTGACGCTCGGGATCGCCGGCCAGCCCGGAAACGCACCCGGCCAGTTCAACCAGCCCAACGACGTCGTCACCGGTCCGGATGGATCGATCTACGTCTCCGATGGTCACAACGGTCAGGGCATGACGACGAACCAGGCGATGAACGCAGGTCGCGAAGCGGGTCAGACCGCCCGCATCCAGAAGTTCACGCCCGAAGGCGAGTTCATCATGGAGTGGGGTGAGATCGGCGTCGAGCACGGCCAGTTCCGTACGCCGCACGCACTGGTGTTCGACTCGCAGGGCCGACTCTGGATCGCCGACCGCGGTAACCACCGCATCGAGATCTACGATCAGGACGGGAACTACCTCGACTCGCGCTACAGCTACGGTCGAATCAGCGGGATCTTCATCAAGGATGAGATGGTCTACGCGATCGACTCCGAGTCGAGCCCGACGAACCACCCCAACTGGCGCAACGGGGTTCGTATCGGTCCGGTCGACGAGGATCGGATTGTCGCGTTCGTCCCTCCGTTCGAGCGTGAGAGCCGGGTCTACCAGGGCACGGCCGGCGAGGGCGTCGCCGTCGACGCGGACGGCAACATCTACGCGGCCGAGGGGCCCAATTCCCTCCGTTGGGCGGGTGGCGCATTCACCAAGTACGTCGCGGGGAACTGACAGCTTCAACCGCCCGGCGGACCATTGCCGGTTTCGAGTCAGACTGTGCCGGTGGGGGCCCCCACCCTCGCCGGCCGGTCACCCTCGTACCTCGGCTCAGTATACGACGATCGGCCGGCTGGTAATGAGCGGGGTCCGTCCCGCCAGCTCGAGTCGGAGATGCAGTGTGTAGTCTCCCGGCTCGAGGTCGGGTAGCTCCAACTCCACCGACCGGAAGACGGCCTGCACGACATCGGGGCCTCGGTCCTCGAAGGTGACGTCGATGGTTTCGCTGGCTTCGAGTTCCTCGATGAACTCGTCGGGGTCGCCCATGAATTCCGGGCGGCCCTCGCTGAACCCGAGCGTGACCTGGACGGGCTCCTGAAGCCTGAGGCCGTACATCTCCCAGATCACCGGGACGCGCTCGCCCGCCCGTAGTCGAATGCCGGGCCGGATGTGCGGGATCGCTTCGTCGAGCGTCTCCGGCAGGGGAACGCCGCCCTTGAGAATCATGAGGTCGGACACGTCGACCATGCCGTCGAGGAGCGGCTCCTGCACGACCCCCTGACGAGCTCGCCATGCCTGCCGTCCGGAGAGGTCGGCGACTTCGAGCCCACTCACGTAGCGCCCTGGCCGAACACGAATTGTGAGCACCCCCTCCGCATCACGGCCTCTGACGAAGAGCGGGTCTCGACCGTCTTCCGGGATCATGAAGAGTCCTGCAGCAGGAGGTCCTTCGAGACCACCCTCCGGGCCCCACGCGGGTACGACACCCTGCGCGGAGGAGGCGGAAGGAACGGTAGGTCGGTACGCTCCAACGACGAGCATCTGGTAGTCGCGCCGGAAGCGGCCGATCTGCGTCTCCAGGCCCCACACGTCCGGAGCGTACAGGGGTGCGTGCCAGGTCCGGGCCTCCCGAGGGGCCGTGATCCAGCTCTCGGGCGGTATGTCGCTCGGCGATGCCAGGAACTGCTCGGGGAAGAGGTACCCACGACTCTTCGGATGGTGGAAGCCGAGCATGCGCCGTGTGTCGTTCAGTCGTGAGTTGCCGAAGCCCCCCGGGCGGCCGAATCCTTCACTCCCGCGTTGACGTCCGACGATACCGCTCGGGTCGTGCGTGCGCCCGTAACCGGTATTACGCCCGTACCGGATGAGCGTCTCCTCCAGATCCTCGGCCCAATCGAGTCCGATCGGGTCCCACGCATCACGTCGGTTCATCGCGACGACCCACCGCGCGAAATGGTCCGTCAAACGATCGTTGCCGTCGTACAGGAAGAGGGGGTCGGAGAGACGCCAGTAGAGCTCGAACATCGCTTCGAGCACCTCGTCGGACGCGTCTTCGAAGGCCCTCCGTGCCTCACCGGACACGATGTACGCCGGAATGAGCCAGCTCCGGCGTTCATCCGCTGGCATCGCAGCCAGCGCGTCACGGAAGGCGGCCTCCGCATCGACGTAGTCGTTCATGACCTGCATCGCATATCCACGCAGCGCATGGCACCACCACTCCTCCTGGATACCACACGCTTCGGCGATCGCAGTCGCCTGCCGCTCGTTGCCACTCTCGACCACGTAGTGGACGAGCTGGCCGAGGATCCAGCGGTGCGGGGCCGTGTCGAAGCCGTCCGTCAGCTGGCGGATCAACTGCTGCCGTGCCTGACCCACCTCGCGCAGTTCGCCGGGTACGGCATCCTCATCGTCGCCGCCGAACCAGATGCACATTCGGCCGATGCGCTCGTCGCAACTCCCGCCCACTGGCCCACCCCGAAGGAGCGGTGTCCTCGACTCACGAAACTGCTCGAACTCCATCTGCGCCACCTTCAGCTCGGCGAGGATGGACAGGTCGTCGTTGAACTGGGCGTGGATGCCAGGCGGCCCGACGACCAGCGCGAGAGCTGCGGCGAGGACCCGGGCACGGGCCGAAGGAACGATGGAGGGAGACAAAACCATGCCGGGTCGGGTCATCGAGTGAATGAACTGTCCCGTGAGACGAACGACGCGGGGGAGCGTACACAGCGTTCGCTGCACCTCCCCGGGGCGCTGATGCTTCATTTACGACATGCGGATCGGCATTGTCCGTATGCGCTGCCCGGTAAGTGCGAATACCGCGTTGGTGACCGCTGGTGCGATGGGGGGTGTTCCGGGCTCTCCGACGCCGCCCGGGGCATCACCGCTCGGAGCCAGAATCACCTCGACCTCCGGCATCTGATTGATGCGTAGCATCGGGTAGTCGATGAAGTTGCTCTGTACGGCACGCCCACGCTGGATGTTGATCTCGCCGTACAGTGCCGCGGTGAGACCGTACACGATTCCACTCTCCATTTGGGCGCGAACCAGCCGCGGATTGAGTACGGTCCCACAGTCGACTGCGCACCAGACCTTGTGCACCCGCGGTGCTCCGTTCTCGATCGACACCTCGGCGACCTGTGCGACGTACGAGCCGAACGACTCGACGACCGCGATGCCCCGAGCGCGACCCTCCGGGGCGGGAGTGCCCCAGCGGGCCGCATCGGCCGCCGCGTTCAGCACTCCGAGGTGTCGAGGATGGTCGCGCAGGAGCTCGCGGCGGTATTCATAAGGGTCGCGACCGGCCGCGTGCGCGAGTTCGTCGATGAACGACTCGACCACGAAGCCCGTGTGCGTGTGCCCGACCGACCGCCAGAAGCCGACCGGGATGGGCAGATCGACCCGTGCGTACACCATGTGCATGTTGGGCACGCTGTAGGGCTGGTTGGACGCACCTTCCGTCGAGGTCGGGTCCCGCTTGCCGGCGAATCGGGCGACCGGGCCGGGCACCCATCCGGGTACCAGGCGTTCCATGATGGACTGCGAGGCCATGCGGTGCTCCCACGCCTCGGGCATGCCATCAGCATCGAGGGAGGCACGGAACTCGTGCCACGACGCCGGCCGGTAGAAGTCGTGGCGGGTGTCGTCTTCGCGGGACCAGACCACCTTCACCGGTCCTTCGATCTTGCTCGCGAGCTCCGCCGCCTCCCGCACGAAGTCCCGCTCGGAGCGGCGACCGAAGCCTCCACCCAGGAAGGTGACGTTCACGTCCGTATTCTCGACGGACACACCGGCCGCGTCCGCCGCCACCTGGCGAGCACCCCCTCCGATGATCGCCGGACCGTTCGCGAACTGGGTCGGCGCCCAGATAGTGCAACGGCCGTCCTGGACCCAGGCGGTGCAGTTCATCGGCTCCATCGTCGCGTGCGCGAGGTACGGAAGCCGGTATGTGGCGGCGATCGGGTCCGACACCGCAGCGAGGATTGCCTCGGTTTCCCCCTCGTTGGTGACACTTCGGCCCGATGCCTGCGCCGCCGTCCGGAGTATGTCGAAGATTTCGTCATCGCCGAGAGAGGCTGCGTCGCCCTCGTCCCAGTCGATCACGAGGGCGTCCCGTCCCGCGCTGGCCTCCACGTAGCCGCGAGCTACGACCGCGACCCCGCTCTGGATCTCGACCACCTCGTCGACGCCCGGCACAGAGAGCGCCGCGGCGGCCTCGAATGAGCGGAGACGGCCACCAAACACGGGTGGCCGCGCGACGACCGCGACCCTCGCGTCCGCCGGGCCTGCATCGATCCCGAAGATCGCCTGTCCGGTGCTCTTCGCTTCGGCGTCGAGGCGGGGAAGGGACCGACCAATCAGCCGGAATTCGGACGGATCCTTGACGGCGACCTCTTCCGGGGCGTCGAGGGCTGCCGCGTCCCTCGCGAGCTCGGCGTAGGTAAGCTCCGATCCGTCCGGGGAGATGACTCGGGCGTCGCGTGTCTGAAGCTGAGTCGCGGAGACGCCCCACCGCTGCGCGGCTGCTTCCCGCAACATCCACCTCGCCGTCGCGCCCGCCTGGCGAAGGGGACGCCACGCTTCCATGACGGCCGTGCTCCCACCTGTCACCATCATACCGTACGCGTCGTGCGCCTGCGCGAATTCGAAGGTCACGTCCTCCCACGCGACGTCCAGCTCCTCGGCGATCATCTGCGGGAGCGCGGTCGAGACGCCCTGACCCATTTCGGACTTGTCGACCAGGATCGTGATCGACCCGTCGTCGTCGATGCGGAGATATGCATTCGGAACGAACGCGGCATTGCTGTCGGGCAGGCCGGGGTCACGGGTGACGCGCCATGCAACCCCGAGCGTGAGGCCTGCCCCGGCGACGACACCGATCTTGACGAAGGTCCGGCGAGACAGGCGCTTCGTCGTCGATTCGCTCATCGGTCGCTCCCCGAGCCGCCAGGTGCCTCATCCGTGGAGATCCGTCCGGCCTCGATCTCGGCGGCCCGATGAATCGCCCGTCGGATCGCGTTGTAGGCACCGCATCGGCAGATGTTGCCCGACATGAACTGATCGATCTCCTGATCGGTCGGCTGGGGGCGCGCGGCCAGCAGTGCCGTCGCCGACATGATCTGCCCTGACTGGCAATACCCACATTGCGGGACCTGCTCTTCGATCCATGCGAGCTGGACGGCGCTCAGACCGGCGGCACCAACGCCCTCGATGGTGGTGATTTCAGCTCCGGCCGCGCTACCGACCGTGGTCTGGCACGACCGCTGCGGCTGACCGTTGACGAGGACCGTGCACGCGCCGCACTGGCCGATGCCGCAGCCAAACTTCGTTCCGGTCAGATCGAAGTGCTCCCGGAGCACCCAGAGCAGCGGATGGGCTTCGGGGAGGTCGACGTCGCGTCGCTCGCCGTTTACGGAGAAGGTGACCATGGCGGATCGCTCGTTGCGGTTCACGGACCCCTCGGCACGGAGGAGACGAATGGATCGCATGGAGTACACGTGTCGGCTCTCGATCGTGCCCGCGGCTCGCGCAGCAGGCGGATCGAGCCCGGCTTCAGCTCGAGGTTCCGAAGACCTCTCGATGTCGGTCCGCGACGCTCGGCCAGAGGTGCCGCACGTCCACGTCGAGCTCGAACGTATCGCGCACCTCGGATTGCAGCTCGTCGGCACTCTCCACGAGCCATTCCCGCTTTCCGCCGGCGGTGACGGTTCTCCTCACCCGACCTCGCAGGACCTCGATGCGGTCGGGCCGGAACCGCTGACAGATGAGGGTCTGTACGAAGGCAGAATCCCGATCGGTCTGGAGCCATGTGCACAGCTCCGACAGGCGGTCCTCCTCCGCCCGCTCGTAGCGAAAGTCGAAGTCCGCAGCGCCCCCGTGCTCGTGGTTGTGAAGCCGCCAATGCCCGTCCTCAAGCAACTGGAGGCGGTACGTCAGCCCGAATTGCTCGATCGGCCCTTCGCGCAGGGGGGTTGGCTCACGAAGTCCATCGCCGAACCCGACGTCCGCAAGCCAGGGGCCGTCGTCGAGATGGACGGCCAGCGCGAGGTGATTGCCGATAATCCAATCACCACGAATCGATCGGAGCACGCCGCCAGCCATGCGCATGACGTCGAATCCGATCTCCTCGAGGGCCCACCCGAGCAGGCCGTTCATCTCGTAGCACCAGCCCCCCCGCCGCTCTTTGACGATCTTCGCATATGAATCGGCTGGGTCGAGACCGACGGGCTCCCCGAGCTGGACGCTGAGGTTCTCGTAGGTGATGCCGAGAAGATGCTGATGGTGGACGGCCTTCAGCGTAGGCACGTCGGGGCTGGGCGTGCCGACGAAGCCAATGCGGTCGAGGTAGGCCTGTAGATCCATGGCGCGCGAAGCTGTGGCGACCGGCATCGGCCCGCAAACCGATCCTCGGTAGAGCTCGCTCCGCGCTTCTTCACGTTTCGGAGCACGGTGCCGACCGGTACTCTCCGTCACGCCTCAGTCGCGGGCTCGTTTCTTTCACCGGAGTCACCATGCGCCGATTCTCCCGAGTCCTCCTGACCGCCGCGACTGCGTCGTGGTTGTTCACCGCACCCGCGTCGGGACAGATGGCTGCGGAGATCCGTGGGCCTACGGGACCGAGTCCATACGAGGTGATCCGCGGCTGGCACAAACCGTTCGCGGATGTCGGCTACGCCTTCGGGGGGAACTCGGGTGTCTTCGCCGAGTCGCCTGACCGGATCTTCGTCGCGATGCGGGGCGAAGCCCGCCTCCCGTCACCGGTCCCCGAGGGGTACCTCGGCTTCGCCGGGTCCATCGGGATCAACGTTCTGTTCGAGGTGGAGCGCAGGACGTGGCGTCACTGCCTGTATACCCTCGACCGGGACGGTCGCGTACTCGAGATGTGGGACCAGTGGGATCATCTGTGCCGGGATTCCGACGGACCGGGCCCCCACCGCGTCCGTATCAGTCCCTACGATCCTGACGGGCGGGTGTGGGTGATCAACGAGACCTTCCACGTGATCCACGTCTTCTCGAACGACGGGTCGCGGCTCCTGTTCACCCTCGGCGAGAAGGGCGTTGCCGGTGACGACGAGACGCACTTCGCCCGGCCCCAGGATGTGGCGTTCCTGCCGGACGGTCGGATTCTGGTGGCGGATGGGCTCGACAATCACAGGATCCTGATCCTCGACGAAGACGCCAACTATCTCGGTGAGTTCGGCGGCCGGGGTGACGCGCCGGGGCAGTTCAACGGAATCCACGCCGTCGCCGCCGGTCCGGATGGTCGGATCTTCGCGCTGGATCGGTCGGGTGGTCGGGTGAACGTCTTTCGTACCACCGATGACCCCGCGCGGGTGGAACACGTCGCGACGTGGGACGGGCTCGCACTCCCACTCGACCTGATCGTGAACGACGATGCGGTGTGGCTCACGGACCTGGCTCCCCTTCGTTTCGTCAAGTTCGACTTCGACGGCAACCGTCTCTACGAGTGGGAGGTCCCGCGGGAGATGCCGGATGGGTACCTCGAGGTGCACACCTTCTCGGTTGACTCGGAGGGCAACCTCTATGGAGGGGACAACCAGTATGGACGGACCCAGAAGTTCGTGCCTCGCGCGGACGCGGACCCGGATCTGCTGATCGGGCCCCCGTGGGTGGAGGGTCGACGCTAGGCCCCCCTCGAGCTTGATCACCCCTGCTGGCCACCCGACCGTGTTCGCGCAGCGGTGCCCTGCGGGAGTCGGTTGGAGGACGCATACTTATGCGTTCGTCCACGCCGACCCCGAACCTCGACCGACATGATTCGCTTCCGTGGCCTTGCGACCCTGGGTGTCGCCACCGCGATCGCCGCTCTGAGTGTACCAGCCTCAGCGCAGAATGCCCCTCCCGAAACGGACCTCCGCCTCTACGACATCATCGACGCCTCCTCGGCCGATCGGATCGAGCAGGATATCCGGACGCTCGTCAGCTTCGGGACTCGAAACACGTTGTCCGATACGCTCTCCGACACGCGTGGGATTGGTGCCGCTCGACGATGGATCAAGGCGGAGATGGATCGTATCTCCGACGCGTGCGGTGGCTGCATGGAGGTCTTCTACCAGGAGTCGATCGCCGGTCCGACCAACCGGATTCCAGATCCCGTGAACGTCGTGAACGTCGTGGGCGTGATTCGGGGTACGGTTCACCCCGACCGGTACGTAATCATGAGTGGAGATATCGACTCGCGTGCGTCGAACACGGCGGACGGCGAGACCGATGCCCCCGGGGCCAATGACAACGCGTCCGGTATGGCGGGCGTCATCGAGGCAGCTCGGCTCCTGACCCAGTACGAATTTCCCACGAGTGTCGTTCTGGTGGGGCTCTCCGGTGAAGAGCAGGGCCTCTGGGGAGGCCGACACATGGCCGAGGTCGCGCGTGAGGAAGGGTGGGATATCGCCGCCGTTCTCAACAACGACATGATCGGCAACATCGAGGGCATCAACGGCGTGATCGAGAACAACACGTTCCGCGTGTTCTCTCAGCCTTATCCCGTGACCGCGACCGAACAGGAGATCCGCAGCTACAGGATCTACGGTGGAGAGGTCGATGGCCCGTCCCGCCAGATCGCCCGATATGTCGACCGTATCACGGACGCGTACTTCACCAACCTCGATGCGATCATGGTCTACCGCCTCGACCGCTTCGGCCGGGGCGGTCATCACCGGCCGTTTAATGACGCAGGCTTCCCTGGTGTGCGCATCATGGAAACCAACGAGCAGTACGAGCGGCAGCATCAGAACCTGCGAACCGAGAACGGGATCGAGTACGGTGACGTGATCGAGGGCGTGAACTTCGAGTTCGCTTCGCGTTTGACAGCCGTGAACGCGACGGTGCTTGCGTCACTCGCGTGGGCTCCGCCACAGCCGACCGCTGTCGCGATCGGGGGAGCGGTTCGCCCATCGACCACGCTCAGCTGGGACGCAGTCGAGGATCCGAACCTCGCAGGGTACAAGATCTACTGGCGCGATACGACGGCGCCGCAGTGGACGCATGCGCGATATGTCGGAAACGTCACCGAATTCACGCTCGAAGACATGGTGATCGACAACTATCTCTACGGTGTCGCGTCCGTCGGATCGGACGGTCACGAGAGCGTCGTGGTCTTCCCCACGGAGCGTCGGTAGCTGCATTCGGGCTGTGCGCGCCCGGCCGGGCGACCCCGGTCGGGCCCCGGACACCGTGTCAGACACAGTGTCCGAATCGGCCAGTCTGTCGTGGGTCCAAGGCGGTGCCTGAACCCTCGTGTGCGTCTGTAAACCGAAGGCAGAGTTGGCATTACGTGGATCGGCCGAAGTGGCATCCGCGTTGCTTTTTGCAGGGGTGAACGATTCAGCCCGTTCTCACCTTGCATCGAGATTCACATGCCTTCCACGCTACGGCCCACTGCACCCTGGTCCTCGAGGACCTCGGGGGTCACGGGCACTGCGCTGCGCTCACCCGGAGCGATCCGGTCCAGGGCTCACGACCGAAGCGGTAGATCATCCCTCGACGTTGGTCGCCGAGTCCTCAACGTCGTCGTCGCCGTCATCGGAATTCTCCTCACCGCCCCGCTGATGCTGGTCGTGGCGCTGCTGGTGCGGCTCGACTCGAAGGGTCCGGCCATCTACCGGCAGGAGCGGGTCGGATTGTGCCGCCGGGGGTCTCGTCGGGTCGATCAGCGTGAGCGGCGGCGCGCCGACAACCTCGGTGGTCGCGTCTTCACGATTTACAAATTCCGGACGATGACCGTCGCTCAGAGCGGTGAAGAGCGCTGGGCTTCACAGAACGACGCCCGGATCACACGCATCGGACGCATTCTGCGGGCGACCCGAATCGACGAATTGCCGCAGCTCTTCAACGTCCTTAGAGGCGACATGAACATCGTCGGACCTCGCCCCGAGCAGCCTGGTATCTTCCGGGGCCTCAGGGAAGAAGTGCGAGGCTACAGTCGTCGTCAGAAGGTTTTGCCCGGGATCACCGGTCTTGCTCAGGTGAACCTCGGGTACGACACGAGCATCGAGGACGTGCGCCGGAAGGTGGACCTCGACCTTGAATACATTGAAGAGCGATCTGCTGCCCGGGATCTGGCGATCATGGCGAAGACAGTGCCCGTCATGATCTTCCAGAAGGTCTGGATGTAGCGCAGTTACTCGACGGTGATCGTGCCCTGCATGGAGCCGGGGTGCAGCGTGCACTGGTACGCGAAGGTCCCGGCCGTGGCGAAGGTCCTCGAGAAGGTCCCTGCTGCCTGGGTCGCCGAGTTGCTCCCCGACGCGAACGTTACGTTGTGCTGGGCCGAACCGGACCAGGTCCACGTCACCTGACCACCGAGCGCGATCGTCGTAGCCGTCGGGTCGAAGAAGAAGTCGCCCACGTTGACGCTCGCGGTCGTCGGGGGCGGGGTCGTGAGCTCCCCGGTCGCAGTGAAGGTCACTGGTGACCCATTCGCTCCCGAGGCGGCGGCTTGGAGGGTGTTGGCCCCGGCGTCGGGACCGAGCGTCCACGTCGTCGAGGCGAGTCCGTCCGCGCCGGTGGGACTCGTCGCCTGACTCACCGCGCCGCCTCCCGACTGGACCGTCCAGCTCACGGACGCACCCGCGAGTGCGGCTCCATCGCGAGTAACCCGAACGACGACGGGGCTGGCGAGTGCCTGGCCGGACGGCCCAGACTGGGCGTCGCCGCTCGAAATCGCGAGGGTGGTCTGTGGCTGGGGCTCCGTCCCGCTGTCCCCACCGCACGCCGCTGCGGCCAGAGCAATGAAGATCGTCACGAGCGATCGTGGGAGAATCATGTCTGTTGCCTCTAAGTATGCTGCGCTCACGTTTCCAACGACGTCGATGAGGTACGCCGGCGCGCCTCCAGGGATCCGTCGGTGCGTGCTGAGCGTGTGGCTGCTGCTCTTCTCTATGCCTGACCACGCGTTCAGCGCTCAACTCCTCGACCTTCCGCAGCGCGCCTCCTCTGCGGCTGACGGGAGCGCGATCGCGGCGGCCGTCGCAGGGATGGATCTCGGACAACGGGAGGCCCGTCTCGTCGCGGAGATCCTCGACGGAAATGTTCCGGCGTTCCTGCGGGCGTTCACGCGCGTCGAAATCAGAGGGGAGCTCGAAGGACGCGAGCGCGTCGTTGTGCTGGAGGTGCTTCCGGACGTGCTCGCGGTCGGCTCGGACCGGGACTTCCTCAGGGTCCCGCTCTCACCGCAGGCGGCTCAGATCATCGCCGATCGAACCGGCACGAGCCTTCCCACGTCGAGGATCTCGGACGCGGTGTGGACGGCTGCCACGCTGCGCATGGTCCCCCAGCCGATCCCACCGAGCGAGGCCATGACGACAGTTCCCGTCTTCCAGGATCATCACTGGCTGATCGACGCGGCATGGCCCGACGGCGTGGGGCACGGGGTCACGGTTGCCGGGATCAAGAAGGACGTCGTTCTGACCCCGCGCCTCGCGGACGAATCCGGCCGAGTCGCCATCTACGGTTGGCACGAACAGAACGGGATCCCCATTCAACCCCTGTACACCGGCCATACTGACGATTGGGTCGACTACAGCCACGGAGTCCGACTCGTGTCACGGCGTGTGCTGATCGACGGGGTAGAGCATGATCTGGTCGATCTCCTCGAGGATTCGGTGCGCTGGGCGCTCGTCTCGGACGAAGGACCGATGACGTCGGCGCGCTATCCGACCGTACGTCGTTGATCGCGCCTGCACTTGCCACTAGCGTCTCTCGTCACTGAAGCGCAGTGGTCTGCCCATGCAGGCCCCGAACCGGAATCCTCATGCTCAAGGTCGGAATCGTCGGCCTGCCGAACGTAGGGAAGTCCTCCCTCTTCAACGCGCTGACGGCGGCAGGTGCGCCGTCCGAAAATTATCCGTTCTGTACCGTCGAGCCGAACGTCGGAACGGTCGAGGTCCCAGACGTGCGCCTCGATCTCATTCATCAGCTCGCGGGATCCAAGACGCGCGTGCCCACGGTGATCCAGTTCGTCGACATCGCCGGCCTCGTCGAGGGTGCGTCCGAGGGTGAAGGGTTGGGCAATAAGTTCCTGGGCAACATCCGGGAGGTCGACGCCATCGCCCACGTGCTACGCTGCTTCGACGACGACGACATCACCCACGTGCTCGGCAGCGTCGATCCAGCCCGTGATCGCGAGATCGTCGAGACCGAATTGGCACTTGCCGACCTCGATACGGTCCAGCGGCGCCTCGAGAAAGTGGGGAAGAAGGCCAAGTCCGGTGACAAGGAGGCCATCCGGGAGCGGGACGTGCTCGAGAAGGCACTGTCAGCGCTTGAAGCGGGCAAGCCGGTGCGTGCGGCGGCCCTCTCCGAGGATGACATGCCGATTCTCAAGGGATTCCAGCTGCTGACGACGAAGCCCGTCCTTTACGTGGCCAACGTGTCGGAAGACGATCTGCCGGAGGGCGAGAACGAATGGACCCGGGCGCTCCGTGATGCGGTGGCGGCGGATGAGGAGGAGCTCCAGGGTGGTGAGGCGATCGTGACGATCTGCAGCGCTCTGGAGTCCGAGCTTGCCGAGATGGAGTCGGACGACCGGCAGCTCTTCCTTGAGGAGATCGGCTTGAGCGAGACCGGACTCAATCGACTGATTCGAGCCGCGTATGACCTTCTTGGTCTCGTCACCTTCTTCACGACGGGCGAGAATGAGAGCCGCGCGTGGACGGTACGGGTGGGCAGCTCTGCGCCCCAGGCTGCAGGCACGATCCATTCGGACTTCGAGCGCGGCTTCATTCGGGCGGAGACGATTCACGTCGATGAGTTCGAGTCCGTCGGGTCCTGGAAAGCGGCACGTGACCACGGGGTGCTCCGCTCGGAGGGGAAGGCCTACACGGTCGTCGACGGTGACATCATGCTCTTCCGCTTCAACGTCTGAGCTGAGCTGCGCGGACGGCCTTCGGCGACGGAAGGCCCGCAGGATCTTTCGCCATCATTCGGAGTATCACAGCGCGTCAGCTGTTCGCGCGCGCGGGCGCCGAGAAGGAACCGACGGAGGTTGGTCATCGCTACGAAGGTCGAGGTAACGAGAAAGCGGCTTACGCTGCGCTCGAGTGAAGTCCAGGAGATCGCGAGAGAACTGACCAACCTGGGTCTGGTGCACGTGAAGCAGGAGGGTGCACTCAACGTCCGTCAGAACGAGAACCTCCGTCGCGCGCTCGCGGATGCCGGGCAGGCCCTCGCGTGGGACGTCAAGGCAGCGACCAGCTCAGATCCGATGTCGGAGGTCGTGAAGGATCTGAAGAAGCTTGTGCAGGCCGGTGCGAAGACGCTGAAGTCGGAAGTCGCGGACGAGCTGAAGAAGAAGAAGTCGGAGGAGAAGGACCTCGAGAAGGTGGTCGCCTCGCTGACGAAGTTGTCGGAGAAGTCCGATAAGGCGTTCCCGACCGAGGTCGAATACTCCCACACAGCCCGTGACATCACGCAGGGCTTCTTCACGAAGGTCGAAGCGGTCGAGCTCGAAGACGCGGGTCAGGCGAAAGAGACGCTTCAGACGATCGAGAAGAGTCTCAATCGATGGGGTAAACTCCGGGTTCAGATGTTCGAGGACCTCCAGCAGACGGACAAGCGCCTGAACGCGCTGACCTCCGACCTCGAGCCGTTCGTCATCTCATCGAAGCGCCTGATCGACGAACTCCTTCTGACGTTCGCCTGAGGCGAGGCATGCTGCAGGGGGTCCGGATGATCCGGCCCATGGCCCGATGAAGTGCCCGAATTGCTCCGCTGACATGGACCATGTGGTCCTCGACGGCGTGTACGGCCCCGGGGTCGAGGTTGACCTTTGCTTCCCGTGCCACGTGCTGTGGCTGGACAGGCGCGAGAGTCTTCAGCTCTCGCCTCGCGGCACATTGGACCTCTTCCGCGTGCTGACCGAGCACCGTGAGGATCCGCGGCATGCCCTCGCGAACGGGAATCGCTGTCCCCGGTGTGAGCGCCGGCTTTCCCTGAACCAGGATTTCACGCTGGCGAATCGCTTCACGTATTACGCCTGCCCGGCCCGGGATGGTCGCCTCACCCCGTTTTCGGAGTTTCTGAAGGAAAAGGAGTTCGTGCGGTCACTCACCCCTGCGGAACAGGCTCGAGTCCGTGCCGAGCTCAAGACCGTGCAGTGCTCGGGGTGCGGTGCTCCCGTGGATCTGGCCAACGGCTTCCAGTGCGGACACTGCGGATCTCCGATCACGGTGCTCGATCCCGATGCCGTCGAGAACACCCTGCGTCGGCTCGAGGAGGCCGACGAGCGGCGTACCGTGGTTGATCCGGAGGCCAGGGAGCTTCAGGCTCGAGCACTCGCCTCGATGGAGGCGATGCGTTCGGATCCCGAGGAGCAGTATCCGTGGGGCGACCTGGGGCTTCGGCGGACTCGGTCCATCGGGTCGCTCGGGACCGACCTTCTCTCCGCATCCCTCGGTCTGATCTTCGGAGACCTCTAGGATCGCTTGCCCCGGCGGTCTCGATTCAACCTCTTGAGGCGCCGTCCACCGTTCTGCTCCCAGGAGCGCATCCACGATGTTCCGGTCTCTCGTCCTGCCCCTTGTGCTCGCAGCCGTCGGAGTATCCGTCTCGGTCGGTTCACCCGCGCTCGTCGCTCAGGAGGACAAGCGGATCGTGGCCGTTCTTCGGTACGACAACAACACGGGTGACGACCAGTACGAGCACCTGGGTCGAGCCTTCTCGAGCATGATGATCTCCGACCTCTCTGCCATCGAGCGGATTCAGCTCGTGGAGCGGGAGCGACTCGAGGAGCTGATCGCCGAGCTGGATCTTCAGCAGTCGGGGTATGTCGATCCGGAGTCGGCGCAGAGTGTCGGAATGATCATCGGCGCGGAGTATGTCGTGACCGGCGCGTTCCTGACCGTCGATCCCGATATGAGAATGGATACCCGGGTCGCTCGCGTGGAGACATCGGAGATCGTGACCACCGCAGAGGTCACCGGTCAGCAGGAGTCGCTCTTTGACCTGCAGCAGCGACTGGCCGACCAGGTCGTGGGTGGGCTGGAGCTCGTTCTGACCGAGGAGGAAGAGGCGCTCCTCCGGGCGCAGCAGGAAGCCAACCGGATCGACGATCTGGAGACGATGGTGGCGTTCTCCGACGCGCTGTGTCTCCTCGACCACGGAGCGTACGTCCAGGGGTTCGAGGCCATGCAGACCGTGCAGCGCCGGGCGCCCGGGTCCCAGATCGTCAGTGCGGTGCTCGGGATTCTTCGCAACCGTGCCCAGGACGAGGCCGGTCGGCGCGTCCGACAGGAGGCGAACAATCGCATCGGCGGCCTGCTGGGCCGACGCAACTCAGCCCCGGCGGAACCTCAGCGTCCTGTGGCGTGCGGCTGAATAGGGAGCGCCACCCCGACCCCGAGGATGCCGGATTCGGCGGCTACCTCTGACCGATGGGCGCACCGACTTCGGCGGCGTATGCCTCGCGAAGGGCCTCGTGGTACTCATCCAGTAGACCCGACAGGGTCACCTGCTCTTCGGCCACCGCCTCGCGCAACTCGGGGCGGGTCATGAAGTCGTACACGATCGACGACATGATCTCCGCGCTGATCCGGAAGCCCGTGTGCCCGATCTCGTTGAAGGTGTCGTCGAGCATCCCCCGGGTATGGTTCGCGCCCCGCGAGCTGAAGACGCTGATGCCGATGCCCGGGATGTCCTTGGTCACGGCGCCCGTCTCTTCATAGCCGGAGGGACGGAGCGGCTCGGGGTTCATGCGCGGTGCGTCGAGCTCGCCCGCGTAGGCGAACGCGAGCTCCTGTAGCGTCCCGAGGGAGATGCCGTCACGGTACTCGCCGTACCGATCGATTTCGACGGTCGTACCCGTCGCGAGCGCGGCCCCACGAGCCGCATCGTCCATCATTCTCGTGACGTGCTCCAGATACACGGGGTCGGGATACCGGATGTAATAGTCGACGACGGCGCGCTGGGGCACGACGTTCGGCGCCTCACCACCCTCCGGGATCACGCCCTGGATGGATGCCTCGGGTCGAAACGTCGAGCGCAGACCGTCTACGAGCGTGTAGAAATGGACGGCGGCTTCGAGCGCGTTGCGCCCGAACCACGACGCCATCTGATGCGACGGGCGACCGAGGAAGGTGTACTTCACCTCGTTGATGTTCAGGCAACAACTTCCGAAGCCCGCTCTCGACCGAGAGGTCTCGGTTACGCCGTGACTGCGAACGAGCAGGTCTGCGTCATCGAAGATGCCCACGTCATGCATGATGACCTTCGCCGGAGGCCCGACCTCTTCGGCGGGCGTACCGTAGACTTTCAGCTGCCCGGGGGTGCCGGACCGTTCCATGTACTCGGCGATCGCGAAGGCCGAGGCATACACGATCGGCGTCTGCGCGTTGTGCTGGTCGCCGTGGAAGGGCCCGTCCGCGTCTCGCAGGGCGTCGTATTCGCCGATGAAGCCGAGGGTCAGGCCGTCCGGTCCCGCCGGTGAGGTCCAGGTCGCGACGAAGGCCGTTTCGAGTCCGGCGACACCCACCTCGACGTCCCAGCCCCTGCTGCGAAGCACCGAGGTGAGGGTGTCGACCGCCAGAAACTCCTCCCAGGCGACCTCCGGGTTCTGCCCGATGAAGTCACTGAGGTCCTGCATCTCGGCCTCCCAGAGCGCGGACGTGCGTGCGACCACCGCGTCCCGCTCCGTATCGGTTCGGCCGGCGAGGCGCTGTGCCATCCCGGTGGGATCGAGGCGCGACTGCAGTGCGTCGATCTCGGCCAGGATCTCTCGTGCGGCGGCGCGTTCGGTCTCGGTGGTCTGCGCGGTCGTTCCCAGCGGGAAGAGCGCGAGGATCGGGACGGCGACGAGGGGGAGGGCGAGGTGAGACGTGATGAAGGTACGCATGGGGTTCTGCTCGAGAGACGAGATCGGAGAGAAGCTAGGAAGCGAAAGGGCGATCGACCACGACCCGACCGATCGACACCTCCAGCCGGTGGCTCGTTCGTTCCCTTCCGTGCACGCGACTGGCCGTGAGCCGGGCTCCCCCGCACATTGCCGGCCGGTCGAACGCCAACCCTCGCAACGAGCCGACGATGATGCATAACCGTGCGGTCCTCCCCATGGGGACTTTCCTCGCCCTCGCGCTCCTGATCACGCTCGCGCTGCCCCAGGCGGTGTCGGCCCAGCGCGGGGCCTCGGGGCCTCCGGAGCACGCGGGCGTCGAGCCGATCAACCACCTGCCGAACCCGTATGAGACCGTGCGGAATTGGGGAGTGTTGCCGAACGACCGCACGTGGGGGTCGGTCAGCGCGGTGAATATCGATATCGACGGCGTCCACGTGTGGGCCGGAGACCGTTGCGGGGTCAATTCCTGCGCCGAGTCCGATGTCGATCCGATCGTCAAACTCGATCAGGACGGCAACACGGTCCTGAGCTTCGGGGCAGGGCTCATCACCTGGCCGCACGGAATGGACGTCGATGCCGAGGGCAACGTTTGGGTGGCGGATGCGCGTTCCCCGAACGGACGCGAACTCGAGCGGACGCCGAACGCGCCGATGAACGGACACGTCGTCCGGAAGTTCAGCCCGACCGGCGAGCTGCTCATGACCATTGGAGTGCCGGGAGAGGCGGGTGACCCGCCGACACACCTGACCGAGCCGAACGACGTCCTCGTCGCGCCGGACGGAAGCATTTTTGTGGCGGAGACCCATAGCGCCCAGTACATGGACGACGCGGGGCCGAACGCGAAAAGCCGGATCACGAAGTACTCGCCGGACGGTGAGATGCTTCTTCAGTTCGGCGAGTGGGGCTATGCCGACGGCCAGTTCCGATCACCGCACGCGTTGGCGATGGATTCTCGTGGGCGCCTCTTCGTGGCCGACCGCGGAAACCGGCGGATCCAGATCTTCGATCAGCAGGGCAATCACATGGAGACCTGGTACCAGTTCAGCCGGAACAGCGGCATCTGGATCGACGACAACGACATCCTGTACGCGATCGACTCGGAGTCCGACGAGAACTACAACCCGGGTGGATGGCGGAAGGGACTCCGGGTCGGTAGCGCGATTACCGGTCAGGTCTGGTACTTCGTCCCCGAGCATATGTCGGCACGCGCGTCCGGGATGGGTGGCTACGGATCGATGGGCGAGGGCGTTACGGTCGACCGGGAGGGCAACGTGATCGCCGGTGAAGTCGGACCGGTACAGGGCCTCACGAAGTTCATTCCCCGCCTCTGGGATCCGAACAGCCGCTGATGCGGGGGTCGAGGAGCCGGTGGTAGCCGACCTCGACGCCCGGAACCGATCGGGGCCCTCTCCCCTCGTGGGTGAGGGCCCCGAGTCGTCCAACCAGGGGCCCGCGGCTCCGGGCGGAACCCGGAGGCGGTCTCCGGCCTACACCGCCTGATGCTGGAATCCGCTGCTCCATCTGTTGCCGACCTTTCGCCGCTCGTCTCGCTGATGCGTGACCGTCGTGCGGTGGTGCTTGCCGGGGCAGGTTGCTCCACGGAGTCGGGGATCCCGGATTACCGGGGGCCGGAGGGACGGCTTCACACGCGCAAGCCGGTCCAGTTCGGTGACTTCGTCCGTTCGGCCACGACCCGCCAGCGGTACTGGGCGCGAAGCACCGTCGGATGGCGGAGGATGCACCGGGCCGAGCCGAATCCGGCGCACCACGCGCTCGCCGACCTCGAACGGGCCGGGCACGTCTCGGGCCTGATCACGCAGAACGTCGACGGCCTTCATCACCGCGCCGGAAGTCGGGAGGTGGTGGAGTTGCACGGCTCACTGGCTGCGGTCGTCTGCCTCGACTGCAAGGAAAGCCTGAGTCGCGCGCGGATGCAGCAACGCCTGGAAGATGAGAATCCGGGGTGGCTCGAACGGGTCGGGCGCACAGAGTCGGCGCCGGATGGTGACGCCGAAGTCGGCGACGACCGTTACGCTGACTTCGTCGTCCCGGCGTGCGAACGGTGTGCCGGCACGCTCAAGCCGGATGTCGTCTTCTTCGGCGAGAACGTGCCGAAGCCGCGCGTGGACGAGTGCTGGTACATGGTCGATCGGGCGGACCTGCTGCTTGTAGTCGGGTCTTCGTTGACCGTGTACTCTGGTCGGCGCTTCGTGTACGGGGCGCTCGAGCGCGACCTGCCCGTAGCCGTGTTGAACCTGGGACCGACGCGGGCGGACGACGTGGCGACGACGAAGGTCGAGGCTCGACTCGGTGAGGCGATGCCGCAACTCGTTGCGGCGCTGGCCTCCGGCGGAGGTCCGATCAGGCGTTGACGCCCTGGTCCGCGCGCATCTGTTCGACTCTTGTCGCCCAGAGGCACCACGCGATGAGGAGCAGTTGAACCGGGAGGCGGGTCCACAGCGTGGCCGCCGACAGACCGGGGAGCAGTTCGGGGTTCAGCGCCACGTGCAGGTTGGCGGGGAAGACGCCCACGAGCAGCGCGGCCAAGCCCCAGCCCACCCTCTGCCGAAGTCCCGGGACGAGCACACCGACCCCACCCACGATTTCGAGCACCCCACTCACCGCGACCAGGAGACCGTGTGCGGGGAGGTACGGAGGCATCATGGCGAGATAGAATGCCGGATCCCGGAAGTGATTGATCCCGGCGAGGACGAAGAACGGTGCGAGCGCCAGGAGTGCGTACCGTCGCGCCCGCGACTCGGGAAGCTGCAGCGCGTTCATCAGTCGGAGACGTGCACGACGCACCGCCGCATCGACCCGCGCCGGCGGTGCTCCCACAGATAGATCCCCTGCCATGTCCCGAGCGCCAAGCGGCCGTGCTCGAAGGGGATCGAGAGAGATGTCTGCGTAAGCGCCGCGCGGATGTGAGACGGCATGTCGTCCGGTCCCTCGGATGTGTGCGTGAAGTGTGGGTCGCCCTCGGGCACGTGCCGCACCATCCACTGCTCGAGATCCTGACGTGCGGTGGGGTCAGCGTTCTCCTGGATCGTCAGGCTCGCCGATGTATGACGGATCATCACCGTACAGAGCCCCTCCTCGCGATCGCTATCGCTCACCACCGCCTGAACCGCGGCGGTGATCTCGTGCAGTCCGGGTCCCGGCGTGGGCGTCTGAATATGCCGAATCATGCCGGATCCTCGGGTGCCGTGTGATCGCAGGCAACTGTGATGTGACAAAGGGGAGGGCACCCCATCGGGCACCTCCCCCTTTGCTCTGTTCGGGCCACGACAATCGCCACCCGACCGGTGTGGTGCCTAGAGGAAGCGCACCGCACCGTTCGAGACATCGTACATGCCACCGACGATCGCGATCTCACCGGCCTGCTCCATCTCGGCCAGAACCTCGCTCTGTGAACGGATTGCCTCGATTGTCGCCTCGACATTGGCCTCGGCCACCGCGTCGACGAAGTCGGGGCTCTCTCGGTCCATGTTCTCGGCGACCCGGTCGACCACCGGCTCGATCTTGGTGACGAGCGCGGTCAGGTTGCCCAGGCGCGCCTTGCCGATGGCGCCCTTCACGGCCCCGCAGGATGTATGACCGAGGACGAGGATCGCCTTGGAGCCCGCGAGCTTGCATGCGAATTCCATGCTGCCGAGCAGGTCTTCGTTCACGATGTTGCCGGCCACGCGCGGGGTGAAGATGTCGCCGATCCCCTGGTCGAAGACGGTCTCGACCGGCACGCGCGAGTCGATGCATCCTAGGACGACCGCGTAGGGGTACTGTCCGTGGGCGGTGGCCGAGACGTCGTTCGCCCAATTTCGTTCGAGCGGTGCCCCCTCCAGAAAGCGCCGGTTGCCGGCGCGAAGCATGGCAATCGCGTCTGAAGGCGTGATCTGGGCCTGGGAGTCCTGGTCGTGCGGGCGAGCGGGGATGGTGGTCATGTGGAGACTCGTCTCATCCATCGTGGATTATCGAAAGAAGCGGAGGGTTGGATCAGAGTCCGGCGGGCTCGAGGGGCTCGTCCGCGCCGTCGACCTTCGTGCCGTCATCGCCCGAGGACGTGGTGACGTCGTCGGAGAGGTACTTCTCCAGCCAGCTCGCGGCGTCCGCGAAGGTCGCAAAGCAGGACTCCGGGGGCACGAGATCCGGAATGAGGCGGATCCGCTCCGCGAGATCGCGCGGTTGCCCATGAATGTCGGTGAAGACGACCCTGATCCCGTTCTCGGTCAGGTACATGACCGCGTCCTCGAGCGCATAGAGGCCCGACTGGTCCATATACGGGACTTTGTCGAAGCGCAGCACCACGACCTCGAGGTCGGGAAAGCGGCTCATGAGCTCCTGGAAACGGTTCGCGAAGCCGAAGAAGAGCGGGCCATCGAGGTGCTTGATGAAGACTTTGTCGCCGCGGCGGGCCACGAGGTCGCCCTCGTCCGCCCATGGGATCTCACGCGAGAATTCGCTGAGTGGCGCGGTGACCGTCCGATGCTCGATGACGTCGGAGATGTTCTTCATGAAGAGAAGAGCGGCGAGGACCATTCCCGAGCCGACTGCCACCAGGAGATCCACGAAGACCGTCAACAAGAGCACGATGACCATCACGGTGGCGTCAGCACGCGGGACCTCTGTCAGGTGGCGGAGGCCCTTGTAGTCGACGATGCCGATGCCGACGGTGATCAGGATTCCCGCCAGTACTGCGTTCGGAATCTGCCCCACCAGCGAACCGAGCCCGAGGAGCACGGCGAGGAGGAATCCCCCTGCGACCACACCCGAGAGGGGTGAAGTCCCGCCCGATTTGATGTTGATGACCGTACGCATGGTCGCCCCGGCACCCGGCAGACCACCAATCAGTGCGGCCGCCATATTCCCGATGCCCTGACCGACCAGCTCACGGTTCGAGTCGTGCCGGGTCTTGGTCATGTTATCCGCGACCAGCGACGTCAGCAGGGAGTCGATCGCACCGAGAGCGGCCAGCGTGACGGCGTACTCGATGATCACGGCCAGATGAGACAGGTCGCCGAGGATGGCGACGAAGCCGAGCTGGAGCTGCGGCAGGCCGGTCGGGATGGGGCCCCGGGAACTGATGCGCAGGATCGAGCCCGCATCGAGCAGCACGAACGCGCCTACCGAGACGACGATCAGGGCGACCAGCGAGGAGGGGACCGCCTTTGTGATCCGCGGCAGACCGTAGATGATCGCGATCGTGATCAGCGCTACGGCGACCGAGGCGGGGTTGATGACGTCGGGAATCGTATCGAGCGAATGAATCGTGCCCATGGGCCCGCCGGCCGGTGCGGCGACCCCCAGGAACGGGAAGAGCTGCGTGATCACGATGATCACACCGATCCCGGACATGAAGCCGGAGACGACCGGGTACGGCATGTAGCGAACGTATTTTCCGATGCCGAGCAGGCCCATGCCGATCTGGATCACGCCCGCGAGCAGGAAGGTGGCGATGATGAGCGGGATCGCCTGCTCGAAGCTGCCCATGTAGGCGATGGCGTCGGCGATGACGACGGCCGATACGACGGTCATCGGAGCCGTGGGACCGCTGATCTGGGTTTTGGTACCCCCGAAGACGGACGCTACGATCGCGAGCGCGATGGCACCGTACAGGCCCGCGATGGCCCCCATCTCGGTCTGTTCCCCGAAGGCCAGCGCCAGGGGTAGTGCGACGACTCCTGCGGTCAGGCCGCCGAAGACGTTGCCGCGGGTATTGTCGAAGAATGAGATAGGACGAGCCATTGTGAGTCGTGAACGCTGTCTCGCCTACCGTGGACCAGGCGAAGAGTTGGATGAAACGGAAAGCGAGAATGATGTTCCGGCAAGACGCGCCGAAGTCGATAGACGAGGCTCCATTGGGCAAGCGAGCCGTACGATGGGAGTCAGCAGGTCGCGCGTCAGTAGGTGTACGTGACGCCCGTTCGCAATCGCGTGTCGAGGGCCGCGAGACCGTCCGGTGGTCGACTATCGTACCGGAGGTCGAAGCTGACCGTCAGCGCCAGCGTTTCGGTCACGCCTGCCGAGAGGCGAAGGTTCTCCAGGGCACGGAAGTCGCCGAAGTCCGTCAGGGCAGGCTGCATGTAGGTGGTCGACGTGATCACCAGGTTGTCCGTCGGCACCACCCGGAGCGTGAGGAAGTTGCTCCAGCGCATCTCCAATGTGCGCCTGGCGTGAACGGCGGTGTCGGGGAGTGCCAGCCGCTCGTACTCGAGGATACCGGAGGAGCCCGCTCCGAACTGACCCCATTCTCCCTGCGCAAACGCGGTTCGAACGCCGCCTCCGGCGACCGCGCGAAAGGTCAAACGTTGGGCCCGGTCGTAGTTCAGCTGCCCGAACCACTCGGGATCGAAATACCTCGAGACGGACGTGTACGACCGGCGGTAATGAAGCAGACCGTTCGACGCGAAACGACTCCGGTCGAGGAAGCCCAGGCCTCCGTTACCGACGATGAGGCGGGTCTCGGTCGGCGTCACGTTGTAGACACGCCCTCGAACGTCGAGGGCGATGAAATCGACGTTGCCCGTCCGGATCGACATGTCACCGCCCACTGAGCCGGACCGCCCGAGTGGGAGGCTATCTGTACGGAGGACCTCGATATTCACCTGCGCGTGAACCACCCCGGGGAGCACGCAGCATCCGGTGATGAGTACCGAGCAGAGGACGAGACGCTCGACGCGGCGGAGCCGTAGATGCGGAATACGCAACAACGCGGACGGTGGATGGGACCGGGACAACATACGGTAACATCAACGTTGCCGGTCACTGGGTTGTCCGATATACGGAACCTCGCCTCGGTTCGGCCGTCGGCGAGCCTCACGTCCTGTCTACCGAGATGCCTCCAGCGTCCGGATGGTTCTACACATGTTCGCTTCACTGGGTCGAACGACTCCTGTCGACAATCGCCCCCAGACATCGTCCTCGTCTGGTCGCATCCTTCCGCTGGTCTTCGGCTCGGTGCTGGCGCTGGCCCTCGTGGGGGCTGAAGTGCTCGCGGCGCAGCAGAGCCCCATCGGATCGGCACCCGTCGCGACCGTTCAGCGGATTGACGCCCGCCCTGTCATCGACGGGCGTCCTGACGAGGCGGTGTGGCAGTCGGTCTCTCCCCTGACCGGATTCATCCAGCGGGAGCCGAACGACGGAGCTCGGGCGTCGGAGCGCACCGAGGTACGGCTCCTCTACGATTCGGATGCGATCTACGTTGGCGTTTGGGCCTACGACTCACGTGCCGATCAGATCGTACCCGGCGAAGCGATTCGTGACTTCGAGGTGACCGACGCCGACGCCGTCATCATGGTGTTCGACACGTTCAAGGACGAACAGAACGGCTTCGTCTTCGGGACGACGCCCGCAGGCATCGAGTACGATGGGCAGGTCGCGTCGGCTGGTTCGGGTGGTGGCTTCTTTCTCGGCGGTGGATCGAACAACCAGCGTCGGTTCCAGGCGGGTGCGGGCGGCGGCTTCAATAAGAACTGGGACGGAAGCTGGGAGGTTGCCGCGACTCAGGATGGCGAAGGTTGGTATGCGGAGTTCCGGGTCCCGTTCAACACGCTCCGTTACGGCTCCGAGGTGGAGCAATGGGGATTCAATATCTCCCGTCGTGTGCGGCGCCTGAACGAAGAAGTGTTCTGGTCGGCGGTCCCCAGAGAGTTCAACCTGTACCGATTGGATTTCGCCGGAGCGCTCGAGGGGCTGGAGCCGCCCCTTCGTCGCGCGGTGACCGTGACTCCCTATGCGCTCGGGTCGACAGCGCGTGACTATTCGGTTGCCGGGTCCGAGTTCGTCGAGAACAGTGAATTCGGTGGCGAGGCGAAGGCCCAGATCACCCAGGGGCTGACGCTCGATCTGACCGTGAACACCGACTTCGCGCAGGTCGAAGTTGATGACGCCCAGGTCAACCTGACCCGCTTCCCGCTTCTCTTCCCGGAGAAGCGCCCCTTCTTCCTTGAGAACGCAGGCTTCTTCACCGTCGGTGGTGGTGGCGTCGATCTCTTCTTCAGCCGGCGGATCGGCATCGACGACGGTGCTCCGGTGCCCATCAAGGGTGGTGGGCGTCTGTCGGGTCGCGCAGCCGGTCTGAACGTCGGCCTCCTTCACATTCAGACCGACGGACTGCTCGACGGAAGCGACCGGAGTTCGTGGTCGGTCGCCCGAGTCGCGAAGGAGCTCCCGAGCCGTTCGAGAGTCGGCGGCATCTTCACCGATCGACGGAGCGACCTCAGCGGCGACAACAATCAGGTCTATGCCATGGACGCTCAGGTCGGCCTCGGCGACGCGGTGACGGTCACGTCGTATTTCGCCCGGACGGAAACCGAAGGTGCGTCGTCCGGCGAGGCGTTCGACGTCACGGCGGGCGTCACGACCCGCGCATTCCGTGGAAACGCGACGATTCAGCAGGTTGGCCAGGACTTCGACGCCCAGATCGGCTTCGTGCCTCGCCGCGGACACCGCTACTACCAGCTGTTCGGGATGTACAACATCCGGCCCACTTCGGTCTTCCGAGAGCTTCGGCCGCACATCTCGTACTTCACCTACCGAAACCGGGCCGACGTCGCGCCGCAGGGCTTCGAGATCTCTTCGCGCTGGCACATCGACAATCACTGGCAGTGGGACTCCGGAATGGAGCTCCACACCGGGGCAAACCATGTGACGGAGGGACTCTACGAGCCCTTCACGATTCCCGGAGTCGGGGTCACCGTGCCGGTGGACGTATATCGCGGGTGGGAGGCGCAGTTCGTCTTCTTCACGGACCAGTCGCGGGCCCTGTCCTTCAACTCACGGCTCAACTGGGGGAGCTTCCTCTCGGGCTCAAAGCGTACGCCGAGCGCGGACGTCACGTATCGGTACGGGGATCGGTCGAGCATCACGGCGGCACTCGCGTACAACGACGTGGATCTCCCCGAGGGCACGTTCACGACCACGCTGGGCAGCGTGAAGCTCGGCTATTTCTTCACGCCGCGGATCTACATGCAGGGCCTCGTCCAGTATTCGACTCAGGTGGATCGGTGGTCGACCAACCTGCGGTTCGGATGGCTGAACACGGCGGGTACCGGGCTGTTCGTCGTGTACAACGACGTTCAGGGCTTCGACACGCTGCAGGGGCCGCAGGGGCGTTCGCTCTTTATCAAATTCACCCGACAGTTCAATCTCGCCGGGTTCTAGGGACGGACGTCTAGAAGGCTCCGCCCAGAGGCACCCGGACGCGAATGACGATGTCCCGACCGAGGTCGTCCACGAACAGCTTGTAGCGACTGAGGTAGTCGCGGTAGGAGGTGTCGAAGAGGTTTCTCACCTCCAGCCCTGCGTTGATCCGGCGACCGTTCACCTCGAGGGACTGGGCACCCAGCTCGAG
Organism: uncultured Gemmatimonadaceae bacterium; assembly: GCA_964492085.1. GTDB lineage: Bacteria > Gemmatimonadota > Gemmatimonadetes > Longimicrobiales > Gaopeijiaceae > UBA2589. The sequence continues at coordinate 22,735 of CAZBHZ010000016.1, read as the reverse complement.
GTCCACGACCTGGTATCCATCCGTGGGCAGGGCGTAAATCGTGCCTTCCGGGACTCGATCTTGCTCACGGACCAGAGTGAGACCAGCGCTCAGGAACGGACGAGCGACCCAGGATGCCTCGGGCAGGCTGAAGCGCAGGCCCATCGTGCCGCGATCGGCGGGCATGTCGTACAGCGGAGCGTCGGTGATGTGATCAGTCCCACGAAGCAGTGATCCACTGAAGGTGAAGTCGACACCCCCCATCAGGTTGATCTCACCCGACATTTCGAGGCCCGTGACAACGGCGTCGGTCTGAGCGTATTCGAAGCCGGGATAAGCACCGCGGATACTCAGGACAGGCGCTCGTGGCTCCAGGTAGATGTAGCCCGAGATCGCGTTTCGGTAGGCGGCGATCTGACCGCTCACTCGGTCCCCGGAGTGCCGAAGCGTGGCGTCCACGCTCCATGTCCGCTCCTTGCCCAGCTCGGCGTCTCCGATCTCATACTGGGCGGTGCCGTGGTGGACGCCCTGGCTGTAGCGCTCGTTTACGTTGGGTGCGCGCCACGCGCGACCCGAAGTCGCACCGATCGACCACGAATCGCCGAGGGGCACCGAGATACCGAAGGCCGCGGCCACGTCACCGTACGTTCGGGTCTCGTCCGGGACGTTGATCGAGACGTCATCGACCTCGAAGACTCTCTGCCACCGAGCTTCGTATCGCGCTCCCCCGGACAGCGTCGCCCAACCGAGATCCGCCTCCTCGGATAGGAAGAGGGCACCCGTGTACAGACGGTACTGAGGAATCAGGAATCCCTTACCGTTACTGATGTTGCCCTGGCGCATCAGGCTGAATCCGGTCGTGCCCTCCAACACGCCTATGGGCTGGTGTTGGAGGCGGCTCTCGAGCGTATGCGTATACAGGTCCAGTCCGAAAGCGGCGCGGTCCTGCCCCGCGAGGGGCCCGTGGTTGTCGAACTCTCGACGCCGGTTGAGCTGGAAGGCGTAGATCGTCTCGACCGTACCTGCCCCACCCGCGTGGATGTGACTGTCGACCCGGACCGCGTCGTGGGTGACCTCCTGCCGCGGGTTGTCGATTGAATACGCGAAGTCGGTGAGGGTTGGGCCGTCCTCTATGGCGCGCAGAAGGTCGTCGAAGTTTCCGACGTGCGCGCCAGTGAACAGGCCGATCTCCGTGTCGAATCGGCTGTAGTCGACCTCGATACCACCCCAGTCCCGTTGTGCACCGACGGTGAGTCCGACGTTGAACTCCGTGAATCCGGTGTTCCTGAGGTTGTAGCTCGCGGTCCTGGCGTCTCCCGACTTCCGTGTGCTGACACGTGCTCGTGCACCCAGTACGCCGAAAATCGGAAGGTCCAGCGAGCCATGTTCGATCATGGCCGACCCGGAGAACTGCCGATTGTTCGAGAACGCGTTGAAGACTGTTTCACCGGCAAAGCCACTCTCTGAAGGTGCCTCGGCCGGTTCGATTCGGAGGACGCCGCCGAGGGCATCGGAACCGTACAACACGCTGCCCGGGCCGCGGATCACCTGAATCTCGTTGACGGCAAATACGTCGATCTCCGGTGCGTGCTCGGTCCCCCACTGTTGGCCCTCCTGGCGAACCCCGTCGGTCATTACGACGATGCGCTGAGAGTGAAGGCCTCGGATGACCGGTTTGGCGATACTCGGACCGTACTGGATGATCGATACACCTTCGATTCCTTCCAGCGTCTCGCCGAGCGTCTGGCCCCGCTCGCGCACGATCTCAGCCGGAGTCAATCGGGACGTCGACTGTGGGACCCGCAGGTCGATCGCCGACTGCCGAACCCCGACCTCGATGCCCTCGAGCCGCAGCGCCTCATCGGTGAGTGGGAACTCTACGAGCTCGCCAGCCATGTCGGCGGACACTTCCCACGTACCGGACGCGTACCCGAGCCCCTCGATCAGTAGCGTCACCCTGTGATGGTGAATGTCCAGGACAACGAAGCGACCATCGTCGTTGGCCAGCACGTCGCGGTCACCCTCTACCCAGTGGACTCGGGCGGCCGGAACGGGGGCACCGGTCGATTGATCCACGACCCGACCGACGAGGGACCACGGCTGCTGTGCGAGCGCCGGTGAGGCCCACGCCATCAGCACGACCAGAAGGGTCGGCACCAAACCGGGTCGCAACTTCGTCGGCATCATCATCACCAGCCGTCCGGGTCTACGAGTGGGCGGGACCACGCGGAGCAGTCAGAGGTGAATCAGCATCCGTCATTGCTCACCTCCGACTGCTCCGCTTGATCAATTTACCGACACCGTGAACGTGACGTCGACGTCCGTCTCGTCGCTGGGCGTCATGCCATCGCCCTTCGGCCCATCGTCGTAATGACTCAGGACGACCCGAATCGAACCGGTTCCGGTGGCTGTTCCAGCGTCAACCACAACCTGGAACGTCAATCCGAGAGGTGCGCCGTTGACGTCGGTGTCGAGTGAACCATCCGGGACGGAGACCCCGACGAGACCGTTTACCGTGTAGAAGACGCGGTGCTCGTCATCCTCTTCCGCGACTTCGAGCGTGATGTCATCCACATTGGCCGGGTCGGAGCGATCGAAGAACCCGATGCTGCCGTTGTAGGTGACTCCGGCGTCCAGCGCGATTGCGGTCGTCTGGGCGTTCGGGGGGGTGGGCCCGTCGGCGTCAGGGTCGGCGATGGTGGACACGATCGAGGCGCCTCCGCCAACCGGGGTGAGCGTGATCGTCACGTCGGTGATCAGCTCTTCTTCGTTGGCGATCGGCTCGGTCGGGTCGTCACAAGCGGCGATCGCGCCGGCGAGGGCGAGAATGGAAAGTCCACGTACAACTTTGGAGCTCGTCATGATATTCGTTCCAGATCAGTCGATAGGATGCCGCAACGCGAAGGCGTTGCGAGTCTACGCAATGAGCGCGGCACCGGATGTGCAGATTTCGCGCTGGAAGGGGAGTGCGGGCGCGCGGTGCGCGTCCGCTCGACTAACCGACGGGAGGCGCCCTCGGCCCGATGGACCCGACTGAGCGGAGCCCCGGAACGAAGTCGGACGGTCGCGCGGAAAGCTCCGCCTCCACTTCGGGGCCGGAGCGCAGCACGAACGCGGTAGCCGCAGCGCCTCGCTGACCGGAAAGAGACCGGATGATCTGACAGTAGCGATCATCATGATGGGGCGCGCAGTCGGTCTCACTGTTTTCGACATGGACAGACTCCGTCACGCCCCGCGACTCGAGCAGGGCGTCGGCCACAGGAAGCCCTGCAGACGCACCGAGCTGTGCGAGAAGCAGCGCGAGTGCTGCTGCACCGCGCGCGCGGAGTTGCCAGAGCTTCAGAAGTCTACCCGTCCGCTCGTGGAGAAGATCGACCGTCCCATCCGGGATGGATGGTGCCGCGTCGATCCCATGTCAATGAGAGAGCCGACGTGTATACCGCGGATCGACCTCAGACGATCCGCGTCGGGCGTCAACGGTACGGATCATCCGTCGACAGGAATCGTGTCACGTACTCCGCGACGCCGTCCTCGACCGACGCAAACGGTCGGGTATACCCGGCGTCACGAAGCTTCCTCATATCGGCCTGTGTGAAGTACTGGTACTTGTCGCGGATCTCGGGTGGGGTATCCACCCACTTCACGTTCAGATCCCGGCCGACAGCGGAGTAGAGCGCTCCCATGAGTTCGAGCCAGGTCTGGGCGCGGCCCGTGCCCAGGTTGTAGATCCCACTGGCCGGCCGGTGGTCCCGTATCCAGAGCATCACGTCGATGCAGTCGCTGACGTAGACGAAGTCGCGCATCTGTCCGCCGTCTTCGAAGTCGGGATGATGGGAACGGAAGAGTGTCACCTCACGCCCTGCCGTCGCGTCGGGGTACGCCTTCGTGACCACGCTCCGCATGTCGTCTTTGTGGTACTCGTTGGGGCCGTACACGTTGAAGAACTTCAGACCTGCCCAGGACGGTGGGGCCGGCCGGCCCTCCTCGACCTCGCGGGCAACCCACCGGTCAAAGGCCAGCTTGCTCCAGCCGTAGGCATTCAGCGGTCTCAAGGCCGCGAGCGAAGCCGGATTGTCCGCGTCACGGAAGCCCTGTGCGCCGTCACCGTACGTCGCTGCGGACGACGCGTATACGAGGGGCACCTGGTGTGCTGCGCACCATCGCCAGATGTGCTGCGAGAGCCTCAGGTTCGAGTCGGCGATCAGGTCGGCGTCGGTCTCGGTCGTCGCGGAGATCGCACCCATGTGGTAGACGAAGGAGATGTCGCCGCCCCGGCGGGTCAGGAAGTCATCGAGCCTGTCAGGCCCGACGAGTTCGTCGATTTCGTGTTTCGCGATGTTTCGCCACTTCTCGCCCGTGCCGAGCGAGTCGCAGATGGAGACGCGCTCGCCGGCGTCCGCCAGGGCGCCTACGAGGTTCGAGCCGATGAAGCCGGTACCTCCGGTAACGAGAATCATGAGGAGAAGATCGAACGGGGACGAGGGAGAAGTCTACCGACGGGCCGTATGTGTTCGGGTGAGGCTCCGTTACGGGGCGTGGGGAGGGTCGAGTGACCGTCGCGTGCGGACACGTGCGCCGCTACCGAATGATCTCGAGGATCCGCTCGTTCTCCGCGCGATCAAGGAAGTGGTCCCATTCGAGGAAGTAGCCGGTGGGATCGTACCCGACGAACGTTGCGACCAGATTCGACTCGAGCCCGATCGAGTCGGAACGCAGCTCGACTCCGAGCGTTCGAGCGCGGTCCATCCAGCCGCGCACATCCGCGGTGAGGAACGACACGGTCACGGCGTTCTCTTCGGTCGACGCGTGCATGCCACGCGCACCATCGACGAGCCCGATGTACCCCGTCGGTGATGCCTGGTAGACCTTCGCCCAACCCTGGTCGACCAGCAGGCTTTGATCCAGAAGCTCTTCGTAAAAGCGCTCGTTCGGTGCGAGTTCGTCATAGTAGAGCCAGAGCACCGTGGCCGAGACCCCGAGCTCGGGCGGGCGCTGGTCGGTGACGACGGGCTCGATCATGGCGAGCTGAGGACTGAGATCCACATTCTCCTCATGCTCGTTGAACCATTCGAACTCGAGCAGATATCCCTCGGGATCGATGGCCACGAAGCCGTCGTGCGCGCTGCCCTCTCGAAACGTCAGCTCACTCCGAAGGGGTACGTCATGAGCCTGGAGATGTGCGAACCACGGCTCGAGGTCCTGCGTCACGATGGCCAGCGCGACGCTCTTCGGCTCGTCTGCGGAATGCATTCCTCGCTCCGCGTCGACCAGCGTAAGGAATGATCTGGGTGCGACGTGCATGATCTTCGCGAAGCCGTAGTCTGCGGCGGTTTCGAAGCCGAGTACGTCGCGGTAGAACGCCCAGGCCGCGTCCACGTCCTCGTAGTAGTAGAAGGCGTTGAGTGCGTCGATCTCGGAGGGGAGAACGCTCGTCGACTCGCTCATCTGATTTCGTCCAGCGTTCTCGGCAGGGGTACAGGCACTCGCGCCGATGACGGTGCCGAGCATGAGGGTCCGTGCGATTCGGGTCTTCACCTTCGTACCTCCCGGCAGATTGGGGGCGCTCCACCTTAACCGCGCTCGCGGTAAGGCGGAAACGAAGGGCCCGGCACCATGTTGGCACCGGGCCCCTCTCTTTGTCGCTCTCACTGGCGCGGCAGAGCCGCGCGCTGAGACTACTGCTGAGCCGCCAGCCCTCTGAGCACGGCAGCCAGCTTCGACATGCGCTCGGCGTCGCCTCCGAGTTCACCTGCCTCAATCTGGACCACGTCGGCCTCGATCTCGGCCGCCAGGCTGTTCAGCGCCATGGCGCCGGCGTTCGTGTCGAGTGCGTTCTGAATCTCGGCGGCCCGGTCGTTCAGGATCCGGTTGGCCCGGGTCATCTGGTCCAGGTATGCCTGGGCGACATCCCGTGTCGGCGCCCACTCGACCTTCGGCTGGAGCTGAGCGTTGAACTCGTTCATCATCACGGCCTCGGCTGCCGCGATTTCGGCGGCCGACAGGTGCTCGCTCGGCGTCAGCCGGAAGACGTCGATGCCGCGGGAGATCTCGGCGCCGTAGAGACGGCCGTTGAACCAGTAGACCGACCAGTAGCCACCCGTGAAGAGCGACTCGATCGAGAGCGGTCCGCGGTCGAAGAACGCGATTTCGAACGGGTTCTCGGGGTCGGTGAAGTCCATGAGCGACACGCCGCCCTGATACCATGCCTGTGCCATGATGTCACGGCCGGGTACCGGAATGATCGAGCCGTTGTGCGCGACACAGTTCTCGGTGTCGGTCTGGGGGACCGGGAGCTTGTAATAGCCCGCAAGCTCCATCTGGCCATCGTCACCGATACGGAAGATGGCATTCGCACCCCAGGTCGCCGGGTCCGTCGCACGGCAGCGCGGGGCCGAGCCACCGCCCCACTCGTCGGTGAACACGACCACGTCACCGTCATTGTTGAACGTGGCGGAGTGCCAGTACGCGAAGTTCGGGTCGGAGACCTCGGCGATGCGAGTCGGATTCTCCGGATCGGAGATGTCGAGCAGGATCCCGTTCCCGGAGCATGCGCCACCGGCGAGCCCGATTCCGGGGAATGCCGTGATGTCGTGGCACTGGTTGGTCAGCCGGGAGCTCTGCGTGCCCGGGCCGTGATTTCCGCCCTGCCAGAGGCCGGCCAGGTTGCCCTGCTCATCTGCGAAGATCCGCGGCATGTTCACGATCTCGGCCGCCGCCGGGTTCGCCAGCGGGACTTTCACGACCTCAATGCGAAAGAGCGCCGTCTCGGGATCGTCCGGTCCGCCACCGGAGCAGCCGGGGAGCTCGTCGCCCGGACGCACGCGGCTCGTGCCCTGGATGTAGACGTAGATGTTCTCGGTGTCGGCCGGATCGGTCACGATCGTGTGCGTGTGCGATCCCCGGCACGACTGAATGGCTGCGACCTGCGTCGGATTGTTCATGTCGGACACGTCGAAGATCCGAACACCACGCATGCGCTCGGCGCTGATCGAGTCCGCAACACCCTCGACTCCGCAGTCGAGACGACCACGCGTCTCCTGGGCGGACATCACGATCAGGTCACCGTACACCGATACGTCGCCCTGACCGCCCGGGCAGACGACCGAGACGCTCAGCGTCGGATCGGCCGGGTTCGAGATGTCGTAGATCTGGAAGCCATTGTAGTTGCCCTGGATCAACCGCCCGTCCTGGAACGCGAGGTCGGTGTTGCTGAAACGGCCGTCGGCGGGCGTGGACGGGTTGAAGAAACCGTCCGGCCGCGGGATCGCGGCCAGCAGCTCCATCCCGCTGATCGCCGACTCGGCATCCATCCAGCCTGCACCCAGACCGATACGGGGATCGTTCGGATCCCATTCCAGAGCGGGCGCCGCCGGGGGCACCTGCTCCTGTTGCTGCGCCGCGACGCCCTCGGGGGCGACGACGGTGCCCGCGACGAGTGCGGTCGCGGCGAGGAGCCCGAAGGCTCCCAAGATCTTCTTACCCATGTCCTTCATACCTCACCTCTGCTGGACTGATTCGTGAATCAGTGCTGGTTGAACCTGCTTCCTTCTAGGACCGGTCGAGCTGGTCGCCCGTTGACCTAACGGCCGATCTGGTCGAGGAGCGCCTGCATACGCTCGATCTCCATGAGCTGATCGGCGTCCACCTCCTCGGCGAACTTGAAAACGGTCGATTCCTGGGCCGCCCCGGACGTGTTGAAGAGTTCCGTGACCATGTCGAGCGCGCCCAGATGGTGCCGGATCATTCCCTCGAGGAACAGCCGGTCGAACTCCGTGCCGCGCGCATTGGCCAGCTGCTCCATTTCTTCCGGAGAAAGCATCCCCATCCTCTGATGATGCATCGCGCCCATCCCGGACATCTCCACCGGCTGTCCACGTTCGCGCAGCCACGTCGACATCATCGCGATCTCGTCACGCTGGGAGATCTCCATCCGGAGTCCCATCTGCCGGACCGCCTCGGTCGCCGCGTGCCGGCGTACGAGCGCGGTCATCTCGAGTGCCTGCTGGTGATGCGGGATCATGCCCTGCATGAAGCGCACGTCGGCGTCGGTGTACGACACGCCCTCGACCTGCTCGAGCTCCGTAGCCGAGAAGGTGCGGCCGGCCTGGCCAGGCGCACCGGGCTGCACGATACGGGGGCCGTCGCCGGCGGGTGCTGCCGCGGTGGACGTAGACGGGCCGCCGCTGGAGCAGGCCGCCATCGCTACGGTGAGCGCGAGCGTAGAGGTCGTGCGGATGTCGAAGTTGATCATGGCTTCACGTGTGGGTGCGAGGCCTCAGTCGTCGAATCGAGCGGCTGGCGTGCGCCGGTGCTCTACAAGCTTCAGCACGGCGCGGTTCCCGCAATGGTTGGTGTCTTCGGCGAGTCCCGCACCTCGGGGGTGTAACCGACAGGGTTGGCCGCGGCTCGGCCGCGATCGCATCTTTGCGTCCCGGCCCGATCTCCCGGTCCGGCCTGCCCATCCGATCGACGCTTCCCGGAGCCACCCATGACGTCGCCCGTGCGCACGACCGTCCGTCGACCCACACCTCACTGCTCGCCGTCGCCGGCGCCGGTCGCGCGATTCGGCGTCTGCGGACTCTTCTCCATCGCGCTGCTCCTGACGCTCGCGGTGCCCGCGGCGGCACAGCTGCTCCCCGCACACCTCGACGGGCTCAGCCCTCGGGAGATCGGTCCGGCGAACATGAGCGGCCGTCTGGTCGACATCGCGGTCGTGGAGATGGACACGCGCGTGTACTACCTGGCGTCGGCGACCGGCGGGGTGTGGAAGACCATCGACAACGGCCTGCGGTTCACGCCGGTGTTTCAGGACGAGGCGGTTCACTCCGTCGGCGACGTGGTCGTGCATCAGCAGGACACGAGCGTCGTCTGGGTCGGCACGGGGGAGCGCGCGAACCGTCAGTCGTCGTCGTGGGGGGATGGGGTCTACAAGTCGACGGACGGCGGCGATACGTGGACGAACATGGGGCTGGAGGAGAGCCACCACATCGGTCGCATCGTCATGCATCCCGATGACTCGGACGTGGTCTATGTCGCGGCGATGGGGCATCTGTGGGGTCCCAACCCCGAGCGCGGCCTGTATCGAACGCGGGATGGCGGCGAGTCGTGGGAGCGGATCCTCTTCGTCGACCCGATGACGGGTGCGGTCGACGTCGCGATGGATCCGTCGAATCCGGACATCATGTACGCCGCGATGTATCAGCGTCAGCGTCGGCCGTGGGGCTTCCACGGCGGCGGGCCGGGCAGCGGGCTCTACAAGAGCACGGACGGGGGTGACACGTGGACACTCCTCACCAACGCCGGCCTGGACAACGGGCTCGCGACCGGGGACATCGGCCGCATGGGGATCACGATCTTCCGCTCGGATCCGCGCATCGTCTACATCAGCCTCGAGCAGGGCGAGCGCTTCAACGCCTCGACGGCGTACGAGCAGCGACTGGCGGGGATCTATCGCTCCGAAGACCGTGGTGAGACGTGGAGTTACCAGGGCGACTGGAACCCTCGTCCGATGTACGCAAGCCAGCCGATGGTCGATCCGAACGACGATCAGCGGATCTACATGCTGAACTCGTACAGCTACTCCGACGACGGCGGTGTGACGTTCACCGTGCCGCGCGACCACCGCACCCACGGCGACGACCGGTTCGTCTGGGTGAACCCCGATGACTCGAACCACGTCATCAAGCTCGATGACGGTGGTCTGGGCATCAGCTACGACCGTGGTGACCACTTCCTGTACCACACGGCACTGCCGCTCAGTCAGTATTATCGGGTCTCCGTCGATATGGCTCACCCGTACAACGTCTACGGCGGGCTGCAGGACAACGGATCATGGCGCGGGCCGAACCAGACCTACCGCTCCGAGGGCATCCTCAACGAGGACTGGAACAAGTGGGGTGGGGGAGACGGCTTCCTGAGTCTCGTCGACACGACCAACAACCGCATCCTGTATTCGGAGAGCCAGTACCTCGGTCTCACGCGGTGGGACCTGGAGACCGGTGCCAGCCGGAACATCCGTCCCAACCAGCCCGAAGGGTTCATCGGGGCGCGGCGAAACTGGACGACGTGGCCGGATCTCGACGATCCCTACATGGAGCTCGGTAACGCGATGCCTCCGGGTAACTGGGATGGCCCGTTCATCATCAGTCCGCACGACAGCAACACCCTCTACGCCGGACTGAATGAACTCTTCAAGAGCACCGACCGCGGGGATACGTGGACATCGCTCGGAGACCTGACCAGCGGAACCGACCGCCGAAGCCTGGTCATCATGGATCAGGTCGCGGATTCTTTCGTCCTCTCGCTCGACGACGGGATTCCGTACTGGCCGACGCTGACAGCCATTGCCGAATCCGAGCATCGCCCGGGTGTCCTTCTCGTCGGAACGGACGACGGCCTCGTGCAGATTTCGACGAACGACGGCCAGTCGTGGACGGACGTCACGAACGCCATGCCCGGCGCCCCGGATCTGATGTGGGTGAATCAGGTGCACATGTCGAAGTCGGTCGATGGCCGGATGTACGTCGCGGCCAACAACTACCGGAACGACGACTATGAGAACTACCTCTGGATGACCGAGGACAGCGGACAGTCGTGGCGCTCGATCGTTGGGGATCTCACCGCCGAGCAGGCTGTCCGCGTGGTGCGGGAGGACCCGAGGAATCCAGACGTCCTGTGGCTGGGCACCGAGATGCGTGCGTTCTGGTCATGGAATGGAGGCCGCAACTGGCTTCCGCTCGACGGCAACATGCCGACGGTGGCGGTGAACGATCTCGTCGTGCACCCCCGCGACAACGACCTCGTCCTCGCGACCCACGGACGTGGGATCTGGATCTTCGACCAGCTCAATGCGCTTCAGGAGATGACGCCCGAGATCGCCATGTCGGCGGCTCATCTGTTCACGATCGAGCCTGCCGAGCAGATCCGGTATCGATCCGAGAAGGCGCACACCGGCAACATGATCTTCGAGGGTGAGAACCCTCCGGCCGGTGCGATCGTCGATTTCTGGGCGGCGGCGGATGGTGAGGTGGCGCAGATCAACGTGCTCTCGTCCGGTCGTATCCAGGTCGCGTCGATGGAGGTGGAGACCCGGCGTGGACTGAATCGCACGATCTGGGATCTGCGTCACGCGCGGGAGGGTGCGGCCGGCGGTGGTGGCGGCGGCGGGTTCGGGTTCGGGGGAGGCAACCGCGGTCCGCTCGTGATTCCCGGCGAGTACACGGTACGACTCACGATCGGGGACGTCGTCTCGGAGCAGACGGTCGAGGTCCGTGAGGACCCGCGCAACGATTTCGATCGCGAGATTCGCGCCGAGTGGACCGAGACGCTGCTTGGTGTCTGGGGGACGGTCGGAGTGGCTCAGGGACTGTCTCGGGAGGTCCGGGGGATGACGGGTCGGCTCGACGCGGACACCGATCGTCTGAACGTGAGCGATGCGTTGGAGGATCGCCTGCGCGACATGGAGCGCACGACGAGTGAGCTCAGCAATCGTGTGAGCCGGCTGTACGGTTCGATTCAGGGCTGGGTCGGGCCCCTCGCGGCGGACCAGGAGGCTCAGCGAGTCTTTCTGACCGACAAGCTCGATGAACTGTCCGAGCGATGGGAGGAGCTTCGGGGGGAGTTGCCCGGATGAGGCACGGCTCGCGGACGGGAGCGGCGGGTCGGTGAAGGCGCCGCGGTGGGGCACGAAGGTGCCCGCGGGGTGGCGTTTCGTCACGAGGACGACGTGCGGTGCACCCGTCTTTACTCCGGAATGTCCCAAACGACGTCGTGAGATCTTTCACGACTGCATCGCGTTCGTCGACGAGGGCGCCGTGTGGGTACGATCAAAGACGGCGTGGCTGCGTGACCGTAAGCTTCGTCGGCACGAAGAGACCCACCTGAGGCACATCGCGTGGCTCGGCGAGCGGCGCTTCTGGCGCTGGTACCGGGCGTTCTCGGTCCTCGGCTACTGGCTGAACCCGTTCGAAATCGCGGCTCGCGCTGCGGAGGAGCGTTGATCGTGCGACTCGTCGGTCTGTATGCCCTCACGGCACTGGGCTTCTTCCTCATCGACTTCGTATGGCTCACCGTGGTCGCGCAGTCGTTCTACCAGAAGCACCTCGGTCACTTCCTGCGGGACGATCCGATCATCGCCGCGGCCGCGCTCTTCTACTCGCTGTACCTGGTCGGCGTCCTGGTCTTCGTGGTTCTTCCAGCGCTCGAAGCCGAATCGCTCGTGCATGCGGCGGGGCTCGGGGCGCTCTTCGGACTCATCGCCTATGCGACGTTCGACCTGACGTGCTACGCCCTCTTTCAGGGCTTTCCGACTGTCGTGGTCGCGGTCGACCTGGTCTGGGGAACGGTATTGACTGCGAGCGTCTCGGCGATCGGATACGGTGCCGGACGCTGGCTCGGCTTCTAGTCCGTCGAGGCCCTCGCGCTCTCGGTGAGCGACTCGTAGACGATTCGTCGTAGCGTCGGGTCGACCGGGACGCCGCCGAAGGGCGAGTACTGCGTCCACGCGAAGGCAATGATCTCTTCGACGGGATCGATCCAGAACCAGGTGTTCGCGACGCCGGCCCACCAGTAGTGCTCCGGTTGATCTCCGGCCGTCGCGACCGCGAACCCGAGGCCGAAGCCGTACTCGTGCGACGGCGCGCCCAGCGAGATCGGCCCCATCTCGGCGGTCAGATGGTTCGTGCGCATGTCACGGACGGTCTCGGGACGGAGCAGCCGCTCGCCGTCGAGTTCCCCTTCGTTGAGCAGCATCTGCGTGAAGCGCAGGTAGTCCATCGCCGTAGAGGTCAGCCCGCCGCCCCCCGAGAACCAGCTGGGCTCGCGTGTGAAGGGGCCGTCGACAGGAGAGTCCTCCATCACCAGTCCGTCGTCGCTTCGCGCGTACACGGCGGCGAACCGATCGAGGTTCCGGGATTCCACGTGGAAGGCGGTGTCATCCATGCCGAGAGGCTCGAAGATCCGCGTACGGAAGAAGTCCGCGAGCGACATGCCCGATGCAACTTCGACGACCCGCCCCAGGACATCCGTCGACACGCTGTAGTTCCAGCGCGCCCCCGGATCGTCGATGAGCGGCAGCGCCGCGAACATGTCGACCGTCTCCTCCAGGTCCCGTCCCGTCTCCCGGCCGAGGGCGTTGCCCATCCTCCGGTACATCTGGTCGACAGGCGAATTTCCGAAGACTCCGTACGTGAGGCCGGACGTGTGTCGAAGGAGGTCTCGGATGGTGATCGGGCGAGACGGGGGGCGCAGGTCCCCCTCGTTGTAGACCTGCACGTCCGCGAACGCCGGGATGTGGTCGGAAAGCGGCTGGTCGAGCTGAACCGTTCCCTCTTCAACGAGCATCATGACGGCGACACTCGTCACCGGCTTCGTCATCGAATAGATGCGGAAGACATCGTCCCGCTCCAGCGGCTGCTCATCGAGTACCCGCCAGCCGGTGGCCTCCCAGTGCACGACGGCTCCGTGGCGCGCAACCATCGTCATCACGCCGGCCGTGCGCCCGGCGTCGATGAACTCCTGCATGGCTGGACCGATCGCCGCCAGGCCGTCCGCCGAGAAGCCATGGTCCTCGGGCGCACCCTGGGTGATATCGGGCGTGGCTGTCGCCGAGTCGTTCATGGGAGGCGCGCAGGAGACTGCGGCAACGAGCAGCACGGGTGCGAGTCGATACGAGCGAGTGCGTTTCGGACGGGTATTCACGAGGGCCTCCGCAGTCGGCGGATCAATCATTCCGGGCTCGCAACATCGGGCGCCGGGGCTCGGACCGCCACGTCCGGAGGGCCGGTGCGCGAGCCCGCTGGCCGGCGTAGCTTGCGGCCATGAACGGACTTCGACGTGCCCGGACGGGGATCTTCACTCTTCTCGTCGTCCTCGTTGCGTGCTCCGCATCGGCGGACGAGGACCGATATACGGCCGTCGCGGACATGCCCGAGCTGATGGCTCACGTCCTGGAACCGAATGCGCAGGTCTACTGGCGCGCGGTCGGATGGATCATCGATTCGGAGGGCGAGCACCAGCTCCGCCCCGAGTCCGAGGAGGATTGGCTGGCCGTGGAAAACGCCGCGTTCGTCGTCGCCGAGGCGGGGAATCTTCTCATGATGGATGGCCGGGCGCTCGACGACGGACCGTGGATGACGATGTCACAGGCGCTGATCGACATCGGACGGCGTGCGGTCGAAGTAGCCGAGGAGCGAGACGAGCAGGCCGTATTCGATGTCGGGGCGGAGATGTATTTCGTCTGCACGCAATGCCACGCGACGTACGCCATCGAGACGTTGCGCCCCAGTGATGATCGCGCTCAGGCCCCGGACGAGGGCTCGTGATTCGGAGCGTTCTCGAGTGGCTCGGCAATACACCGTGGAGTATCGCGCTTCTCGAGTCCTACTACGCGTGGCCCCTGATCGAGTCGACCCACGTCCTGTCTCTGGCGTTGTTCGTGGGTACCGCCCTCATGATGGATTTGCGGCTGGTTGGGCTCGCCTTCCCGGGCGTACCGGCTTCGTCGTTCATCGACCGACTTCTGCCGTGGACGCGGATCGGCTTCGCGGTCATGGTCGTGACCGGACTCCTCCTCTTTTACTCGTCCCCGCTGCGGTACTACCACAACCTCTTCTTTCGCATCAAATGCGTGCTGCTCGCGTTCGCAGGGCTGAACATCTGGCTGTTCCATGCCCGAATCCACACGTCGATCGATGCATGGGATGACGTGTGGTCGCCGCCTCGTGCTGCACGCATCGCGGGGATCGTGTCCATCGTGATGTGGACGGGCGTGGTCTTCTCGGGCCGGATGATCGCGTATAACTGGTTCGATTGTGACATCCAGCCCCAGCCCGAGTGGGTGAACTGGGTCGCCCAGTGCCAGATCCAGGAGGTCGCGCCGTGATGCCGCCGGAGAGCTGGATCGGCTTCTTCGAATGGTGTGAGGCCACGGTTCTCGGCACGGCCGTGAGGAACTCGATCTACGCCTTCCCGATCATCGAGGCCGTTCACCTGGTGGCCCTCTGCGTCATGGGCGGCGCGCTGATCATGGTCGACCTGCGGTTGCTCGGCGTCGGGATGAAAGACCAGGAGGCCGGTCACCTGGCCACGCTGGTGCGGCCGTGGCTGGCGGGTGCGCTGGTGGTGATGCTGAGTTCGGGTGTGCTGCTCTTCCTGTCCGAAGCGATCAAGTGCTTCTACAACACGTCGTTCTGGGTGAAGATGACGACCCTGCCGATTGCGCTCGCCTTCACCTTTCTGGTGCGTGATCCGAGGATCACGAACGGGGCTCCGTCACCGAGGCAGAGCCGGATGCTCGGCTCCGCGTCCCTCGTGCTCTGGTTCGTGGTGGCGGCCGCAGGCCGTTGGATCGGCTACAGCTAGGACTCCGGACCGGACCCCAGCAGTTCGTGCGCCTCGTCGGCCGTGAGCCCGACGTCCGACACGTGTCCGCTCGCCTCCAGCAGGTCTCGGTCCTCGGACAATCGTGCGATCGCCAGCGTACCCGAGGCGGCAACGGCGCCCCCGATCGCGAAGGGGCCGGCAAGCCCCAGGAGGACGCTTACCATCGGGAAGGCCCTCGGTCCGGCCAACAGGAAGGCGGGAACGAGGCTGGCGATGCACCCTCCCGCCGCACCGAGCAGAGCGAACCCCGCCATCGACAGTTCGTCGAATCTCCGCCTGCGAGCCGCGATCGCGAGGACGAAGGAGAAGCCCAGGCCCCCGAGGAATCCCGGGACGGCGAGCACCGCCGGCCAGATGTCGACGGCAGAGCCGATCGGATTGGGCCAGATGTTGTGGATCAACTCGATCAGACCGCCCACGATGAATCCCAGGGTCGCCCAGCTGACGCCCATCCCGACCGCACCGCGCAGCCGTCTGACAAGATCACTCATCATCCGCGACCTCGCGTTTCCATCGAGCCTCTACGACTTTGCAGTGCAAAGTGCGTGCCGCAGGCTGGTCCTGTCGCGCCAAGGGGGCCGCCTCGGATGTCGGTGTTCCGAACGTCAGCAGCGTCCGCGTTCCCGACGTGCAGCGAGCATCTCCGCCTCGTACGGCGCACCGGTGCCGGAGGAGCCGAGGAAGATTTTCGTTCCGTCGGTGAAGGTGATGTCCCGACCGTTCGCGCGGGGCAGCGAGTGGTCTTTCGCCTGGTATCCGTCCACGATGATCTCGGTACCCGGCGTGAGGCAGTCGCGTCGAAGTCCCCGTCGCAAGAGGACGTTCGGCGTACCACCCTCGACCATCCAGACTTCCTTGGACCCGTCTTCGTTCGTGTGCTCGAGGTGGATCCACGTGTGCGGGTTCACCCATTCCAGTCTTACGATGGGCCCGGCCAGCCGGATCGGAGCGTCGCGGTCGAATTCGGCTCCGAAGGCGTGGTGACCGTCGACGGGGCCGGCGGTGACCACGACGGCCATGGCCGTGCATGCGATCAGTAAAGCGGTGCGTTTCATCGAGTCATCTCCGGTCCTGCTGGTTTTCGTTCCGCTCCCGCTCTTCCTGCGAGCGGGCACCTCGAAGCACGTTCTCGAGCGCGTAATTCGCCTCGTGACATGCGTACTCGTATAGAAGCCCATCCAGACGATTGAAGGGGACTTCCCCTCGAATCTGGTCGGCGAAGATCGTCGGGTCGTCGATCGTGAACTCGTAGTTCATCTGGTCGTCGGACACACGGGTGAGGCGCTCGATCACGCGGGTGTCTTCCGAAGGATAGAACGATGCGTTCGACATCCCCATGAGTACCTGCTGCGGGTGGATGTTCGTCGTCTCGATGACGAGGGTGTCACCGTCCCAACGACCCCACGAGTCGCCCAGCCAGGGGCGCATGTGTTCTGGAAGAGGCCGAGGCTCGCCCATCCGGATGACGCGCACATCGTGCACCATCTCGGTCATGATCATGATGGCGTCCGGCGTCTGCACGATCGTGTAGTTGTTGTTGTAGAAGTAGTTCGGGAGCATCGGCGGCCCGCCGTTGGAGCCGAACGACATCATGCAGCGCTCCGCGAGCGGTCGGTTCTCCGGATTGTCGTACTGATTGAACTGCCGGTTGAACGCGACTCGCTCTGCCACGCGACGTTCTCCCTCGGGCGTGAAAGCCGCGCGGCGACCGTCTTCCGGGTACACGATCAACGAGCTACGGGGCTCTCCGTCGTAGATCGCGATGTTGTCCCCGGCGTCGACGAAGAACTGGTTGTACCCACCGGTCCCACCGGTCGCAGCGTCGAAAATCGGATCGCCCGTCAATTCACCACCGACGGGAGGTGCGCCCCGCTCGGGATCACTGTCCTCGTAGTCGGACGTGATGAAGTCCTGCCGCCCCTGTTCGAGCGCCGAGACCTGCTCCGATGTGAGGATCTCCGCCACGCCCGGTGGACGGACAATCGGTGTCATCGTGGCGTTGCTCCAGTTGCCCTGGAGGTCCGGTGTGCCGTCGGGAAGACGCGGCATGACCCATCCGGACGATTGCGCAGCGGAGGGGGTCGGAAGCACGGCGAGGATACACGCCAGGATCACCAGAGCGCCGAGCGCTCCGAGGCTGTTCCGACTCCGATCTCTGCTCACGAACCGTTCCCGCGGATCGGATTCTTGCGGAGGTGTCCGTACATCAGCTCCTCCACGAACTCGACACATTTGAACTGCCCGAGGCGGGCGTTGGGGTCGATGTTCCGATAGAGCGGCATCCGGATGGTCCACGGTTCCGAGAAGGTCTCCGGGTTTTCGATCTCTGCCTCGTACACGAGATGGTCCGGGCCGATCATCGTGTATCGCTCGGTGACCGTCGTTCCATATCCCGTGAAGTTCCCGGCTCGGTCGAGCCACGCGTCGCCCAGCATCCCGTCGACCCGGACGACGAACGTGTCGCCGTCCCATTGTCCGTACGACTGACCCATCCACGAGTCGACCTGAGGTTCACCCGGATCCTCGAGGTAGATCTCGCGGAACGCGGACGCGTACTCGTACGTGATCGCAACGTGCGCGTCACTGTGAAAGATCTGAAACGGAAAGGGCATGTAGGTCGCTCGTGGAACACCCGGGAGGTAGCACTTGATCTCCGGATCACGCTCGAGCCACTGCTCACGGTTCTCGTCCCGGGTCGCGGCTGCGTCCGGCAGATAGGGAATGCTGCCTCCTACCACGACACCGTATCCGGACGGTACGGAGCCTACGGCACCGAGTGCGAGCACCTCCGTGGCCGGTACGGGAACGACCGGGCCCGGCTGCATCGCAAGGGCGGGACGGGCCGTGTGAGGCTCGATATCCCAATGGGCGTTGCCGAGGGCCTGCCAGATCCCGTTCATGTCGGGATGGCCGGCCGCGGTGCGGGGGATCTCGCCTGCCTGTGCCGCTGCCGTCAGGGGAGCGAGGACGAGCAGAGCCACGCCCGTGAGCGCGGTCCGGGTCGTCGAGCGGAGTCTCGGGGTGTTCGTCAAGCGCTGCTCCAGCGGTCTCGGGTCGAAGGCGTCCAATGTGCGCCGCCTGTCAGTCGTCGGCCAGCGACGACTCATGGCTGGTCTCCGCGCACGCCGAAGACGAGGAGGACGTTCCCGGGCATCTGCCCAAAGCTGGCGTACCCGCTGTTCACAAAGACAAGGCCGTCTGCGATGACAGGTCCCGGGCCGTCGATCGCACCTCCTCTGCCCGGAATGCCGTTGACCGTCTCGAAGTCCCGGACCGTATCGAAGTCCCAGAGGACTCGCCCGTCGTCCGTCGCGTGCGCCCGCATGTGGCCGTCCAGCCCACCGGCGAACACGACGCCCGGAATGACCGTCGGCGCGGCAGAGTTTGCGCGCCAGCATCCGGGGCGATCGGCGCAGGTGTCCTCGGGGGCCGGAGCGCTCCACACGACTTCACCGTTCATCAGATCGAGCGCGAAGAGTCCCGGGGACCACTCCATGCCGGGGTTGATGTTCACGATTTCGGCCTGGCGGTCGGCATTCGCCGCATAGACGAGGCGGCCGTCGGTGGCCATGCCCCAATGGATGCCGCCGAGGGCGCTGCCACGGCCGATCTGGGTGGACCAGAGGATCTCTCCGTTGTTGTCCGGATCCAGCGCCCAGACCGTACCCGACTTCTGACCCGCCACGAGGATTTCCTTCCCGTCGGGCCGCTCGACGAGGATCGGGGCCATGCCGAAGTCCACATCGGGTCCGGGCGGTGCAGGACAGTTCTGACGGTTTCGTGCGGATGAGCACGCCATGGTGAACGCGTCCCCTTCCGTGGCCTGGAAGATCCAGTCGAGGTCACCGGTCTCGAGATCGATCGCCAGGATGGCGTCACTGGTCCCGGTGGTCGGGCGAGAGAGGTTCTCCCCGGATCCTGCGTATACCAATCCGCGCCTGGTATCGAGCGTCGGGCTGGACCAGACAGGCGCTCCCGACGGAGCCCAGAGTTGTGTGCCGATGGGGTTGGTGCCCGCCTCTTCCGGGTAGTCTGGAATGACGCGGTGGTACCAAAGGAGTTCGCCGGTGGAGGTGTCGAGCGCCGCAACGGCCCCCGAGGATGTGCAGCACTCGTAGGTGGGGTCACCCGCGGCTACGACCTCGCCCATGGTGGAGATCGGGACGATCAGCCGGCCGTCGTGCAGGACCGCGTGTCCCGTGTTGTTCGATTCGGGGTGCCATCCCACGCGGGTCTGCCACAATACGTCACCCGACTCCGTATCGATGGCGTAGGCGGTCGTGCGCGCGTCGACCACGTACGCGACACTCCGGCCGTCGTCGTCCTCTTCGACGAGCACGCCTCCCCGAACTCCGGCTTCGGCCTCGAACGTCCATTGCACGCAGCCCGTTGCAGCGTGCAGTGCGTAGACGCCCCCGAACTGGTCGGTGACGACCGCGAGATCACCGACGACGGTGGGCTTCGTCCTCACCTGGGACGCGTCCGGGAAGCCGAAGGCCCACAGAAGCTCCAGATTCGGCACGTCCTCCGCCGAGAGACCGGCACGTTCCGCCGGCTGGAAGCCCGTGCCCTCCAGATCCCCGCCGAAGCCCATCCACGTGATGTCGTCGACGGCGAGCCGGCCGCGGCTCGCACCTGCGCAATAGGCGGACGGAGGCAGGACCGCCTCCGTGTACGTACGGCGCGTGAGATACTCGCCGAGCATGATGCGCTGTGCCTCGGTGAGGTCCTCGCCCTCGGAGCGCATGACGCCTCCGGGGCCGAGCGCCGCCACGATCGCGCGCGGCGTGAGCTGGCTCAGTGAGAACCGGGTCGGGGTCCGTCCGCTCTGGGCTGAGCTGTGGCACTCTGCGCACGCCTCATCGAAGAGGTCCCCCGCGTCCTGAGCCTGGAGTCCTGCCGGTACCGCCAGCGTGAGCGTCACGGTCACGGCGCAGATCGAGGATCGGGGAGCCTTCCTGGTCTTGATCATGACGCAACGTGGAGAGGGTATCGGAGTGTAGCCTCGGAGCACGGTACTGTGCGATGCCATCAGCGTCACGCTCTGGACGGCTCTCCACCGGTGATCGATGCTATCCGGACCACGTTCGTTCATCTCACCCGACCCCCACGCATGAGAAAGCCTTTCGCTCTGTCCCTGCTCTTCGCGATGTCAGGATGTGGCTCCACCGAGCCCGAGAACATTCTTTATCTCTCCGGTACCGTGGTCGCCGCGTCTGCAGGTTCCGGATATACCGCGGGGCAGGGTATCGACGGGGCGCAGGTGACGTTGCGGTATCAGCCTCCCCTGGAGCCGACTTCGGAGATCTTCGATACGGACGTCTCCAATGCGTCGGGTGCTTGGTCCGTGCGAACCGGGCCGCCGCGAGGTCAGTCGGCCCCGAACTGCACAACGCTGTCCGTGGCCGCGGTGAGCGCAGGGTTTTCGAGCTCGACCGTTAACCTGTCGAGTTTCTGCGGTGTCGGGCCCGGTGATATCTCGGGCATCGAGATCGCGCTCACGCCGAACTGACGCGAGACCCTGCCCGTGCACGCGACCGAACGCGGTCTGCTCAGGGGATGAAGGAGTCCTCGCCGGTGAGCTCGGTCGCGAACGATGCCAGCAACTCCGCGGCGGCGTCGAGGTCGGAAAGCGCGATCGTCTCCACGGCGCTGTGCATGTAGCGGTTCGGGAGCTGGACGAGGCCCGTCGCGACACCCGCACGGGTGATCTGGAGCGCGTTCGAGTCGTTGGGTGCGGCTCGCCCCAGCGCGGCCACCTGAAACGGAATGTCTCCCCGTTTTGCGAGCTCCTCGAGGCGCCCTCCGACCCGTGGGTTGATGTTCGGCCCGCGGAGGATCACCGGTCCACTGCCCAGATTGATCACTCCACGCTGACGCTTGTCGATCCCCGGACAGTCCGTGGCGTGAGTGACGTCGACGGCGATCGCCACGTCCGGCTCGATCCCGTAGGCTGCCGTTCGCGCGCCTCGCAGACCGATCTCTTCCTGAACCGTGGACGCAACCGCGAGCCTGCAGGAGACGCCCTGCGCAGCCGCGCGCCGCATCGCCTCGAAGACGACCCAGACACCGCTCCGGTTGTCCATCGCGGGTGCGTTCGCGAGTCCGTTGCGCATCTCCTGAATCCCCAGCTGCACGGTCACCGCATCGCCGATCGACACGACGGACGCGGCGTCGTCGCGGTCCCTGGCACCGATGTCGATCCACATATCCGTCGGGTCGACGACCTTCTTCTTCTCGTCGTCCGTAAGAAGGTGGATCGCCTTTCGTGAGATCACGCCGTGCACCGGGTCGCTCGTGGTCCAGACCGTGACACGCTGGCCGACGAGCTGTTGGGGATCCCACCCCCCGACGGTCTGGAAGAAGAGGTAGCCTGCGTCGTCGATGTGGGAGACGAGCATGCCCAGCTGGTCGCAGTGACCGTCGAGCATCAGGGTGGGGCCGCCGGTGCCGTTCACGGTCGCGATCACATTACCGTGAAGATCTGTCTGGATGTCGTCGGCGAATGGGGCCGCGTACTCCCGTACGATCTGCTGGACCGCTTGTTCGTAGCCGGACACGCCGGGCGTCGAGAGAAGGGCGTTGAGAAAGGAGCGGGCAGACGATTCCACCGTGGCCTCCGTAGGCGAAACAGATCGATCGGGAAGAGGTTTCCCCATTCTGTATCAGGATGCAACACCACGGGGACGCGACGCGGCTCGGGTCGCTCGACACCCGGTGGTTACTCGACCCCGCTGCGACCGACGATCGTGGTGCTGCGGACGAGGGCGACGAGGCGGAAGCGCTAGTTGGCGCTCTGCCAGTCGTCGAGGAAACGTTCGGCGCACTGGGTGCCGAGGGTGAACATCACGTGCATCTGCTGCATGTTGAAGGATCCGACCCATGAGCGAATCCACACGATCACCGGCGTGCCGTCGGCGCCAGGCTGCTCGACCTGCGTACGCAGAGCATAGATGATCTGGCCCGGCTCGTAGAAGGTGTCGACATGGCACGTGACCGTCGTTGGCGCGCCAGCGAGGAGATTGGGTGCAGAATCGGCCGTTTCCAGACGGTCCTCGAACGTCATGCGAAGTGCCTGGCGGAACTGGTCGGCCGTCGCACCGCCTGCGTCCATGGTGATCGCATCATCCCACGTGGCCTCGATCCGGACGTTCACGGTCGTCACACCGGCGAGTCGATTCACGTCTCCCACATCCTGACCTGCCGCGATCCCCGGAAGAGGGAGTGCAGCGGAAGCCGCGAGGAGCAGGAACCGGTGAAGTCGAGTCACAGTTGGCTGGGCAGACGGTCACGGACACGCACACCTCTACCCCCGATCGCCCCGGGGTTTCCCGACCGATCCGGGTGGGCAGGTCAATCGTCTACCGGGCTCGCT
>CAZBHZ010000015.1:81107-84487 GCA_964492085.1 uncultured Gemmatimonadaceae bacterium | reverse complement strand
CGGCGAGCTTCGCTCGCGAGAGCCCTGCCTTTCGCAGGGTCGTCTCACGAACCCGGAGCACCTTCGAAGGCGTGACCTCACCCTTGAGCGCGTCCACGAATCGACCGTGGATCGTTGCAGCCGCTCTGCCTGCTAGCTGCTGGTAACAGATCGTGCGGGCGAGGTACGGGAACGGACCGTCATCCGTCATCGGGACTCTGATCGTACCGATCTTCCTCACCCACGGACCCAGCACCGGATCGCGTCCGAGTTTTCGTCGCCCGCCGGTCCAGATGGTCACCCGTTCGGGCTCAGAGGAGGTGTCGGTCGCCATGGGAAGCAACCTGTCGAACCCCAACGGACGAGTCCAGCGGCTCTCGGGGGTTGCCGTCACCGAGTTCACGGGGGCGGGCGAGCCAGACCCGTGGTCCGACCCGCCCGCTCGAATCATTCCTCGTGTGCACCGAGCCTCGGCAGCTCGATACGTGCCGCGTGCCTACCTCGGTACCGCCATCCAGATGACACCCGCGAGGACGATGAGCTGGATCGCGATGAAGGGGATCACCCCGCGATAGATCGACGTGGTCGGAATCTTCGACGGCGTCACACCTCGCAGATAGAAGAGGCTGAAGCCGAAGGGCGGGGTCAGGAACGAGGTCTGGAGGTTCATCGCGAGAACGATACCAAGCCACGTCAGATCGACCCCGAGGATCTCGGCCGCGGGCACAATCAACGGCACGATGATGAACGCGATCTCGAAGAAGTCGATGAAGAAGCCCAGGATAAAGACGACGATGTTGACCACGAGCAGGAAGCCGAGTGCTCCACCCGGAATCCCCGTGAGCATCGTTTCGATCCAGATGTCGCCGTCGAAGCCCCTGAACACGAGCGCGAACGCCGTGGACCCGATCAGCAGGAAGATCACCATGATCGTCAGGCGGCTCGTCTCTTCCATCGCCTTGTTCAGCGCATCGATCGAGAACGATCGATTCAGGAGCGCGAGGAGTATCGCACCGACCGAGCCGAGCGCGCCTGCCTCGGTGGGCGTCGCCACCCCCGCGAAAATGCTTCCGAGCACCACCACGATCAGGACCAGCGGCGGCAGCAGTGACACCACGACCCGCTTCGCCAGCTCCCCGCCGGCGACGCGCATGTCATCCGGAAGCGCAGGAGCGACCGATGGCTTAGCGAAGGCGATGACCGCGACGTACACCGCGTAGGCCCCCGTCAGCACGAGACCCGGCACGAGGGCAGCGCGGAAGAGGGATCCAACCGGCACACCCATCTGGTCACCCAGAACAATGAGCACGATCGACGGTGGAATGATCTGACCGAGCGTGCCTGCAGCGGCGATCGTGCCGAGGCTGATTTCGTCCTTGTAGCCGTTGCGCAGCATCACCGGCAGGGAGATCAGACCCATCGCCGTCACACTCGCACCGACAACGCCGGTCGCAGCCGCCAGAAGCGCACCGACGAAGATGACACCGATCGCGAGGCCACCCCGGAACCGTCCGAAAAGCAGCCCGATCGTCTCGAGGAGCTGCTCCGCCAGCTTCGACTTCTCCAGAACGGTCCCCATGAAGATGAAGAACGGCACCGCGAGAAGCGTGAAGTTCGACATGGTACCGAACGTTCGTTCGGGAAGGGCGAAGAGAAGCGGGATGTCGAAGACGCCGGCCGCCGCCCCGATCAGCGCAAAGATGAGCGCCGTACCACCCAGCGCGAATGCCACCGGATATCCGGTGAAGATCATCGCCAGGACGACAAAGAACATCGCCGGACCCCAGAGGCTCATACGTGTGCCTCCGGTTCACCTTCGTGATCGTCGAGTGTCGGGACGTTGCCCAGGAGTACATCCGTCTGTTTGACCAGCTGGCTGAACGACTGGAGCAGCAGGAGTACGAACGAGACGAGGATCAGCGCCTTGATGGGATATCGCGGCAATCCACCCGGATCCGGCGACATCTCCTTGATTTGCCAGGACACGCGGACAGCCGGGAAGGAGACGTACAGCATCAGGATGGAGAACGGGATCAGGAAGAGGATCGTTCCCGCCATGTCGACCATTGCCTGCGCCTTCGCGCTGAGTCGCTCGTACATGACATCGACTCGGACGTGCACGTCGTGATTCAATCCGTACGCGGCACCCATCAGGAAGATGACGCTGAAGAAGTACCACTGCGCCTCGGTAGCCGGCGTCAGGTTCAGCGTCCATTGCTGGGACCGCGCGAAGTAGCGCACCACGGCGCTGATCGCACCGGTCAGCACCATCAAGAGCGCCAGCCAGCGGATCAGGATACCGAGCTTGTCATTCAGGCCGTCTATGAGGCCCGAGATCTGTCGAAGTGTTTGCATCCGCGGAGTTTGAGCGGCCGGCCGGTTGAGCGCAAACCGTTCCCCGGCGCAGGCTCGGCATGGGGGTCACCGGAACAGGACAGCGAAGGCGCCGATTTCGCTGGCCGGATGGGCTACAGGAGGTAGCCGCCGTCGACGGGAATCACCACCCCCGTGATGTGCCGGGCCGTTTCGGAGCAGAGAAAGAGAACGACACCGGCCACGTCCTGTGGATCACCGAGTCGTCCGAGCACCGCTCTCTCACGCGCTCGATCCAGGATCTCCGAGGGCACGCCGTCCGTAAGCCGCGTCGTGCGGATGTACCCGGGTGCGACCGCATTCACGTTGATGTTGCGTGACCCGAGTTCGACGGCGGTGCTTCTCGTCAGCCCGATCAATCCGGCTTTCGACGCCGCATAGTTGGAGATCCCGAACTCGGAGCGAATCCCGTGCACCGATGTGATGTTCACGATCTTCCCGTGATCCTGTGCCCGCATGAGCGGAGCCACCGCCTTCGTGAAGTAGAACGCGCCGTCGAGATTCGTGCGAAGGACGGCCTCCCACTCGTGGTCTTCCATCCGCCACAGGGCGCCATCGGCACCGATCCCGGCATTGTTGATCAGGATCTGGACCCCGCCCAGCTCCTCCTGCACGTCGGCGACGAACGACTTCACCTCTTTGCTGTTCCGAACGTCACACGAACGGAAAAAGACCTTCACTTCCATCTCTCGGAGGCGACGGGCCACCTCCTGGGCGTCGAGGCGCGCCTGCGAGCCGGAGTCGAGGAAGCAGAACGCGATGTGGGTCCCGCATCGGGCGAGTTCCAGCGCGACCGCGCGACCGATCCCGCTCGACCCGCCGGTCACGATCGCCACCTGTCCGCGCAGGTTCGCGGCGTCGAGGAGGGCCTTGGGCTCGGTCTCGTGACCGACCTGGTCGAGAAGTGCCTCCACGGCGCCGCTCATTTCGTCGTTCATGCCACTCCTGAGTCGCGTGGGGTTCGACAGGCCGCCCCGGCGATCCGCCCTCGCCTGACCACGCCCGAAGACTCCGCTCCCGCAAACAGG
>CAZBHZ010000015.1:0-81007 GCA_964492085.1 uncultured Gemmatimonadaceae bacterium | reverse complement strand
CCCGGCGATCCGCCCTCGCCTGACCACGCCCGAAGACTCCGCTCCCGCAAACAGGATCGGGCATGGGGCAGTATACTCGAAAAACGTCCTATCGGCTTGCGTGTAGGCGCTGCGAAGGACGACCGGCGCTATTCCACCCCTTCCGGCACCTTCAGGCGATAGCCGAAGCCGCGCACGGTCTGGATCCATGAGCCGACGGTTCCGAGCTTGGAGCGGAGCCGACGAACATGCATGTCCACGGTGCGTGTCTGAATCCGATCCGACACGCCCGATTCCACCGACCACGCCTTCTCGAGGAGTTGCTTGCGGCTCTGCGTCCGACCGCGACGCTCCATCAAGGCCAGGAGCAGCCGGAACTCGGTCGGAGTCAGCAGAAGTTCCTCGCCGCCGATCGACGCCCGATGGGACTCCACGTCGAGTCGGATCGGCCCTGCCCGCAGCACTCGCCCGCCGGCCGAGGCACCGGACTCATGAACACGCCGCAGGATCGCCTGCGCACGCAAGACGAGCTCACGCGGAGCGAACGGTTTGGCCAAGTAGTCGTCCGCCCCCAGCTCGAGGCCTTCGATTCGGTCTTCCTGCTCCCGCTTAGCCGTGAGCATCAGGACCGGTACCTGCGAGGTCACAGGATCCGATTTGAGTCGAGCGAGGACATCGTCACCACTGAGTCCGGGCAGCATGCGATCGAGCACGATGAGATCCGGAAGCTCACGAGCCACGGCTTCGAGTGCGTCGGTGCCGGCACCGGACGTCTCCACCCGAAACCCCTCACGCGTGAGCTGATACGCAATCAGAGCTGCGATGTCCGGCTCATCCTCGACCACGAGGATACGGGGGACGGATCTCGTGTTGGATGTCTTCATGATTTCCCGTGCGAGCATGCTCATCGACGCTTCGCCATCCGCCACGCGATCTGTGATCGCGCGCGAACGCAGGCGATCAGCCGGTCCGGCAGAGGACTTCCAGCTCTCCTTCGGTAAGGGTGCGGTCCGTCTTCTTGGCGGCGCGGAAGATGCGCTCGCACAGCTCCTCGTCGTCCGGATCGTATCCGTTCGCACGGAGCCAGAACTTCACGTTGGACAGGCCGGACATCGGCCCGATTTCGATGACCTGCCGGCGGCCCACCATGGATGCCGGAATCGACGAGTAGACCCGGTCGGCGAGCCAGTCGTCTCCTTTCGCGTGTGCCTTCACGATCGCCGCGGCATGCACGCCCGTTCCGGTGCGGAAGGCGTCGGCCCCGATGACCGGGTACGAGTGCACCAGGGGGATCTGGCACGCTTCCGCCGCCAGTTCGCAGTACTCCGGAAGCATCGTCAGGTCGGCTTGGTGCACGCCGAGCAGCGCCAGGTTCACGAGAAGCAGATCCATCTCGGTGTTGCCCGAGCGCTCCCCGATGCCCAGAGCCGTGCCGTGGACCCGCGTCGCTCCGGCCTCGATCGCGGCCAGCGTATTCGCCAGCCCGAAGCCGCGGTCGCGGTGCCCGTGCCAGTCGACCTCGACGTCCTCCCCGGACGGCTTCACGACCTCTTCGATCACGAAGCGGACGAGGGCCTTCGTTCCCGCGGGCGTAGCGTGCCCTACCGTATCTGCGACACAGAGTCGCCTGGCTCCCCATTCGATGGCTTTTCCATAGAGCTCCTTCAGGACGTCCGGCTGCGCTCTCGTCGTATCCTCGGTCACCATCATCACAGGCAATCCCTCGCGCACAGCAAAGGTGACGGCCTCCTCGGTGACCCGCAGCATCTTCGACAAGGTCCAGCCCTCGGCATACTGCCGAATCGGCGAACTCCCAATGAAGGTGCACGCCTCGATCGGGATGCCGACCTTTTGACTGATCTCCGCGATCGGCTGGACGTCGGCGATGACCGTCCTCGCTGCACAGTTCGCATCGATCGAAAGGCCCGAGTCGACAATCTCCTGAGCCAGCGCAGTGACGGCCTCGACCGCGCGAGGGCCTGCGCCCGGCAGCCCAATGTCCGCCGTGTGGATCCCGAGCTGATCCATGTAATGAAGCAGACGGATCTTGTCCTCGATCGCAGGGTCCACGACCGATGGATTCTGCAGCCCGTCGCGCAACGTCTCGTCGTCCAGCTGAACCGAATCCAGGGCTCCCCAGTCGAAGTGAGGGTCCGCTTCGTTCCAATCGTAGATGAGCGAGCGTTCGTCCATTCCTGCCATCACCTCCGTCCGGCCTCGGGTTCCGACCCCTTAACATAGGGCCAACGCACGAGTGCGTCGGGGTACCCACGAGAACCGGTCCACCCGAAGACCCGGTCAACGCACTAAAGCTCATCAAAATTGAGGAGCTTCCAGCGCCCCCGATACTCGAGGAATCCGTCGAAGGACGGGAATGCACCCTCTTCACCAGTATCCAACCTACGAGCGATCACGTTCACACCGACGTAGAAGGTGAAATCCTGATAGGACTCGAGGCCCTGCTCGGGCATCTGAATTGAGACGATTTCGATCGGAAGCCCGCCGAAGTTGTTCTCGAGTTGGCGCACTCCTTTTCGGGTGTTCATCGCCATGGTACCCCAAAAGAAGTCCAACTGAGTATTCTCGCGGTCGGGCAACGCTGGCCACACGAACTCCTCAAATTCTTCACGCGTGAGGAGCAGCGCCCGTAACGCCTCACCATCCTCAGCCTCGACCGCCGTCAGCGCGGCTTCGACGAGCCCCTCGGGCGTCTCGTATGAATTGGAAAGTGGACCGGCACGATCTGCGCAACCGACAGCGACCAGCATCGCGCAGAGTGAAACCGCCAGCCCCGCGGAGCGCCGTCGGTCTACCTGGCGAGTCCCATCGAGACGCCTGCGGCGGCTACTGCCTCGAAGTCGAGGGGGCGCGGCACACCGCGCCCCCTCTGCATCGTAGATCGCCAAGATCAGTTGCCGGCCTGGTTCGCACGAGAATCGGATCCGTCCTCCGTCCAGACGGTCCACCCGTAAAACCATGCCTGCTCCAGGGGTGTACCCGGAGCGACGGCGCCGGGGTACGAGGTGTTCACTAGCGTCCGGCCATCAGCCGGTGCGAACAGGTCGTCATCGTCCAGCGAAACCGTGCTCAGGTCAAACGGGCTGTACCCGGCAGGAAGATCCGAGGCGATGATGTCCGGAGGAGACATCATCGAGCCGATGTTGTCGAAGCCCGTCCGCAGAAGCGGATCAGCGACCACGTTGTTGAACGGAGCGTTCAGGAAGAAGGCCTTGTTCTCAGCCTCGGTCAGGCCGGAGCACGCCTCGAAGTTGAGGTCGCCACCGTCGGCCACCGCGTTGTCCCAGACGACCGAACCCTCAATGGAGAGCGTCGTCTTCGGATCGGTCTGTCCACCCGGGAAGCGGTTGTTGGCCGCGGTGACCGTACCGGCGTTCTCGACGCAGAAGCCCGCGTCACCGAAGCCGGTGAAGATCGAGTTATACACGCGGTAGTGCGAGCCCTCGCGGAACTGCACACCGCGGTCTCCGTTGTTGGCGAGCGCGATCTCACCGGAGCCGAAGCCGGCACCGACCATCGTCGCGTTCGCGATCACCGCGGTAGACTTCGGGGAACGATCCGCATCCTCACCGTCATTCGAGAGTTCCATGCCATTGTCGGCTGCGTCACCACGCTGCTGGCCGAGGATGAATTGCATGAAGCCGCGGTACCCGTCCGTGCCGTCGACCGAGTCGTCGCCGATCCCGGTGACCACGAGGTGGTCGACGGAGACCGTGCCACCGAAGGGCTCGATGCCGTCATCCACGTTGTAGTGGATCTGGAGGTACGAGATCGTCGTACCCGAGCCCACGCCCTGGAGGGCAATACCGTTGAGCTGGTCCGTCGGTGTCACATCGTCACCGGCGAACTCGATGCGCACACCACGTAGAATCCCGGAGTCGTCCGTGTCGAGGTTGCCACCGAAGAGACCGGAGTCTCCCTCCCCCTCGGCCTCGGCACCCGCGTTGGTCTGGGCCCGACCGTTGATGACGATTCCACCCCAGTCACCACGTGCGCGCTGACCCTTGGGCTTGTCCGAGGTGAAGACGATCGTCTCTGCCTCGGTCGGCGCACGGTCTGCGCCCGTCGCGTCGGCGACGAGCTGCGATCCCCGGCTGACCACGAGGTAGGCGCCACGGACCCCCTGGGGGAGATCGGTCTTCCCGACGACGGTCGTGCCCGGCTCGATCGTGAGCGTGGCCTGGACACAGCCCGCGGCCGCACCATCAGCGCCACAGTCGACACCGACGAAGATCGGCTGCGTAATGACCCATACCTTGTCAGAGGTCCATGTCGTATTGCTGAGGATGTCGCCTTCGACCTCGATGAAGGTTTCTACGGGATCATCGATCGTGACCGTCACCGCGGCGGCAGCGGTCGACCCGGCCGAGTTCACGGCGAAGACCGTCGCCGCGTACGTGGCGCTGAACGTCAGGCCAGTAAACTCCGCGGAACTCTCCGTCGTGGAGACCTCGCGATCAGCTTCGCCGGTCGTGGAGAGCACCACGCGGTGTGAATCGGCGTTCGTACCCGCCGAAAAGGAGACGGTCACGGTCGTGCCGTTGGCCGTCGCTGAGACGGCGGCCGGCGCACCCGGGATCTGAACCTGGGTGGTGCCGACGATATCCTCATCGCACGCGACCAGCGCGAGCGAGAGTACGAGTGTCGAGGTAATTCCACGAAGCCTCGATAAAGTCATCTGTCGTTTCTCACTGCCTATTGGAATGAAGGGTTGGGAATCAGTATTCCCAGGAAATACCGACCGAGACCGTCCGGCCGGTGGTTAAGAGACGTTGGATCTGAGTGATGCCGTTCCCCTCCTGCTCGAACCGGTACTCGGCGTTGAGCAGGTTGGTCGCCCGGATGCGGGCCTGTGCGCCACCCATCAGCGGGAAACCGATCGAGGCATCAACGGAGTTGCGCGGCATCTCGAAGAGATCAGGGATACCGCTACCGCCAGCCGCCGTGAGGCGCGCGCCGAATCGGTTGTAGAAGAGCCCTGCCTCGACGCCGGCCATGTTGTCCCAGTTGAGCCCGGCATTGAGCACGTAGCTCGCCTGACCCTCGAGGGGGCGGTTGAGGTTGGTGGGCTCGAAAATTCCGCCCGCCCGGACCGTCACGTCGGAGTTGATCCAGGAGTAGTTGGCCGAGGCGGAGAAGAGTTCGAGGGCCCGGGCGATGCGGCCGAGGCCGAACTGCGCGTCCGCCTCGATCCCGACGATCGTGGCCTCGTCCGCGTTCTGAAACGAGAACGCCGAGGACGCGGCCGCGATGAAGACCTGCTCGATCGGCTCGTCGAGCTTCTTGAAAAAGCCGCCGATCGAGATGAGTTCACCCGGGGCCGGGAAGAAGTCGAAACGGAGGTCGGTGCTCACGATCTCCGCCGGCTGCAGCTCCGGGTTACCGAAGAGCTGCCGAAGCGAGGCTGCTTCCGTGAACTGGAAGGGCGCCAACTCACGGAACTCGGGGCGATCGAGCGTGCGGCTCGCCGCGGCGCGGACCTTGAGGCGATCGCTCGCCGAGTAGATCAGGTTCAACGACGGCGCGATATCCGTTTCGTCGATGCTCTGCAGCTGGTCACCGCGAGAGTTCAGGCCAAGGGCGTACGTCTCGACCCGGGCGCCGAGGATCGCCTGAAGACGGTCGGTCGGCTGCAGGTCGAGCATCGCGTACCCCGCCATCCTCTCGTCCGTCGCGTCATACAGATTGCCGGGCTCCACGATATCTCCGAGCGCGAACTGACCCGTACGGCGCGCGGCCGTGGTGATCGTACCTTCGGCGAGCGACGCGTCGAGGTCGCTGATCGTGTTCTCGAGGAAGTCCCAGAGGAAGCGACGAGAGGCGAAATCACGCGTCCGCTCCCGGTACATTCCGCCGAACTTGATCGAAGCGTCGTTGGAGAAAAGCTCGAAAGGAAAGGTCCAGTCGAGCGCACCGCTGAGGTCATCGTCGACCAGGTCACTCCAGAAGTAGGCACCGGAGCCGGCATCCGGGAACAGCGTGTACGGATCAGCCCGCGTGTCGGCTATGTAGAGCGCCTCACGCAGCATCGGCTCGTCTCGCATGGCACGGGCCGTGGTGGCCCGCCACTCCAGGCGAGAATTTCCGAACAGCTGATGTTCACCAGAGAGCTGCCCCCAGAGCATCACACGCGAGACCAAGCGGCTACGATCCGAGCGGACCAGGGCACCGATGTCTTCACGGTTGTCACCGGTGTACGTCCGTCCCTCGTCGTCGGAACTGACGTTCACCGTCGTCTTCAGGCTGATCTTCTGCGAAGCCGTCGGCTTGATCGTGAAGTTCCCGATCGTACCCCACGAAACCGAGCGCGTACCACGCGAGAACTGGTAGTCGACGTTCGGCCGGCGGTCCTCGGGTGCAACCGCCGGGTCGAAGGCCGAAACTCGCCACTTCCGCTCGATCTCACTGGGCTGAAGCGTGTAATTGTCGCTGTACTGACCGGCGAAGAAGTAGCCAAGCTCGCCATCGTCGAAGAGGCCATTACGGCCTCCGATACCGAGGTTGAAGCTTCGGTTCAGCGGCGTACCCTGCAGGACCGGCGTGAACGACTGGGCGGAAGCCTGTAGCTCCTGCCCAATGCGAAGACGCGTCGCGTCGTCAGCCGGGAGGCGGTTACCCGTCGTGACCGGCCCCATCGTCTCGATCACGCTCGTCGGCTCGTCGCGGGAACCGTCGCTGAAGCCCAGGAAGTTCATGCCGCCCGTGGGATACGCAATGAACCCATCCTGAAACTGGCTGTTCGTGTTGAAGCTCGTCCCGACACCCGCGTTGATCGTGAACTCGTTCGGGAAGTCCTTCGTCTGGATCTGAACGGAACCGCCGGAGAAGTCTGCCGGGAGGTCCGGGGTATAGGACTTCTGCGTCTGGAGGCTTTCGAGGAAGCCGGACGGAAAGAGGTCGAGCGGAACGACTTCGCGTTCCGGCTCGGGGCTCGGGAGGGAAGACCCGTTCAGGGACGTCTGTGAATACCGCTCACCGAGACCGCGCACGAAGACATACTTGCCTTCGGAGACCGTGACGCCGGTGATCCGCTGAGCGACATCCGCGGCATCCGAAGCCGGGCGGGCGGAGATCTCCGCTGCTCCGATTCCCTCAACCAGCGAGGCCGACGTCCGGCGCTCGTCGAGGATGAAGGCCTGGCTACCACGCTCGCGCGTCGCAGTGATGACGATCTCTTCCAACTCGACGGCCGACTCGGTCAGCGTAACGTCGAGCGAGACGACTTCGCCGGGGTTCACCATGACCTCGGTGACGGTCTTGGTCGCGTAACCGATCATCTGAGCGGTGACGGAGACCAAACCCGCCGGTACCCGCGCAATGACGAAGCGGCCGTTCAGGTCGGAGAGTGCGCCAACCACCCCGTCATTGACGAAGACCTGCGCACCGGCGAGGCTGCGCGCCGTCGTGGCGTCCTTAACGTTGCCGACGATGGTACCGATCTGCTGAGCAGAAACGTCCGTCGTACCGAGCACGAGGAGGGTGAGGAGTACCGGGAGCCGGCGGATGAGCCTATACATGCTGTGCCTGGGGATGCGGGACATACCACACTGCGTGGCCGTAGCCGAAGCATTCGTTTCGATCTTCATGCGACCACGTTAGCCGGCCTTCGTAACGCAAATACGCATCGCCTGTAACGCATCGGTAACTGGCATCCCGGGCGCTCTCATGTGTACCTCGCCTCGATGACGACGCCTTGACGACTCCGTCTCTCCCAACGACCTCCGACCCGCGAATTACCTCGGCTTTCCGCTTCCTTTCGGAGACGGACGAAGAGACCCTCGACGCCCAGATCGAGCTTTCCGAGATCCCGGCGCCTCCGTTCGGAGAGCACGAACGCGGCCTCAGACTGGCGAAGTTCTTCCGTGCTGCGGGCATCTCAGATGTGCGGAGGGACGAGGTCGGGAACGTGCTTGCCAGCCGTCCCGACACCCCGGCCGCGGGAGCGCTGATCGTGTCCGCCCACCTCGACACCGTCTTCCCCGCAGAGACGGACGTGTCCGTCACGCGGGAGAGCGATCTCCTGCGCGGGCCAGGAATCTCCGACGACGCACGCGGACTGGCGTGCATGCTTGCGGTCGCGCGAGCGCTCGATGCCTTTGAGCTACGCACGAAGCGCCCGCTCCTCTTCGTGGGGACCGTTGGCGAGGAAGGCATGGGTGACCTACGGGGGGTGAAGCACCTCTTCGGCCGAGGCGGAGAGGGAGAGCGCGCCGACGCCTTTATCTCGCTCGATGGAGCGGGTCTGGACCGGATCGTGGTCCGGGGACTCGGCTCGCGCCGATACCGCATTGTCGTGGCCGGGCCCGGCGGTCACTCATGGGTGGACTGGGGGACCGCCAACCCCTTACACACCCTGAGTCGCATCGGGAGCCGGCTCGTATCACTCCCCCTCCCGAGGGAGCCGCAAACAACGCTGACGCTGGCACGAACAGGCGGGGGCACGAGCATCAACGCGATCCCCCAGGAGGTCTGGCTCGAAATCGACACACGCTCGTCGGCCGGGTCGCATCTCGAGGCACTGCAGCACCAGATCCGTGACATCGTGGACGAGGAAATCGGGCGAGAGCCCGCCCTCCGCGGATCGATCAAGATCGTCGGAGATCGCCCTGGTGGAGAATCGGACCAAGGCCACCCGCTCGTACAGGCCGCATTGCACGCGACACGCGAACTTGGGCGCCTGCCGCAGCTGGCACTTTCCAGCACGGACGCGAATGTCCCGATGGCGCTGGGGCTGCCGGCCATCACCCTCGGGTGCGGCGGCGACGCTGGTCTCGCCCATACGACCGACGAGTGGTACCGGAACGTGGACGGACCGGACGGCCCGATTCGCGCCCTCCACACCATCCTTCTCTACGCGGGAGTCGCTCCGGCAGAGTGAGCAGGGGCACTGTGGCCCGACACTCAGTCCTCTCCGTGCACCACCGAGTGATCGGTCACACGCATGCTGCCGGAGACATGTCGAACGTCGGCGTAGCCCCCGACCATCGAGTCGTGCAGTCGGACCGCTTCGAGCCTCGCCTCGGGACCGACGACGCAGTCACGCAGTTCGCAGTGGTCCGCGACCGTCCCGGCCTCGATCGTCACATTCGGGCCGATCGTCCCGCCCCGTACGGTGACACCAGCCTCAATTCGCACCGGCTCGACGATCTCCGCACCCTCGACCGTCGCGGCCGCGTCGACGCCTCCGTACCCGGTCTCGAGGAGGTGGCCGTTGGTCTCCAAAAGCGTCTCGGGCTTGCCGGCGTCCCACCACCCATCGACCGGGGCGGTGACCAGCTTCGCTCCCTGATCGACCATGTACTGGAAGGCGTCGGTCAGGTAGTACTCGCCTGACGGCCCCGGATCGGTCGAAAGCGTGTGCCGAACACCTTCGAAGAGGAGCTCGTGGTCGCGGATGTAGTACAGCCCGATGTTCGCGAGCTTCGAGACCGGCTCGGACGGCTTCTCGACGATCTGCTTCATCGTCCCGTCCTCGTTCGTGACGATGACGCCGAAGCGCTGGTAGTCCTCGACCTCTTTCGCCCACAGGACGGCCGCGTACTCGGCCCCCAGCGTCTTCGTGAGACCGTAGTCGACCTCGAGGACGGCATCGGCGAAGATGATCAGGACGTCTTCATCGACGTACGGCTCCGCCAGAGCGATCGCGCCCGCAGTCCCGTCCTGCACCTCCTGCAGGACGTAGTGGCCCGTGATTTGCGGATACTCCGCTTCAATCCAGGCCTGCATCGTGTCGCGGAGATGGCCCACGATGAAGACGACCTCGGTCACGCCCAGCGCGACCAGATCATCGAGGATGAAGGCCAGGACCGGTTTGCCGGCGACCTTGAGAAGAGGCTTGGGCGTATGATGAGTATGGGGGCGAAGACGGGTACCTTTCCCGGCGAGTGGGATAACCGCTTTCATCGTCTCTCACGATTGTGTGGCGAGTGTTGGTCGAGCGCGCCACACTATAACCGGATCCGCGGATCGTCCGTACCGGATCGGATCACGACGTTGGCCGATCGCCTTGCGATCGCCCCTCCTCTCACCTCGAGGGCCATGAAGAGGATCACCAAGCCGGTTCTGCTCGGGATCGCGTTGAGTGCCTGCGCCGGGCCGAGCGCCGGCGGTCAGCCCGCGCCACCCGCCGACGAGTCTTTGCAGCGCTTCCACGCATACGAGGTCCCGGCCGAGCAGCTCGAGCAGGAAGCTCCAGTCACCGGACCGGGCTGGATTCAGGTAAGTGGGACCGGAAGCGTCCAGGTTGAGCCCGATCGCGCCTCGGTGACGTTCGCGGTGGAAACACGCGGCGGCACGGCCGGTGCGGCATCGGAGGCGAACGCAGACGTCATGGATGCCGTGCTGCGTGCCATTCGGGACGCCGGCTTCGACGGTCTGGAACTCGCCACGCATGGGTACTCCCTCAGGCCCGAGTACTCGAACGTCCAGAATCAGCGGGTGCGCGAGGTCGTCGGGTACGTGGCGCTGAACAACGTTCGAGCGACCGTCTCCGACGTGAATGCAGTCGGCCGCGTGATCGATCGAGCGATCGCCTCCGGTGCGAACCGGGTCGCCGGCATCCACTTCTTCGCGTCGGATACAGGGCCAGCCCGAGCAGAGGCCATGGCTCTCGCGGTCCGGACAGCACGTGCCGAGGCGCAGGTGATCGCGGAGTCACTCGGGTATCGGCTGGGCGAACCGCTGGAGGTTTCGGGCGGAGCGTCACGACCGGGCCCCGTGCCCTACCAGGCCGAGGCGATGGCCATGCGCGCGGCGGACACACCAATCGAGGCTGGTGATCAGACCGTCACGGCAACCGTGTCCATCCGCTTCGCCATCGGGCCGGAGGGGGCTGGTTGAGCGGCCTGCTCGACAAGCTCTACGAGAAGGAGGCCAACACCGACCAGCGGTCGGACGATCCCCGCCTCCGGGGACGTACGTATGCGATCCGTTTCGAAGATGTGTGGCAGGCCTCGATGCGGGTCTGCGGAGGCGGTCTGCTCGGCTGGAGTATCGGCCGCATGGATGACCAGCGTGGTGTCATCGAGGCACTGGCAAAAACACCACTCGTGGGCTGGGAAGCGGACGTCCACATTCGCGTGGGGCTGGATCAGCAGGGTCAGACGCGTGTCGACGCGGTCGCGGTGTCACGCGGCGAGAAGGGCGACTGGGGGCGCAGCAAGCGGCTGATCGGCAAGTTCGTGCGCGCCCTCGACACCGAGCTCGCCGTTCGTCCCGACCAGATCCTCGACCCGATGCGACACCCGGTCTACAGGGAATCGGCATGACCCGCAATCGAACGCGGAGCTGGATCGGCGGCTCCGTGATCCTGGGCGTCGCCCTTGCCTGTGGAGAAACCGAGCAACCAGCGCCCCAGGGGCCGACGGACGGCACCGAGGTGGCTGACAGTGGAAACCTGAACCGGCGATTTTACGAACGGAACTTCGTGTTCGCGTCAGTCGCTGCGGACAGCGTGTTCATCGTTCCATGGCTTCTACAGACGGTAGAAGACCCGGACAGCGTGACTCGGGAGGCCCGCGCGTGGATCGCCCGAGGCGGGGTCTGGGACGGCTTCTACGATGAGCGCTGGCGTACCGGCCCGACGAGAGCACCCGCGCGACTGGTTCCTCATCTCGGACTCCAGCTTCTGGTGGGCGACAATGATGCCATCGATGGGATCCTCTACGAGCAGGGGGCTCGCTTGCTTGAATTGGTCCTCGGAGACGCCAGACCGGCGTGGACCGGGGCGCGAGGGGATACGTATCAGGTCCTCTCTGGAGCAGCATACCTCGTCGATCAGCGGATCGACGGAATGATTCTGGACATGGCCCGGGCATCTGCCGGGCCCCTGCCTCCGGGCGGTGACTGGGCGTTCCTGCTGTCGGGGGACTCCGCACACTTCGTCCTCGCGGGAGATTCCGAGTACGGCGGAGACCGTCCACCTCTGTACCGGGCCTGGGGCGTCCACGATGACGACCTCATGCAGTGGCCGGACGTACGCGTGGACTGGGAGCGGACCGAAGCGTTCCCCCCCGCACGTCGGGATGTCCCGGTCGAGTGGCGTGTACGGTCGGCCGACGGTTCGATCGAGGGCCGACTCGAAGCCGTCTCGGCGGAGATGCAGCCGGGTGAAGGACCTGGCCCGCTGCTGCCGGTTCGGGCGCTCTTCGAAGTGACGGGAGAGTTCGCGGTCGGGGAGGACACCTACGGGGTGCACGGGATCCTCGTGCACGAGCGGCGATGACCTCATGAATCAGGAACTCGTTCTCGCTCTCGTGAAGGTCGGATTCGGGGCACTTGCCGGCGGTCTTACGAACACGATCGCCGTGTGGATGCTGTTCCACCCCTATCATCCGCCCAGGCTGTTCGGGCGCTGGCCGGTGAGGTTTCTCCACGGCGCTGTGCCCAAGAATCAGCCCAGGCTGGCCGCCGCGATCGGGCGCACCGTCGGCAGTCGACTGCTCACGCCCGAGGACCTGACGAGCACCTTCGCCAACGTCGAATTCCGGGACGCCTTCGACCAGCGGCTGGCACTCTTCCTCGACGAGGTACTGCACACGGAACGGGGCTCGCTGCGGCAGCTCATTCCCGAGGCTGTGGCTGCGGACATCGATGCACTCATCGGGGACGCCCTGAACCGCGGCATGGAGCAGCTCTACGACTACGTCGCGACTGAACGCTTCGAGGAGTCCATGCTGAGGCGGGCAGACGACATCGTCGGGGCCGTCGCAGACGAACCGATCGCGGGCATCCTCACGCCCGCCCGCGGTGACGCTGTCGAGACCGCCGTCGAGGACTGGCTTCAGGGGGTCGTCGAGAGCGACGACTTCTCGGATGCCGTGTCCGACTACATCGAGCGCGCGTCCAAGAAGCTGCTGGAGCCAGGCCGGAACTTCGAGGAGATCCTGCCGCTCGGACTCGTCGGCTCACTCGAGAAAGCGATCGCGAGCTACCTGCCGCTCGCGGCCGAGCGGCTCGGGGGGCTACTCGAGGATCCCGAGACGCGAAAGAAGTTCGAAACCACGATTCAGGAGCTGTTCCAGCGGTTCCTGCAGGACCTGAAATTTCACCAGCGCGTAGTGGCGCGCGTGGTGATGACGGAGGACACCGTCGACAAGGTCCTCGATACCATCCAGGAGGAGGGTGCCGAGCGCCTTTCCGAGATTCTCCGGGACCCGGCCGTACAGGACGCGATCGCGCAGGGTGTGAATCAGGCGATCGTGGACTTCCTCCGACGACCGGTCAACGAAGTGCTCGGCAACGCGGACGACCCGACCATGGTCGAGGCGCGTGAGACGCTGACCGGCTGGGTCGTCGGTATGGCCCGCGACTCCGCCACCCGGGAGTTCCTCGTGGAGAAACTCCGGGAGGGCCTCGACAAGGCCGGCGCACGCACCTGGGGCGACGTCCTCGAGCGTATCCCTACCGAGAAGATCGCCGACTTCCTCGTTGTCGCCGCACGCACCGATATCACGCATCGTGCGGTGGAGGCCGGCGCGCAGCGTATCATCGGACGGATGCTGGAGCGCCCGATCGGAATTCCCGCCCGATGGTTCCCGGAAGACGGTCCCGCCCGGATTGAAGCCGCCCTTGGCGACCCGATCTGGGACTGGCTGCAGACGCAGGTCCCCGCCGTCGTCGAGCGCATCGACGTGGCACGCAGAGTCGAGGAGAAGGTTCTCCATTTCCCCACCGCCCGCATGGAAGAGATCGTGCGGAAGGTCACCGACCGGGAGCTGCGCCTGATCGTGCGGCTCGGTTACGTACTGGGCGCGTTCATCGGACTGCTGATGGTGGCGGTAGACGCTCTGGTCCGGTGAGGCGACAACCCGTCATACCGAAACCGCTCAGTCGAAGGCAAGCCTGAATGAGCCGTTCGTGATGGTTACGGAGGGGTATGGGGGTCCCGAACCGGTCGTATCGAAGACCACGAACTCGAAGGTGCCCTCCGCCAGATCCGGTGTCATGGTCGTAACGAGCACCTGCCCCGACCACGGCTGGGTATTCGGATCGGAGTCGTTGGTCCCCAGCGTTCCCGTTGGGTTGCCGAAGGACGGTGTGTACTGCGCCACCGCCCGATTCCCGGTCGGGCCGAACGTCTCGACCGGGTAGGTACCCGGCTCGAGTGCGGCCCCAAGCTCATGGTACACATCGATGTTCAGGAGTTGGCAGGTCGCGCACGTCGGGTCGAAGCCGACGCCGTCGGGATCGTAATAGCCCGACAGACTGACAAAGCCGCTAGCGATACTCGATCCGAGATCGATCACGAAGAGTCCGCTCGTGCTGAAGTCCGTCGCTACACCGTCGATCTCGGCGGACATCACCATGTTCATCCAGCCGTAGTCCGCGCAGATCGGCATGGATGACGCGGGGCCGTAGGTGCCCGCCGACTCCAGCGGCGAAGCGATGGTCAGGGTGTTCCCCGATCGCTCGTACGACACCGACTCGACGGAGCCGGAGACCAACTGCCCGTTTCGCGTGGCCACCTGGAGCGTCAGGCTGCCGTCCGCCACACTCCAGACTCCACTCTCCGACGTGCAACGGCGGTTGACGTAGTCCGCGTAG
The DNA here is from genome assembly GCA_964492085.1 of uncultured Gemmatimonadaceae bacterium. Taxonomy (GTDB): domain Bacteria; phylum Gemmatimonadota; class Gemmatimonadetes; order Longimicrobiales; family Gaopeijiaceae; genus UBA2589. The sequence continues at coordinate 66,466 of CAZBHZ010000015.1, read as the reverse complement.
ACCGCCGTGAACTCCTGCCCGTCCTCGAACTCGAAGCTGATCTCCGAGACATCAGGCACCGTGGATGTCCAGATCCCGATGAGAGACTCGGCCGGTTGGGAGTCGGGGTCCGTCGCAGACTCGGCACACACCGTCATGCCGAGGGTCACGAGCGACAAGGCGAGAAGACGCAGGGCGAATCTGTGTGCAGTCCGTTCGGGCACGTGAACAGCTTGTGCGGGGGATAGACCCAACATCTCGCTTAGTCGTACCGGATATCGAAGCGACCCGAAGCCGTCAGCGAAGTCAGCATGTCTCCACTCCACATGGTCGTCTCGAAGGTCCCGGCGATGCGGTTCTCCTCGACGACGGTCACGGTCACGGTCACCGAGCCTTCCTGGGACCCGGTGACGTCCCCCAGATCACTCCAGAACACTTGAGAGGGATCGACCTGAACGGCCAGGCTGGTGGTGTACACGATCGACGCGTCACCGGCGTCACCGGGACCGACCGTCCCCACACGGCCATACGTGCCGGGTAGAATGGTTCCGGTCTGGCCACCTCCGAGCAGTGTCATCTGGAGCGTCTGGCACGATGGGCACGGATACGCACTCCCACCGATCCGACCGGTCAGATCCAGGTTGCCGGTCGCGGCGAGTTCCCCCAGAGACATGCCCAGTTCCCGGACGGGGTTCGGTCCGGGGTCCGTGAAGTCGTACAGGACACCACCGATCGTGGCTTCGAGTACCACCAGGGATGGAAAGCCGTAATCCCCGCATGTGGGCATCGGGCCATCGAAGCGGCCGAAGACCTCCTCGTCCGGGTTTCCGGGGTCGAGCGTCAGCGTATTACCGGAGAGGGCGTAGGGGACGGTGCCCGACTCGGACGCGGGTTCACCGTTCACCTCGGTCACCCCGTACGTGATGACACCGTCCGCAGCCTCCCACCAACCACCCTCTGAATCGCAGCGATCGGCGCCCACGAACGCATCCAGCACCCGGAACGTCCCGTCGTTGGAGAAGCGCAGGGTCGCCTCGACGTCCCCCTCGATCGTGTACTGCCAGAAGCCGACCAGCGCGTCGGGCGAAGCCGGATCGGGATCGTCCGTTGTGGAGAAGGGGCACGCCACCAGGGCGGGCAGGGCCAGCAGAACCACAAGCTTGCGCGAAACGTGCACTTGGCGGGGTCCGGTCTCGAAAGTCGAAACGACCGTCGAGGCTAAACTCACGGGTCCGGGCTGAACAGAGCCCCGCGTCGCCTATCCGCGATCATCGGGCGCCTCGAGCCTGAACCCCCCGCGTCTACCGCCCTGACGGCGGCCTCTCGACGCAGTGTCCTTCGCGCTCACCCTTCGCTTCATCCACGCCAGCGGTGTGAACACCTGCTTCCTCCGACCTCGGCGACCGACGCCCGTCTCCATGATGTTTTCGATCTCGTCCGAGGTCTGCGTATACCGGCCGGGCATACCCAGCCAGACGCCGACTCCGAGGCCGATCAGGGCCGTAAGAATCAGAGAGACAGCCGTCATGGGGATCTAGCAGGTTTCAGGGTGTTCGTGCGGCGGGTCCGAAACGGTGCGTTCTCACGCTCGTACGTCGGTACCCGCGCCCGCTTGCACATCGTTGTGGGATTCCGGGCATACAAAAAGGCGCCCCCGAAGTCGGGGACGCCCACTCGACTGTCAGGGAAACCGGTCTCTAGCGCTGAGTGAGCGACTCGACGACCAGCAACCCGAGACCAATCGACAGGATGATCGCCACGGCGTTCGTGCCCACCGCCACCATCGCCACGACACTCCAGAAGACCGCGTGAGTGAAGAGATAGCCGCCGGGTACGAGGTCGCGCATGATCCGTTGTCGTTCGAGTGAGTACTGCGTACGAACCAAATATGCCGGTGTCCGATCCCGGTGTCACCCCCGTGCCTGGTCCGCTAGCCCTCGCCCTGGAAGCGCTGCCGCGCCTCCGCGAGGTACCCCGGCTCGAGCCTGAGCAGATTGCAGATCTTCCTCATGAGGTAGTCCTCCTTACTCGCCAGGTCGCCATCCGAGTACACGAGGCCCCACATGATCTCGGCGAGCACCATCTTCTGCCCGGTCGAGTAGTTCTCGGCGATCAGATTCGTAAACTGCCAGAGATCCACGGCCTCTTCGCGCTCCTGTTGGGCGAGTTTCAGGAGTTTTTCGGCCTCGGATCCGTCTAGCCCGAACTGACGGCGCACGGCGGACTCGAGATGCTGCTGCTCGTCCTCCGTGAACTCGTCATCGGCATTGGCCAGTTCCAGAAGAAGAGCACACGCAGCGAGACGGATATCCTTCGATCCGGCCGCGGTGGGCTGTTCGTCCGGGGGCGTCATCGACGAGGCGAAGAAGCTCTTGATCGCTTGTAGCATGGGTGTCTCCGGTTCGTCGTTCGGCGATGCTCAGAAGTCGACCGACTGGATCTTTTGAATCCCTGCGCGCAGCGGCAGCCAGGTTGCGAGGATCGTCAGGATCGCCGCACCGCTGACCCCCAGCAAGAGTGGCGTCACACTGACCTCGGCCGCACCGCTCTGGAAGCGCGAGTTGAGGTATAGGTAGACCGGCCACGCCTCGAGGATGACCACCCCCGCCAGGTACGAGATGGCCGCCATCATGAAGAGAAGGCCCCCGAACGACGTCGGGATCTCGGCGACGTTCTCCGTATCGTAGTTCGGATAGAGGGCGCCGAAACCGAGAGCGAGCGCGGTCAGCGCGAACGTCACCCCGATCATCGTCACGGACGTAAGGAGCAGGATGAACGGCGTCGCGTCGAGCACGATGTTGGTGCCGACGATGAGCGGCAGCGCCACGAGGAGTAGTGGGAAGGTGCCTACGCGGTACTTCGACCAGAAGATCGTCCGAACGTCCACTGGAGACGACTTGAGCAGCCACATCATCCGCCCCTCGATCGACATCGCGGGAAAGACGAAGCGCGCCGCGATCGCCGCGACGACGAAGCCCGCCAGACCGAGGTTCAGAAAGGACACGGCGTTGATGAGCAGGAATGAGACCTGCTCACCCGTGTAGAGCGGGAGGACGGTGATGTTGTAGACGTATACGGCGACCAACACGCCGAGAAGGATCAGCTGCGACCACTGCGTCGTGTCCCTGAAGAAGACCCTGAACTCCTTCGCGAGCATCTCGCGCGTCGCGGGCTCGGTATTGCTGAACGCCCGCTCGAGCAGGCGGGATCGCGCCCGGCCCTCCTTCTTCTCGGCGCCTTCCTGCGCGCGGGTGAAGCCCGCGTCGAAGTAGCGTCGATGCATCCATGCGCCCACAACGAAGCACATCGCAGCCGTCGACCAGAGGAAGACGAAGGGGAACCACTCGAAGCGGCCGTTGAGCTGCGTCATGAGAGCTTCGGACGCCCATTCACTCGGGAGCCAGGGAGACGTCGGCGTCCGCAGCACCGCCACGAAGTCGACGAGGCTGCTGAACTCCTCCGGACTCATGAGCCGTTCCGGGCGAAGAAACCGGAAGAGCGCTACGACGCCCGCCGCGGCGAACAGACCCACCAGGGCGAGCAGGTCCCGTGTTCGACGGGCCGGGAAGATGTTCACGAGAAGAAGCGTGACACCACTCCCAAGGACGGCGGGGATCACCAGAAACGGGATCACGGTCCCGATCGCGATCAGATAGTACACGGGGCCTGCCGCATAGACCGCCCCGTACGCTGCCAGTAACGGGATCGCGAGCAGCGCCACCATCCACGAGGAGTCGACGATCGTCTCGATGAGGCGCGCCGAGTACACGGTCTCCGCCTCTACGGGTGCTGCGACCACGAACTCCAGATCTTCGGAAAGGAAGAAGGTCGAGAGCGCCGTGATCACGTTCGACAGCACGAGAATCATGAGGAACGTGAGGAACGCGAGCCCGAGCAGCTTGGCCGCGAGCAGATCCCCGATGCCCTGTGTACCCCGGAAGTACATGAGCATCCGGAAGATGACCGCGAAGATCAGCGCCCAGAAGAAGAAGCCCACAAACCCGAGCAGCATCGCCTTGAAGAGACGCCCTTCATCCGTCTTCGCACGATTGAGCTTCGTACGGATCTTCGGCCGCAGAAGCCAGAGGAGGCCTGCCCTGGCCTGAACGACGCCGTTCACTTCTCGATGGCCTCGCGAAGGCTTTCGATGACGTGGCTCATCGCCTCGCCCCCGGTGACCTTCAGGAAGATCTCCTCCAGGTGCGCTCCCCCGGCCTCCGCCTGACTCCGAAGTTCGTCCATCGTGCCGAAGGCGATGATCTCACCCTGATTGATGATCGCGATGCGATCGCACAGCGCCTCCGCGACCTCCAGGGTGTGGGTGGACAGGAAGACCGTCCCCCCGTGTCCGACGAATTCACGGAACAGATCCTTCAGCAGGCGAGCCGAGCGGGGATCGAGGCCGACCATCGGCTCATCGACGACGATCAACTCCGGCTGGTGGATGAGCGCTGAGCTGATGAGGATCTTCTGCCTCATGCCGTGGGAGTAGCTCTCGATGAGCTCGTCCTTCCACGGCGTCAGATGAAAGAGCTCCAGCAGCCGGTCGGCCCGGGCCTCGACCGCCTCGCCCTCACGACCCCACAACCCGGCCACGAAGCGAAGGAATTCCCCACCGGAAAGCTTGTCGTACAGGTACGGTCGGTCGGGGATGTACCCGATGCGTGACTTGGCCCTTTCGGGCTGATGAGTGAGGTCGTCACCCCCAACGAATATCTCTCCGCCGGACGGCCGCAGTATACCCGCCACCATGCGAATCGTCGTCGTCTTCCCTGCCCCGTTCGGGCCCAGAAAGCCGAAGATTTCCCCCCGGTGCACGGCGAGGTCGAGACCCTTCACCGCCTCGAAGGTCCCGTACCTCTTCTTCACCCCCCGCAGCTCCAGCATCTCGCCAGGTACGCCGCCGGGCGCTGTCTCGTCGGGACTCGCGGCCGACGCGAGTGTTTCCGTATTGGTGCTTGGAACGTGGGTCACGTTCTCTCCCCTGGAGGATTCGTGATGAGCAACACGTGTGGGAACAGCATCCGGACGATCACTCCTGCTCCTCGGCCGCCACCTGATCCAGCACCTCGATGTCGAGGCTTCCGATCAGGCGCACGATCTCCACCTGCTGAGCCAGGCCACCGATGACGAACCGGATGTGCGACGCGTCCGCAGGGTACTGGCCGAAGGTCGGATCGACCGCCACCCATTCGTCCAGCCAGACCTCAGGCCACGCGTGGTAGAAGAAGGCCCCGTTCACATAGACAAGTCCTACCGCGGTCCGCGCTGGAAGACCGAGCGCACGCGCCATCGCGACGTAGAGCACCGTGTGCTCGTTGCAGTCACCCTGGAGGGTTTCGAGGACCTGGACCGCGTTCGGTACCGAGAACGTGATCTCCTTAGCGAGCATGCTGTACACAGCGGTCGTCAGCTGCCTCGCGACTTCCTTCGGGTCCTGAGACCACTGCGTCCGCCGAGCCGTGATTTCTCGCGCCCTTCGGATAATGCGTTCATCATCGCTCTGAATCAGCGGCTCGGGCTCGAGCGACTCGCGAAGATCCATGAACGCGTACGGAAGCCGGTAGCCGGGATCGACCTCCTCCCAATCCGCCCTTCGGATGATGAGGGTGTCACCCCGCAGTGACTGTCGCCCACCCTCGAGCTGAAAACCCTCGAGGTCGACGCCGGTCAATCGAAAGCGGAGCTCGTCGTATTGCGTCACGTCCGCGAAATCGACGTTGCTCTGCACCGCCGTGGAGAGGATCACGTCGTCGTCGATCGGTGAGTTCGACACGAGACGGGAATCTTCCTGGGCCTGCCGTGCGAGCTCGTACTCGGTCTTCTGCATCGAGAAGCCAAGTGCACTGGATGCCTGAAGAATTCGCCCGTCCTCGTCGACCCAGCTCTCGACACGGACGCCGCCGAACTCCTCGGCGATCTTCCATGCCGGCACGGTATCCTGCCTCGCGGACGCCCAACGGCCGTCCGTTCCGATCGCGGCGGAATCCGTGACCAGCAGCGTGTCATGCTCGAGGATGTGGACTTCGACGGTACGGGTGCTGAGACTCGTCGGATCGAAGACCGGAAGCCGGACCGTCTCTCCGACGTCGAGGCCCTCACCCATCGCCACCCTGATCGGCACGACATTGGACATGATCGGCGGCTGCGGGAGGCGAAAGGAGAGGTTCTGCTCGCTGCCGGCCGACACGATGCGAACTTCGAGCGTCGTGTCAGGAAGCAATTCCCCGCTCGCTTCGAACCGGCCGACCTCGCTGTCCAGCGTGAAGCTGAAATTCTCCATAACGAGCGACGGGCTGAGCTTCACTCGCGTCCGCGCGATGGCGATCCCCGTCTGGCCGAGCGCGGGCAGCTCGAGGTTCATGAGGTCCTCGAGCTCGAAGCCGTCCGGAAGCGTGTCGAGACGCGACGTCGCCTGCCCCACCGTCCGGTCGTTCATGGTCAGGGTATAGAAGTTGATGCCCGGCGCGAGCGTCAGTGCCGCCTCGGCCAACCGCATCAACTCCGGCTGGAAGTACACGTCACGGGCCTTCCACCCAACCATGGCGATCCACACGACGACGATCGTCGTCCCGAGAATCCGCTTTCGCATGCGCCCTCCCCCCCTGTTACCGAGCCTGGCCAGCTACGAGACGTCTTGGGTACGGGCCCTCGAAGCACAGGTTCCGATCCGATTCAGGCATCCGACGTCCTCTGGTCCGCCAACTCCCTTACGATCCTTGAGAACATCTCTTCCTCGTAGGGCGATGGCACGACCAGGAACATGTCCAGAGTTTCGCCCGAGTCGAGGTGATCGAAGAGGATCTCGCACAGCGCGCGGGCCGCATCTTCGGGCTCCGTCATACCCACGCCGATACCCAGTGGCGGCAGAGCCAGGGATGTCAGGCCCATGTCTGCGACCCTTCGGAGTCCGTTCTGGACCGCTTTCTGTACGGTCAACGACGACTGAGCCTCATCGGCGGAACTGACCACCACATGAATCAAGAAGTCGCACGGCAGGTTCCCGGCCGGAGTCATGACCGCCCCACCGATCGGGAGCGAACCGACACGAGATAGCTTCTGCTCGACGCTCTCCCCCGCGGCGGCGGCCAGATCTCTCGAAGCGTGACTGACCGGAGAAAAATCCGACTGCACGGGCCGCACGACACCCTCGACAGCCTGCTCGGCCAGGTTCCCGACCAGGACGCGAATCATGAGGCCTGCAGGTCGCGGGCCCGTCGATACATCTCGGCAGCCTCGACCGGCCGGCTCTGGCGATCGTACAGATGGCCCAGTGTGTAGAACGGCCTCGCGTCTTCGGCAAGCAGTTCGGCAGCTCGGAGCATCAGATCCGTCGCCTCGGCGAAATGACCCGTCCGATTCAACGCCTCGCCCCTGTAGTAGAAGGCCTCCCCGACGTCCGAGTCGCGCTCGCACACCCAGCGCAGCTCCATTTCCGCCTGCGTGTACAGGCCGCGTCTGAATGAGAGAATGCCCTGAGCCAGTCGGGCGGCGGGATCGTCAGGAGCCAACCGAAGGGCCTGCCGGATCGACGTATCCGCGGCGTCGAATCGGGCCAGCTTGGTCAAGGCGCTGGCCAGATTGGTCAGCACCTCGACGTTCTCCGGATCTACCTCGAAGGCGGCCTCCAGATGCTCCACCGCGGTATCGTGCTGGCCGAGCTCGTCGTAGAGGATTCCGAGATTATTGTGTGCCCGGAGGTTCTGAGGATTCTCTCCCAGAATCTCCATGTACTGCTCGATCGCGTCCTCGATTCGACCGGACTGTACGAGATCGCGCGCCCGGGCAAGCTGATTGCCCTGCGGACGCGGCACGGGCGGTGACGCGTCGAGGTCACCCGCCTCGCCGGTGCCCTCGCCATCGGCCGGCTCGACGCTCGACACTTCGGGCCCGCCATTACCGCTCGGGCGCTCGTCCACGAGAGAAGCCTGCTCACCGACCTGCTCAGACTGATCGGTAGTCTGATCGGAGACGTCGGCCGCCAGCCCTGGCAGCAACTCGACCTGCGCCGTGTCGTGTGCGGCCTTCCTGCTCCGTTTCTTCCGGCGCTTCCCCATCAGCCGGAGACCTCGGAGGCGACCCACTCGAGGTACGGTGCGTGACCTCCGGCCACGGGAAGCACGAGGATTTCGGGTACGTCGTACGGGTGGAGCGCCTCCACGCGCGACTGAAGAGCCGCCACATGCCCAGCCGTGGTCTTCATCACCACCAGGACCTCCGAGTCCTTCTTCAGCTCGTCATCCCAACGGTAGATGGACGTGACGCCCCGTACGATGTTCGCGCAGGCGATCGACCGCTCCTCGACGAGGCGTGAGGAGAGCGCTTCGGCGGCATCCCTATCCGGCATGGTGGTCAGCACGACCACCATGGTCGGGTCGTACGAGTCGTTCATCAGCTCAGCGCGCGGTCGAGTCCGCTGCCTCGCCGTCGTAGAGCGCGTTGATCACGTCTCCCAGCCGGTCACGAAGCTCACGGCGCTTCACCTTCAAAGTCGGGGTCATCAGACCGTTCTCGACCGTGAATTCCTCGGCGAGCAGCGCCAGCTTCTTCGGGCTCTCGTACGAGGCCAGCCCGTCGAGCATCGCGAACAACTCTTCCTGTACGCCGGCGAGCACATCCGGGTGCGCTACGAGCTCTTCAACCGACCCGGCCTCGATACCGCGATCCTCAGCCCACTGGCGAAGGGCGTCGAAGGCGGGCACGACAAGCAAGGAGCAATAGCGCCGACGGTCTCCGATCAGGACCGCCTGTTCCACGAGCGTGTGGGTCTTGAGCAGATTCTCGATCGGCTGAGGCGCGACGTTCTTCCCGCCGGCAGTGACGAGGATGTCCTTCTTCCGATCGGTGATCGCAAGAAATCCGTCCGAATCGAGTTCCCCGATGTCACCGGTCGCGAACCACCCATCGTCCGAGAGAACTTCCGCCGTCGCCTCGGGCTTGTTGTAGTACCCCTTCATCACCTGCGGACCGCGAATCAGGATCTCTCCATCCTCGGCGATCCGGACTTCGGTGCCCGGAACGGGATGACCCACGGTCCCGATGCGGAAATACTCCTCGCTGTTCGCGTTGGTGACCGGACTCGTCTCCGTGAGTCCGTACCCTTCGAGAATGGTCAGCCCGATGGAGTAGAAGAATCGGTTCAGTGCAGGCGCGAGCGGGCCACCACCGCTCACGAAGAGGCGCATGCGCCCTCCCACCGCGGTCTTCACCTTGGAGAAGACCAGCTTGTCAGCGATCGCGTACTTGAGGGCGAGAAGTCCGGAGGGCTCCGTGCCGGCGAGGCGCAGGTCTGCCGCTCGATCCGCGACGGCCGCCGCCCAGTCGATCAGCTTCTTCTTCGGTCCTCGGGCGGACATCACCCCGTTGTAGATCTTCTCGTAGATCCGGGGAACCGAGACGACGACGGTGGGCGCCACCCGCTTGAGATCGACGATCAGCGTGTCGAGGGACCGCGGGTACGCGATCGTGACCCCGGTCCAGAAGAAGAGATAGTCGGCCATCCGCTGCAGGATGTGCGACAGGGGCAGGAAGCTGATCGTGGTATCCGTCGCGAGGATACCGAGGTGCATCTCGGTCGCACGGACATTGGATGCCACGTTGTTGTGTGTCAGCATGACGCCCTTCGGAGGGCCTGTGGTCCCGGAGGTGTACAGGACCGTAGCCACATCTTCGGGCTGGGCCTGCAAGGCTTCTTCCCGGAAGCGCGCCCGATCCTCTGCACTGTCGACGGGGCCGCTACGAGCGAGAAAGTCTTCCCATGGCACGGCCTCGGCGGGCGCTCCCGAATCGAAGGCGACGACCGTGATATCCTGCGGACATCCAGACGCGGCTTCGAGCGCCTTCGCGACGAGGTCCGGCGTCGAGGCGAAGACGATGCTCGCACCGGAGTCCGTGAGCACGTACTCGACCTGCGGTGCAGTCAGCGTCGGGTACACGGGCACGACCCAGGCGCCCGAGCAAAGCGACCCGTAGTCGACGAGCGCCCACTCAGGTCGGTTCTCCGAGAGAATCGCGGCCCGGTCACCGCAGTCGATCCCCGAGGCGCGAAGCGCTCCACTCACCCGCATCACATCGTGCAGCACGTCACGATAGCTGATGTCCGCGATCCGGTCTGCGGTCTCGAACCGTTGAAGCGCAGCCTCATCACCGAAACGATCGATCGCCTCGAAGAAGAGCCCCGTCAGTGTCGAATCCGGGACTGGTGTCTCGTTCGCGAAGTAGTCGAGTTTCGTCGCCACGGCCCCGCTCACACCCGCTCGCTTCGGATCGTGAGGTCGATGGCCGGGTCCATCGTCTGGAGCACCGAGCAATACTTGTCCCTCGACAGCTCGATGGCACGATCGATCTTCGGCTGGTCATCCTCAGTCGGTCCGCTGATCCGATAGACCAACTCGATCGACTCGTAGCGTCTCGGGTGGTCGTCGGCCCGGACCCCGGTGGTCTCGATCTCGAGGTCGTCCACCGGAACACGCCCTTTCTCGAGAATCATCAGCACGTCGATCGCCATGCAGGCGCCGACGGACATGAGCAGCAGGTGCATCGGGGCCGGCCCCTCGACACCGTCAGCGTCGATGCCGATCTGAGCACCCCCGTCCGGACCACCCCGGAACGCCATTCCTTCACCGGTCCAGCGCAGGCGGGCCTGCCGAACGTTACCCGACATCGCGATCATCCTTTTCGAGCTTCATCGTGGGTTCTCCGTGCGCCTCGCCGCGCAGATTCGCGAGTGTCCAGCGGGCGTGCTCGACGTGCGAGGTCGCTTCCTCGTCCCGCGGCGCATGGGTCAGGAACGCTTCGAGGTGAGGGATCGCCTCTTCGGGCCGTTCACTTCTCAGCAGAATGAAGGCCAACCCGTAGTGAGCGCCCGACGACGACTCGTCCTTCTGGAGCACGTGGCGGTACGTCTTGGCCGCCTCATCGACCATCCCGATCCTGGTATAGCAGATCGCAATCTGTTGCAGAACGATCTCGTCCCCCGGGGTCGCCTTGAGAGCCAGGCGAAATGACGTCAGCGCTTCGTGGAACTTGCCGTCTTCGAGCAGGCCAACGCCTTCGTCGTAGTAGTCGACGCGCTGATCGTCGTCGCTCCCGAGGAGCTTCTTCCAGAACGCCATTCGAGGTGGGTCAGAGAACCTTGGCCGTCGCCGGAGCACCCCTCCGGCGTCGCTTCCCCAGGGATTTCTGAAGGTAGAAAGCCGGCCGGCCACGGCGCAACGCTCAACCCCTTGCAGCGACGACGGTTTCGCCCTCCGAAGCGAGCACGGACAGGCCAGCCTCTTCGATCACGGGCGGCACGTCCGCGCCCGCATTCAGCACGACGACACGACTCATCGGAGCCGTGCACCGACACGCCTCGAAGAGCATGGCAGGGCCCAGGGCACCGTCGACGACGGCACCGCGCAGGGTGCGATCAAAGAACGGAAGCCCCGGAGACGCGACCATCCTCGTCACGTCGTCGTGGGCGGGCCATCGCCTCGTTTCCGGGTCCACCGCGACGACCATGAGGTCTGACACGGCCTCTGCGATAGGCGCCGCGAACGAGGCGGCCGCCCCCAGAGCCACGACCGTTCCCGGGCCGCGGTGGATTCCCAGAAGGGCCACGATCCGCTCCACGTCGCCCTCTTCCGGGCGCACCTCCGCTCCGGCTCGCCCGCGCGGAAGGTCTCCGCGCGGCGGCGCACGCAGGTCCGCGAAGCCGTCGTCGATCTCGAATGAGTCCCGGCAGTTCGGACAGCCGAGCACACCGAACCGCACCCGGCGATCCAGAAGCTGGTCGGCGAGGAGGATCAGGCCAAACGCCGGTCCGCAACGCGGGCAGGTCAGTCGATCAGTGAGAAGAAAGTGCATGTGGCGGGTCAGCCACGCTCTACCGCGAGATGAGGTACCGTGACACCCTCCGGTCGCGTCGCGACGAACACGACCGCGTCGGCTACCTGCTCCGGCGTCATCATCTCCGACCGATCCGGAAGATTCGGGTCCGAGTCGGGATCGAGATCGTCCCAGAGCGCCGTGTCGGTCGCCGCCGGCTCGATCAGCGATGCGCGAACCCCGGTCCCGCGAAGCTCCTCGAGGAGCACCTCGTGAAAGCCCCGGAGCCCGTACTTCGAGGCCGAGTAGGCCGCGTTTCCCGGAAATGCCTTTCGGCCCGCGACGGATCCGATGTTGACGATCAGACCCGAGCCGCGCTCGAGCATGCCGGGGAGGACCGAACGCGTGACCAGAAACGGTGCCCGAAGATTGATCGTGATGTGGGCATCGAACGACTTCACCGTTTCGTCGACACATGCTTCCACCCCGAATACTCCTGCGGCATTCACGACGACGTCAGGGACACCACCAGCGGACTCCGCCGCCTCGTCGAGTGCCGTCCAGACGGCCGCGTCGTCCCCAAGGTCCACAACGATCGGCGTCGCTCCGCATTCACGCTCGAGTTCCTGTAACGCGTCCGCGCTCCTCGCCATGGCCCGGACTCGGGCGCCGCAGTCAGCAAGCGCCACAGCCGCCGCCCGGCCGATTCCCCGGCTCGCTCCAGTGACGAGACAGGTGAGCCCCGCCAGGCTCGTGCGCTCCGTCATCCCATTGGAGGATGTGTACTCGTCACCAGCCGCATGAATTCGTCGCGTGTGCGGTGGTCCTCGAGGAAGAGTCCACGCATCGCCGACGTCAGCGTCTTCGAGTTCTGTTTCTGCACGCCCCGCATCATCATGCACAGGTGGTACGCCTCGATGACGACGGCCACGCCCTGCGGTTCGGTGGTCTCCCAGACGGCCTGCGCGACCTGCTCAGTCAATCGCTCCTGAACCTGAAAGCGACGAGCGAATACCTCGACGAGGCGGGCCACCTTGGAGAGCCCCATGACGTTGCCGTTCGGGATGTATGCCACGTGGGCCTTCCCGAAGAACGGCAACATGTGGTGCTCGCAGAGGGAGTACAGCTCGATGTCCTTCACGAGGACCATGCTCTGATGGTTCTCGGAAAAGATCGCGTCGCCGACCACCGCCTGCGGTGACTCGCCGTAACCCTTAGTGAGAAACGCCATCGCCTTTGCGACCCGTTCCGGCGTCTTCATCATCCCCTCACGGTCCGGGGAGTCGCCGCACCGGCGAATCATTTCCGCGACGAGGTCCTCAAAACTGACGTCCGAGAGGTCGGCCCCACGTGGTTCGGTCATGTCCTCAGCCCCCGACAGGCCCCATGTATTCGACGGAATTGTTTGGCGTTTCCTGTAGATAGATCCTGTGCAGCCGGACACCCTCAGGAAGCGCACTCGCGATACGGTCCCAGATGGCGACGGCAAAATTCTCGGTGGACGCCATAGTCCCCTCGAGCCAGGACACCTCGAGGTTGAGATTACGGTGATCGACGTCGTCGATCACACGTTCGTTCATCGCGTGCTTGAGCTGCTTGAGGTCCATCACGAACCCGGTCTCGGGATCGACGGGGCCCTCCACGGTCACATCCAGGATGTAGTTGTGGCCGTGCCAGTTAGGGTTCGAGCAATCTCCGAACACTTCTCGATTCTGCTCGTCCGACCAGTCGACGCGGTGAAGTCGATGGGCCGAACAGAAGTGGGCACGGCGGGTCACACGGACGGTGGGCATCGCTGTATCTCGTCCAGCGTTCTGGTTCCTCAGGACTGTCGGCTACCCGATCGCACACCACGCGATCCATAGCTCGGCAAGGAATAAAAAAATGCGGGAGCCGGTGCCAAGTCGCTTGGGCGACGCGCACCGACCCCCGCTACAGCCGAAGGGGGATTCATTGAAGCCCGGGAAACCACGAGTGGTGACCTCCCCGAACGTTACCGCTTTCCCCTCCTCCGGGGCCTAGCGTCATGTCCAGGAGTCAGTCCCGGCTTCGATGCGTTGGCTCAATAAAAGGCCCTTCGGCTGCGGAAGGAGAATATAGAGCCTGCTAGACGAGTTCGCGAAGGGTTCTGCGGGACGGGCGCATGCGGCCCCGGGACTCAGCCCTCCGCCCGTAAGGTGCGGAGCAACGTGAGATTTCGGATATCCGCCTCCTCCCCGTCGTCTCCCTTCGGTGTCTCCAGCACCTTGGGCACAGTCATGAGACGCTCGTCGAGCACGATCCTCCTGAACGGCTCCAGGCCGAGGCTGCCCTCCCCGATGCTTTCGTGTCGGTCCTTTCGTGAGTCGAACGGGTGCTGGGAGTCGTTCATGTGGATCAGACCCAGACGATCCAGACCGATCACGTCATCGAAGGCGGACCAGACCCCGTCATAGTCGTCGACGAGGTCGTACCCCGCGCTGAACGCATGGCAGGTGTCGAAACAGACTCCCACCCGGTGCCGCTGCTCCGCGGGTATCATCTCGATGATCGTCTGCAGATTCTCGAAGGTCGCGCCCACGCTCGTGCCACTTCCCGCCGTGAGCTCGAGGAGCACCTTCGTCGGCCCCGATACGGCTTCGAGTGACTCCGTGACCCCCTGGGCATTTCGCTCGAGCCCGGCCTCGTAATCCTTGTCGGTCGCGTTCCCCGGGTGCGTTACCAGAAAGTCCAACTCCAGAAGAGCGCACCGGGCGAGTTCCGCCTCGAACGCACGCTGAGACATGCGCCACAGCCTTCGGTCGGGGGTCGACAAGTTGATCAGATAGGAGTCGTGGGCACCGGCGACGGTGATGCCCTGCTCCTCACGTGCAGTCTTGAACGCCTGCGCCGTCTGCTCGTCGATCACGGATTCCGCCCAACGGCTTGGCTGCTTCGTGAAGAGCTGGAGAACCGCGGCGTCGATCTCGCGTGCCCGTCCCGGCGCAAGGTCGACTCCTCCGGACGCCGAGACGTGCGCTCCCATTTCATCGATGTCATGAATCATGGCAGAAAGTCGGAAAAATTTGCCACGGCCGGAAGCATTGTTGCCGGAATCGACCGTTCACGGCCACCAGCCCGAACGCGCTCCAACTTGTTCGTATCGCCACAAAGCCATCTCCTGCAACGACCTACGATGCCGACCAAGCCGATATCGGACCTTCGCCCCAACCGGCACGAGACTTGTTCTCTGGAACAGCTAGCGAACCACTCATCGGTGGCTCGAACGACGAAGACGCGGAGGGAAGAATGCGCATTGCAGCTGATGGATACCTCGATATATCCGATACCCGTCGGGTCAGGACGCCGGGATACCACGATCACGGTCTGGAGCCCGTTCCGGAGGGTGAGGCGATCGCGTTTCTACTCTCGCACTCGTTCCGAGGTCACCGACGGATCATTCGCCCACTTTCCCTCGAAGACCGCAAGCGGATCCACCTCGCGCTGTGGGCGGATTCGATTCAGGAGCGGATGTCGCTCGTCGATAGAGTATGGCGCTCGATCACCGAACGAGTGCATTCTTCCGCCGTGGTGGAGGGGCCCGAATTGGTTCAGGTCGTGCGATACGGCAATTGGGCTTATCCTGTGTATCTGGACGGAGACGTAACCCGAGTAATTCCGCATGGCGGAATGCCGCTCGGTGAAGTATCTACCGACATGGTTTTCGAGTTCGACCTCGAAAGACAGTCAGCCTGAAATTCGTGCCGGCCCGGTTCGACCTCGGTCGTCCGGTCGGCACAAAGCCCCACGCCAGGATGGGTGGGCAACACGCCCTGGGGGGGCGTGCCAAGAGTGGCGTCAGGTGCTTGCACCTGGCGTCACTCGCTTTTGGGGGGTAGTTGCGCGTCGAGCCCCGGAGGGGATCGGCCCCCGGGGAACACACGGAATCGCCGACAGCATCACGCAGGACCTCCCGGGATTCCCCCGGGGAGACGTCCTCGTATCTCCCTCTGCCGGCGTCAGGCGTCCGGCAACCCAGGTTCGGTCATGGACCGCACGTCGAGCGCCTCGTCGATCTGGTCGTCCGGAAGAAGGCCTTTCTCGCGAACGATCTCACGAACGCTGACGCCACGCTTCGCCGACTCCTTGGCGACCACGGCAGCCTCGTCGTACCCGATATAGGGGTTCAGTGCGGTCGCGATCGACGGGTTCCGCTCGAGCAGCTCTCGTGCACGCTCTTCATTGGCCTCGATGCCCACGACACAACGGTCGGTGAAGGCGAGCGCGATGTTGGTCAGAAGCGTCACGGACTCGAGGAGCGCATGGGCCAGCACCGGCATCATGACGTTCAGCTCGAAGTTTCCGCGGCTGCCCGCCACCGTCACCGTCGTGTGGTTCCCCATGACCCGGGCGGCGACCATCATCATCGCTTCCGACATGACCGGATTCACCTTCCCCGGCATGATCGAGGACCCCGGCTGAATGGCCGGAAGCCGGACCTCGTGGAGACCGGAGGTCGGACCCGACCCCAGCCACCGGATGTCGTCCGCAATCTTCATGAAGCTCGTGGCAACCGTGTTGAAGGCGCCGGCGACGTTCACGGCGGCGTCCTTCGCGCCCTGAGCCTCGAAGTGGTCATCGGCCTCGCGGAACGAGACGCCGGTCGCATCCGCGATACGCGCAATCGTCCGGGACGAGAACTCCTCGTGCGTGTTGATTCCCGTACCCGTGGCGGTACCCCCGAGCGCAAGCTCTTCCAGCTCCGCACCCGCAGCCCGCACGCGCTCGATACCCTTCCGAATCTGAGTCGCGTAGCCGGCGAACTCCTGTCCCAGTCGGACAGGCGTGGCGTCCATGAGATGGGTCCGTCCCGACTTGATGACCGTGTCGAACTCGTTCGCCTTCGCGTCGAGCGCATCGTGCATGTGCTGGAGCGCCGGGATGAGTTCCTCCTCGATCGCGACCCGGGTCGAAATGTGGATCGCTGTCGGAATCGTGTCGTTCGATGACTGGCCGAAGTTCACATGGTCATTCGGGTGGACCGCGCCATCTCCCTCGAGGAGTTCCGTCGCCCGGTGTGCGACGACCTCATTGGTGTTCATGTTGGTCGACGTCCCCGATCCGGTCTGGTAGATGTCGAGCACGAACTCCGCGTCCCACCGTCCGTCCGCGACCTCGCCGGCCGCCGCCACGACTGCCTGGGCGACGTCGGCATCCAGATTGCCCAGTTCGGCATTCGTCTCGGCCGCCGATTTCTTGATCAGCCCCATCGCTTGAATGAATCGACGACCGAACCGCTGCCCGCTGATCGGAAAATTTTCGACCGCGCGCTGCGTCTGGGGGCCATAAAGCGCGTCGGCCGGCACCTGCATTTCGCCCAGTGAATCCTTCTCAATACGATATCGGTCAGTCATCGGGCGCTGTTCCTTGCAGCTGAGGAGGGACGTGCATGCGTGCTCGTTTGAGACGACGCAAATCTACGCGCAGGCTCCGTGACATGAAGGGGGCGGCACTTCAATGCTCACGCCGTAACGACACGTCTCTGAGCATCCTCCGCATGCGCTCGATCTCCTTGGCCTGTTCGGCCTCCACGTGCAGGACGAACCAACCGGCGAACGTGTCCCCCGACGCCCCCCCCGTGCGATCCAGATAGGCACGGGACATCTCGATCGCCCCACGGTGATGCTCGACCATCGCGTCGAGGAATCGCCCATCAAATTCAGCGCCGGAAGACCGTCGAAGGACCTCGATGCGCTCGACTGACAGCATGCCCGGCATGTTGTACTCGGAAGCATCCAGGGTTGCGGAGGCCACTTCACTTTCCAGCCAGAACTCCATCAGGCGGATCTCCTCGACCTGGGAGATACTGATCCGCTCGGCGATGCTTCGAACGTCCGGATGCCGAGAGCGCTCTGAAGCCAGAGCGGTCAGCTCGAGCGCCTGCTCGTGATGCTGGATCATCCTCCGTAGAAACGGCCCCACGACCTCTGAGCGCGGGACGACCCTCGCGGGCGCATCCGAGGCTCGCCCGACGACGAGGAATGCGGGCTCCGGCACACCTCGATAGCAGCCGATCGTGTAGGGGTATTCCAGAGTCGCATGGTAGTGATAGCCGAGGGGTGCGTGGTCGTGCCCGTGGCATTCGTCGAGGTCGGCGTTCGTGAGTTCCGTGCCGCCCGGACCGTAATATCCGTAGAGTCCGAAGCCATCACGGATGTATCCGACCAGACCGGAGTGACCATCCGACAGAGGTGCCGAATCGAGCCGCTCCGGCAGAAAGTGGTAGTGGTAGTCGCTCATGGCAGGGTGCCCCCCGAACTCGTCGACGATCTCGTGGGCGACGGCATCGTTTCCACGCGCATCCACGGCGTTGTAGAGCACCACCCCATTGAGCGTCACGCCGATCGCTCCGAGAGAGGTACAGGTAGGCGTCACGCTGACGGTCGGGTCGACGGGCAGCCGGAACGTCAGGCTCGTAGCCGATGGTACACCCGGGTTACGGTCGATCGCCGACAGAGCCGGATACTGAGTCATCGGCCAGTCACCGATCATCCCATCGATCGGCAGGTTGTTCACGGTGATGCTTCGCGTCCCACCTGACTCCGACATCGTCAGTTCTCCCGCCTGAGGAGAGAACGAACCGGACGGAAGAAACGGCTTCCTGAGCAGATTCCACGTGCTGGCTGCCCAATCGATCCACGTGATTCGGGCCGGGTCACTTCCTGGTGCGTTGGCATTACCCGATGAACAGGCGAAGAGCTTACCCCGGGCAGGGGTCGTGGTCGTCAGGTGCGCATCGCCGAGCCGTAACGACGTACACGTCGGGCCCTGCGAATCTTCACAGAGAGCAGGCGTGATGAAGAACGACGATAGATCGACCGACCCTCCGGGTTCTTCGCCGACGTCCGGGGCGCTCACGTCCGAGTCACACGCGGCGAGAACAAGCAACGCGCACCCACAGCCCAACGTCCATCGAACCGACATCAACGTCCCCCTGTACCGAGTCGTGACACCACCTCCGATCGGTTCGGTCGCGGAGGCGTTAAATCAGGACTTGGCACCTGGCTGACTCGGCCGGATCTCGATTCGACTGACGTGGGCCTCCTTGGGGAATTCGAGCAATTGCATGACCGCCAGTGCGCAGTCGTCCGCCTCGAGCTTCCATCCTCGCTCCGAGGAGGTCTCGTGATTGTTGAACGGCGTGTTCACGCTCCCGGGCATGACGATCGACACACGTACGTCGTCATGGCGGACGTCGAGCATCATCGCCTCGGTCATCCCCAGCAGACCGAACTTCGAGGCGTTGTAGCCCGTGCCACTCGCGAACGTATTCCGACTCGCCAGCGAGCCGATGTTCACGATGTAGCCGTCTCCTGTCGCGCTCAGGTGCGGAAGCGCCGCCTTCGACAGGTAGAAGACCCCACCCAGGTTCACATTGACCTGAAGCTGCCACTCTTCGATCGACATCTCCGAAATCGGCTTGAAGACACCGAGCCCGGCGTTGTTCACCAGTACGTCGAGCCGGCCGAAGTGCGTCACCGTCTCCGCGACGAGCCGCGCACAATCATCCGGGTCCGCCACGTCGCAAGGGAGCCCGATCACGTGGTCACCGAGACGGGCCGCGACCTCGGCCACGTCATCCGAAGTCCGCGAACTCACCACCACAGACATCCCCTCGCTGACCATCCGCTTTGCGATCGCGAGCCCGATGCCCTTGGTACTGCCCGTCACGATCGCGACCTTGCCCGTCAGGTTCGGCATGAACGTCCTTCCATAGTCTATTTGGTGCGGCGCACGAATCGCGCCGGGGATCAGGAGTTTCGCCATGACCGATGGTGACAGGCAACGCGTGGCCCTCGTAACCGGGGGTGCCGTCCGGGTCGGCCGCGCGATCAGCCTCGGCCTGGCCCGGGCGGGGTACGATCTCGTGATCGCGTACCGCTCGTCATCGGCTCAGGCCGCAACGCTCGCGGACGAGGTCGCAGCGCTGGGACGCACGCTGGTGCACGTGGAGGCGGATCTCGGCGAAGTACATGCGGCCGACCGCCTGATCGATGCCGTGCGGACCTCGTTCGGCCGACTCGATGTCCTCGTCAACTCGGCCGCTTCATTCCAGTCGGTACCCCTGCTCGACGTGGATGGGGACGAGTGGGATCAGGTCATGAACCTGAACGTGCGGGCGCCTCACCTCATCGTCCGTGCTGCCGCGGAGATGTTGCGTGAATCGCGCGGGTGTGTGGTGAACATCACCGACCTGTCGGCGTGGCAGGCGTGGAGCGCGTATCCACACCACGCGGTCTCGAAGGCCGCCCTCGCCCATCTAACCCGCGTTCAGGCGCGGGCGCTCGCTCCGGAGGTCAGGGTGAACGGGATCGCCCCGGGTGCCGTGCTCCCACCGGACGACTGGCCCATGGAACGCTGGGACGCTCTGGCCAACGTGGCTGTGCTGCAGCGCACGGGCAGCCCGAACGACGTGGTTCAGGCCCTTCTGTTCCTGATTGAGGCGCAGTTCATCACCGGCCACATCATGCCCGTGGACGGCGGCCGACTGCTCGGACCCGCAGGCCCACCGTCGTAGGGCTCGAAGGTCAGCGGTTCTTCCATCGAACGGGCCCTCGAGCCGATCAGTCTCCTGCCGGGACCGCCTCCGCGGAGTGCGCGGCTCCGGCGCCCCCATGCGCCAACCAGCGCTCGGCCTCGAGCGCAGCCATGCACCCGGTGCCCGCCGCGGTGACTGCCTGACGGTAGTAGTCGTCCATCACGTCGCCCGCCGCAAAGATTCCGGGTACTGAAGTTTCCGTGCGCCAGGGAACGGGCGTCTCGACGTACCCATTTTCCTTGAGATCGACGACACCCTCGAGAAAACCGGTGTTGGGTGAGTGACCGATCGCGACGAATAGCCCCCCGACCGAAAGCTCCCGCTCCTCGCCCGAGTGCACGTCCTTGAGTCGCAGTCCAGTGATGACGTCGTCACCGAGCACATCAGTGACCACCGTATTCCAGGCGAAGGTGATCTTCTCGTGCTCCAGGGCGCGCTCGGCCATGATCTTCGACGCGCGCAACTCGTCCCGACGGTGAACGATGACGACCTCCTTCGCGAACTTGGTGAGGTACAACGCGTCCTCCATCGCCGTATCTCCACCGCCGATCACCGCCAGCACCTGATCCCGGAAGTGCGGCAACGCACCATCGCATACGGCACAGGCGCTCACGCCACCGCCGCTCTGTGCCAGCCTCTCTTCGTTCGGCAATCCGAGCCAGTTGGCGTTCGCACCGGTCGCGAGAATCACCGCGTCAGCCGTCACGACCGTGCCGCTCGTCGTCGTGAGCCGGAAGGGATACACGTCCTTGTTGATCTCGACGACGTCCTCCGTCAGCACGCGCGTGTCGAAGCGAAGAGCTTGGTCTTTCATCTCCATCATGAGGGCCTGACCGTCGACGCCGTCCTTGAAGCCCGGATAGTTCTCGACCTCGGTCGTGAACATGAGCTGACCCCCCGGGATCATCGTCCGGCTGATATTCCCCTCGATGACGAACGGATTCATCTCAGCGCGGGCGGCGTAGATCGCGGCGGTCCAGCCGGCGGGTCCGGATCCGATGATGACGACCTTCTCATGCTGCGGCGTGTCGCTCTCCGTCATGCTCGGCTCCTCTACTCTTCCTTGAAGACTTTCATGTTCGTGGAGTGGCCCGGGTTCACACGAGCCGTGGGATCGACATGGTGCACGGCATTGTTCACCGCGACCGCCGCCTCAGCGAAACCCGTGGCGATGAGATCGAGTTTCCCGGAGTAATCGACCACATCTCCTGCTGCGTAGATCCCCGGAATGTTCGTGGTCATCAGAGAGTCGACCATGATCCGGTTCTTCTCGACCTCCAGCCCCCAGGACTTGATGGGTCCGAGGTCGGGCTTGAAGCCAAGGCACGACAGGACGGTATCGCAATCGAGCGTGACGTCCTCGTCCGTGCGGTTGTCGAAGATCGTGATGCGGTCGACCGTGCCGTTCCCATGGATCTCGCGGACCTCGAAGAAGGTGCGCAGATCGATCTCGCCCGCATCAGCGGCCTGCTCCATGAGCGTGACGGTCGCCGCGTGGGCACGCCACCCGTCCCGTCGATGTACGAGCGTGAGGGACGCCGCGACGTCCTTCAGCATGATCACGAAGTCGAGCGCGGTGTCCCCACCGCCGACGATCACGACGTTCTGCCCGCGAAAAGACTCCGGGTCACGCACGGCGTATTCGACGCCCTTGTGCATGAACTCTTCGTACCCGGGGCACTTGAGCGGCATCGGCTCGAAGGCGCCCTTTCCGCCGGCGATCACGATCGCCCGGGTTCGATACGAGTCACGCGCGCAATGCAGCACGAAGTGGCCGTCTGCGTGCTCGAGTTCGCGCACCTGCTCGTCGAGCACCACGTCCGGGTCGAACTGCAGCGCCTGCTCGACCAGCCCCTTCACCAGATCCTTGGCGAGCACCTTCGGAAAGCCACCCACATCGTGGATGTACTTCTCCGGGTAGAGCGCGGCGAGCTGACCGCCCAGTTCGGGCAGCGAGTCGACGATCCGACACGACGTCCCGCGCATGCCCGCATAGAAGGCGGCGAAGAGCCCGGTCGGCCCTCCGCCGATGATTGTGATATCGCGGATGTCGTCAGCCATCGGTCCCGGAAACCTGGGACGGAAGAAACGAGAGATGGGGTCATGGTTCAGAGAGAAGCCGTTCCAAACCCCGGGGGAAGGATAAGAAAACGAAGAGGGTTCGTCACCAAGGAACAGTCGGACGGGCCTGAAGTCCTTCCGACCTCGTTCAGACCATCTCCAGCCTCGCGGAGTCGAGCCAGGTCACGTCACCCGTTCGCCATCGCAATACGACCCCTTCTCGCACAACTCATCGGTTTCGTGGTACTCCTCGAACGGTCCCTCCACTTCTCCGTTGGAGGGTGAGGCAACGTCAGTAGGCCGCCTCGAGACCACCGTCCGACAGAAGGCGCTGCGCCACCTTAACAACCTCACTGGCGTTCTCATACGAGATACGCTCGTGGGCGAGATCGAGTCGCACCCACTCGCACGCCGTGATGCCTTCCCCTTGCTCGGGTATCGGGACTCCCGACTCGGAATACATCAAGAAGAAGGTGGTGTATTTGTGGATCCGCCGGCCCTTGGCCCGGAACACCCAGTCGATTGTCACCAGTTCCTCACCGAGTCGAAGGTCCGTCAGGCCCGTCTCCTCGAGCACTTCCCGCAGCGCGGTCTCTTCGGTGGTCTCCCCCTCTTCCGCATGTCCCTTCGGCAGACCCCATTTCTGATAGGGGTCACGGATGACCAGCGCGTGCTGGACGCCTCCAATGACTCGGACGACGACGCCCCCCGCGCTGATTTCGACGCATGCAGCTGTCGCAGGGCTGTCGCTGGAGGGCATAGCGGGAAGGCCTGGGAGCGTCGGTCAGAAGATCGACAGTCGGACGTAACGTCTCGGGTTTTCTCGGACGTCCTGAAGGAGAAGATCGAGCTGGAGGAGGACGTCTTCGGCGCGCACGGCGAGCGTCGAATCGGTGAGGAGCCGGCCAAGCGATCCCTCACCCGCCTCAACCCGGGCCGCGACTCGGCTCATGCTCGCGAACGCGGAGTCGGCACGTTCGAGCGTCGCTGTGATCCCCTCGTCCTCGTCCGAAAGTTGTGCCGTGATGAGCGAGAGGTTGGCCGTCGCGGCCGACACATTTGCCACGATCGAATCGATCTGAGTGTCCTCGAGCAACCCATCGACCCGCTGGAACGTGCTCCGAGCCGCGCGTGCGGCGACCTCGACTTCCGTCAACGTGCTGTCGGCATTGGCGATGATACTGCCCGCCACCTCACTCTGCGTCTGAACGAGTACGCGGACCTCTTGAGTGATCGCCTCCAGATTCGTGATGGCACTGGCGAGGTTATCGGCGGTTTCCTGATTGAATGCGACCTCGAAACGCTCACTGAGGTCGGCCAGGTTCACCGAAATCTGTTCCGCCGACGCGGTCAGACGAGAGAGTTCGGGGAGCGCATATCCGGGGAGGACGGGGCCCACCGCCTCGGGACCGGTCGGACTTGTACCGCTCGGGATCTCCAGGAACGGAAAGCGCGGGTAGTTCTGCCGGCTGACGATCTCCGCCTGCCACGCCCCGAAGAGAGATTCGGGCCCGAGCACGACAGCGGCGTCGTCGGGCAGCCCGAGGTTTTCCCGAAGCAGGAGCGACACCCGCACACTCGCTCCTCCCGGCTCGACCTCGATGACGTCGACCGTTCCGATACGGACGCCGCGGTAGGTCACGGCGTTACCCTCCGTGAGCTGTCCGACCGAGGCGATCAATGTCTGAACCGTGGTCGTCGGGCGACCGAAGTTCGAGCCCTGAAGCCACAACGTTCCCACGACCGCGACGGTCACGGCCGCGATGATCACGAACCCGACGAGTAGCTCCCGGCCCTCCTTCACGTTACTGCGCCTCCCATCAGTTCGGGACGTCCCTCGATGAAGCCTCTGACGATCGGATCGTCCGATCCCTGAATTTCATCCGGGGTCCCCTCTTCTCGTATCACGCCATCGTAGAGCATCGCGACCCGATCAGAAATCCGGAAGGCGCTCTTCATGTCGTGCGAGATGACGACCCCCGTGACCCCGAGCTCCTCCGACATCCGCACGATCAGCTCATCGATGACCGCCGTCGTGACGGGATCGAGTCCGGTGGTCGGCTCATCATACAGGATGTACTTCGGCTTCGTCGCGATGGCCCGGGCCAGACCCGCTCGCTTCCTCTGCCCTCCGGAGAGTTGAGCGGGCGTCCGGTCTTCGTACCCATCCAGATCAACCAGCCGAAGGCATTCGGCCACCCGATCCGGAATGGCGTCCCTGGGAAAGTCGTCCATGCGACGGAGCCCGAGTCCCACATTCTCCGCAATCGTCATCGAATCGAAGAGCGCTGCGAACTGGAACACGTACCCGACATTCCGACGCATCCGGTACACCGACTCCTGGTCGAGTCGTGAGACGTTGTCCTCGTCCACCCAGACGTTGCCCCCGTCGGGCCGCAACAGGGCCACGATGTGCTTCAGTGCCACCGACTTTCCGGAGCCCGAGCCCCCGATCACGGTCGTCGTTGTGCCGTCCTCGATCTCGAGCGAAAAGCCTTTCAGGACCTCCTTCGACCCGAACGACTTGTATACGTCGATCAACCTGATGCTCATGACAGCAGCACCGCCGCCCAGAAGGCATCGAGGACCAGAATGATCATGCTGGAGATCACGACCGCGCGCGTGGTGGCCTGACCCACCCCTTCCGCCCCCCCGCGGGTGTGAAAGCCGAAGGAGCAGCCGACCGAGGTGATGGTGATGCCGAAGGTGACCGACTTGATCGCGGCGAACTGGACATCCCAGGGCTCAAAAAAGAGCCTGAGACCCTTGATGAACTCGGCCGAGGTAAGGTCGAGCAATCCCATCGACGTTACCCAACCCGCTGCGATCCCGATCCCGATCGACAGGATGACGACCATGGGGAACATGATCGCTCCGGCGAGGACCCGTGGCGTGACCAGGTAGGCGACCGGATCGTAGGCCAGTGTCTCGAGTGCGTCGATTTGCTCGGTCACCCGCATGGTCCCGATCTCCGCCGCGATGTTCGCCCCGACGCGACCGGAAAGAGAAAGTCCCGTCAACACCGGGCCCAGCTCGAGGATCATCGTCTTCCCCACCAGGGCACCGACGAAGTAGAGCGGTACCTGACCGGTGAACGTGTACGAAGCCTGCAGCGCGAGCACGACGCCGGTGAACGACGCGATGAAGAGCGCGATGGGTACGGACTCGACTCCGATTCGCGCCATCTGCGGAAGAAGGTGGGGGCCCCACAAATCCACCTTTCTGAGGGCCCGGAACGCATCCGCGCCCAGATATCCCGCCCGACCGACAGATGACACGGAGCGCAGTGCACCTCGGCCTACAGTCCGAACGGGAGCGACGAAGAAAGTCATCCCCGATTATACAGCAACCGGAGACGGGGCGAACGATCTAGTCGTCCGGATAGTCCTCGCTCTCCAGCGTGAACTCCACCTCCTCCGTGCGTCCGTTCCCGTCGGGGAGTTCGTAGGAGATCCGTACACGGCGAACGGCGGCGCGGGGGTCCGTCAGCGCCACCTCGAAGTCGACCGCCTGATCCGACGACACGATACGCGTCCGGATGCGCTCGCCGGGCTCCGTTTCAGGCCCTCGAGCAGGATTCCGAAAGAGTGTCTTGGTCGACTGGCGGCCCGACTCGAGCTGCCGCGTGACTTTCACACGCTTGAGCCAGTCGGGCTGATAACTGACGCCATACTCGAAGCCGCGCTGATCCGCGCCGGCCCCGTCACGGTTGTGTCGTGCCACACCGAAACCCTCTTCGTTTTTTGGAAAAACGGAATGACCGAATGTTCTTTCCGGATTCGCAATAGTCAAGAAATTTCGGATGTCACAGTACAGGAAATCGTTATGATACTTGAACGATCACCCCATTCCCTATTTGCGATATTTCAAATTCACAGCTGTAGTGGAACCGGGGCGAACGTGAGCAAAAAGATCAGGATTACCATCCAGCCGAACACGCGACGGGTCCGATCCATGACCGGCTCGGGCAGGATGACGCTCGGGTGATCGACCCGGCCCCGATGCAGCACCAGAATGAGGAGCGCCCACGCCCACCAGCCCCACCACAGGGCTCCGAGCGGCACGAGTGACAGCAGAAAGAAGCGCGCAATCCGGGTGTGCCGTCTGGGGAAGAGCGCGTACAGAATGTGCCCACCGTCCAATTGACCCATGGGTAGCAGGTTCAGCGCGGTGACGAAGAGGCCGAGCCACCCTGCGAGGGCGACCGGATGGAGCAGGATCAAACCGTCGCCCGCACCCCCCGGACCAAAGAGCCCCGCCATCACGTGGGTGAGCACGCCATTGCCGAGGTACACCGGCTGTCCGGCGAAGAAGATCGCAAAGGGTGTCCACACGTCCGCGTCCACTGCGGTCACCCGGGACCACCCGAGGCCTACGGCAAAGAGCGGGAGTGAGACGAGGAACGAGGCGACCGGGCCCGAGACACCGATGTCGAAGAGACTCGATCGACGCACCGTGGGCCCACGAAGCCGGATGAAAGCTCCCAGGCTTCCGATCACCGAGAAGTATGGGGGGAACGGCAGGAAGTAAGGCAGGCTGGCTCGAACGCGATGTGCCCGCGCGGCGTAGAAGTGCCCCATTTCATGGGTCAGGAGCACACCGAGGAACGGCACCGCAAAGGACGCTCCCAGCCACAGCTCCATCCCGTCCAGGCCCGAAGGATAGGGCAGCGTGACACCGAGAAACTCGACATACCGCGTCGAGAATGGGTCCACGCCGCGCATGAGGGCACCGGAGCCGAGCGTGGTGACGAGTGTCACGACCAGGAGGAAGGCGTGCATCACGAGCGAGTCGGGGCGCGGCTCCTTCAGCTGATAGACCAGCACGATGTCCGTGCCGTCCACCCCGTGCTCGAGGTGGACCGGAGCGGGCCACTCTGCCATCGCCTGAAGGACCTCGGGGTGATCCGGAGAGAGATCCTCCCGCAGCACACCGCGAAGTACCGTGTCGTGCGGCAGAGTGGTCAGCTGATATTCGGCCAGCAGATCGAACCAGGGCGAGGGATCCAGCTTGACCCCATTTTTCACGCTCATTACGTTCGCCTCGATCGATCCTTCGACGGTTCGGTCTCCTGATCGCCGGCCCGTTCCATTCGTTGGAACGAGGGTCTGCCGGCACCCCGCTCGTTACGGCCCGAGGGCCGATTCTCTCAATTCCCGGCGCCACCTGACACGGTCGCGCCTGCTCGCTTCCCGCGCAGACATGTCTGTGGACATCGCCGAGCTCCAGAGCAAGAACGTCGGAGAGCTGCACGATCTGGCCGAGGACTTGAACCTCAGCCAGTACCATGCCCTCCGCAAGCAGGATCTCGTCCTGAAAATCGAGCACGCGCTGCTCGAGAAGGGCGAGTCTCTGACGAGTGAAGGTGTGCTCGAAATCCTTCCCGAGGGGTACGGCTTCCTGCGCTCTCAGGTTTGGAGCTACGTGAATAGCCCGGACGACGTGTACGTCAGTCCGGCCCAGATCAAGCGGCTGAAGCTGCGTACGGGTGATACTCTGGTCGGTGAGGTTCGCCCGCCTCGGAAGGGCGAGAAGTATATCGCGCTCGAGAAGATCGAGTCTCTGAACGGGTCCGATCCCGAAGAGGCGCAGGAGCGAGGCGAGTTCGACAAGCTCAAGCCCCGCTACCCGGAAAAGCGCCTCAGCCTCGAAGTGCCGGATGACGATCAGGGGATCGCGATGCGCATCGTGGACCTGATCGCCCCGATCGGAGAAGGACAGCGCGGACTGATCGTCTCGCCGCCAAAGGCCGGAAAGACGACGATCCTGCAGCAAATGGCGGATGCCATCGCAACCAACTGGCCCGACGTCCACCTCATGGTGCTGCTTGTCGACGAGCGCCCGGAAGAGGTGACGGAGATGAAGCAGAAGGTCCGCGGAGAAGTGATCGCTTCCACCTTCGACGAGTCACCCAAGCGGCACATCCAGGTCGCGGAGATGGTGCTGGAAAAGGCGAAGCGGCTCGTCGAACACGGGAAGGACGTCGTCATTCTTCTCGACTCGATCACCCGTCTCGGTCGAGCCTACAACGCCGCCATTCGGCGCTCGGGTCGGATCATGTCGGGAGGTCTCGACACCAAGGCCCTTCAGAAGCCGAAACACTTCTTCGGGTCTGCCCGGAACATCATGGACGGCGGCTCGCTCACCATCGTGGCCACGGCTCTGATCGAGACCGGCAGCCGAATGGACGAGGTGATCTTCGAGGAATTCAAGGGGACCGGAAACATGGAACTCGTGCTGGCCCGCGAGATCGCCGAGCAGCGCATCTTCCCCGCGATCGATCTCAACCGGTCCAGTACCCGCAAGGAAGAGCTGCTCCTCTCGGACGTCGAGCTGAACCGTGTCTTCCTGCTCCGGAACTTCCTCTCGGACATGCCACCTGAAGAAGCGATCGGCTTCCTGGTCGGCCGGATGAAGATGACGAGGACGAACGCCGAGTTTCTGGAAGAGATGACTCGAGGAGTCTGACTACTCGTCCAGGAAGCCCTCGTACCGGGGGTTCACCACGAAATCGTCACCGTCGAAGATCTTCCTGTCCCACGGAAATACGACGTTGGCATTCATCGTCAGCGCGCTGTAGTCCGGCTGGTATCCGCCCTCGCGCGAGAAGCTGGTGGCCGTCCGGACCTCCGCCGGCTGGACGTCCCGCGCCGCCGCCAGCGCCAAACGCAGGGTGTCACCCGACGTCGTGATCTCGTCGACGATCAACACGCGTTTTCCGGCGACCTGTCGCGGAGCGGCGGAAAGGATCTCGGGACGCTCACGAATCGTGTCGTCCCAGCTCCTTCGCGAAATCTTCAT
The DNA here is from genome assembly GCA_964492085.1 of uncultured Gemmatimonadaceae bacterium. GTDB lineage: Bacteria > Gemmatimonadota > Gemmatimonadetes > Longimicrobiales > Gaopeijiaceae > UBA2589. The sequence goes on along the minus strand of CAZBHZ010000015.1, from coordinate 37,260 downwards.
CGAGTAGAAATCGAGTCGCAGCATCGACGCGATCACGGCGCCAGGGATCACGCCCGCGCGCGCGATGCCGACGATGACCTCCGGGTCGTACTCACGTGCGACCTTGAGCGCGAGCGCGCGGCACAACTCGCCGAACATCGCCCAGTCGACCTCGAGGTATTCCTGGGGGGTCGGGTTTTGCATGGGCGAAAACGAGCTCGGAGAGCGGGAAAAGGGCGTAGTCATGAGCGGAAGCTACCTTCTGGCTGACGTTGACGCGAAACGGCGGCGGCGAGACTCTCTCCCCATGACCGCCGACGTAACCGAGCAAGCCGACCGACTCCTCGCCGAAGCGCTCGAGGCAGCAGGAGCGCGAGACCCGCGTGAATTCTACCGTACCCGGCTGAAGGAGTTACGAAGCGCCAACCCCGATGGTTACGCGGCCGCTGTGGCGTACTACAGCGACACGCTCATCCCGGCGGTCGCATCCGGGGAGACAGACCCGATCCACGCATGGACCGAATACGGGCGGCGTCTCGCGGTCGCGCTTGCGCCCGGTGACACAGTCCGCATCGACGAGAGCGGTCGGTCTCACGCGTACGAGGGCCCCGACGCCGGCGGACTCATTCTCCACATGCCATCGGACTCCGGAACGAAGGCGCTCGTCGTCGGACTGCCGCCGACGCTCAGTCCGGCACAGCGCGCGACGTACGACGTACTCGTCGCCGGAAAGCAGAAGCTGGCCTGACGCCTCGGCTCAGTCCTCCACGAACCAGGCCACACCCCACGCACCGATCCCGGTGTGTGTGGCGATCACCGGTGTCGCGGGCGCGGACAGGACCTCCACGTGGTCGCCGTACTCGGCCCGCAGGTCCGCCGTAATCTCCGGGACGATCTCGGGGACACCGACCTGAACGATGCCGAACCGGACCTTCTCGGTGCCGTTCGGGATCTGATTTCGAACCACCCGGAGGAGTTCAGGGCGGGCACGCTTGTCTCCGAAGGCCTTCCCGAACGGAGCCACCGCACCCTCGGGCGTCACCCCGAGAATCGGCTTGAGGCCCAGGAAGCGCCCAAGAAGGGCTTTACCACGACCGACCCGTCCGGACGCGATCAGTCGCTCGAACGTGCTGACCGTGAAGACAATCCCCGACTGGCGCCGGATACGGTCGAGTTCCTCCCCAATCTCGTCCGCCCCCCATCCCAGTTCTCCCAACTCCGCCGCCTTGAGCGTCATCAAGCCCTGAAGCAGGGACGCGCCGAGGGAGTCGACCACACGGATCGGCACGTCCTCGAACCGATCAGCGGCCACGTCGGCGGCGGCCACGGTCCCACTCAGCCCCGATCCGACGAAGACACCCACGACCGATTCACCTTCCTCGGCGGCATCCTTGAACGTCTCGAGGAACGACGCGGGCGCGGGCTGACTCGTCGTCGGAAGGGTTTCGTCCGTCCGCAGCCGGGCATGAAACTCGCTTGCCGTGATGTCGACCCCGTCCCGCCACGTCTTATCTCCCTCGACCAGCGACATGGGGATCACGTGGATGCCGTGCGCCCGGATGACCTCCTCCGAGAGATCGCAGGCGGAGTCCGTCACGATGGTCACCGGACGGCGAGCGAGTTGGATATGACCACTCGCGGCACCGATGGTTTCGTGCTGGACCTGCATGTCCTCGGCCTTGTGAGTCACGAGCTCACCCACGGACCGGAGGTAGTCGAAGACCTGCTCTGGCTCGTCCGTGTGCACGTGGACCTTCAGCACGTCCTGGGACCGGATCACGATCAGGGAGTCCCCGAAGTCTCGAAGGACCTCACGCGCCTCCAGCTGCGTCGGCAGTGCATCGCCCCGCGCCAGCGCCTCGGTACAGTAGCGAAACTGCTCCTCGGCCTCCGGATAATCCGTGAGCGCGACAGCCGAAAGGTCCATTGCTTCTGTTTCGGTGGACTCGACGGCGATGGTCACGCCCTCCACGAACATGAGAACGCCCTCGAGCATGCTCACGAAGCCTTTCGCACCAGCATCGACGACACCCGCCTTCTTGAGCACCGCCAGCTGATCCGGGGTGCGAGCGAGCGAGACCCGAGCCTCCTCGACGACGGCCATTACGAGGGGCACAAAGTCGTCGACCTGAGACTCGCGCGCCGCGGTCGCGGCATCTCGCATCACGGTGAGGATCGTCCCCTCGACGGGATTCTCCAGCGATGAGTAGAGACGCTCGACACCGGCGCCGAGGGCGACGCCGAATTCATCCGTTGTAATGCGCTTCCGGTCGCGTACGCTGTCCGCGAAGCCCAGGAGAAAGTGGGAAAGCATCATCCCGCAGTTGCCACGGGCACCGAGGACCGCCCCTTCCGCAGCCTCGTGGGCCACGTCGGACACCGAACGCGCGCTGCTGTCCCGCAGATGGTCTCCGATGGCCCGTACGGTGAGCGCCAGGTTGGTGCCGGTGTCACCGTCCGGAACGGGAAAGACGTTGATCCGATTCAGCTCGGCACGCTGAAGCTGTGCGTGCTCACACGCCGCGATCAGCGAACGGCGCAGGCGCGGCCCGTCGAGATAGGCGATCTGGGTCGAGCTCAGACTGGACTCCTCTGCATGGTCGTGCCGGCGTGCCCTCGATGTGACGCCGCGAGCGGAGAATCTAAGTACGGCGAGGATCTTCGGCACCCGAAAAAGCTGTTCTGGGGTCAAGCCGAGCGTATCTTACCCGCGGACTCGAATCGAGCGACCGACAACTTTTGCATCGAGATTCACGTGTCTTTACGACCGATGTTCGGGAATTGGCTCGTCGCATTAGCAGAGGCCCTCGCCCTCACAGGTGCGGAGGACGTCAACGCCGCCAGCTCGGAGCAGTTGAACCAGGCCTGGACTTTGATGGGTGCGACTGCAGAGCTGTCACCGGCCGAAATCGCAGCGGGCATCGCTACGCAGTCCGAGCTCGAGCTGGCGGATTTCGGCGCCCGGGAACGGCATGTCACGGCACTCATCCCGTCCGAAGTCGCTCACCGACGGAACGTCTTCCCTCTTCGCTGTGACGACGCGCACGTGTGGGTCGCCACCGGCAACCCTCTGAGCCAGGACGCCCGGCGTGAAGTCCGGGAACTGACGGGGCGCACCGTCGTGTTCGAGATCGCGCCCCCGGACTCGATCGCACAGCGGATCGACCTCGAGTACGGTCCGTTGAGCGCGGAGGAGGCCGAGCGCAGCGCAGCCGCGCTTCACACCACGAGCGAGCCGACCGGACCGCACATCCTCGTGGTGGACGACGAGGTCGGGCAGCGTACGCTCATCCGCTCGATTCTCGAAGAGGCGGGCTTTCGCGTGGGTCTCGCCAGCGACGGGCCCTCGGCTGTCGAGCTCATGGCGAACGACCCGACGTTCGACCTCGTCACGCTCGACTACTGGCTGGACAAGATGAACGGACTGCGCGTCCTCCAGCACATCCGGGCGCACCGCAGCCCGAACATCTCGGACATACCGGTGATCATGGTCACCGGCGCGGATGATCGGCAGATCGAGATGAGTCTGTTCGAAGCCGGAGCTGACGACTTCGTCACCAAGCCGCTCGACACCCCTCTCTTCGTGCTCCGCGTGCGCGCCGTCCTTCGCCGCCGTCGGTTCCGTTGAGGGCACCCACGAGGATCCTCCTCACCTCGTTCTTCATCCTCGCCGTTCCGCGGGCCACCTTCGCACAACAGCAGGCGGTCGCGGTCGCCGTCGACACCCCGCCAGTCATCGACGGCGTTCTGGACGAGGCGCTGTGGGCCACCATCGAGCCAGTCACGGGATTCCTCCAGCGGGAGCCGGTTGACGGGGCTCCGGCCACGGAGCGGACGGAAGTCCGGATCGCCTATACCCCGACGGCCCTGTACTTCGGGATGTCGATGTTCGATTCGGAACCGGAGGGGATCCTCGGCAACATCCTCCAGCGAGGCGGCTGGATCGACAAGGACGACAACATCCGCATCGCGATCGACACGTACGACGATGACCGGAACGCGTACATGTTCGAGGTAGGGTCCCTCGGTGCACAGGACGACGCCCTCATCTCCGATGAGGCGACGGAGGATTGGAACTGGGACGGCATCTATACGTCGGAGGCGCGCGTCACCGAGGAAGGATGGTTTCTCGAAATCGAGATCCCATTCACGACAATCCGCTTCGACGAGGTGGAGGCGCCCCGGATGGGCATCGCTCTCTACCGTTCGATCCGACGAAAGAACGAGCAGGTCTACTGGCCTCATATTGGTCAGGAATACCGCACGGGCATTCGTCAGGTCTCTCGATACGCCCCTCTCGTCGGGCTGCGCAATCTGCAGAAGGGCCGCCACATCGAGGTGAAGCCATACGCGATTGCAGGTGTCGTGAACACGGATGCGGACGGCACCGACCGGGACGCGGACGCAGGCCTCGACGTCAAGGCGTCGATCACGTCCAACTTCACCCTCGACCTCACGTACAACACGGACTTCGCACAGGTCGAGGCGGACAACGTCCAGATCAACCTGACACGCTTCAACCTGTTCTTCCCGGAGAAGCGCGAGTTCTTCCTGGAGCGTGCCGGGCTCTTTCAGTTCGGTGCGTCACGGGAGGCGGAAGTCTTCTTCACGCGCCGCGTGGGCCTCGACGCGGATATCGTCGGCGCCAGCCGTCTCACGGGGCAGACCGGTCCGTTCTCGATCGGAGCCATGAGCCTCTGGACGGACGACGTGCCCGCCCCCGACCCCAGCGCGCCGGACGAAGCGGTGCCGGCAGCGTGGAACAACGTCGCCCGCGTGCGCGGGGACCTGCCCGGCCGAACTACCGTCGGTGGCATCTTCACGGCCAAGGAGACCGAGATCGGTCACAACCGCGTGGCGGGCGCGGACCTGGTGAGTCGGTTCTGGAGCAGCAGTTCGCTCTTCCTGTGGGGCGCAAACGTCTGGGATTCCGATCGACCGAATGCCGATGGGAGTTCGTTCGCCGGACAGGCAGAGCTCATCCTGCAGAACGACCTCTACATCTTCGAGCTGACCCGAACGCACATCGGCGACGTCTTCGAGCCGTCTCTCGGATTCGTGCGAAGACCGGACCAGAAACGCTGGGGCGGCCAGCTCGGCATGCGCCCACGGTTCGAGCAGAACCCGTGGGCGCGGCAACTCTCCATGGTTCTCGGGGCGAACCGGATCGAGGGCATCGACGGCAACAAGCAGTCACACCTGCTGCGACTCTCCAACCGCCTCGACTTCCAGTCCGGCGACAACGCCAGCCTGAACGTCACCGAACGATTCGAGCGCCTCGACGGGCCGGCCTCCATCGCCGGGCGAGAGCTTCCGTTCGGGGATTACACGTTCCGGGACATCGAGGTCGCCTTCAACCCGAATCGGGCCCGCGGCTTCGGAATGAACGGCATCGCGTCGTTCGGCGACTTCTGGAGCGGGACGCGCACCCAGATCGGGGGTGGCTTCGTCTGGATCGTGAACAAGCACCTCACGATCGACACCGATGCCCGGTGGAACGACGTTTCGCTCCCCGTGCCGGATGGAGACTTCTCGACGACCCTCCTCAGCACCCGGCTCGAAGCCGCGCTCAACCGGCAGCTCTTCGCCTACGCACTGGTTCAGTGGGACGACGTCTCCAACGAGTTTCAGGCCAATGTGCGGGTCAACTGGATCCACACGCCCGGGAGTGATCTGTTTCTGGTCTTCGACACCGGGTACCTGACGGGACCGCTGACCGATCCCAGAGATGCGCGCTGGTTCCGGAAGACGGGCGTCGTGAAGCTGACCTACCTCAAGGCATTCTGAGCGCAGGCGACACGGCAACGGTAATGAACTCGTAGGGCTTCCTATGAGTAGCTAACGTTTCACGCCGCCTCGAGATCCAACTCCCATCATGAACGACCCATTGCCCCCCTCCGGGTTCGGCCAGTTCCTCGCCGAAATGCGCCGCCGCCATGTAGGGCGGTTCGCGTTCGGATATGCGGCCGCCGCGTTCGTGGTCCTGCAGCTGGCCGAGATCGTGTTCCCGGCGTTCGGGATCGGTGAGGGGGGACTTCGCCTCCTCGTCGTCGCGACCGGGCTCGGTTTCCCGCCATCTCTGGTGCTGGCCTGGATGTACGACCTGACCAGCGAGGGTTTCCAACGGACCGACGGAGTCATGGCCGGTCCCCTGCTCCCCCGCCTCGCGCTGGGCGCGCTGCTCGTCGCGACCATCGGCGTGATGGGCGCCCTCGGCATGTACCTCGAGCGACAGGGTGTCTTCGAGTCCCCAGCCGCCCAGCTCGATGACGTCCTGCCGGCCGTGCAGCTCGCGTCGTACGACCCGACCGAGCCGATCCGCTCCATCGCGGTATTACCTCTGGACGACTATTCAGAGGCACAGGACCAGGCGTACTTCACGTCCAGCATGCACGAGGAGCTCATCGCGAAGCTCAGCTTCCTCGATGAAGTGCGCGTCGTGTCGCGAACGAGCGTCATGCAGTTCGCGGGCGCGACCATGACGATGCCTGAGATCAGCCGCATGCTCGACGTCGACGTAGTGATCGAAGGCTCGGTGGCACGCACTGAAAGACGAACCCGTGTCACGCTTCAGCTGATCCATGCGCCGAGCGACACCCATATCGAAACGCTTCAGTGGGACCGCGAAGACGTCGAGGACGTACTCGCCTTCCAGACGGAGATCGCTCGAGACGTGGTGGAGCAGGTATCGACTCAGTATGACGAATCGATGTTCGTTCAGACGGCCGGCAACGTGGTGCCGGAAGCTCAGGATGCGTACATGCGCGGTCGGTACGAGTATGAGCAGGGGACGGAGGAGAGTCTCCGCATGGCGACGGAGTACTTTGAGGACGCGCTCGACATCGATCCCGACTTCGCACCGGCCATGGCCGGCGTGGCAGGGGCACGCTTCCTGATCGAACTCGAACGGGACGACCTGTCGCCGGACAACGTCGTCGGAGCGCACGAAGTCGCCCGAGAAGCGCTCCAGCTCGACTCCGCATCGGCCGAGGTACGAGAGGTCTTTTCCCTCATCGAGCGGTCCCTTCCGGGACTCATCGGCGATACCCCGATGATCCCGGCTCCGGGATCACCCGAGGGCACCGTTCACGTCTTCAGCGTGAACGCAGGCCAGGACACGATCATCGTAGAGAAGCCGATGCTCGACTCCGCCTGGGTCGCGGTGCAGACCGGGCTCGGCGAGCGGATCGCCGCACGCATGCGGACCCGCGAACTCGCAGCCGGGCGCGACGACAACGATCGCGCATTCATCGAAGCCCGGCAGCAGGCGCTTGCGGGTCGATTCCCGGCCGCGATCCTGCACCTCGAACGCGTGGTCAGAGACGCACCGGAGAAGAGCGATGCGTGGGACCTCCTGGCCCGCATCGAGGTGTCGTCGGGAGAGTTGCGCTCCGGCGTCGAGACCCTCGACGAATGGCGAGAGTCAGGGGCACCGGGTGCTCCCTCACGCGACGACCTTCGGGACTTGATCGAGCTCATCCGGACAGACGGGGCAGAGGGGTACTGGGCCTGGCGCCTCGACCGGCTGGAGCAACGCATGGCCGACGGTGCGCACGTGCCGTTCATGGAGCTCGCCACCGCCTACGCGGGCATGGGTGAGGACGATCAGGCCATCGAGCACCTGATCACGGCGATCCAGGAGGGCGAGCACGGGATCTTCTCTCTCCGCTCCGACCCGGTGTGGGACGAACTGAGGAGTGATCCCCGCATCAAGGAACTCGGTCGTCAGTCGCGGTCCCTGCGCTTCGGTCCGCGACGCAGGCACACGGGCGGCTGACCGGGCCGCTAGTCGGCTTCGATCGCCTCGAACACGCCCGTCTGCCGGTTCTTCCGCACGTTGTCCCAGGGGAAGACCCGACCATTCATGATGACGTAGACGCCGTGCGGCAGCACCTGCACCGCGGTAAGCGCGCCGCCGAGATTGAAGAGGCCATCCGACGATCCGAAGGTGATCGGAATCATCGCACCCGTCAGGACGATCGTCTTGTCAGGCACCTCTTCCGCCAGGACCCGGGCCGTGTCGACCATCGTATCGGTCCCGTGCGTAATCACGATGAACTCTTCCGGCACGTCCCGGCAGTTGTTGGCGATCAGCCGGCGGTCCGCATCGGTCATCTCGAGAGAGTCGACCATCATCAGCGTGCGAACCCGCACATCGACCTGGGATCGCGCCATGGACAGCATGTCCGGGAGGTGCGTATCCCGGAATTCGAGCGTCCCGTGAATCTCGTCGTATTCCTTGTCGAAGGTGCCCCCGGTCACGAAGAGCCGAACGGTCCCGCTCATCGCCAACCTCGACGGCAACTCAGAACCGACCTGCGGCTCGTTCTTTTCCGGGAAGGATTTCGAGGCACGTAGTCCACCATCCGGTCAGGATCGTCTCGACGAATTCCTCGGGAAGCTCTTCATCCCGCATCTCTCTGGCCAGAGCCTCGTGATCGTATCGCACCGGAACGAAGTCGACCGACAGAGCGTCGCCCGAAGCCTCAAGGAACGCATACCACACATCGGTTCGTCCGTCGTTCGCGGGACGGCCGAGTGCACCGACGTTCACGTACGCGCGCCGCTGACCCCATGACCGAGTCCAGTGAATCCCTGTATGGGTCCCCACGATGACGTCCGCTCCGAAGTCGTCGGCGAGCTTGTCCAGAAAGTGTGTCGGGGTCGCCGACTCCCAGAGGAACTCGTTGGTCTGGCGGGGACTTCCATGGCACGCGAGCACGTCCAGATCGCCGAGTCGGAAACGGATCTCCTCGGGAAACGTGGCCATCCACTGGCGGTGCTCGGGTGACGTATTTCGGAACGTGTACTGATACGAGAGTCGCGCGTAGTGGTTGTCGCGAGGATCGGTGTAGCCGCACTGGCAGTCGTCGAGACCTCGCGCTATCGAATCGTCGTAGTTGCCGCGAACGACCGGGATCCCATGCTCGCGAAGGAGCGGAAAGACCCTGTCCGGGTTCGGGCCGAATGCGCCCAGGTCGCCCAGACAGATCGCTGCCTCTGCACCCCGTGTGCGGGCGTCCTCGATCGCTGCTGCGAGTGCACGATGGTTCGAGTACACGCCCCCGAACGCTGCGACCTTCGTGTACGCGGCCCCGGCTTCGACGCCCACCATCGTCATCGGATCGGTCTCACCCGGGTCATCTTGCGCGCCACAGCGCGCCGGAAGCTCGTCATGCCGGGTCCACCGCGAAGCCCGGCATGTTCGAGCAGATCGCACCATTCACCCAGCACGTGTAGCACGCCTGTTCGGCCAGCACGGCCGGGACCGCAGCCGCTTCGTCGAGGGTGTCGGCGAGTCGCCCCGAGTCGTAGTCCAGCAGAATGGGGCACGCCCAGACACCGGACGCGGTCACCAGACGCGCACCGGAGCAGAGCAGGAGCTCGGCCGGGTACTCGGTCATCATGTCGGGCGTCACACGCTCGAACTCGTCGTAGCCCCGGTCGCGCGCGGCCTCTGCACCGATGCGAAGTGGCGGCAGAATCTTCAGGCGCGGCCGATCGTACCCGACCTCCGCGAGGACCGAGCGGAAGTGACCGAGGATCCGCTCCGTCTCCGACTCGGGCCACGTCTGCATGGTCGTGATGATCGGCAGAAAACCCGCGGATGCGAGTCGGCCCACGGCGTCGATCGCCCGAGCGAACGAACCCTCGCCCCGTATCGCGTCATTCATCTCCGCCGTGACACCGTCGATGCTCACGCGCAATTCGAGGGTGTACGGCGAGTCCGCCGCGAGTCGCGCCAGAGCATCCACGATGCGCTGAGGAAGAAGCGTCGCGTTGGTGAGGACGGTCGTCGGTCCGAGCGCGAGCGTATCCTCGAGGATCCCGAGGATCTCTCGATTCATGAAGGGCTCGCCCCCGGTGAAGTAGTACTCCTTCACGCCCAGGCGCACCGATGCGTCGAGCGCCTCGTTCACCTCCTCGCGTGACATGAACCAGAACGAGTGGTTGTCCGGTGCGCACGAGATGAAGCAGTGGTTGCATCGGAGATTGCACACCGTGCCCGCCACCTGAAACCACAACTGGTCGAGCGCGCGCAGCTCGACCGTCGGAGCTTCGATCGGGTCGGCACCGGGGCCGACCGACGTCGATCGTGTCGACGTCCGGGGGAGTTCAATGCCCATCGTGTCCGGGTGGGGGTTCGAACCAGATGGTAACGCCGCCGCCGCGATCCCGGCGAGACGAGGCGGGTTCCGCTACAATGCCCGCCCTGACCCACCCGACCAGAAAGGAAGTGCGCTGCCATGTCGTTCGTCGCCGTCGATCCCGCCAGCGGAGAGCAGATCGCAGATGTGCCGTTCGAGTCCCTGGCCTCGGTGGAGCGCACGGTCGAGGCCGCCCACGCCGCGTACCTGGAGTGGCGATTGAAGCCGGTGACCGAGCGGGTCGCCCCACTGGTGCGGATGGCCCATCTCCTTCGCGAGCGGAAGGAGGAGTACGGCCTGCTCATGACGCGCGAAATGGGCAAGCCGATTAGCCAGGCGGTAGCCGAAGCGGAGAAGTGCGCCTGGGTCTGTGACTATTATGCGGAGCAGGCCCCGGGCCTCCTCGAGCCGGTGGATGCGCCGACCGACGGCTCGGCCAGCTACTGGACCTATCGCCCGCTCGGGATCGTGCTCGGCATCATGCCGTGGAACTTCCCGTTCTGGCAGGTCATTCGGTTCGGCACACCGGCCCTGACCGCCGGCAACGCCGCGTTGCTCAAGCACGCCCCCAGCGTTCCTGGATGCGCGGCTGCACTCGAGCAGCTCTTCGGCGATGCCGGATATCCGGACGGGCTCTTCGCCAACCTCTTTATCGACGTCGACGTCGCCGGCGACCTGATCGATGATGCCCGTGTGCGTGCGGTCAGCCTCACCGGCAGCGTACGCGCAGGAAAAGCAGTCGCAGCCCGAGCCGGGGCGGCCATCAAGCCGTGTGTGCTCGAGTTGGGCGGAAGTGACCCCTCGGTGGTCCTGGCCGACGCAGATCTCGATGCAGCGGCCACCAGCTGCGCGATGGGCCGCCTCATCAATACGGGGCAAAGCTGCGTCGCCGCGAAGCGCTTCGTCGTCGTCGAGTCGGTTCGTGAGGCGTTCGAAGACAAGCTGACCGCCGCGATGGAAGCGTGGGCGGTCGGGGACCCGGGCGACCCCGCGACGGGCGTCGGCCCGATGGCGAGGAAGGACCTGCGTGACGCACTTCACGATCAAGTCACCCGCTCGGTCGAAGCAGGAGCGCGTGTGGTCATCGGCGGCGAAGTTCCGGATCGGCCCGGCGCGTGGTATCCGACGACGATCCTTTCGGACGTGGAGCCGGGCATGGCGGCGTACTCGGAGGAACTCTTCGGTCCGGTCGCGACGATCATTTCAGCCAAGGACGACGACGACGCGATCCGGATCGCGAACGATACCGCCTTCGGTCTGGGCGCCTCGATCTACACCGGTGACTCGGAGCGGGGTGAGCGTATCGCGGCGGAGCTGCTCGACGCCGGCAACTGCTTCGTGAACGGGATCGTGAAGTCCGACCCGCGGCTGCCCTTCGGTGGCACCAAGGAGAGTGGTTACGGTCGGGAACTCAGCCCACTCGGCATCCTCGAGTTCACGAACGCCAAGACGGTCTGGGTGAAGTAGCGACCGCCCTAGTCGAAGCTGCTCGGAACAGCCTCGTACATCTTTTCCGCCATGGTGTCGGCGTCGACCATGCGAGAGAGGTCGAGTTCGAAGTCCGGAATCGACGGGGCGTGCAGCTTCTCCATCAACTCCTGGACCTCACGAGCCGACAGTCCTGCGGCCTTCATCTCGTCGACGCTCAGTGCGGCCCCGTCCCTCGCCCGGATCCCGTCTTCGTCTCCCTCGACGACCCGCGAGATCAGGTCGCGCTCGATCCGGGTGAGAGGTTCCGAGCCCAGGTCGTAGTCGACCCACGCCTCGTACGAGAGGGGCGCGACACGCTTCACCATGCCCGCGATGACCCGGCCGAACTGCTGGATCTCCCACTGCGCCCGCGGATCCACCCGGAGCGAGAGGAAATGCAGGAGGTTGTGCAGGTCGATTTTCCAGTACCACTGGGTGTACATCGAGACCGGCAGATCGATGCGTGCGAGCTCTCGCGCGACGTCCTCCTCGAGCATCCAGGAGTACGCGCTGCCCGCCTCCGACCGAAGCGCCTCCCATCGGCGTACCGCCTCCTTGTACACCTCCGGGGGAGCCCCCCCTTCCCGACCCTGATTGTTGGAGCGGCTCTGCAGCTCGAATTGCTCCTGCTCGGGTGTGTAGAAGAGAAGCGGCATCAGGGAATAGCGGGCCGACAGTTCGTTCACCGACGCGGTTCGGTGCCGGATCCACTGGCGAGCGACGAACATCGGCATCGCGCAGTGGAATTTGAACTCGACCATCTCGGACGGCGTGGTGTGACGGTGACGCCGCAGATACCGCACCAACCCCCTCGTTTGCGAGACCTTCCTGGTCCCGAACCCATAGCTGACCCGCGCAGCCCGCTCGACGTCCTCGTCCGATCCCATGTAGTCGACGAGCGAAACGAAGCCGTGGTCGAGGACAGGGAAGTATCCACCGAGGATCTCTTCGGCAGCGGGGATGGTCGGACGCTTGGTATCCATGCGGTCGATTCGCGTGTGGGGCCGGGTGGGACGTCGAGTCGAAGAACGATGGAATATAGTCGCCGGCGCCACCCCCGCTGCGGCAGCGGCGAGCGGCCGACTCAGGCCTCGTCCAACCCCCAGGGCTCGATGAAGTCCTCGGGCTCGACTCCGAGTCCGTCTGCGACCCGAGTGATGTAGTTGAAGTACCCGATCACCTGGGTCGCATCGTGGATCGCGCGGTCGTCAAAACCGTGTGCACGAAGCTCATCGATGACGTGCTGTCCCGCCGCATGCTGATCGTGCGTGAGCAATTCCGCGTATCGGCAGAGTGCCTGATCCGCCTCGGACAGCTCCGCACCTCGCCAGTCGCGGGCAATCGCGTGTACGAAGGCGTCCCGCTCGTGGTCGGATTCGAATTCTTCCTCGACCTCGGCCCGGAGGTCATGCGCGTGCGACTGCGTTCAGTAGAAGCAGTCGTTCGCCTTCGACGTCACAACCGCCAGCATCTCTCGCTGCCACCGCGTGAGCGGAGACGAGCCGAACATCAGGGCTCCGTAGAACGCCATCGACGCGTCCATCGCCCTCGGGTTCTGGCTCATGATGTGGACGATGTGCCAGACACGGCCGGCGCGCTCCAGGGCATCGTCGAAGAGCTTCTTCAGCAGGCCTTTCGCCTCGCCGACCGGGACCTGCTTGATATAGGGCATGACCGGAAGCTACCGGGCGGCCTCCGCACCCGGTAGCACAGAACCGTGCGCGAATGAACCGAATCGGTCGCCGAATCGTAGTACGTGTACACAGCCGGATCGGGAGCCGGCACTGCGACGAAGGAGGCGAATCGTGGCACAGTGCGAGGGAAAGACGAAAAAGGGTGAGCGCTGCAGGCGTGAGTCCCGAACAGGGTCGTCGTTCTGCAGCATCCACGTGGATCAGGAGCGGCGAGCCAGGACCCAGCGCACGGAGGAATGGGATCGGGACGCAATCATGAAGGCGGCGATCGGCTTCGCGCTCGTCGGAGCCATCTTCCTCCTGAGATTCCGCCGCTAGCCACCCCGTGGCAGGGGTGCCGTGACCCCGGGATTCTTCATACCGTCTAGGTTCTTGCTGTCCTTCACTTCCCGGCCGCCCGCCCCTGCCCGATGTCATCCTTGATCACCGTCCTCTACGGGACCGCCGCGCTCACGGGTGCGACGTTCGCGGCGGTCGAGTTCCGGATGCTCTGGCGCTTCTTGCGCAACCGCAGGGAGATCCGGGCGGCGGTGACCAGTGCGCCGAGATCAGGCACTCGCCGGGGGGAGAGAGACGACGGTCAGGTGCTCCCACTCGTCACGATCCAGCTGCCCCTGTACAACGAAAGGCGAGCCGCCGAGCAGATCATTCGTGCCGCGTCGGCACAGGACTATCCGCGGGACCGCTTCGACGTTCAGGTCCTGGACGACTCGAATGACGAGACCGTCGATATCGTCGCCCGCGTCGTCGACCAGGTCCGCGCAGATGGGGTCCGGATCGAGCACGTTCAGCGTGGAAGTCGGACCGGGTACAAGGCCGGTGCGCTCGCGGAGGGCCTGGCCCGGTCCGAAGCCGAGTTCGTCGCCGTGTTCGACGCGGATTTCATTCCGGACCCGTCGTTCCTCCGCACCGTCCTGATCGACCGTCAGGGCTTCGATGAAGCGGACATAGCCTTCGTCCAGACTCGATGGGCGTGGAGCGAGCCGATCCGGGGATTCCTGGCGTCGTCGCTCGCGCTCCTCCTCGACCGCCACTTCTTCCTGCAGAAGCCGACTCGCGCCTTCATTGGCAACGTGGCCACCTTCAACGGCTCCGGCGGCATCTGGCGGCGGGCCGCCATCGATCAGGCGGGCGGTTGGTCAGCCGAGACCCTGACCGAGGACCTCGACCTCAGCTATCGGTGCGCCCTGAGTGGGTGGCGAGGCCGCTACCTGCGCGACGTACCGGTGGTGAACGAGCTGCCCGAGGATATGCGCGCCTTCAAGCAACAGCAGCATCGCTGGGCCAAGGGTAACGCGCAGTGCTTCCGGATCCTCACCGCCCGGGTCCTCTCGGCCCGCGGCGTGTTGAAGGATCGCGTCGACGAGGCGTTCCTGCTGGCCGGCTATGCCATCCACCCGATCCTCCTGACGAACCTGTTGCTGTGGCCGCTGGCGGTTCTCTACATGGATCGTACGGTGTTCTGGATCGTCCAGGGGTTCATGGCGCTCGTCATCGTTGTGGCCCCGGTGAGCTTCGCGCTCACGGTGATCGAACGGGACACAAGGCTTTCGATCCGGGCGATCAGCCAGATCGTGTCGAGTGTGTGCGTCGGCATCGGTCTCATGGTGAACAACACCATCGGCCAGATTCAGGGCTTCCTGTCATCCGGTGGCGAGTTCGTGCGAACCCCGAAGGCGTTCCATGCATCCAGCGAGAGCGTGCCGGACCAGGCCACGCCCGATGCCTATCTGGTCCCCCTGCACTGGAGCTTCTTCGTCGAGCTCCTCGTCATCGTGTATTGCCTGGTCTCGACGGGGGTGCTGATCCAGGCCGGCGAGGGGTTCTGGGCCGTACCGATGGCCTTCTGGGCCTTCTGTCTCGGGATCGTCGCCCAACAGCAACTGACCCCGGCCGCGGCCTGAGCCTCCAACCGTGTCCGACCCGACCCGCGGTTACCTGACCCTCGCGGCCGGCAGTACATCCTATCTGGAGATGGCGGTCGACATGGCCCTGTCCCTCCGGGAGCACACGGGACACCCCATCGGCCTCGTTTGCGACGAGGAGATCGCAGAGGCCACGATGTCGTCCTATACGACCGTCTTCGACACGATCACGCCGATCGGGGCCGACTTCCGCGACGGTCGGGCGCTGAAGTACGGAGTGGCCGAAGCGTGCCCATGGGATGAAGCGATCTTCGTCGATGCCGACTGCCTCGTCCTGGGCCCGCTCGATCACGCCTTCGATGCGCTGGCCGACACGCCCGTGGCATTCCTGGGCGAACTGCTGCCACGTGGTACGGACGAAGGTCACCACGGCTTCTCGACGCGCCGGCTGATGCAGAGGTTCGACCTCGAGCACTATCTGAAGACGAACAGCGGCTTCTTCGCCTTCAGGAAGGCGCCCGCCGAAGAGATCATGCGTGAATGCCTCCGCTGCTTCATCGACGAGGCCCGTCCGAAGCTGACCTGGTCCCTGCTGCTTGGAGGCTGGCTCGGAGACGAGATCGCGATCGGTATCGTCGGCGGTCGGCGCGAGCTGCGTCCGCTTCCCAAGCCTGCCGAGATGTATTGGCCGGCGGAGTTCGATTCGATCGATCCGGAACGACCGACCAAACCCCTCCTCCACTTCATCTGGCCTCTTCCCGCCCGGACCTTCACTGAACTGATGCGGGTGGCCGAGGACCGGCGCGATGCAGCCGGCGTCCCCTGGCCCGGGGCCGGTCACTGGGTGGTCGAGCAGGCCAAACTCGAACGGATGGCGCGACGCGAGCGCTGGATGGAGCGGCTCAGGATCTGGTAGGTACGGGTGCTCCGAATTGAGCGGCGTACAACGTGGCGAAGTGTCCACCGAGCGCGATCAGCTCGTCCCATCCACCAGACTCCACGAGCCGCCCTTCGTGCAGGACGAGGATCTGGTCCGCATCGCGGATCGTCGACAGGCGGTGCGCGATGATGATCAGCGTGCGCTCGGCCGAGCGCTGCTGGATAGCCCGCGCGACGTCGAGTTCGACGACGCTGTCGAGCGCCGACGTGGCCTCGTCGAGGATCAGAATCTCAGGGTCACGAAGAAGTGCGCGCGCCAGCGCCAACCGCTGACGCTGCCCTCCGGACAGACGCACACCACGATCTCCGATTTCCGTGTCCAGGCCGGACGCCATCTCGCGGACGAAGTCGTCCAGAAGGACGTCCCGTAACGCCCCGAAGAGCTCGTCGTCATCGGCCGGGCGATCCAGACCGAAGGTGAGGTTGTCCCGAATCGTGCGATTCAGGAGCCAGACGTCCTGGCTCACGATCGCCATACGGCGGTGAAGCGAGTCGAGAGAGAACGACCGAGCGTCCTCTCCATCGAAGCGGATGGTGCCGGGCTCGACGTCGTAGAAGCGCGCGATCAGGTCCACGAAGGTCGTCTTACCCGCGCCGCTGTGACCCACGACGGCGGTCACCCTCCCGGCCGGGAACGTCGCGTTTACGTCATGAAGCACCGGCACGTCCGGCTGATACCCGAAGGTGAGCCGCTCCACCTCAATGCCCTCGGACAAGCCATCGAACTCGGAGGGGCCGGACGGCACGATGAACTTTCCTTCATCCGAATAGAGTCCGGTCAGAGCCTCGAGCCTCGGAATCTCCTCCGACACCTTCAGGCTGAAGAGCGTGAGATACTTGTAATCCGGGAGCGCCTGCTGAAGCAGCAGGAGGAAGGCACCGAAGGGTGCGAGGTCGCCCGGACGGAACGCTTCCGGCGAGGTATAGATCACCACGGCCTGCACGACGAGCATCACGAAAAGGATGAAGACCTCCTCGACGGGATACCGCAGGCTCACGATGCGGTCTCGACGGACTGCGACACTCTCGGCTTCCCGGAGCACCTCCGCATACGCCTCGGATGCCAAGGCTTCCTGCGAATACGCCTTCACCAGCGGCACCGAGCCGAGGAGATCGAGGACCCGGCTGCGCATCCGGCGCTCGACCTCCACGCCCTCGCGCGAGACCTTCGTGACCGCCCGGTTGATCGTCTTCATGAAGAAGTTCACGAAGGGGAGCGAGACGACGAAGGCGATCGAGAGCGGCACGCTGATCGCTACCATGATCGCAGCCTTCACGATCAGACCGACCGCAAATCGCAGCACCTCCTCAGCCGCGACCACCAGACCGACCACGGCACTCGACCAGCCCACCTCGGCGTCCACACGGCCCAGGGAGTGACGGTCGAAGTACTGGCGTCCGAACGAAAGTACCCGGGAGAACGTCTCGTTCGTCACCGAGACCCGGTAGCGTTCGTTTCGGGCCACGACGAAGAGCTTCCGAAGGTATTCGAGGACCAGTTTGACCACGCGCCAGACGATGATCAGCGCGACGGTCAGAACGACCAGGTACGCGTCACGAGTCCCTCCGGACGCGATGGAGTCCGGGACGAGGAGCAGAATCCACCCGAACCATCGTGACTCTTCGAGGAAGTCGAACGAGCTCTCGGCGATGGCGTCCGTGAGGGGCAGCAGCAACGAGAACGAGGCAGCCTCGAACACACCGGCGAGCAGAATCAGACCGACGGGAAGCGCGAAGTGCCAGGCGCGTGCGTCAGCGACCCGCCAGTAATGGCGGAGAAGCTCTCTGGGGGTGGAGGGGGCCGAACCGTCCGCCGGCTTCATGCAAACCTCGTGTGGCAGGATCGGAGGCGGCGACGGATGAACGTGACGCATAGTCGCCGCACACCGCAACGCCGCGAGCGCTGTCGTTGACGCCTCTACCCCGTCGGGTGGACGTTCCTGCCATGCATCAGCTCGCGATCGTGATCCCGGCGTGGAAGCCCGACTTCTTCCGATCTGCGCTGCAGTCCCTGCGGACTCAGACGGACCGCCGGTTCACCGTGTATGTCGCCGACGACGGAGGCCCCCCTGCGATCCGGGAGATCTGTGCCTCCGTAGACGACCTGGATCTGGTCTACCACCGCTTCGACGAGAACCTGGGGGGCACGTCCCTCACGGGTCACTGGAACCGCGCGGTCGAGCGCACCCGGGAACCCTGGGTGTGGCTCTTTGGCGACGACGACGAAATGCATCCCGAGTGCGTCGAGCGCTTCTACGACGCCCTCGAGGGGATGGACCCGGACGTTTCGGTGGTTCGCTTCGACACGGAGGTCATTGACGAGAGCGGGGCCGTACAGGCGCACAACCCATCGCACCCCCGCAGGGAGACCGGCGCCGATTTCCTTTTCGACCGACTCCTCGGCGTCAGAAACAGCTACGTGGTCGAGTACATCTTCCGGCGCTCCGCGTTCGATCGAGCAGGAGGCTTTCCGGACTATCCGGCCGCATGGTGCGCGGACGACGCGGCGTGGTACACGTTCGCGGACGGTCAGCCGATCGTGACGATCCCGGGCGTCCGCGTCCGATGGCGGGCGAGCCGCGTGAACATTACCGGCGCGAACCAGAGCCATCAGAGCGCCAAGCTGCGGGCCGGACGACGCTACCTCGACTTCGTGTCGACGGAGGTCGAAGCCGCCGATCCCGCGCGCTCGGCCGAGGAGTGGAGCAGGGCGCGCAACCGCTGGTTCGAGGACCAGGTCCGGTACCTGAGTCCTCTCCCGGTGAGACTGATCCGGGACGTCACCGGTCCGGGATCACCGTGGACTCGGCCACGCCTCGAACGCACGGTCCTCGCCCACGCGTGGACGCTGAGCGCGAAGTTCCGCGCCGCGCTGCGCGCGCTCACGGGCAGCTGAAATCAACCGATCGGGATCAGCCCCCCACGCGACGCCGTGCCCGACAGGAACGGGACCCAGTTCCGGACCGCGAGCCGCGCGGATTCTTCCGTGACGTCAGCCTGCAGGCCGATGAATCGATGAGCCACGAACAGCGTCGGCAGCGGGATCACACCCTGCGGCAGCAGCTGTTCCGGGGACCGCACGGCGAGAAACCGGGCCTCCGGTGCTCCGAGCGGCATCTCGACCGGATGGGACTCCCCGCGGAACACGTGGCCCGACACGGTCCGGAAGTACTGACTCTTCAGGGGGGCAGCCGCCTCACGTGCCTCGCGGACGGCCGAAGGGTTGTCGGCCCGGAAGTCGAATGCGACCTCGACCCGCAGTCGATCGATGCGCACCGGCGCGAACTCGCGTCCGGCCCTCAGCCCCGCGAGAAATTGAGGGATCTCCTGATCCTTGTTCGGCAGTAGAGCCTCGATCGTGTACCCATCCGGATTCGGATCCTGATTGGCCGAAAGGAAGGCTGCCAGAGACGCGCGGGCATCCGGTACCCCCATCCGCTCCTGGCGCGCGAAGCGCAGCGCAGCGAGCACCGTGACGGGGCAGCCCTGCAGCCGCAGGCCCACCAGTTCCCAGAAGTGGTCCTCCTCCACCCGGCCCAGGTAGATCGACTCGGGGTCCGGGATGAACGAGTAGCCGTCGCGTACCCGCTCCAGGTGCTCGCGCACATGATTGAAATGAGGATTCTTCATGGGCCTCGACCGTTCTGATGAGCGTAGCTCCCTAGGCCGGCGCGCAGAGCCCCACAAGTGCGCCGGACGCCTTGCCGCGCGCCGTTCGGTCGAGTCTGTTGCGTCGACCCCCACGCTGTGCAATGACTGGCTTTCATGCGTTCCGACTCCTCTGGACTGCGCCTTATCGATCGCGCCGACTCATTCGCTGAGCGGACTGCGCTCCTCGCCCCCGAGGGCGTGTTCACGTACGACGACCTCATGCGCGTGTCGGCCAATGCCGCGACCGGACTCCTCGCCGGCCGGGACGACCTGTCCGGAGCTCGGGTCTGCTACCTGGTGCCACCGGGTTGGGAATACACGGCTGTGCAGTGGGGTGTCTGGCGGGCGGGCGGCTTCGGCGTACCGCTCGCGACCTCACACCCCGAGACCGAGCTCGCCTGGGTTCTCGACGATGCCGAACCCGAAGCAGTGATCGCGCACCCCTCGCTGGCAGGCCGCCTGCGCGTCCTGGCCACCGATCGAAAGATCCCCCTGCTCCTGACCCCGGTGCTGTTGCGTGACGGGCCCGTCGCCCACCTCCCGACTATTCCGGAATCCCGGGAAGCCCTCATGCTCTACACATCGGGGACCACCGGGAGGCCGAAGGGCGTGATACTCACGCACGCCAACCTTCGAGCGCAGGTGGAGGCGCTGTCCGAGGCGTGGGGATGGACCGGAGACGACCACATCCTGCTCCACCTGCCCCTGCACCACGTGCACGGCATCGTGAACGTGCTCACATCCGCCCTCTGGCACGGCGCAACATGCGAGATCCTGCCCCGTTTCCGGGCCGTGGACGTATGGGAGCGACTCGCCCGCTGCGAGATCACCCTCTACATGGCCGTGCCGACCGTCTACCGGAGACTGATCGACGCGTGGGACGCTGCGGATCCGGACACGCGCGATGCGTGGAGCGAGGGTGCCCGCGCGTGCCGCCTGATGGTGTCAGGCTCGGCCGCGCTCCCGGTGCCGACCCTCGAGCGGTGGGAGGAGATCACGGGGCATCGTCTCCTGGAACGGTACGGCATGACCGAAATCGGCATGGGCCTGTCGAACCCCCTCGAGGGTGAGCGTCGCCCCGGCTTCGTCGGTACGCCGCTGCCCCGAGTCGAAGCGAGACTCGTCGACGATGACGACATACTCGTCGAGGAGGGGAGGCCCGGCTCCATCCAGATCCGCGGCCCCGCGGTGTTCCGCGGGTACTGGCGTCGCCCCGAGGAGACGCAAGAGGCGTTCACGGTGGGAGGCTGGTTCCGAACCGGAGATCAGGCCGTGGTCGAAGACGGCTCGTGGCGCATCCTGGGGCGGAGTTCGGTCGACATTCTCAAAACCGGTGGAGAGAAGATCTCGGCGCTCGAGATCGAGGACACGCTGCGCTCCCACCCGGCGGTGGCGGATTGCGCCGTCGTGGGCGTACCCGATGTCGACTGGGGTGACCGCGTCTGCGCCGCGGTCGTGCTGCGGCCGGGAGAGGTCGTCACCGGCGAGGCACTCCGCACCTTTACGAAGTCGCGACTGGCGCCGTACAAGGTCCCCAAGGATGTTCTCCTGCTCGAGAATCTGCCCCGCAACGCGATGGGCAAAGTCACGAAGCCCGCGATACGCGAGCTCTTCTCCCCGGAGAACCACGAATGATCGACGCCGTGCTGAGCAACCTGCGCGAGTACTGGATGGTGCACTCGCTGCTCGTGCTCTACACCGTCATGCTCGCACACCACGCGTGGACGGGGAATCGGAAGACCAAGGGTCTGGCCGACTATTACGTAGGTGGCCGCAACATGGGTGGCTGGGTGATCGGCCTCTCGTTCTTCGCCACGTATGCGAGCACGAACTCCTTCGTCGGCTTCTCCGGGCGTACGTACGACTGGGGCCTACCGTGGATGCTGTTCATCCCGACCGCGGTGGCCTTCTCGCTCTTCGCCTGGATCGTGGTGGCACCGCGCCTTCGCTCGTTCACCGCTGCGATGGATTCCCTCACGATCCCGGACTTCATCGGTTTCCGCTTCGGGAGTACGCCGGCGCGCGTCTTCTCCGCGCTCATCATGATCGCCGCGTCGTTTTTCTACATGACCGCGGTCTTCAAGGGGATCGGGAACCTGCTCGAGACCTTCCTCGAGATTCAATACGAAGTCTCGATCGTGATCGTCTTCTTCATCGTCATGACGTACACGATGATCGGCGGCTTTATCTCCGTGGTGAAGACGGATTCGGTTCAGGGCGTAGTCATGATCCTGGCGGCCATCATCCTCTTCACCGGGACGGTGAATGCAGCCGGGGGGCTGGGCGCGATCACCGAGGTTCGAGCACAGCCGGGCGGGGAAGCTCTGTTCACGTGGGGAGGTGGCGTGGCGATTCCAGTGCTGATGGGGACGATGTTCGCGGGGCTGGTGAAGTTCGCGGTCGAGCCAAGGCAGCTCTCCCGCTTCTTCGCGCTCGAGGGTGACAAGGCCACCCGGACGGGGATGATCGTGTCGTCCGTGACGTTCGCGGCTGTCTTCTCGCTTCTGATTCCGGTCGGCATCTACGCCCGCCGCGTCCTTCCCGGCGGACTGGAGGACACGGACCTCGTCGTCCCGACGCTCCTCACCGAGGTCTTCGGTCAGGGCACCGGGGCCTTCCTCCTCGTAGCGATGGTCGCGGCCGCGATGTCGTCCCTCGACTCCGTGCTCCTCGTCATGGCGTCCACGACGGAGCGTGACATCGTGAGCATCCTCAAGCCCGGACGCACCGAGAAGGCCGAGATGTTCTGGACGAGGGGTTGGGTTGCGCTCTTCGCCCTGATCACGGCGATCATCTCACTCAACCCACCCGACGGCATCGTTGAGCTGACCGCCTTCAGCGGCAGCCTGTATGGAGCCTGCTTCTTCCCGGCCATCGTCTTCGGACTCCACTGGCGAAGAGGAAGCGGCGCGGGTGTGATCGCCTCCTTCGTCGTGGGGATCACCGTTCTGCTCGGGTGGGAGTACGTGCCCGGCTCCGAGATCCTGCACGAGGTATTCCCGGCGATGGTGCTTTCGACGTTGGCCTTCTGGCTCGTCAGTCTCGGAACGGAAGACGGGGCGAACGAGCGAGTTCTCGCGCTCATGGACGAGGCCGACGCGCTCAAGAAGGCTCAACCCGGGTCCGCCGCGACCGCCTCATGACCACGCGCCTCGCGGTCGCTCCGTGAGTACGATCGTCGCAGCCGGCGAACAGGCCGATATCCTCGCCTCCCTGAGGCGACTCAAGGGGACGGCCACGGTGGGCGACGTGGTCGCGGACTCCGGACTCCCGGCGGACTCCGTCCGGTCCGGGCTCAAGGCACTCCTCGAGTCTCACCGCGGCCATCTCGCTGTCACCGACTCGGGCGAACTGGTCTACGACTTCGACTCCGGCATGATCGAGCGGGGCCGTGAACCACTCCTTTCGAGGATCTGGTCCAGAGTTCGATCGATCGCCCGGGGCGCATTCAAGGCGTGGATCGTGGTCATGCTCGTCGGCTACTTCGTCGTCATGGTGGTGCTCGTGATCGCGGCACTCTTCGCGAGCCAGCGCGGAAACGACTCGCGGGGTGGCTTCGGCGGACGGCGAGGCGGTGGATCGATCGGTTTCGACCCGATCTTCTGGTACTGGATCTGGGGACCACGGTGGAGGATCGGACGACCCTACTACGGCCACCGTTGGGAGCGGACGCTTCCCAAGGACGACAAGGTCCCCTTCTACAAAAAGGTCTTCTCCTTCGTCTTCGGGCCCGATCAGCCTCGACCGACCCAGCAGCAGCTCGACCGGAGCAAGCTTCGCCTGATCCGGGCACGTGCGGGGGTCGTGACGACCGCCGAGCTGGTCGAACACACCGGCTCGACCTTCCCGGAAGCCGAAGACGAGATGGGTCGGCTCCTCGGCGCGTACGACGGCGAGGTGGCCGTCTCGCCCGATGGGGAGCTGGTCTATGCGTTTCCGGGTCTGATGGCCTCGACCCGGGGACCCGGGAGCACACGGGCGCCGAGTCCGGCATGGATGCGCCTCGAGCCGAAGCTCGAGCTCACCGGAAACTCGTCCGGGGCCAACGCGATCGTCGCCGGCATGAACTCGTTTACGCTGATTGCCTCGGCAACCGCGCCCTGGTTCATCTTCCCCCGGCTCGGCATCGGTGGCCCGGCAGCGTTCTGGGCCCTCGTCATCGTCCCCGTCGTGTTCAGTGTGCTCTTCTTTGCCGGCCCGCTGACGCGGATGGCGGGCGTCGGTCTGGAGAACCGCCGTAGACGGCGTCGCAACGTCCGGCGCGTCCTGACGGGTTTCGTGTACGATCGCGCGCTCCGCGGACGACCGATCTCACTGAACGAGGCCCACCGGCACGTGACCTCGAGGCTGCCGGAGGCGACGACCACCCGGTCCGCCGTGGGCGAGCTCCTCGACGAGCTCGTCGCGGCGCTCGAGGGAGACGTGTCCGCCTCGGACGACGGTGACGTCTTCTACCGGTTCTCGGCTATCCGCGAGCAGTACGAGGCCAGCGATATCGTGCGCAGGCACCTGAAGCTCGCGGAGCGACAGCTCGGCGACGTGGTGTTTTCGACCTCCGACTCGAGTGAAGCGGCCGGTGAACGTGAACTCGAACTCTTCGACCGGACGCTTCTCGGTGAGAGCTCGGATCTGGCCGCGCAGCTGCCCGCACTGGATCGCGTGGACATCGAAGAGCCCTACGACCTCATCGCGTTTGACGAAGAGCTTCACCGGCGTCGGTAGCCCGACGTCGCCATCGATGATTCACCCACCAGTCCTTGAGGCAGACCCGCGACCCGTGCGCCCGTCGCTCGGGGTGGAACCATCGCGTATGATGTGCATTAAGATGAGCATGAAACCGTTCCGCCCGATGATCCGCGCACTGCCGCTCGCGCTTGCCGCCGCCCTCGCGGGTTGCGGAGGGGGTGCGACCGGCGGACACAACCCGTTCGATCCGAACTCGATCCGCGGGTCGAGCGCGGCCGAAGATCCGATCCAGATCGATGTCCAGAACAGCAACTTCAACGACGTCACCATCTGGGCAATTCGCTCGGGTCAGCGCGTCCGCCTGGGACGGGTGACCGGCAAGACCGACCAGCGCTTTCGAATCGCATGGAACGCCGCGGTCCCCATCTACTTCGCGATCGACGAGGTCGGTGGCCGCGGATGCCGAACCAACTCGCTCTCGGTGGAGCCAAACGCCCGGGTCTGGATCATGATCCCCGCGAATATCGGGCTCCAGCCGTGTCAGGCAGGACGACGCTGAGTCGACGGGTGCCCGCCACTGTCATCCCCCGAATCGCCACCACGGGCGCGGTCCTCCTGTGCGTCGTGCTCGGGGCGTGCGTCTCCGCCGGTGCCGGCGTCTCGGACGACCCATACGCCTTCTCCTCGACCGACCGACCTCCGCGCGTGCGGCTGGTCGTCCGGAACCTGAACTTCAACGACGTGCGCCTCTTCGCCCTCACCCGGACCGGACGCACCTCGATCGGTCAGGTCGGAGGCAAGCAGGACGCGGAGTTCGAGCTGGACTGGCCGATCTCGTCGTACATGAGCATCGAGATCGACATGGTCGCCGGTCCGGAGTGCACGACGCAGGAGATGCAGGTCGATCCCGGGGACATTCTGGAACTGCAGGTCGCCTCGGTCTTCCACCAGACCAGCGGCTGCCGCTGACCGGATACGCCGCGCGCTCGTCGCCCGGGAGCGCGCCTACCCGTAGAGCAGATCCGGCTCCACTTCGGCGCTGAAGCGGGTCAGTTCGGCGTCGACACCGTCCAGAATTTCGTCCGGCCCCGCTCCAGCATCGATGCCGGTCCGAAGGCCGTCATCCCCCCAGAGGATATCGATCGGCATGAGCCTCTCCTCGTACTCGTACGGGGGCGGGCGCCACGGGAACGGATCCGGCCCCACCGCGCGGCATGCCGCCAGGAGCGCCACCGCGGCCCGAACCGAACGAACGCGATCCCGGTCGGTCACATGCAATTGAGCCCCACCGCACACCTCACCCTGGTGCTTCTGGAACGTCGGCTCGAAGTGACACGGACGCAGAGCGAGTCCGTCGCCCAGCCCCCGCCCCACCTGCTCGGCAAGTGCCTGCGGATCGAGCCAGGGAGCGCCGAACAGCTCGAACGGTCGGGTCGTCCCGCGGCCCTCTGAAAGCAGCGTACCCTCGATGAGCACCATGCCCGGGTACACGTCACACGAGGTCGGCGTCGGCAGGTTCGGGCTCGGCATGACCCAGGGAAGCCCCGTGTCATCCCACGACATCCAGCGTCGCCAGCCGGTGCACGGCACGACCGTGAGATCGACATCGATGCCTCGAACCCGGACGAGCCATCGCGCGAGTTCCCCCGCCGTGAGGCCGTGTCTCAGCGGGATCGGATGAAGTCCGACGAAGGACGCGTACTCTTCGCGAAGGACCCGCCCCTCACGGACGAGCCCACCGATCGGGTTCGGACGATCGAGAACGACGAAGCGGACTCCGGCTTCCGCGCACGCCTCCATGGCGAGCGCCATGGTCCACACGAAGGTGTAGACGCGGACGCCGACGTCCTGCAGGTCGAAGAGGACCGCATCCAGCCCGTCCAACATCTCCGGCGTCGGTTTGCGCACCTCGCTGTAGAGCGAGTGCACCCGAAGTCCGGTCACCGGATCCGTGTAGTGGTCGGACTCGATCATGTTGTCCTGCTTCTCGCCCCGGGCCCCATGCTGGGGCCCGAAGAGGACGTCGAGCTGCAACCCGGCGTCGAGCAGCGCGTCCGCGGAAAAGCGCAGGTCCGCCGTGACGGACGCGGGGTGGAGAATCAGCCCGAGCCGCTCCCCGCGCAGATCGGGACCCGTCCCCGATACGAGCACGTCGAGGCCGGACATCACGCGCACGCGATTCATCGGGTACTCCCAGCACCGTACTCGCGCATCGATCTCACCCGCGCGATCAGCGACGTCCGACGTCGAACGTGGTGGAATGCTCGACCCCACCCACCTGAAGCACGGCCGTATAGGTACCCTCGGGAACGTAGTTGCGTCGTCCGAACCCGGCCTGGTTCTGCGGCAGGTTCTCCGCACCGCGCTGAAGCACCCACTCCACCTGGTGCAGGCCACGGTGGCCTCCGACGGGCAGACGAGAATACACGTCCCCGTCCGCACCCCGGATCTCGATCACACCCTCCGACGCGTCACCCAGCCAGACGTGCATCCACGCACTCTGGTGCTGCGCCCCGAAGCGCCGCCCCGGCGGGGGCAGCAGTCCGTCTTCCGCGCCGAAGAGGTGCGACCCGGACGCCGTGATCGCCGGCGTCAGCTGCTGCAGCTGGCGCACGTCGAAGGCCAGCATGCCCTGGCCGTGGG
Organism: uncultured Gemmatimonadaceae bacterium; assembly: GCA_964492085.1. GTDB lineage: Bacteria > Gemmatimonadota > Gemmatimonadetes > Longimicrobiales > Gaopeijiaceae > UBA2589. Next base: position 10,185 of record CAZBHZ010000015.1, on the reverse strand, counting down.
TCGCCGCGACCATCAGGTCTTCGCGCGGATGGATGACGAGGTCGTGCACGAAGGTGCTCGGCATCCCATTCGCCAGAACCTCCCACGTCTCACCCTGGTCCAACGAGACGTAAACCGCGACGTCCGTCCCCAGGTACAGGAGGTTCTCATTCTTCGGATCCTCCCGGATGATGTTCACCGGCCCGGTCGGTACGTTCGCCGCAAGACTCTCCCACGTCTGACCGTAGTCCGTGGAACGCCACACATAGGGAGCGAAGTCGTCGCTGCGCCGTCCGTTCTGCGTCACGTAGACCGTAGCCTCGTCGTACGCCGAAGCTACGACTTCCGAGGTGAAGCGAGCGGGGTGCAAACCCTCGGTGATCTCGGTCCATCCCTCGTTCGCACCCTGCATCACCCAGACGTGACCGTCGTCCGTTCCAGCGTAGAGGAGGCCCTGACGGATCGGGGACTCCGAAAGCGCCGTGATCGTCTGGAACTGGATGTCGCCGAGACGATCGGGATCGTTCGCACTCAGATCGGGCGAGATCCGCATCCACGAGTCACCACGATCGTTGGACCGGAAGACGTAGTTCATCCCGTGATAGATCACGTCGCCGTTGTGCGGTGACAGGATGAAGTGCGCGAGCCACTGACCCCTCAGTGGATCCGCACCTTCCTCGACCTGGGGCATGATCGGCGTCGACTCACCGGTCTCGACGTCCGTTCGCGAAATCGATCCGTAGAAGCCAGCCGAGTACACGATGTCCGAGTCGATCGGATCGATGGCGTGATGACTTCCTTCTCCACCCGGAGCATTCTCCCACGCCACGGCCGGAATCGAGTGGCGGCCCTGACTCAGGTCGACCTCGGCAGAGAACGAGCCGTGGTCCTGAACAGAACCGTACACGCGGAACGGATCGCCCAGGTCGAAGTTCACGTTGAAGAACGTCACGACCGGGATCTCGACGAAGAAGCGCCAGTTGTCGCCCCCGTCGTACGAGACGTAGGCGCCACCGTCGTTGTTGTTGACCAGGTACTCGGAGTTGTTCGGGTCGATCCACAGGCCATGGTGATCCACATGCGTGCCCGTGATGCGCTCGAAGGAGCGGCCCCCGTCCTCAGAGACGTGAAGCTGCACGCCCATCACGTAGATCTTGTTCTCGTCGTTCGGGTCCACCCGCATCTGACCGAAGACCCACCCGTACGTGCCCCCCAGACTCTCCATGTACGCGTTCTGCTCGCTCGTCCGCTCCCAGCGCTCTCCTCCGTTACTGGACCGGAAAACCGTCGCACCGCGGATGATCCCGCCTCGCGGCCGGCCGTATGCGTCCGTCGCACCCTCAGGCGCCTCGCGCGCGATCTCGTAGTTGTCGAGGAATGCGTAGACCACGTCCGGGTTCGACCGCGCGATATCGAGACCGATCCGACCGCGATACCGGGCCTCGACCAGACCATCGTTGATCTGGCGCCACGTCGACCCGCCGTCCGTGCTCTTCCAGACCCCGGACCCCGTGAAATACTCGTCCGAGCCCGTGAATGCGGGTTCGTTGCGGGGGTCGTTGAACTTGGCGCGTCGCCGCTGCCACGTCGCGGCGAAGAGCGTGTTCGGGTCCTCCGGATGGATCACGAGGTCGATCGCGCCGGTCATGTCATCGACGAACAGGACGTTCTCCCACGTCTCGCCGCCGTCCCGCGTTCGATAGACCCCACGGTCCGGGTTGTCGCGGTACTCGTGTCCACTCGCGGCGACCCACACGGTATTCGGATCCGTCGGGTGGACGACGACCCGACCGATGGTCTGCGTCTCGGCCAGCCCCATGTGCGTCCACGACGCCCCCGCGTCCATGGACTTGTAGATCCCCGCACCCGCGTGAGACGAGCGGAAGATGTTCGCCTCACCCGTCCCGACCCACACCTGGTCGTGGTCCGAGGGCGCAATCGCGATGTCACCGATCGACGCCGTGACCTGATCGGTGAACACGGGCGCCCACGTGACACCCTCGTTTTCCGTCTTCCACACGCCTCCGCCTGCCGCACCCACGTACATCGTGTACGTCTCACCCCGGGGCTCCGCGACTGCAATATCCGTGACGCGGCCGCTGATGTTGGTCGGCCCGAGACGCTGCCACGGCAAGCCGCGGAACGGAGACGAGGCGACCAGCGCCTGATGTCGCTCGAAATCCGCGAGCCGCTCGGTGGCAGACATGCGATCCTGCGCGGACGCAGGGATCGCGACGAGGATCGCGACGAGCATCGCGACGAGCGAAGGGAGGGTCGGGCGGGCAATACGGAACGAGCGGGACATGGCTGTGCGAGCTGCTGAAGGATCACCCACGCCAAACCCGTGGGTGAGGAGCAGGCGAAGCTACACGGCGGCCGAACAGACCCGCCAGATGGAGGTCAGCGACCCCTGATCCGGAGAACGGTCATCCGGCCCGTCTGGCCGCCCGGGATCGTGACCTCGACCTCGTCGCTGCGATCGGTGTCGACGCTCGCCTGCAACGTCAGTCGGCGTCCCGGAGGCACCCCACAGAACTTGAAGAAGCCCGTCGCGTTGGAGGTCGTCGAGAAGCCGTCGGTACTCTCCGTGATGTCGCGGATGCGTTCGATGTTTCCACCGCCCGCTGCGGCATAGCCCGCCCATGCGATCTGGACGAGGGCATTCGGAATGGGGCGATCCCTGCGGTCCACGACCGAACCGGCCAGCAGGACACTGCCCTGCTCTCGCTCCTCGCCCTCGCACGCCTCGAAGAGGACGTCACCGATCGAGGGCGTAAAGAATTCCAGGGACGCCATCTCTCCCCGGATGACATCACGTTCCACCGGGTTCGGGATGTACCCCATGCTCTCGAGCTGGGCGTCCACGAACCGGACCTGATACCGGCCTGCCGTGAGTCCGGTGATGCTGTACTCACCCTCGGCGTTGGAGTAGACCTCCTGGTTGGAGCCGACCACGCCGACCCGGACACCCCGCTTGGGAATGCCGAGGCTGTCACGGACGATGCCTTCGATGCCACCGGTCTCGGCCCGCTGACCGAGGCTCCGTCCTCCGGCTTCCCGGACCTCGAGCACGAGTCCGCCGGTCTGGTGGTACTGTGCGATGTAATTGCGCACGCGCCGATCGAATCCGGTCTGATTCTCCATGATCGGCATGCGAATCCACCACTCGGGCACGATCCACGTGCCGTTCGGCATCTTCTCGAAGTCGACCCGGCCACCCACCATCTCGGAGGTCATTTCCTCGTCGAGGAAGGTGTACTGGTACTCGAGCCACTGAAGCTCGGCCGTCTCCGGATGGAGCCACATCGTGCCCTGAATGTCCGGCACGCTCTTCTCGTCGCCGGTGGGCTCGAAGCCGAGGCCGACCAGGCCCTCCTCGTTTCTCGACTCCGCCAGCTTGAAGCAGTGCGTGTCGAGGAACGCGTCCGAAAGCAGCACGGAGGCGTCGGGGGCGTAGTACAGAAAGTCGCGACCGTCTCGCTGCACGAAGCCGTTCTCCACCAGATCCTCGGCAGGGCGGCTCTCGAAGGGCGTGGTCATGTACCCCTGCTGGCGGCTCTGATCTTCCGACAGGACAGTCCCGCTCTGACGGTCGAGCTGCCTGTCGTAGCTCATCAACTCGTACCTGTACGCACCGACCTGATCGGTGATCGAGGCGGCGGACAACGCCTTCCGCGCCTCTTCCCAGACACCGGCCACGAGGAGCCCCTCCCCACCCGGGCGGACCTGACAGCGCCCTGCATCAGCCGCGACCTCGATACCCTCCAGAATGATGGCACTGGACTCGAGCATCAGATCTCGGGCGATCGAGGATCCATCGGTGACGTCGAACGCTCCCGTCTCGGCCGTCGCCTTTCCGATCATCTCGGCGCGTACGGTATACGTGCCGAGCGGCACGTCGACGAACAGGGCTCGGCCACGCTCGTCCGTCAGCGTGTTCGTGACCATCACGCCCGACGGATTCATGAGCGAGGCGACCGCCCCGACCATGGGGCGACCACCGTCATCGCCGACCACGCGAACGAGGACGGTCTGAGCCGACACCACTGCGGGCGCGAGGAACAGAGCGACCGTCAGGGCGGGAATGAGACGGGAAGAACGCATCGTCACCTAACTGCGGGGCGGATGGTGGGTCATCTCTGTTACGGGACACCTCCGCGGCCGGTTCCGCTGAACAGGTCGATGACGAGCATGCGACCGGTTTCATACCCGGGGATCTCGAGGACGATCTGCTCCGACGTGACGTCGTCGAGGAACGCATCGACCGTGAGTCTCGTGTTGGGCGGAACACCGCAGAAACTGAAGAAGCCGGTGCGGGTCGTGGTGATCTCCATCCACTGCTGATCCTGCAGAATCAGCCCCGACGGGAGCCGGAACTCGGTGTAGCCAACCCGGACAGTCGCCAGCGGCACTCCCTCGCCGTTCCGATCGGCAACGATACCGGCAAGGCTGACGAGACCGGGGCCAACCTCTTCGTCACGGCACACCTCGAACAGAACATCGCCGACCGAGGGCGTGACGTACTCGAGCCAGCTCATCTCCCCGGAGACGACATCCCGCTCGAGTGGGCCGGGAACGTACCCCATGATCTCGAGTCGCTCGTCCACGAAGCGCACCCGATACCGGCCCTCCGGCAGACCGGTGATGCTGTAGCGGCCCTCGGCGTTGGAGTAGACCTCCTGATTAGACCCGACGACCCCGACGCGCACACCGCGCAGCGGTACGCCGACGCTGTCGCGCACGACACCCTCGATCCCGCCCGTTCGAGCCATCCGGCCGAGTCCACGTCCTCCGGCCTCCTTCACATCCATCACCAGACCACCGGTCTGATGGTACCGTACGATCTCGGTCGTGCGGCTGCCCTCGAAGTCGCGGCTCACGCCCACGACAGGCATGCGGATCCACCACTCCGGCACGATCCACGACCCGTCCGGCATGCGTCGGAAGTCGACTCGGCCCCCGACCCGGGGGGAGCGGCGTTCGCGAGAGAGACCGGTGTACCGGTACTCGAGCCACTGCAGCTCAGCCGAGTTCGGATCCAGCCACATCACGCCTCGAATGTCCGGCACGTCGCGATCTTCGGTCGGCTCGAACTCCAGGCCGATGAAGCCCTGGTCGTTGCGTTCCCCTGCCAGCCGGAAGCAGTGCGTGTCGAGGAACGCGTCCGAGAGGAGGGCCGTCGCGTCCGGCGCGTAGTAGACGTCCTCACCCCCGTCGTCCTGCACGAAGCCTCCACGCACCAGCTCCTCGGCGGGGCGGCTCTCGAACGGCGTCCTCATGGGCACGTTTCGCCGTCGCCGATCCTCGCTGAGAATCGCGTCGGTGTAGGCGTCGATCTCCCGGTCGTAGCGAACCGTCTCGTACCGGTAGAGACCGCGGTTGTCGGTGATCGAGGCCGCAGCGAGCGCCTTTCGGGCCTCGTTCCACACGTCGGCGACGACCATGCCTTCGTCCCCTCCGCGGATCTCGCATCGCTCCGAGGCCGCAACGTCGATCCCTTCGAGCATGATCGCGCTCGAGGCCATCCGGATCTCGTGGGACGCGGTTTCCGCCTCACCCACGGAGAATGGCCCGACCTCCGTGGTCGCCCGTCCGATCATCTCGGCCCGCAGCCGCCAGTCCTGGCCGAGGGTACCGATGAAGAGGGCCCGGCCAAGGTCGTCCGTCAGGGCACTGCGGTTCAGCGTCCCATCGGCGGCGACGAGATGGACCAGAGCGCCGACCACCGGCTGACCGCTGGCGTCGTCCACGACGCGGGCGACGACAGTCTGGGCCCGGAGGGGTGTGCTGACCGCCGCGACCAGCGCGATCGCGATCAGCGCGGAGCGCATCGAATGGGCGGGGCCAGGGTCGAACATGGGTGGAAGGATCCGAATCCTACTCGGCTACTCCGCCGCCGGAGAGCGCCTTCACCAGCCGGTACAGGAACTCCTGACCCTCGTAGAAGTGCTCGATCAGGATGCGTTCGTCCTGACCGTGGGCACGGGTGTCGTCCATGTCCCCGAAGATGCCGCTCACGCCGTATACCGGGATACCGGCACGCCGGAGGTAGAGGCCGTCGGTCGCACCCGTCGACATGACCGGGAGCACCTTCACGCCCGGCCACATCTGCTCCGTGATGCGTTCGATCGGACCGAGCACCTCGTCGACCAGCGGTGAGGGGGGGCTCGGCCTCGCCTGACCCTGCGCGATGACCTCGACGTCGAAGGGGGCGGCGATCTCCTGGAGGGCCGCCTGCACCTCCATCGGGTCCTGCGTCGGGAAGATGCGGCAATTGACCGTGGCCTCGGCGAGCTGAGGCAGTGCGTTCGGCGCATGTCCGCCGTTGAGGAGCGTCGCGACACAGGTCGTGCGCAGCCGGGAGTTGTAGCCGGCCTCCTGCGCGAGGATGCGATCGGCTTCGGCGTCGCCCGGGTTCTCCACGATGCGGCGCATCGCCTCACCCATCTCGCCGCCCACGATATCCGCGGAGCCACTGAAGAACGCCTCCGTGACCTCGTGCATCATCACCGGAAAGGCGTAGTCCTGCACGGCGAGCAGCGCGTTCGACAGGTCGTAGATCGCGTTCTTCCGTACCGGCAGCGACGAGTGGCCACCGGGATTCGTCGCCCGGAAGGTGAACGACTGGTACTTCTTCTCAGCGGCCTGAACGTTGTTGGAGATCTTGCGGCCGTCCTTCTCCATGCCGCCGCCGCCCTCATTCAGCGCGTACGCCGCATCGATCAGATCACGGTGTTCTTCGAGGAGGAAGGCGACGCCGTTGCGTGGCCCGCCTTCTTCATCCGCGGTGAGGGCCACGACGATGTCACGCTCCGGCACGAAGCCCTCGCGACGCATGCGGATGAAGTTCGCGGTGTAGATCGCGGCTTCGTCCTTATCGTCGGTGACGCCGCGGCCGTAGTAGTACCCTTCCCGCTCGGTGAAGGCGAACGGGTTCAAATCGTCCGACCAATCCTCCGGCAGCGCCTCGACCACGTCGATGTGGGCCAGGAGCAGAATCGGCTTCAGGCTGCTGTCCCGACCCCGGTAACGAGCTACCAGGTTGCCCTTGGTCGGGGCGTCGTCGGGCACGAGGACGTGCACGTCCTCTTCGGGAAAGCCGGCGTCGAGGAGGTGCCGGGCGAGCGCCTGCGCGGCCAGCGTGTTGTTGCCGCGTTCCGAGTCCGTCGTGTTGATCTCGATGAGCTCGGAGAAGATCTCGCGCGAGAGCTCCATGTACTCGTCGGGCGGCATCGTCTGTGCCGAGGCGGTCGACGTCGTCGCGAGCGAGGCGACGACAGCAGCGGTGCAGAGGGTACGACGGATCATCATCGTGAGGTCCTGTTCGTGTGGAGCCGAGCGATATCGGGAGACGCGAGTACCGTTACGGCACCCATGTCGTGAAGTCTTCGGCGTCGCGTCGGGGCTTCGCGTCCGGGATCGCGGCGGGCTCACCCAGCGCGATCGTTGCGATCACGCGTTCGCCCTCGGCCACGCCGATCGCCGTCCGAGCCTTGGGGTCGTCCATCACCCCACCGCTCTTCACGTGGGTGCCGAGTCCGAGCGTGGGTGCCGCGAGACAGAGGTTCTGGACCGCCATGTACGTCGCGGCATAGTCCTCCTCCCGGATCTCCGGATTCTCGTCGAGCGTCATGGCCACGGCGAGCATCGCGGGCATGGCCCGATGCGTGGCCTCGACCTTGTGAATCACGGCGACCTTCGCCTCCGGATCATCCACGCGCTTCGCCTTCCTGAAGCCGAGCGCTCTCCCGAAGCCCGCCCGCGCCTCCGGGCCCAGCACGTAAAAGCGCCACGGCTCGGTCATGCGATGGTTCGGTGCGAGGACCGCAACCGACAGCAACTGCTCGATCGTCTCCCGCGGAATGGGACGATCGGTAAAGGCCTTGATGGAGCGGCGCTCGGAGATGGCTTCGAAAATGTCCATGACGGCAATCTGGCGCGTGGAGTCGGACTGGAAAAGCGGAGCGCGGCCCGGTAGGCTCCGCGCCATGACCGATCCTCGCTGGCCCGACAGCTGGGCCCCCTACATGACGTGGTCGAAGCACCACGACAAAGCCGCGTGCGACCTCTCCGGCTCCAACCTTCTCCCGTGCACGCTCGACGAGTTTCCGCAGGCGCTCGAGGCGATGGCCCTGTACGGACGCAACGACGACGGGTGGCCTCCGCTGGTGGACGCGATCGCGGACCGGTACGGGGTCGGCACGAACCAGATCGCCACCGGCCCCGGAGGTTCCGGCGCGAATTTCCTCGCGCTTGCCGCCCTGCTCCGGCCCGGGGACACCCTCCTCACCGAGTGGCCGGGCTACGACCCGCACATGGGCGTGGCGCGCTTCCTGGGTGCGAACGTCGTCACCTTCGATCGGGGATGGGATCGCCGCTTCGATCTCGACCCGGACGCGGTCGAGGCCGCGCTGACTCCGGAGGTGCGTGCGATCATGCTCACGAACCTGCACAACCCCTCCGGCGTGTACGCGACGCCCGAGGCGCTCGCACGGGTCGGCGAGCTGGCACGCGGTGTGGGCGCGAAGGTCGTCGTCGACGAGGTCTATCTCGATGCCCTCCAGGGCGTCGACCGCTCACCGGTCGCCACGCGCGACCCCGTCTTCGTCTCCACGAACAGCCTCACCAAGTCGTACGGCCTCGCGGGTGTGCGGGTCGGGTGGATGATCGCGGACCCGGAGACGACCGAGCGGGCGCTCCGCGTGCGTGACGTGCTCGACGGGGTCGGTTCCATTCCGTCCGAGACGATCGGCGCGGCCGCGTTCCAGCACCTCGATCGACTGCTCGAACGGGCACGGGGCGTACTCGGGCCGGGATCGGCGCGCTTCAGGGCGTTCATGGAGACGCGGTCCGATCTCGAGTGGGTCGAGCCCATCGGCGGCTCGGTGGCCTTCCCCCGGCTGCGCGGGGTCGAGGACGCCGAACCGTTCGTCGACTTCGCGGCGAAAGACTTCGGTGTCGGGCTCACGCCCGGATACCTGTTCGGCGAGCCGGCGCACTTCCGGGTGTCGGTGGCCGGAGAACCAACGATCCTGGAGGACGGGCTGGCCCGCCTGGGGGCGGCGCTGGATGCCTGGGGGTGAGGCCGACTGAACCGTGGTGACCCTCGGTCACAGTGCACGCTGACGTCAGCGTCCACGGCCAGCATCTCGATGGCGGGATGCCCTCGCTGCTTGCTGCCGTGGCCGTCCCGCATTCATTTCGCGCTCGTCCCGTCTCGACCTCGGAGGTCTCCCGATGCGTGCTCTTCACCGACTGCCGATCCTCGCCAGCGTCGCCGCCGCGCTCGCCCTGCTTCCCGCGGCCGCGTCGGCCACCTGGTCCGTCATCGCGGTCGACACGCGGACCGGGGTCGTCGTGATCGCCTCGGCGACATGCGTGACGGCCGAAGGACTACGCACCCGCGGCGGGCTCAAGAGCATCCAGGCGGTCGTGGTGCCCGGCATCGGCGTGGCGGCCGCGCAGGCCGGCGTGGACGGTACCCGAGCCAACCAGACGCTCATTTTTGAACAGATCGGCGCGGGTACGGATCCCGACGAGATCATCCGAATGCTTTCGGAGGACGAGAACTTCCAGCGCCGCCAGTTCGGGATCGTCGACCTGCAGGGCCGGATGGCAGGCTTCTCGGGGGATCGCAACGGCTTCGCCTCGCTGGCCGTGCAGAGCGAGGTGCGGGGCGAGGGGATCTACTTCGCCATCCAGGGCAACATCCTGGAGTCCAACGATGTCGTGCTCGACGCCATGGCCGCATTCATGGAAGAGGGCGGCAGCGTCACCGATCGCGTCATGGCCGCGATGGAAGCCGCGGACCGGGCGGGCGGAGACGCCCGCTGCTCCTGCCGTTCCGAGACGGTACCGGAGACCGAGATGGGATGCAGCCACCGCACGGCGCACGTGGCGTACATCGCCGCCGCGAAGCGGGAAGACTCGGTGGGCTCAGGCCACTCCGACGGTGACTACACGCTCTTCCTGGACGTCGACGACGAAAACACCACGGCGGCCGAGAGCCCGAATCCCGTCGCGACGCTGAGGATGCGCTACGACGCGTGGAAGGCAGGCGGAGGTATGGTGACGCTCGGGCTCATGGACTGAGGGACCACCCGCCCGACATCTGGTACTCCACTGGCGTTTGAGGTGCACCCCGACCGAGTGGAATCGTCCTGCCGCACGATGAGTGCTGGCCAATGCGAGGCGTCGGATGATCGC
>CAZBHZ010000014.1:0-88082 GCA_964492085.1 uncultured Gemmatimonadaceae bacterium | reverse complement strand
CCGATCACGGAGCGCATGCCGGCTTCGAACGCGAGCAGCTCCCGATCAGGGTCCAGGTCCTCTTCGAGGCGAGCACCGCGGAGCACGACGTCCGCGCTGTCGTTCATACCTGCGAGCCCGGCGATCGCGCCGATCATGACCCTCGCCTGAGCGTCGTAGAACTCGGGTCGGTCGGGGAGCATATCGACGTACTGTGAATGGAGCTCCCAGGCCCGGTCCACGTCGGGTGTGACGCCCGGCATCGTCATGACCAGAATCTGGCACTGCGTGAAGCGGAAGTCGCGGGCAAACCGCTCGGCTCCCTCTTCACACCATCCCTCGGCCTGACCGGCTTCACCGAGGTCGTACGTGGTCGTGAAGAGTCGCCACAGAACTTCGTCCGCGAGTGCGAGGAAGGCGTCCTGGCGATACGCGCGCTGAGCAGCGATCGCGGCGCTGTTGAGATCGTCGACCTGGTAATACAGGTGGCTGAGCGTGCTCAACGAGCTGGCTCGATCGGGATCGATGGTCTCGGAGCGCTCGAGGTCCGCTCGCGCGGACTCGAAAATCGTCTCTAGCTCATCGATGTCGAATCGGGTTCCGCGAAGGGTGAACCACTTCCGGTAGGTGGCCGTCCCCCTTCGCTCCAGCGCATCCGCACTATTCGGATTAATGGCGAGCGCCTCGTCGGCCAGATCGGTGGCTTCGTCCATCATTTGTACGAGCTCGTCGAGTGACCCTGCGAGCGGGTGCCACTCGTAGGCCACGAGACTGCGCAGGATCAGGGGCTGGGCCCAGTCGGGCGCCGACTCCTGAGCAGCCTGCAACTCCTCGTCGGCCGCCTGGAGTGCCGTGACGTACCCTTCCGGGTCGCCAGCCTGGAAGGCTGCCGCGGCGTCCTTTATGTGCGCCTCCGCACGCGCGACCTGGAGCCATGCGGCGGAGTTAGGTGCCTCCGCCTCCGCTTCGCGTAGACGGATCTCGCCGCCCAGGCGCGAACGAAGCTCAGCGGCAACCTCCGTGGCCAGCTCCGTACCGACGGTGGCAACGTCGTCGGCCGGCCAGTCGAATGTCTCGCGAAACAGCGGAAGACCGCTCTGCCCTTCCAGGAGGCGGATAGAGACCCGAAGTTCGTCCCCCGTCTGGTCGATCGACCCGTCGACGACGGCACCCACCTCGAGGAACTGTGCGATCGAGTCCACGCCGACGTTCCCGAGGCTGCGCGCCTCTCGGGACGCGTTCCGGGACCGGACATCGAGTTCCCGGACGCTCGCCAATGACGCGATGAGTCCCTCCGTCACACCATCTGCAAGCGCTTGCAGTGAGCCATCCCGGCTCACGTCCTCGAGGTAGAGGACGGCGATCCGTCTCAGGTCATCGGGATCGATCGCGTCCTCTAGAGATGCTTCGGTCAGCGCGTTCCGAACGACCACCCCCGTAGCGCCGATCGCGATGACGCCGACGATGGCCAGCATGACGATCTCCTGCACGGGAGCCTTCTGCTTGCCCAGCTCACCGTGATACCAGCCGATGATCAGGGCCGCGAGAATTCCGATCAGATACAGGGTCAGCGCTGCCTGGTACACGACGGGGGGCAGCACTTCTCGGTCGACGACCTGATCGACGACGACGAGCACCATCCAGCCGCCGGCCAGATAGGCGAACACCACCTGGGTGATGCGTCGCTGCCGGATTTCGGACCAGAGGCTCAAGAGCGGATTCCCATTGAAGGTTCGAGATCGGAAGTGTGCGCGCCGCAGGAAGATGCGTCAAACGGCAACCGACCCCGCCGGGAAGAGAAGTGTCTTCCCCGCATTACGCTGCGAAGGCGACCATCCGCCACGAGAAGCGGCCCCGCCCGGATCGGGCGGGGCCGCTCAGGTCAGTTGGCTGTGCGGGGCGGTGCCCCGCAGCGATCAGCCCCCGATGCGTCGCCGGTCGGCGGGCCACGCCGGGCCGGTGTCGCCGCTCGGCGCCGGGCCCATACCCATGAACCGGAATTTCTGGATACGGGTGCCCTCGTAGGTCTCGGTCGTATAGATATTGCCGTGCGAGTCGACGGCAATCGAGTGGACCGCGAAGAAGAGACCGGGCTGACGTCCGCCGTCGCCGAAGGTATAGACGACTTCCATCGTCTCCCGCCGAATGACGTAGACCTTCATGTTCTGACCGTCAGCCAGATACATCCACGTCTGTGCCTCATCGGGTGAGAAGTCGAGGTCCCAGGTCGAACCCTGAGACAGCGTCGCGGGCGCGATGATGTGCTCGCTGACGAACGTTCCGTCTTTCTGGAAGATCGAGATGCGGTTCGACGGACGGTCGCAGACGTAGACGAGACCGTCGTTCGCCATCTCGGCGCAGTGCACCGGGGTGCGGAACTGCTGCGGTGGCGTTTCGCCGGGCTCGTACCGTGCAGGGCGCTCGTTCGTCGGCTCGTTTCCGTACGCGGACCACATCCGCTTGAACTCACCAGTCGACTGGTCGATGACCACGACCCGCTGGTGGGCGTACCCATCGGCGACGTAGACCTCGTTGTCCGCATCGGACACGAACACCTTGGCGACCATGCCGAAGTGGTCCGTCGTGGCGTTATCCAGTCCCTGGCCGGGAGAACCGTACTGAGCGAGGAACTGGCCATCGGCCGTGAACTTCAGGATGTGCCGGTCCGTGCCGGCCTCCGTGCGGCCGTTCCCACCGATCCACACATTGTCCATCGCGTCGACCGTGAGCCCGTGGTTCGAGCCCGGCCACACGTAGTCGCCGGTCTCCGTGCCCGGGCCACCCCACGACTGGACCAGGTTGCCGTCCTGGTCGAAGGCAAGCACCGGCGGTCCCGGCTGGCAGCATTCGCTCAGCGGGGGATCCTGTGCGAGGCCGATCTCCGTCCGCGCTGCGAACTGGTCGGGCGTGTTCCGGTGCACGAGCCAAATGTTGTCGTGAGAGTCCACGTCGACGCCGATCGTGGCGCCCATCAGCCAGTGGTTCGGCAGCGGCTTTGGCCAGAAAGGATCCACTTCGAACATCGGAGCCATGCCCTCGGCGGCGTAGTCCGTGTTCATGGCCTGCTCGCTCATGCCCTCGGACACGCATGCCGTGGCGACAAGCAGTGTCACGACCGCCGCACCGCCCAGGAGAATGCGCTTCTGCATCTTGCCTTCCTCGTGAAGGGAAGCGGGCCACATCCGTCGGGCCCGCCCTGGGGTCGAAACAACCCTTCGACCGGTCCCCACGCTACTGTTCGCATCCGTTTGGTGCAATCGATTCCGGCGCGCCTCCGCCCAAGCTGCCTGAGGAGGTTCGCACGCGCTTGTCACCGTCCCGTGGCCGAATAGCTTCGCGCCATGACCGAACAACCGCGCTCCCGTCGCATCGCCGCAATCGCCGTAGCGCTCGTGCTGCTTCTTCCCACGTGGTCGGGAGAGGCGCACGAGATCCCGTCCGACGTCACCGTTCAGGCTTTCGTGAAGCCGGAGGGGGCGACGTTGCGCATGCTCGTTCGAGTCCCTCTGGTTTCGTTGCGCGACTACGATTTCCCGTCGCGAGAGCCCGGATACCTGGAGATCTCCGAGTCCGAGAACATGGTGCTCGAGGCCGTCGACGTCTGGGTGGGTGACTACGTGTCGATGCTCGAAAACGGGGAGTCACTCGGCCGCGCGGACCTTGCAGCGGTGCGGGTGGCGATCCCCGGTGACCGCGCGTTCCGGAGTTGGGATCGCGCGTACGCGAACGTCCTGTCGGAGCCGCTTCGCGACGGAATCCAATTGCCTCCTCAGCAGGCGATGGTCGACGTGCTCCTCGAATGGCCGATCGCGTCCGAGTCGTCCGACTTTTCTCTGGCCTCAGGGCTCAATCATCTCGGGCTCAGGACTGTCACCGTCTTGAGGTTCCTGCCGGCGGGAGGAGCGGAGCGGGCCTTCCAGTTCTCGGGGGACCCAGGCGTCGTCAGACTCGATCCGCGCTGGCATCAGGCGGCGTGGCGGTTCGTCGTCTTCGGATTCGACCACATCCTCGACGGGATCGACCACATCCTCTTCCTGCTGTGTCTGGTGATCCCGGTACGCAGCCTGATGGCGTTGATCCCGATTGTCACGTCGTTCACGATCGCGCACTCGATCACGCTGATTGCCGCCGCGATGGGCCTCGCGCCTCAGGCGCTGTGGTTCCCGCCGCTGATCGAGACCCTGATCGCGCTGTCGATCGTCTTCATGGCGTTCGAGAACATCATGGGCTCGGAGGTGGCGAAGCGCTGGATGGTCGCGTTCGGGTTCGGACTCGTGCACGGATTCGGCTTTTCGTTCGCCCTGTCCGAATCACTTCAGTTCGCCGGTGCACACCTGCTGACCTCTCTGCTGTCGTTCAATGTCGGCGTGGAGTTCGGGCAGCTCTTCGTGCTCGCGTTGGTCGTGCCGATTCTCCGACTCTCGTTCGGTCGGTGGCTCCCGGAGGTCGCCGGCGTGATCGTGCTGTCGGCTGTGCTCGCGCATACGGGGTGGCACTGGATGCTCGAACGGGGAGGGGCGCTCCTTCAGTACAACGTCTCCATGCCACCGGTCACGACAGAGTTCTGGGCGACGGCGCTTCGCTGGTTCGTGCTGCTCCTCGTCATCGTCGCCACGCTCTGGGGGCTCCGAGGCGTGTTCGACAGGCTCGGCACCCCAACCTCGGAACCGTCGCGACGGTCCGGATCGTTCGACTCCGGAGCGAAGGACGTGTCCTCCGGGGCCTAGAACTCCCGCCAGTCCGAGTCGAGGACCTTCCGATACACCTCGCTCTCGGCGAAGAGCTCGACGATGTCAGGGTCGAGCATCCCGTCTCCCGCCTCCATCCGCAGGATCGAGATGGCACGATCGACCGGCATCGCCTTCTTGTATGGGCGATCGGATGCCGTCAGTGCGTCGAAGATGTCGCACACGGTCATGATCCGGGTCTCGAGCGACAGGTTCTCGCTCGTGACCCCGTCCGGATACCCGGTACCGTCCAGCTTCTCATGGTGCCCCCGAACGATTTCCGCGACACGGGAGAGTTCGTCCGTCCACGGAATGTTGAGCAGGAAATCGTATGAGTGCACCACGTGAGACTGGATCTGCTCGCGTTCACTCTCGTCGAGTGACCCGCGCTTGATCTTGAGGAAGTGCAGCTCGAGGGGCGTGATGTACGGCTGCTCCTCGCCGTCCGGGCTCACGAAGGTTTGCTTTGCGATCTCGTCCAGGATGCCCGCTGCCTCTTCGTCCAGGACCCGCGGCACATTGGCGTCCTGGATCGCCTGCCAGTAGCGATCCACACGGGCGAGGTCTTCTTCGAGTCGGGCGTCGATCTGTGCGATGTCCTCGGCCGCACCGACCAGACCCTTTGCTGCTACGGCGTCTGCCCGCGCACTCGCCGCGTCCAGCCGAAGCGTGATCCGGATCAGCGCGAAGCGGCCCTGCACGAGGGCTCCGAGCACGGGGGAGAGCTTGTTCTGCTTGACCAGAACTTCCTCGCGCACGCCCACCTTGCCGAAGTCGTGGAGCAGGCCCGCGTAACGGAGCTGCTTGAGTTCGGTGTCAGAAAAGTGCGTGTGGGCGTAGGGCCCCTCGGTTTGCTCGTTAATGAGCATGGCGACGTCACACGTGAGCTCGGTGACGCGCACGGAATGGCCGGATGTGGTCGGATCCCGTCGATCGATCGCGGTCACGGCCGCCTTGATGAAGCCGGCGAACAGGTTCTCGATATCCTGATACAGGCGACCGTTCTCGATCGCCATGGCCGCCTGGCCCGCGAGCGAGCTGACGATGTCCACTTCACGCTCGGTGTACGGCAGCACCCACCGGTCGGAGTCTTCGTCCGTGTGGATCTCGGCGTCGGCGTCCGACTTCCGGTTGATGAGCTGGAGTACGCCCACGCAGCGATCGCGATGATCGATCATCGGGACGATGAGCATCGACTTCGCCCGATACCCGAACTTTTCGTCGAAGGCCGCCTTGTTGAACGAGTACGGGACGTCGTCGGGCAACTCGTATACGTCCTCGAGTACCAGGGGGCGACCCGTCGTTGCGGCGTACCCGGCGAGTGACGTCTCGTCGAGCGGGAGCCGGAAGTCTGGTGACGGGAGGTGAGGGAGCGTGTCGTTCTGTGTGGCGATGAAGTGCAGGAGGTCGGCGTCCTTGTCGTCCTTCTCGACGAGGTACAGGCTTCCCGCGTCGGACATGCTCAGGGCACGCGACTGCGTGAGAATCAATTCGAACAGTGTGGAGGGGTTGCGCTCACCCATCAGCGCCATCCCGACCTTGCTCATCTCGCGGAGGGCCCTTCGCGAACGTTCGAGCTCGGACGTCAGCTCCTCGACGCTCATCTCGGTCGCCGTTCCGGCACCCGACGGATCGGTCATCGCATTAACTCGTCGGCCCTGTCAAACGCTGCCCTCGCTGCCTCTTCCTGCCCCAGCTCAGCGAGAATCTCACCCTTGAGGAGGTAGAGCTCTGCACTGAGGTTCGCCTGACCCTCGACGGTGTCGAGAGCGTTAGCCGCATCATAAAAGAGACCCATGTCGCGATACGCAACGACCGTCAGAAAGAGACCGTCCGACATCGGGTCGAGACCGAAGACCGCGATCTCGTCCAGATAGTCCTGCATGTCGACCGACTCCTCGATGCTCATCACACGGAATTCCTGTTCCGGGATGGGCCGTCCGCCCCGTCGCCCGCCCACGAAGACGGTCCAGACGTAGGAAGCGCCGTACTCCAGCTCTTCGCCTTCGGGGAGCGTGAAGGTCGTGTCGGATCCGACTTCGTAGATGGCCGGTCGCCCGGCTGCCCCGACCTGCCGGATCATCAGGTCGTACGTCTGAGCGGGCGTGGCCGTCCATTCGAATGTGGGACGACCGTCCATCACCAGAAGGCTGTTTCGCGGAGAGACGAGGGTGCTCTGCCCCGGAATCGGACGAATCATGCCCTGCCGCCCGCCGGTGGTCGCGTCGGTGGCGGCGGCCTGGGCCAGCGTGCTCATCGCGCGTGCGAACATGTCCGGATTTCCGGAACCTCGAGGCTCGGCCATGGTCGTCTGCTCAGTTACGACCTGCTGGGCCCCCGTGCGAGTGATGAGGATGGCCCGCGAGCCTTCCGTCGGGGAAAGGTCGTCTCCGACGAACATCTGCTCGCCGACAGACGCCGGGCCGGGTGCACCGCCGCCGTGACTGACCATGACCTCGCCCTGGATCCGAATCACCAGGGCGACAGGATCCTGCGCGGACAGCGAAGCTGCCGACCATGCCAACGCGAGCAGGGCTGTGTACAGGGCTCTCTTCATTACGTTCTCCGGCTGAAAAGGGACCCGACCGAGATCGGACCCCGTCTTTCAATCTTCTACTTTTCTGTCCGCCGCACCACGAAATCCCAATCGGCGGGTGGTGGGTCCGCGATGTGCTCGTCGCAGCGGGACACGTACAGGATGCTCGGTCCATCGTCCGGGCAGGCCCGCACGGCATCCTGGAAGTGCTCCCGCGCGGAGGCCCACTCGTGCTGCTTGTAGGCAACCATCCCCGTGTCGAAATGACGCAGTGCCTCCTCCTTCTCGGGTGCCAGTTCCACGCCCTTTAGCTCGAGAAGTTCAAACACCTTGATGGGCTCTTCCTTGCCCTTCACGACGATGAAGTCGAGCTCCCGGACGCGGTACGACCCTTCTCCGGCCGCAAGCGTGATCTCCGACACCATGTTGAGCGTGTCGTACGTCTTGTTCGCCGGCTCCAGGCGGGCCGCGAGGTTAACCGCGTCTCCGATCGCGGAATAGTCGAAGCGGTCTTCTCCGCCGACGTTGCCCACGACGACCTCGCCGGTATGCACACCGATCCGGACCTTGAGGGGCTCGTGGTCGTCGGATCCCTCGGCCCACCGATTGTTCAGGTCGGTCATGCGACGCTGCATGAAGATGGCCGTGCGCATCGCGCGGTCGGCGTGATCGGGTACATCCTTGGGGGCGTTCCAGAACGCCATGATCGCGTCGCCGATGTACTTGTCGAGGTAGCCGTTCTCATCGAAGACGACCTGCGTCATGTCGTTCAGGTACTCATTCAGGAGCGCGATCAGATCCTGCGCGTCCATCTCCTCGGAAATCGTCGTGAAGCCCGACAGGTCGGAGAAGAGCAGGGAGAGAGGACGCTTCTCGCCGCCCAGGGTCAGGGAAGACGGGTCCTCGAAGATCTCCGTCACGACGTCCGGTGAGAGGTACTTGCCGAACGCCCCCTTGATGAAGCGCTTCTCCTTGCCCTCGACCACGGCGACGTAGGCCACGGATCCGACGTACGAGAGGGCGGCCGCGAGACTGGGTGTGGCGATCGGGACCCACAGGCCGACCGAGCCAAGGTCCAGGTACTCACCTCCAGGTCCATAGACCGAGCCCGCCCATGCCCAGAACGCGACGATCCATGTGCCTGCGATCGCGACCGTCGTAAGCAGTGCCCCCCATGCGGCCCCCTGACTGAACACGAGGATCCCACTCGCGAGGGTGACGACCAGCATCAGAAGAAGTCGGCCACCGAGCCCCAGACGACGGACGTACGAGCCGTCGAGGATGTTCTGGAGGGCGTTCGCATGAATCTCGATCCCGTACATCCAGCTGTACGTGTCGTTCTCGTCGAAGCCTTCCGTCGGGGGGACCCGGTAGTCGTAGAACGGGGTGCGGAATCGATCCTCCGGGTGAAAGCCCGTCCCGAGCAGGACGATCTTGTCCTCGAAGAACTCGGGCAGGAACATGGCCAGCGCCACGGCTCCCGATGATCCGATGGTCTGGAACGTGCCCGGGGGGTCACTATGGAGGGTGCTCGACGGCGGACCGTAAAAGCGGATCGGGAAGGGGATGATCGATCCTGGATCGTCGACGTCGCCGTCTCTCCACTCTGCCGGGACCTCACCGAGTTCGGCCGGAAGTCCGGGGAGGTCGAGCCGGCCCGAGGCCCACGCCGCGTCCAGGATCGAGTCCGTGTCGAGGCCCTTCGCGTGAGCCCACATAGAGAGCGCGAACGAGGGAGCCAGGCCGTCACCCGAACGGACGGCGAGCGTGCCGTTTCGGAACGTCGCGTAGGAGGCGGGGAGTTCCGCTGTCCCGATCTCATGGGCCACCTCCGCGAAGAATTCATGCGGCGGCAGGACGAAGGAGCCGGAGTCGGTTCGCTCGACCGGAGAGACGAGGATGACGTTGCCCGCCCGGTCGATCGCGTCGCGAAGAAGGTCGTTGCCCCCGTCGATCTGATTCAGATTTTCGTGAAGGTCCGCGAGGAAGACGTCGATCCCGATCGTGCGAGCACCCGCCTGTGAGACGGCGTCCACGAGAGAGGCGAGGTGGGCCCGTGGGAACGGCGTGATCCAGGGGGCGGTCTCGTCGTCGAGCGTGAACTCGTCGAAGAGCACCATCACGACGTCACTTCGGCGCTCGCCCACCCCCTCCTGAAACGATTCCGACGTGGTGTGCTGTCGGCGGTCGAGGGTGAAGTCCTCGAACGCGCTCAGCCCGGTCACCCCGCCGAGCACATCGCCGAAGAGGACAGCGAACCCGATCGCACCGAGCGCGATGACCGCGAGGGCGATGTACCGCTGTGAGCGTTTCACGGGTTACCGGCCCCCAACGGGCCGAACGCCCGCGACCGAGGCATCAGTTGGTGATTTCGTATACGACCGAGGCCGTGCCCCACGAATTCAGCCGGACCGCATCACCGTCGAGCCCGGCAGCGCGCTTGAGCGCCTCCGTGATCTCCGCGGCGAACTCGGCCCCACCCGCCCGGTAGACGTCCTGAGGCGAGGCCAACTCGAGATCGAGCGGCTCCTCGGTGATGAACGCGCGGACCAGGCCACCCCCGGCGGGTTCGAGTGCCTGGAAGACGAGGTCCGGGCCAGGATACTCGAGGCGCTGACCGGCGCGAATCCGCATGGAGGGGTCATCGGCATTCGGCAGGAGCATCGCGACCGTTCCGTCAGTTCCGAGATCCACGAGCGTCACGTAGCCCTCGCGGTCGGATTCGATGAAGAATCGAATTTCCTCCCCGAGGCCGAACGAGGTCTTTTCGCCGAGCAGCTGCACATCGAAGCCGAAGGTCTGGGCAGGATTGTCCATGTCACCGAGGGTCTTGGCCGCCGACTCCTTGAGAAGGATCTCGGCCAGCTGTCCCATGGCGTCGTCGGTCGTGCCGATCCCCTCGTGGCGGGCGAAGCCGTCCGATCCGATCACCCGGAGTTCGTCACCACGTCGGCGAACGATGAGGTGGCTGAACGACTGGTCATCCTCGATCAGACGGATGGAGGAGGACGTACCGATTGCGGTCGCGAGAGCCTCGGCAAGGCGGGTCTCGACTGCCGCGACGTTCACCAGAAGCGGACTCTGCGCGTACACGTACGATATGAGGCGCGCCTGATCTCCCTCTGCCACCGTACCCGAAATCACATCGACGCTGGTCGCCCGCTGGCTCACCGACGACACGACCATCCGGGCACCCGTCTCGGACTCGAACACCGAGCCGGGTGTGATACCCAGCGCAAGGCCGGCCCCGAGCTCCGCCGTTCCGCTGCCGGCCGAGGTGACGGGAAGCGCCATCTCGCCACGACCCGCGGTCTCACCCTCGAGGAAGAAGAGGGGAAGATCCTTCAGTGACACGTCCTCGGAGATGTACGGGTCCTGCTGGAAGCGATTCCGCTTGAGTGCCTCGTAAGCGTCTTCGAAGACATCGTCGTAGCTCGCGTCCTCGGGAGCCTTCCACATCTGCTGTACGAGGAACGTGGTGAATGCCCCACCGTGGAACGCCTCGCGACCCTCGACCGCCGGGAAGAACGCGTCGACTGCGACCTGGAACGGCTGTGCCGCGGCCAACTCCAGCACGCGTGTCTCCTGAGAGTCGAAGCCGGTATCGTCCTCTTCCTGCCCGGGGAGGGCACGCCGCTGCGCACCTTCCGGTCGCTCGATGTCGTTGATGTCCCGCGCCAGGAGACGACCCTTGGAGAAGGGAGTCACGTCGCGCGTACCGGTCCCCGAATTACAGTTGTCGAGGACCACCATGACGTTGTCCGTCGGCAGCATGCCGAGCCAGTCGTTGAACTGGTCGTCGGAGATGTCGAACTCGGTGCTCGACGCGACCACGTCAGCCGGTGCGATGGTCTCGTCCAGGCCGTCATCCTCGTCGCCGTCCTCGTCCCACATCTGCGACCCGTGTCCTGCATAGAAGATCACGACGTTATCGCCGGGCCTGGCGTTGCCGACCAGCCATTCGGTGATCCCCTCTTCGATTGCGTCGCGTGTCGCGTCATGGTTCAGCAGCATGCGCACGTTGCTCTCCGGGAAACCCCCGCGCATCACGAGCACGTCTCGAATGCGTCGTGCGTCGTGCTCGGCGCCCGGAAGATCTCCACCCTCGACGTCGTCGAAGTGGATGTAGTCGCTGATGCCGACGACGAGGGCCCAGTGGGTCAGGTCGGTGCGCTCCTGCGGCCCGAAGGCGAGGAGGGGCAGGATGAGTGCCATCGTGGCGAAGGCGGCCTTTCGGCCCCGGGTGAGAATCTTCATGCGTCGCCGTCCATTCTGTAATCGATCCCTTCCCGCGCGGCATCGATGATCATCTGACCCCCGGACCGTGCCGCATCTTCACGCATCTTCGCGACGATGGCCGAGATCTCGTAATCGGTGCGCATCGGGTCGTGGTGGGAGAAGAGCAGCTTCTTCACCCCTGCGTCCTGACCCAGCCGCAACGTTTGCTCGAAGGTGGAGTGTCCCCAGCCGTGGCGGTGCGGGTACTCCTCTTCCGTATACATCGAATCGTGTATCAAAAGGTCCGCGTCGCCGCAGAATTCGACGAGGCGTTTGCGGAAGCCGGGCTCCAGCTCGGAGTACATGTCCCCCTCGAGCTCGTTGTCCGGAATGAAACAGATCACGTGCCCGTCGATCTTGATCCTGTACCCGATCACGAAGGACGGATGGCGGACCCGCATGACCTCGATGTCGAAGTCCCCGACTTCGTAGCCCCCCTCGTTCAGGTGCTCGAACTCCACCTCGGCGGCAACGAAGCTGAAGGGGACCGGGAAGTAGATGGGGCCCATTTGGCCCGCAAAGAGATTCTGGACGTCGATGTCCTTCTGCTTCGGCCCGATCACCTTGATGACGTCCTCGGGGTCGTAGAGCGGAGCGAAGAACGGGAAGCCCTGGATGTGGTCCCAGTGGAAGTGCGTAAGGAAGATGTGCACCGCATTCGGGCCACGTTCCACTAGGTCCTGTCCGAGCGGACGAATGCCGGACCCCGCATCGAAAACGATGCGAAGGTCTGCGCCGCAGACTTCGAGGCACGTCGTATTGCCTCCGTACTCGACCGTCTTCGGGCCGGGCGACGGTATGGAGCCTCGAGTGCCCCAGCACCGGACGGCGATGCCGTCGTTGGAGGGATTCCTTTTCGCTTCTCGGGCGAAGTCCAAAAGATGCGCTCGTGATGGAGTCGGTCGGCGCGGCGCGCCGGGTTTCAAGCGAATGTCCAATGTACGGGACCACGCGTTGCCGTCGCGAGCACTTTCGCAGGAGGACGATGGGTTGAGGTGATCCAGCGCGGCCCTGCGGATGGCGACGTTCTCGTACCGGCAGATGGCTTCGGATAACTTCTGTCGTTCCTCCACCTTCTCAGAAGCTCTTGTCGCCACGATGGATTCGACCCCAGGCTCTGGACCTTCGGAGAACGAAGCGGTCACGCTCACACGCGAGCAGATCAGCGTGCGCCTGCGGGAGGTTGCCCTGTTTCAAGGGCTCGTGCAGGACGATCTGACGGAGATTCTCAGGATCTCCGAGCAGGAGCGGGTCGACGCCGGAGAGTACGTCTTCGAAGAGGGTGAGCGAGGCGACCACTTCTACGTCATCGTTCACGGGGAAATCGAACTGCGAAAGGCGACCGGGGACGGCCTCAGGAGGCTCGCTACCCTTCGCCCCGGGCAGGCGTTCGGCGAAATGGCGTTGCTCAATCAGACGCCCCGATCGGCGTCTGCAATCGCCGTGAAAGACACGTATCTCCTGTCGGTTTCCCGGGCGGCGTTCAGCCTCATGCTCGGTGGTGACACTCTGGCCGTGCGGCTGCTGAAGAACCTCTCGAAGGCGCTCTGGGCGACCTCCGTCCGGCTGGCGGCGCAGCAGAAGACCTCCTCACCAGAGCAGGAGAACGGACGCGAAACGCTCTCCGAGTTCAACCGGCTCCTTCGAGCCCGGCTCCTGCCCCGGGTCACGCCACGGGTCAGTGGGTACGACATCGCAGCGTCGACGCTCGCCCCAAGAGAAGGGTCCGGGTGCACGGCGTGGGACTGGTTCGTGCTTACGGACGGTCGTCCCGCGTTCGCGGTCATGCGGGCGCAGCGGTCCGACGCGTTCGCAGCTCAGCGCCTTGCGTCGGTCCGCATGCTTCTCCGCTCGGCCGCGGCCGAACCGCAAGCCGACCTCGGTACGTTGGCGACCCGAGTGAATCGCGGACTCCGCTCGGGGTGGGTCGAGGGTCTGTCCGGCCCGGTGCTCCTGGGGATTGTGGCGCTCGCGGACGGAGCCGCGGAGTGGGTCGCGGCCGGGGCGGTTACGGGGGTGGTCGCGCGGAGTCGAGGGCTGGTCGAGGACCTCAGCCTTCGGCAGCCGGCCCTCGGTGAGGAGGTCGACACTCAGTATCAATCGACGATGATCGTGTTGGGGACTCAGGACAGGATCGTTGCGCTCACGGATGCGTTCGGAGACGCGGCGCAGTCGATTGGAACGGCGGTGGTCGGTGACCAGGATCTCGCCTCTCGAGAGGCGCTTTCGCGGGTTCTCGCGTCCGGAGATGCGCTGCGAGGTGCCCGTCCGGACCACACCGACGTGAGTGCGCTTACCATCACCCGCACCATTCCGGGCACGCCGGGTATTGCGTAAGCCATCCCCTCTTCCACCAAACGGCGACGATCGATCATGGCTGTAACCGAAAAGGACATCCGCACCGCACTCAAAGGGGTCAAGGACCCGGAGCTCGGACTCGATCTCGTGGTGCTCGGCCTCATTTATGACATCGAGATCGAAGGGGATCACGTCGATGCGGTGATGTCACTGACGTCTCCGATGTGTCCCGTGGCCGGACAGATCGTCGAGGACGTGAAGACCACGATCGAGGGCGTCGAGGGTGTCGCGTCCGCGGAGGTCGAGCTGACCTTCGATCCACCGTGGACGCCTGAGCGGATCAGTCCGCTGATTCGTGCGTCGCTCGGCCTCTGATCAGAACCCGCCGGTCGCGCGCCTGCGCTCGGGTGGCACCTTGAGGGACGAGCGGGGTCACATAGATTTCTTACACTCTTTCGTCGACCGTGACGAAAGTGTCATAAACAAGAGGGAACGATGAGCCAGTTCACCGACGAAGAACTGATGCAGAAGGTCCAGGACGGCTACATGGTCGAAGGCCCCGAGGACATGACCGAAGGGTATCGAAAGGCCCTCCGAGTCCAGCTGACGGTTCAAGCCGACACCGAGCTGATGAGTGCTCCGTCGTACTGGATGGCCGCCCGACACGCACCGTCGACGAACACGCAGGTGAGCGCTCACGCGATCATCCAGGACGAGCTCGCTCATGCGAACATCGCCTACCGCCTGCTCGAGGACATCGGTGAGTCGAAGGAGCAACTCGTTTACGGCCGGCAGCCGCACGAGTTCAAGCACCCGTATGGCTTCGATCAGCCGCTCGACAACTGGGCAGAGCTGGTGGTGGCGACGGGCTTTTTCGATCGCGCGGGTATCACGCTGCTGACGGACGTGCACGAAAACACGTCGTACGCTCCCCTCAAGCGCGCCCTCGTGAAGATTGGCATGGAGGAGACCTTCCATCTCCGGCACGGCGAGGTGTGGATGCGTCGCCTGTCCAAGGCCGGTGGAGAGGCTCGTGAGCTGGTCCAGCGTGCCGTCGACTGGATGTTCCCGATGACGATCGAGTGGTTCGGGCTTCCCGACGACATGAAGCGCCACTCCGGCCAGCTCGACTTCAAGCTCAAGGGACTTACGAACGATCAGCTTCGTCAGGTCTGGATGGCGTCGACGGTGCCGCTGTGTGAGGAGCTCGGATTGAACGCACCGGCCCACTGGGACAACGAGAAGGGTGAGTACGTGCTCGACTATCCCTTCCCGTGCCAGTACGACGCGGTCGACAAGCACTGGGCCTTCGATGAAGGTGAGATCTCGTGGGACGCGGTGTTCGAGCGCTGGAAGGGGCGCGGCCCCATGAACGAGATCTACGTCGAGTCGGTGCAGCGTTCTCGCATGGACGTCGAGCGTTGGCTGGCGGCCTGACGTGACGACGTTATCGCTACCCGTCGTCGAACGCGGGCGTCACGCCGGCCTTCCGAAGGCGGTGACCTCCCACATGAGTGGTGGTCGAGATCTCTGGTCGGCTCCGCTCGAGGAGGCGCCTGAGGATCGGGTCCAGGGAACGTGGGACCTGCTGCAGGAAGTTCTGGATCCGGAGGTTCCGATCAGCCTCCCTGAGCTGGGGCTGATCTACGGCGTCGAATTCGACGACGGCGTCGCACGGATCGATCTGACCTTCACGGCGACGGCGTGTCCGTGCATGGAATTCATCCGGGAGGACATCACCGACCGCCTCGAATCCGAACATTGGATCGATCGGGTCGAACTGGTCGAGGTATGGGACCCCCCGTGGACGAGCGACCGCATCACGCCGGAGGGCCGGCAGAAGCTCAAGAAGCTCGGCGTGAGTGCCTAATCGAGAGAGTCATGAAAGAGTTCGTATACGACGTGTTCACCCGTAAAGAGCGTGGTGACCGTCTTCAGCACGTCGGCTACGTCGACGCCTTCGACGACGAGACTGCGAAGGTTTACGCGTGGACGACGTACGATGAAGAGAAGTGGTTCGAGATGTGTGTGGTGAAGCGCACGAACGTGCTTCCCGTGAACCGGACGGACGGACTGTTCGTCGCTGCGCAGAAGGCCGCTCATGTCTGAGACGCTCGACACCACGACTCTGGAGGGAGCGGAGCGGGACGCTCTGATTCGCCTGATCATCACCCTGGCCGACTCCAAGCGGCTCATGGGGATTCGATATTCTGACTGGACGCTCGGCGCCCCCTCGATCGAGACCGGGGTGTCGACGGCGTCGATGACCCAGGACGAATGGGGTCATGCGCGGCTTCTGTACGCGATGCTGAAACAGCTCGATATCGATCCGTCACCCGTGGAGCATGACCGGCCTGGTGAAGAATTCGGGTCCATCGCCGCACTGGACCACGAGCGCGAGGATTGGGCCGGTACGGTCGCGTTGATGACGCTTGCGGATGGCGCGTTGTCGACCGTGCTCCACTCCTTCGCGGAGGGCTCGTTCGAGGTCGCGCGGACGCGTGTTCCCAAGATGCTGGCGGAAGAGGAGTATCATGCGAGCCTCGGTGCGGCATGGTTCCGCCGCCTGGCTACCTCGGAAGGTGAAGCGTCGGGTCTGCTCAAGGCTGCCGCGGAAGACATGCTACCCGGCCTTCTGGCCTGGGTGGGGGCGGACGATGCGGCCGCGCGGGCCATGGTCGACGCCGGCGTGATCGGATCCGCGGACGATCGGCTGGTGGCATTCCGGGACGACGTGCGTGACCTGGTGGCGCTGGTCGGCGTGGACATCGACGCGGTCGAGCCTGCGGCCGATTGGGACGAGGGTCGTGGCCGCACGAGTGGCCGGCCGGATGAAGAAGCGTGCGAGCGCGCTCGCGGTGATCGTAACCGCGCGCTGCTGGTGGAGTAGCGGCATGGCGATCGAACCCCCATTCCGGGGCAAGCTCAACGACGAGGTTCGCACGTCGTCGTACAGCGCCGAAGAGCGTCGCGAGGAGTCACCGGACGTGCTTCCCAGCGCGCCGGCGTGCCCGTTCTGTGATCAGAGCGAGACGGAGATCATGAACTCGTTCGGCTCACATGCATCCGTCAGCACCTACTGGTGCCGGTCGTGCCGAAGCCCGTTCGAGTTGATGAAGTGGAGGAGCGGGGCCTGATACCCTCGCGGGTCAGATCCCGGTCTCGGCCAGGTCAGGCCTCGATCAGCTCCACGTCCTCGAGGAAATCCTTCAGGGGGTTCGCGACCGCGACCGCCCGCTCCTGAATGGCAGCGGACGTCGTGTCTCGCACGATACCGCCGAGGATGTGCCTCGACACCGCTTCGCCGAGCTTGCTGTCGGACTGCGCAGCCGCCTGATGGTATTCGGCGTACCGGGCGCTGACACGCTGCTCGAAAAGCGGAAGCTGAGACTTCGGGGTTCCGTTCTCGACCATGTCCTCGAACACCGCACTGTGCAGGGCATCGAGACCCGCACGGATGCGCTCATCGGGGGTGCGACCCAGAAAGGCCAGTTGAACGCCGCGCGTGTGCGCCCACATGAAGAAGATCAAAGCTTCTTCAGCTGTGTGAGCGTTGGTACCATCGTCGTCATAGAGGGTACCAACGTCCGTGAGAGGCGTCTCCACGTCTTCCTGAGAAATGAAGTCGGAGAAGCTTTCCCACACGAGCCGGGCGAGGCTGTCACCAAGCTCGTGGGGTGTCATGGTCTGAGGTGCGCGGAACTGGCGCAGCTCATCGGTGAGTGTCGTGTCCACCGTGCTATCCCTTCGTAACATATGTTTGCAGTATCCCCAATTCGGACTTTGGAACGCACAGTGTCAAGGTTGATTTTACGCGCGGCCCCTGCTGATCGGCAGACGATTCAGCCCTGGCGGCCCCTCCCGTCTTCGAGAACCCTCGTGCGCATTGGTATCCTCGCGGCGATCGCGTTTGCGTCAGCGTGTGCCGCGTCCGCTCCGACCATGCCCCGTCCGCGACCAGTCGTGAACCATCAGGGCGCCCGTATCCGAGCGGATTACGAGGAGATGCAGGCGGTCAACGAGTGGGTGACGCGTGAGCAGGACAACATCGTGAACGATCCTTCGTTCTGGGTCGTTTCGAACAACACGGTTTCGGAGACCTTCCCCTGGGACGACATGCGCGTCGCTGAGGACAGTGTCATCATCAACCTGCCCCTGGGCGCTCGCGACGGTCAGCTCGTCTACCAGATCTACGGACACCTGCATCTGATGGTGCAGATGGACCGCCAGGAGGAGTGGCTGCCGGAGGCCCCTGAGGCGACGGGGTACGAGCTCGAGCGAGCGATTGTCGATCGTGTGGCGGACGCGTGGATTCTGGGTCGCACCGTCTTCGACACTCAGCCGTTCGCGCCCCTGGACGAACTCGCGTACGCCAAGCACTTCGGCTTCCTCGACGCGTTCATCTTCACGGCTCGGCCCGACGAGTTCGGCTCGGCCCGGACGGAATGGGCGCGCGCCAATCCGGAACGCACGGACGAGTATCGCGACTGGTTCCTGGAGACGTTCAACCGCGAGCCCCCGGGCATCCGGTCGAACGAGTAGGCGTGGCGCGTGGGGGCGCTGGGGGGAAGACCCTTCCGCCCCTGCCGCGGTTCTACGTGGTGGTCACCGGCGTCAGGCCGGCACCACGTCCCACTGCAAGCCGATCGGCCCGTTGTCGTCGAGCTCCTCCACCTGAACGTCGACTCGACCGGTGCGCGTGAACCGATCGTTGCTCGGCTTCCCACCGAAGAGAACGAAGTCGACGACACGGAATCGGCACTCGACACCGTCAGGTGACGTGGCGCGCATCTCCGAGCCCTTCAGCGATTTCACGGCAGGCGCTTCGCCGGACTGCAGGCGAAGGCGTAGAATACGGCCCGAATGAGGTGCATCCATCGCGTCGAGGACTCGATAGGAGACGCCGCTCCGGGTACTGGTTTCAGCTGACATGGCAGGAAGATTACCGGCATGACGCCGCCGACGGAAGACGCGCCGCAGGGCGACATGAAGCTCTCGGCTGAGCGGATGATGGAGCTCGCCGAGCTGGCGTCTCGACTGATCGTCGAGCGGTGCGAGCGCCTCCCGTCCGAGCCGGCGTGGAAGGGGGGGACACGGGCGGAGCTGGAAGCGATCATGCGCGAGGATCCGCCTGAAGAGGGTCGCCCGGCCGAGCAGGTTCTGGAGCGTGCCGCCCGGGACATCCTCCCCGTCGCGGGGCGCGTCGACCACCCGCGCTTCTTCGCGTTTGTCCCATCCTCACCGACCTGGCCCAGTGTCCTCGCCGACTACATGGCGGCCGGGCACAACATCTTCCAGGGGACGTGGCTCGGGGCCTCCGGGCCGAGTCAGCTCGAAGTGGTCGTGATCGACTGGTTTCGGGACTGGATCGGATATCCGGAGACGGGGGGTGGTCTGTTCACCAGTGGTGGATCGGCGGCCAGCCTCGATGCCTTCGTGGCCGCGCGTGAGGCCGCGGGCGCGCCCGAGCGTGCATCGGTCTACATGTCGGATCAGAGTCATACGGCTCTCAGCCGTGCGGCGACGATCGTGGGTGTGCGGCCCGAACGCGTGAGGAAGGTGCCGAGCGATGACCGCTACCGTCTCGATCTCGATGCTCTGCGCCAGATGGTCGCGGACGATCGTGCGGCAGGCCTGGCACCGATCGCGGTGTGCGGAAACGCCGGGGCGACGAACACCGGGGCCGTCGACCCGCTCGACGCGATGGCGGACTTCTGCGAAGAGGAGGGCCTCTGGTTTCACGTGGATGGGGCGTATGGCGGCTTCGCGATTCTGGCCGAGGAGGGACGTCGCCTCTTCTCGGGGATCGAGCGCGCCGACTCGATCGCGATGGATGCGCACAAATGGCTTTTTCAGCCCTTCGAGACCGGTTGTCTGATGGTGAAGGACGTTCGGCGACTCGAAGCTGCGTTCTCCGTACGCCCCGAATATCTGCAGGACACCGAGTGGGGTCTGGAGCATCCGAACTTCGGGGATCGAGGCCTGCAACTCAGCCGTTCGTTCCGTGCCCTCAAGGTGTGGATGTCGATCCAGACCTTCGGAATGAGGGCGTTCCGGTCGGCTGTCGCCCGTGGCATCGAGCTAGCGTCCGAGGCCGACAATTGGATCCGTGCCTCGGAGTACCTCGAACTCGCCAATCCGGCCTCGCTCAGCGTCGTCTGCTTCCGCTTCAATCCTCGGGACTCCGAACTCTCTCTCGAAGAGCTGGAGGCCCTCAACGACCGGATCCAGGCGCGTATCATCGACACGGGGACCGCAATGATGTCTTCGACCCGTTTGCGCGGGGTGTACTGGCTGAGACTCTGCATCCTCAACCACACGACGACGTGGGAGGACGTACGTGCCACCCTCGAGGCGATCGAACGATTCGGACGGGACGAGTCCAACCATGAGTGAGCCGCACACGCCGGATTCCCGCGCCAGGCGGCTGGCGCGCGCGTACGCCGTGGCCGGTGTGCTCGCGTTTTGGGTCGTGGTGCTGTGGCTGACCCTCGCCGCGGACTTCGCCGTCCTCGATGCAGTCTTGCTGGCCGTCTTGCTCGCTGCGGTTCCAGGGCTCTCGATGGCGCAAGTGCCGTTGATCAAGGGGATGACTGTCGATCGTCTTCCGGCCTACTGGAGCTCGATCGTCACGCTCTGGCTCCTGGGGACGGGCTGCTGGCTGGTTGGTACGCGGGGCGGAGACGTGAGCGCCATCGGTATCGTGCTGCTCCCGGTCGGAGCGATGATTGGCTGGACGGTGACCCTCACGACGGCGGGCATGGGCATCATTCTCGTCTTCCGCTGGATCTCCGGCCGGGTCGGCGTCGCCGAAACTCTGCTCTTGAGAAGCCTGCTGCCGCGTACCGGAGAGGAACGTCGCGTCTTTGCGCTCCTTTCCGTCGCCGCTGGCACCGGTGAGGAGCTCGCCTACCGAGGGTATGCGATTCCGATGCTCGCACCGATCCTCGGGGTCACCGGCGCCGCGACGCTGACGACGGTGGTGTTCGGGTTCATGCACGGGTACCAGGGGCGGCTCGGCATCCTTCGCACCACGCTCATGGGTGCGGTCTTGGCGTGGGGATTCCTCGCGTCTGGAAGCCTGATTCCCGCGATCATCGCCCATACGGCGATCGACCTGATCGCGGGGATCGCGATCGGGGACTGGCTCCTGTCACCCGAGCCCGACTTCGGTGTAGATCCACCGGAACCCACGTCCACCTGACCGATCCCTGATGGAAATCGACCTTGCTCTGCTCGCCGACGCCGCAACGATCGACGGCTCGGGCAAACTGAACATCCTGGGGATCTTCGACCGTCTGGGAACGGCCGCGTTCCCCACGCGTCACCCCCGGATGTCACTGGTCCTGCGCTTCTCCGCGGGTGTTCACGAAGTCGGCCGGCATGAAATCGGGATCGCTCTCAAGGCTCCGGACGGGGCGGAGGTCGTTCGCATCGACGGGGAGATGAACCTGGGTGCGGGGCCGGGGCAGGTATCGAGCGGGGTTCTTGTGCCGCACGTCCTGAACCTGGACGGGCTGGTGTTCACTGGACCGGGACGGTACGCCTTCGACGTAATCGTCGACGGCGAGCATCACGTGTCGATTCCACTCACCGTGGATGGGCCGACCCGGTCGGCTCAGGCGTGAGTGCGTGCACGGCTCGAGCGCCTTCGGTCCGGTCTCGTGTCGCTTGGGTCACGACGCTTGCAGAAACCTGAACGTGATCCGATTAGTAGAAGGAAGCAGAGACGCACCCGGGAGCCTCAGGTGATTCTGCATTTCAATTACGAAGAGCTGACCGCCCTCAGGGCGGGCGCCGAGACCCTCCTCGACCGAGAGGGGGAGTCGGGTGGCGGTGTGCTTGCGCCCCCCGAAGAGCGCGCGCATGTCCAGGCTCTGCTCCCGAGGCTGCACGGTGACATTGCCCTCGAGACGCTCGATGAGCTTCGTGCGGTCAAGCTAGCCGTCGACGCGATCGTGGTATCGCTCCGGGTCGAGATGGAGTCGCTGGTCGTGACGATGCACGCGGCCGACGAAGGTGCCGTCGCGGCGTACTTCGACTTTGCCCACGCCCTCACGGTCGCCCATCGGCTCGGTGAGATGGCGTCCGAGATGGAGGCGCTGATCGAGCTCGTGACGGGCTCGCCCGTCACGCATGAGTCTGCTCGTACGTTCCAGTTCCCGGACTGATCCGATGTCGTCAGCGGGGCGGCTCACCGCCCTCGAGCGCATGATCGAGAACCGTCCGGACGATCCAAGGCTCAGGTTTGGGCTCGCGCTCGAATACCTGAAGGCCGGTCGCCCTGAGGACGGGGTACGTGAACTCCGGACCTACCTCGACCAGACGGACGACGAGGGGAATGGGTGGGGGCGTCTGGGCGCCGCGTTGCTTGAGCTCGGCCGTACGACAGAGGCACGTGAGGCGTACGAGACGGGCATCGCGTCCGCTCTTCGGCACGGACACCCGACGATGGCGGACGAGTTCAGAGAGGCGCTGGAGGATTTCGGTTCGTGAGTGAGGCGCACGTCGAGCAGGGGGTCGGATTCGAGGAGGAAGCGCTCCCGTATCTCGACGCGGTCTATCGTTTCGCTCTCCGGCTGTCGGGCTCTCGCGATGTCGCCGAGGATCTCGTGCAGGAGACGTTCCTGCGCGCGTTCAGGTCCTGGAATCAGTACACGACGGGAACCGCCGCGAAGAGCTGGCTCTTCACGATCTGCAGGAACGTCTTCCTTCGTGGGCGGGAGCGGGGTCAGCGTCATGACGAAATCGTCGAGGCCAACGTGGGCCGGAGCGGTCCGGCTGCGGGGTCGGTGAACCCGGTGTGGAGTTCCTTGATGGGCGTCGACCCCGAGGGGGAGTTCTTCGACTCGCTCGTGGACGATCGGATCATCGAGGCGATCGAGGCGTTGCCAGAAGAATTTCGCACGGCGGTGGTCCTGTCGGATGTCGAAGGTCTGCCGTATGCCGAGATCGCCGAGTTGATGGAATTGCCGATCGGCACGGTGAAGAGCCGGTTGTTCCGGGGACGGCGGCAGCTTCAGCAGGTGTTGTACGACTACGCGGTCGAGCACGGGTACATCCCTGCTCGAACGGGAACGGAGGATTAGGCACCGTCATGTCCATGCTCGACAGACTCAGGCGTTGGTTCGGCGTTGGTTCGGCGGACGCAGTGGAAGAGGGGGACGGGGTTGCGATGATTTCGTGCGAGGACGCACTCCGGCTCGTGCACGAGTTCATGGACGGTGAACTCGAGGGCGCGTCCGCGGATGAAGTGAAGCGTCACTTCGACATGTGCCAGCGCTGTTACCCGCACCTCCGCCTCGAGTCCGCCTTCAGGGACGCCCTGAAGCGCGCGGCCTCAGGCGAAGCGGCGCCCCCCGAGCTTCGGGACAAGGTCACGGCGTTGCTCGAAGAGGCGCGCGCGGAGGGTTGATCCGCAGGCGTCCGGGAGCTCGTCGAGGCCTCGTGACCCCTGGGTTGCGGGGCCTTCTGATTTCATAGAAGCTACGGCCGCGGCGCGGCCTTTTCGCCTGAAATCGCTCGCGCACACCCCCGGCGCGGCCTCTGCCGCGCTCCTTCTCGACTCGGTTTGGAGCTGGAATGGCCACGGCCTCCACACGGGAGCGGATCCTCCCGCGCACCCTCGAAGAGGAGATGCGCGAATCGTTTCTCGACTACTCGATGTCCGTCATCGTGCAGCGCGCCCTCCCGGATGTCCGGGACGGACTCAAGCCCGTACATCGGCGAATCCTGTACGCCATGCACGAGATGGGTCTCAATCCGGATCGTCCGTACAAGAAGAGCGCGACCGTGGTCGGGGACGTGCTCGGCAAGTTCCATCCGCACGGAGACAGCGCCGTCTACGATGCCCTCGTCCGGATGGTGCAGGAGTTCTCGCTCCGTAATCCGCTGGTCGACGGGCAGGGCAACTTCGGGTCGATCGACGGTGACCCGGCCGCCGCCTACCGGTACACCGAGGCGCGGTTGTCGGCGATCTCCCTCGAGCTGCTCGACGAGATCGAAAAGGAGACCGTCAACTTCCAGCCCAACTTCGATGATCAACGGCTGGAGCCGACGGTACTGCCGAGCCGCTTCCCGAATCTTCTGGTCAACGGCTCTTCGGGTATCGCGGTCGGGATGAGCACCAATGTTCCGCCT
This sequence comes from uncultured Gemmatimonadaceae bacterium, assembly GCA_964492085.1. GTDB lineage: Bacteria > Gemmatimonadota > Gemmatimonadetes > Longimicrobiales > Gaopeijiaceae > UBA2589. The sequence continues at coordinate 64,124 of CAZBHZ010000014.1, read as the reverse complement.
CACAACCTGGCGGAGATCGCCGCGGGGGTTCGACAGCTGGTCGTGGATCCCGACTGCACCGTCGACGACCTCATGCGGCACATCCCGGGGCCGGACTTCCCGACGGCCGGCTTCGTCGTCGGTCGGGAGGGCATCGAGCAGATGTACCGCGAAGGCCGCGGCAGGATCATCATGCGGGCCAGGGTCGTGAAGGAGTCGCTTCGTGGCGGCAAGGAGCAGCTGGTCGTCACCGAGCTGCCCTACGCCGTGAACAAGGCCAAGGTCATCCAGCAGATCGCCGGGCTGGCGAAGAAGGGGAAGGTCGACGACGTCTCCGACATTCGGGACGAGACGGATCGCGACGGAATTCGCCTCGTCATCGAGCTCAAGCGTGGGGCGAACGCGGGCGGCACGCTCCAGAAGATCCTTCGAGGCACCTCGCTTCAGATGACATTCGGTGCGCATCTGCTCGCGCTGGATGGGGGCGTGCCGAAAGAGTTCAATCTCAAGCAGATCCTCGAGCGCTTCCGTGATCACCGCCTCGACGTGATCCGCCGGCGCAGCCGGCACGATCTGGAAAAGGCCGAGGCCGAGCGGCACATCGTCCAGGGCTTGTTGGCGGCGCTCGATCATATCGACGAGGTCATCAAGATCATTCGAGCCTCCCAGCATCGCGCGGAGGCGTCCGAGCGTCTGCAGGACCGGTTCGGCCTGAGCGAGGTTCAGGCAGATGCGATCCTGAACATGCGGCTCGCCCGGCTCACGGCGCTCGAGCGCACACAGCTCGAAAATCGACTCGCGGAGCTCGAAGCAAGGATCGCGGAATTGCGGGCGATCCTGGATTCGGAAGAGCGTCAGCTCGAGATCATGCTCGAGGAGCTCGCCGAGGTCGTTGAGAAGTACGGGGACGAACGCCGCACCGTTCTGCTCGACGACGACGAAGCGGAGGTGGAGACGCCCGAGCTCGAGAAGCAGATCGCCGACGAGGATGTCGTGATCACGCTATCGCACGAAGGCTTCGTGAAGCGCATCCCGATGCATCTCTACCGACGCCGGGTGGGTGCTGGAAAGGCGCTCGCAGGTATGGAGCGCTACGAGGACGACTACCTCGAACAGCTCTTCGTCGCCCGCACGCAAGGCTGGATTCTGGCCTTCACCGAAGAGGGGCACTGTCACTTCCTGCCCGTTCTGGACGTGCCCGAGAGTGCTCGGGCATCCCGGGGGCAATCGGTGTACGCGCTCCTCGACGGCGCGGACCGGAAGGACCGGATCGTCTCGATGATCGCGGTAGAGGATCTGGTGGAGGAGGATCGCTACCTCGTGTTCCTGTCCCGAAAGGGGGTGATGAAGAGGACGCCCCTCTCTGACTTCTCGAACCCGCGATCCGGCGGTGTGAAGGCGGCGGGCGTGAAGTCCGGTGACGGGGTGATGGATGTGGCGCTTTCCGACGGAACCGCGGAAGTCATGCTGCTTTCACGTAGTGGTCGGGCGATCCGGTTCCCCGAGGATCAGGTCAGTATCGTGGGCCGCACCGCTCAGGGCGTGAAGGGCATGTCGTTGAAGGGCGAAGACGAGGTCGCCGGCATGCTGATGATCCGGCGCGACGCTACGGTGCTCACGGTCAGTGAGGACGGCCTCGGGAAGAGGACTCCGATCTCGGACTTCCCGCTCCAGAACCGTGGCGGCATGGGCAACCTGGCCGTGCCGAGTGGAGACAAGAACGCACCGATCGTGGCAGCGCTCGAGGTCCTGGAGGCCGACGAGGTCATGATCGTGACTGCCGGCGGTTCGGTGACGCGGGCCGCGGCGGATTCGGTGCCCGTCCAGGGCCGCAGGACGGCCGGAAAACGTATGGCCGACGTCCCGGCGGGTGATCGCGTGGTCGAGGTGACCCGTGCGCAGGGTCGGGGGGGAGCGCCCGCGCAGGCGCTGCAGTCGGACGACGGTCAGCTGGACCTTCTGTAGGGGCGCGATCCTGCGGCGGAGGTCGGGGCGAGGAGATCCTCGCCCCGACCGGTCCGTCGGTTAGTTACCCCACTCCGCGATGAACACGTTCGTGTCGGACGTTCCACCGTTGTTCCTGTTCGACCCGAAGACGAGGTGCTTCCCGTCCGGACTGAACACCGGGAAGCCGTCGAACCCTTCGGAGTGCGTGATCCGCTCGAGGCCGGTGCCGTCGAGGTTGATCATGTAGATCTCGAAATCACGCCCCGCGGGGTCGTGGTGATTCGAACTCCACAGGATCTTGTCGCCGTCCGGGTGCCAGTACGGCGCGAAGTTGGCTCCACCGACATCCGTGACCTGACGCACGTTCGAGCCGTCGGCGTCCATCACGTACACCTCGAGCTCTCCGGGGCGGAGCAGGCCCTGCTCGAGCAGCCGCACGTAGTCTGCGGCCTCGGCGCTGCCCTCCTCCGGATAATGCGCGCGCCAGATGATCTTCGATCCGTCGGGCGAGTAGAACGCGCCGCCATCGTACCCGAGGCGATCCGTGAGCTGGACGACGTCCGACCCGTCGGGGTTCATCGAGTAGAGATCGAGATCTCCGTTCCGATCACTCGTGAAGACGATGCGATCGCCCTGCGGTGAGAAGGTCGCCTCGGCATCGTACCCGTCCTCGGTCGTCAGCTGGCGCAGGTTCGACCCGTCCGCGTTCGCCACGAAGACGTCGTACGTCTTGTAGATCGGCCACACGTAACCCATGGACATGTCGGGATTCGGCGGACACGACGCATCATGATGATGCGTCGAGGAGTACAGGATCTCGTCGCCCGACGGATAGAAGTACGAGCAGGTGGTGCGGCCTTCGCCGGTACTCACCATGTGTGTTTCGGCCGTGTGCGGATCGAGCACGAAGATCTGATCGCACTCCGCTCCCGGCTTCTTCGCCTGGTAGATGAGCTGAGAGCCGTCGAAGGCCCAGTACGCCTCCGCGTTCTCCCCGCCGGCCGTGAGCTGGCGCACGTTCTGAAGGCGGGATTCACCTTCGTACGTCAGGGCGACACCTTCTCCGGCAAGGTTGGCGGCGGGACCCGCCGCATCCTGTGGTGTATCATCCACGCTGTCCGACGCGCAGCCGGAAAGAGCGACAACCGCCAGGGTCAAACCAGCAAGCATCCGATGAGTCACAACTTTTCTTCCTCTGTTTCGACGTTCTCACTCACGATGGCGCTCTCACTGACAGCGGTCAGTGCCGTCGCCGGGCAATCCTGTCCCGAGCCTGCCTCGATCATCCAGGGGATGGACGGGGCGATGGCCCATGTCCGGTACCTTGCAGACGATCGTCTCGAAGGACGAGCCGTCGGCACCGCGGGCGCACACTGTGCGGCGGATTACATCGCCGCGCAATTTGACGCCATCGGCCTGGAACGGGCAGGGGACGAAGGTAACTACTTCCACACCTTCGACATCCGTAAAGGTGCGGAGATGGGCCCGGGCAACCACTTGACAGTGGACGGCGTCTCCCTCGAGGTCGGGACCGACTGGGTGCCTCTCGGCTTCTCCGGGAGTTCAGACATCGAAGGGCAGTTGATCTTCGGTAGCTACGGGCTCAGCAACCCGGCGAACGTGGAAGAGGACCGGTACTTCCGCACGGATATCTCTGGTCGGGTCGTGGTGCTCGAATGGGGTGATCCGGACGGTCCGCACGGGGGTGGTATGCGTGGCGACCCGCATTTCAAGGCGACTGTTTCTGCTGGCCGTGACGCGTCGGGTGTGATCATCCTCTCTCCAGCCGGCATGAGGCTTCCCGGAATGGAGAGCGAGATCCGTGGCGCACTGGGCGTGCCCGCGATCGTCGTTTCGGGGGCGCAGGCGGATGCGGTGCGCGCCGCTGCGCAGGCTGAGGGCTCCGTCTCCCTGTCTACGGATGTCCGACCCACGGTCGCAGAGGCGCGCAACGTAGCGGCGATGCTCCGTGGCTCGGATCCGATGATGTGGGACGACTATGTGATTATCGGCGCGCACTTCGATCATCTCGGGTTCGGTGGTGAGGGTTCTCTCGCACCCGACTCTCGTGACATCCACAACGGCGCGGACGACAATGCGAGCGGGACGGCGGCGATCATCGAGGTCGCTCGCGCGCTGGCGGAGCATCCGCCCGAGCGGAGCGTTCTCTTCCTCGCCTTCACCGGAGAAGAGCGGGGGCTGTGGGGCTCGGCGTACTGGGTCGAGGAACCGGCACTTCCGATGGATGACGCCATCGCCATGCTGAACCTGGACATGGTCGGACGAGTCGTCGACGACGCCGTTACGATCTTCGGCTTCGGTACCGCCGACGAGTGGGATGACATCGTCGACGGGGCAAACGAGGATCTGTCCGCTCCCCTGCGGGTCGCCAAGGCGCCTGACGGCTACGGCCCATCGGACCACTCTTCGTTCCACGCCGCGGGGCTCCCCGTTCTCCACCTGTTCTCGAACACGCACGTCGACTACCACCGTCCCTCGGACGACTGGGCCAAGATCAACGAGGACGGGCTGAACCGGGTTACCGAGCTGACCGAGGGTGTCGCGCGGCGCCTGGCCGCGGGTGGATCGAACGCCGTCGAGCTGACGCCCATTCAGATGGAGCAGCCTTCTCCGAGCGCGGGCGGGTCCTCGTCGAGTAGTGGATATGGGCCCTATCTGGGTTCGATTCCCGACATGACACCTCGTGACTTTGGTCTACGGATCAACGGGGTTCGCGAAGGCAGTCCGGCGGATGTAGGTGGCCTCAGGAGTGGCGACGTTGTCGTGGAGTTCGACGGAGCGGAGATCACCGACATCTACGCGTATACGTACGCCCTTCGGGAGAAGAAGCCCGGAGACGAGGTGGTGATTGTCGTCGAGCGGGACGGCGAGCGTGTCACGCTGAATGTGATCCTCGGACGGCGCTGACCCTCTCCAGGATGGACGAACGAGGTCGTCGAAACGTCCTCGCCTGTTCAGCGGGGCCTCGGAGCCGCTACGGCATCACCGTGTAAGCGTCGAGAAGACGCGTGAGGATCCGGTGGGTCAGGCCCCACACGTGCTCGCCGACCACATGGTAGCTGGGAAACGTCTTCGAAAAGCCCGAGAAGTGGATGCGTGTGGTACTCGCGGTGTCCGGATGGGCCAGCACGTCGATCGGGACCCAGTGCACGCTGTCGAGCTCGTGACTCGCGACCACCGCCTCGGTATCCGGAGACACCGCGAAGGCGAAGGGGGCGATACGATCGATCGGTAGCCCTGTGTTGAGCGGCTGGATGTCGTCCAGCCTGCCCAGGTCCACGCCTCCGGTCCGAAGGTCGACGCCGGTTTCTTCCCACGTCTCCCGGGTAGCGGTGTGTCGAAGCCCGGGGTCACCCGGCTCCCAGCGTCCGCCGGGCAATGCCATGTGCCCGGACCAAGGGTCATGCTCGTGCGTGGCACGCTTGATCAGCAGGACATCGAGCTCCTCTCGGGGTCGGATGACCAGCGCGACCGCGGCTTCCATGCGACCTGCTGGCGGAGACGGTCCTGTGACCGGCTTCGGTGCGATGTCGTCGATCGCGTTGCGGAGATGATCCAGCCGTGGATCCCGTGCCCAGGGAGCCATCATACGCCCGTGGCTCCTGGGCCCCAGATCAGTTTGTGAACCTGCACCTGGAAGCGTACCGGAAGGCCGTCGTCCAGAATCCATCCCGCGAGGTCGTCCAGTTCGATCTCATCCCACACCGGAGACATCAGGAGCGCCCGAAGCGACCCGTCGATAACGCGTCGATCCAGCCCGTAGGACGCGATCGCCGATCGGGCCCACTCGTAATCTGCACGATCCTTCACGACGAATTTGACTTCATCGCGCGAGGTGAGGAGATCGAGATTCTGGTAGCGGTTCTTCTCGACCTCCCCTGAACCGGGGCACTTCAAGTCCATGATCTTATGAACGCGTTCATCGAGGGGTGCAACGTCGAAGGCTCCCGACGTTTCGACGAGTACCGTGTAGCCGGCTTCAAGCAGCCGCTCGGTCAGTGGTACCACCCCCGGATGAGCGAGGGGTTCACCGCCAGTCACCTCGACGACTCTGGCCGGATAGGCCGCGACTTCCGCGAGGATCTCGTCGAAGGTCATGCGCGTGCCACCGTGGAAGGCGTACTCCGTGTCGCACCAGGTGCAGCGCAGCGGGCATCCCGTCACGCGCACGAACGTACAGGGAACTCCGGCCCAGGTGGATTCGCCCTGGATCGAGTGGAAAATCTCGGTGATCCGCAGAAAGGGCTCAGTCATGACCTACTTCGTCCCTGGTGCGGATTGCGGCCTCGAGCAGCTCCTTCACGTCGTGAAGGTCGAGCCCACCGAGCGCCTCGAGCACGGCGTCCTCCGTTCGATCCCGGACGATAGTCGGCGTCTCCACGTGCCCGACGACACCGACTCCGTTCTGCGCCCAGCGCGGAAAGACCAGGTAACCCTCCCAGGGTGCATTCAGGTCACCGGTCTTCTCGGTCTCGAGGGACACGGTGTAGGGATGGCCGTCCGTGCCTTCCCAGGCCGGCGGCCGGTCGTGGACGCTGAAGTATCCACCCAGCGTCGTATCGTCCTGGCTCATGCCGGAAGCTAGAAGAAGCCGAAAAATCGATCCACCGACTCGGGCGATGTCGTTTTGAGGTCCGTTTCCGAGGCGGTAGGTTCGGTTCCGTTTCGCCTGGACTCCACGAGTGTCACGACATGCCAAAAATGATGCGAGCCGCTGTGTTCGAGGACTTCGGTGGCCCGGGGGTCGTGGAGGTGAAGAAGATGCCGGTGCCCGAGCCAGGGCCGGGGGAAGTCCGGATCAAGGTCGAGGCCGCGGCCATGAACCACCTCGACCTCTGGATACGGCGCGGTCTCCCGATCGAGACACCGATGCCGCACATCGGCGGATCGGACATGGCGGGCACGGTCGACGCCGTGGGACCGGGTGTCGACGACGTGCCGCTCGGCACGCGCGTCGTCGTCGATCCCTCGCTCGGGTACGATTGGTATGACGCTCAGGATCGTGGCGAATCCTTCGACGAACTGCCCTTCCGCATCATCGGTGAGCACACCCAGGGAGGGTTTGCGGAGTACGCTGTGGTCCCGGCCGAGAACCTGCTGGAGATCCCGCAAGGCTTCCCCGCGACCGAGGCAGCCGCGGCCGGGCTGGTCTTTGTGACGGCGTGGCGGGCACTGATCAACCGCGCACGCCTCCGGCCGGGAGAGAGTGTACTCATCACGGGCGCCTCGGGTGGCGTGGGCACGGCGGCGGTTCAGATCGCCCGGCGCGCAGGGGCGAAGGTGTTCGCTGTCACCGGGGGAGTCGAGAACCTCACACGTACGAAGGCGCTCGGCGCGGATGTCGTCTACGACCGATTCGAGGTGGATTTCTCTCGCGAAGTGTGGCGGGACACCTACAAACGGGGCGTCGATGTCGTGTTCGATACGGTCGGGGAGGAGGTCTGGCCGAGGTGTCTGCGAACTCTGTCGCGTGGCGGTCGTCTGGTGACTTCGGGTGCCACCTCGGGTGCACGTGGGGTCACGGAGATCCGTCTCGTCTTCTGGAAGCAGCTCGAGATCCTCGGCAGCACGATGGGTACGCCCGCCGAGTTTCGAGAAGTCATGCGACTCGTGTTCGACGGCGTGTTCGACCCCGTTATTCAGGAGGTCATGCCGCTGTCGGATGCTCGGCGGGCGCACGAGATCCTCGAGGAGGGCCAGATCTTCGGGAAGTTGGTGCTGACACCGTGACGGAGGAGGCCGGGGTCGGTGCCACAGAGGAGCTCACGCTGCGGGAGGCCCAGGCGCGAGTCGATGCGTGGATCTCGCAGTTCGAGGAGGGTTATTGGCCGCCCCTCAGCAATCTCGCTCGGCTGATCGAAGAGGTCGGAGAGCTCGCGCGGGAGATGAATCACCGCTTCGGCCACAAGCCGAAGAAGCCCGAGGAAGCGGAGCAGGATCTCGCGATCGAACTGGCGGACATCCTCTTCGTGCTCCTCGTCATCGCCAATGAGCAGGACATCGACCTCGACGACGCACTCGGGCGCGTGCTCGAGAAATATCGAGCACGTGATTCGGACAGGTGGACGCGAAAGGCGACCTAGCTGGCGTACGCCGCGAGCACCTCGATGCAGCGATCCAGCTCGTCCGTCGTGTTGTAGAAGTGCGGGCTGACGCGCACGTGCCCCGGACGGTAGTCGACGATGATCCCCTGCTCAGCCAGGTGCTTGACCGCACCGGAGGGATCGTCGTGCTGGATCATGAGGATGAAGGTCCGGTGGTCGGGATCCGCGAGGGTGAGCGACATCCCGGCACGTTCGGCGGCATCGATGAGGTGATCTGTGAGCTCCCGATTACGCCGGAGGATCGCAGGCAGCCCGACCTCATCGATGATTTCCTGCCCCCCGAGTGCCGTGTGAACAGTCGGCAGGGCCGGCGTCCCGAGCTCGAAGCGGCGGGCGTCATCTCGGTACTCGAATCCCCCGAGGTCGAAGTCGAACTGCCGTTTGGTCGCAAACCACGACGTCAGCCTGGGTTCGAGCTCCTCCACCAGCTGATCCCTTACGTACAGGTACGCCAGGCCCGGGCCTCCGAGGAGCCACTTCAAGGGTCCAGTCGTGTAGAAGTCGACCCCGGTTCCAGGCAAAGTCAGATCGGTCTGGCCGGCGCCCTGGTAGCCGTCGATGAGGGAGTACGCTCCGGCGGCTCGGGCGATGTCGGCCAGTGCGTTGAGGTCCTGCTCGTACCCGGTTGCGAAGAAGACGTGGCTAGTCGCGAGAAACAGGGTCCGGTCATCCACGGCCTCGGCGAACTGCTCGGGATCGATCCTGATCCCATCCGGGCTTTTTAGAACCACCATTTCGATTTCGGGTTTGACCGCCCACTGGTACGCCAGCGTGGGAAAGTCCAACTCCGTGCATACCACCCGATTACGGCCTCTGGCGTCTATTGACTCGGTGACCGCTGCCAGCGCCGCTGAGGTCGACGGCAGGAGGGCCAGTTCACGTGGCGTGGTCCCGAGAAAATCCGACACCCGACCCCGAAGATCCTCCACACGACCGAGCCAGTGTCGGTACCATGCGGACGCTCCCATGTCGTGCCACCGCTCCACGAACTCGGCGAGGTACGCCTCGGATCGACGCGAGAGCGCGCCGAGGGAGCACGAGTTCAGATATGTCTTGCGGGCGAGGATCGGGAACTCGTCGCGCAGTGATTCGAAGTCGGGCAAACCGTCTCTCCTTCCGGGTAACGAACACGACGGTACGTTGAGTGTGCGACATCCGGCTACTCCCGGCACTCCGGAGCGTTTCACCAAAGACATGACCCCTCTGCTGCTGGCTCTCCCCTGGATCGCTCTCCCGATCCTCTTTCGCCTCCTGGTCCGGTTCCCTCGAGAACTCCCCGAGGGGCCGTCGGGCCCTACACCGACGGTGTCTGTCGTGGTGCCGGCGCGGAACGAGGCGCTGAACATCGTGAACTGCCTGAGGTCCATCACTGCGTCGCGGTACCCCGACTTCGAGGTTCTCGTCGTCGACGATCGCAGCGAGGATGGAACCGGCGCTCTCGCCCGGTCCGTTGATGCCGGGAACGCACGGCGTCTGATCGTCCTGGACGGTGAGGAACTGCCCGAGGGGTGGCTCGGCAAACCGTGGGCGTGCCAGCAGGCCGCCCGTCACGCGCAGGGTGACGTGCTCCTGTTCACGGATGCCGACACGACGCATACACCCGAGTTGCTGGTGAAGGCCGTCGCAGCGCTCGCTGAGGATGGCGCCGACCTTCTCACGATCACGGGTCGACAACTCATGGACAGCTTCTGGGAGCGCCTCGTCCAGCCGCACATCTTCCTGATGATGCTCGTGCGTTTTCCAAACTTTGAGCGCACGGCCCGCAATGACCGTTGGCGTGATGCGATCGCAAACGGGCAGTTCCTCCTGTTCACGCGTGACGCGTACGACCGGATCGGCGGGCACAAGGCGGTGCGGGATGAGGTGGTCGAGGACCTGGCTCTGGCTCAACTCGTGAAGCGCGCCGGACTGGCGCTTCGGATTCGGAGCGCGGAGCACGACCTGGCCACACGCATGTACAGGTCGCTGTCCGAACTGGTCGCCGGGTGGTCGAAGAACATCGTGACAGGGGGGCTTCAGAGCTTCCCGCGCTGGATTCGACCGGCCGTCGCGCCCGTCTCGTTCGTCGGGGGAGTGACGTTATGGCTGGCGGCCCCGGTCGTCCTCGTCGCGGCGGCCACACAGGGTGCGATGGGGTGGGGTGGGCCGTTCGGCCAGGACTGGGTCCTCTGGGCTGGCTGCGTGTACGCTGCGAGTTCTGTGCTCTGGGTGCGCTTCGTCCACCGGATGGGTGTCGCGCCGTGGTATGGCCTCCTTTACCCGCTCGCGGCGGTGGTCGGCTCGTGGATCTTTCTTCGCTCGTGGGCGCGCGGCTCCCATGTCGAGTGGAAGGGACGCGCGTACAGGCTTCCGCCTGTCTCTGAACGGGCGTGAGCCGCACCGTCGGAGGGCCGGCGCTGACCGAAGGTCTCCGGGAGGAAGCTCGCCGCCTCGGCTTCACGCTGTTCGGCGTGACCCGGCCCGATCCCTCGGAGCACTCGGCGTTCTACGAGGCCTGGCTCGACGCGGGGCACCATGGCGAAATGGCGTACCTGGCCCGAGATGACGCACGGGCTCGCCGAGCCGAGCCGGCGTCGTCGTTCCCCGGGGTCCGGTCGGTGGTGGTGGTCGGACATGAGTACGGCTCCGCGGGTGAGTACGATGGGGCCGAGCCATCGGACGGCAGGAGTGCGCTGATCGCGCGATACGCGCATGGCTCGGACTACCATCACGTCATCCCGGAGCGACTCGCGGCACTGCTCGAGTGGCTCGACCGGCGGGTCGAGGGCGGCGCTCGCGGTCGCACCCTCGTGGATACGGCGCCCGTCCTGGAGCGGGAGCTCGCCCACCGTGCGGGACTCGGTTGGTTCGGGAGGAACACGATGCTCATCGATCCCCGGAGAGGATCGTATTTCCTCCTCGGCCTGCTCATGGTCGACGTCGAGCTCGACGTCGCAACCGCTCCGGTAGCGGACCGGTGCGGGACGTGCACATCGTGCATCGATGCCTGCCCGACGGGCGCCCTTCTGGGGCGCCGCGACTCCGGCGCACCGGTCATCGACGCGCGCCGCTGCATTTCGTATCTGACCATCGAACTCAAGGGTCCGATTCCTCGGGACGATCGGGCAGGGATCGGCAATCGGGTGTTCGGGTGTGACATCTGTCAGGAGGTCTGTCCGTGGAACGACCGCTTCGCGGATCCTCGTGGGGATGATGCGTACGCCGCGCAAACCCCTCCCGACACGCTGGTCGATCTTGCTGACCGGTTTCTGTCACTGTCCGAGAAGGCGTATCAGCGTCTGCATGCGGACTCGCCCCTGGCGCGCCCGAGACGCAAGGGGATGCTGCGCAATCTCATGGTGGGGATCGGCAATGCACTCAGCCGTGACGCATACGGCCCGCGTGAGTACACCGACGTGATCCGACTGCTCGAACGTGCGTTGAACGACGACCAGCCCCTTGTGAGAGGTCATGCGGCATGGGCGCTGGGCCAGGCGGCTCGAAGGGGCGGGGGCGGAGCTGAGGCGAAGGACGGCCCGTCAGCGACGCACCAGGATGGCGTTCCGGATGCCTCGGCGCCCTGGGTCGGCGATGACGCGTCGAACGTGCTCCGACAACGTGCGGCGATCGAGTTCGACCCCTACGTGCGAGGCGAGATCGAGGACGCCGTCGGGCTTGCCTGACGGCGACTGGGTGAGGCTTGCATGTCCAGGAACCAGTCGAAGCTCTGCCGAACGATCTCGTCCGTGAGCTCGTGGCGTCCGGTGAACTCGAGGTAGGTCACGTCGTACCCGTCCATCTCGAACATCGGGACGAGGCCTGAGCGGGTCAGGCGTACGGGAAGCACCCGGTCCTCCGACCCATGCGAGACGAGTACCCGCGGCTGGCCGACGATCGGCTCCTCCGGATCGGAGAATCCGGGAGACCACGCCATCAGGTGTGTGAAAAGGTCCCCGTTCGAAGGTCCGAGAGAGAGTGTGTACGAGGCTCCATCCGAGAATCCGGCGAGGGCGATGCGGGTCGGATCGATGGCACAGCGCTCGAACGTGTAGCGGAGAAGCGCGTCGATAAACGCGACATCGGGACCGAAGCCTCCCGCAACGCGATCCCAGGTCCGGGCTCGGGAGTCCGGGGCGGCAAGGATCACGCCCGCTCGCTCGCAAGACTCGTGAAGGTCCGACCAGCGTCCCGCGTGCCCGCCCCCGCCGTGCAGCGCGACGATCAGCGGGGCCGGGGTGTCCTCCCGGTACGACTGTGGAACGAAGACGTATCCTCCCCGCTCGAGATGCTCCCCGATTCGTGTCTGACCGGGCTTCGCGGGTCGGAAGGGACGACGTGGTCGTGCGGTCAGGCGTGGATTGCGCGGGTTGAGACCGACCGTCCGTGGAGACGGGTGCGACGTGACGTCTGTCCGAGTGCCGACATGCTGGGGGGACCGAAGTCCGGCCGGCATACCGAGGAGGCTCAGGACGAACGCCCGACGAGACCACGGGTGTCCCCCGGCTCGATTCGTGGAGGGCGGAGGGGTCATGCGTTCCTCTGGCGGCATGCGCAGAACCACCGGTCGGCGGCGATGAAGCAAAGTAGCCCCGACCCATGCCCCTCGGATACGCAAGAGCGTGCGGCGTGCCCGCTCCATGGTACGCCCTGCGTCCCGTGACCTCATGCGACCGCGTGCTACCTTGAGCCCAGGAGGCTGCATGCGACTCACGCGTATCAGGATCGAGAATTTCCGTGGCCTGAGCCGGCTCGACCTCGAGCTGGACGACGTCACGGTCATGATTGCCGAGAACAATCACGGCAAGAGTTCGATCTTCGACATCCTCGGCCTGTGCCTCGGGCCACGGGCCACGGCCCCGGATACGAAGTTCCGTGAGGGCGACTTCTACCGCACACCCGGCGGAGTGCTCGAACACATCCGTGTCGTTCTCAGCTTCGGGGCCGGCGAGTCCGGAACGCACCTGGAGTTCTCGGCGTCTCCGGCAGACCGTCTCCTGCAGCGTCGATTCGTGGATGAAGAGGGAACCCCGCTCGACCCACAGCCGGACCCGGAGGAATTGGAGCGGCTTCGGGCGCAGCACCCGGTCCTCCTCCTTCGCTTCGACCGGCCAACCCGGGACCTCGCTACGGGCGGGAACCGGGATCCGAAGTCCAGGGGTGAGCGGCGTGGTGCCGTGAACCTCTCGGAAACCGTCGCCGCCGTATATCACGATCTCGCCCGCACACGTGGCCCCGTACCCGCCGAGCAGATTTCGCGCGGGCTCGACGCGGCCCAGCGCCTTCTGGACGAGCGGACATCCAGTGAGACACAGGACGCTCCGATGCATCACATGCTTCAGGAGCTTCGAGGCGAGGTCGCGCGCTGGAATCGGCCTCGAGCCGTGGACGCGAGTCTGGACCTGTCGGGTAGCGGCAGCCACAACCTCGCGCTCCTGCTCGTGCTCGGGTCGCTGCTCAACGTGAAGGGTGCGGATGCGATGGCGGCTGGCGCCCGGCCGATCATCGCCATCGAGGAACCGGAGGCGCACCTGCATCCGGTTCTTCTGGCGTCGACCTGGGACGTGATCGAGGCGCTTCGCGCTCAGACGATCGTCACGACGAACTCGGGTGAACTCCTTTCCTCGGTGCCGATGGCGTACCTCCGGCGCCTCGTGCGTCGGGAGCATGGCGTCGATGTCCATCAACTGGGGAAGCGAACGCTGTCCGCGAACGAGTTGCGTCGTGTCGCCTATCACATTCGCGCGAAGCGAGGCGGGGTCCTCTTCGCTCGGTGCTGGATGCTTGTCGAGGGCGAAACCGAGTTCTGGCTCCTGAATCGACTGGCGGCGGTGCTTGGTTATGACCTCGACGCCGAGGGGGTGCGCGCGATCGAATTCGCGCAATGCGGTGTGCCCCCTCTCGCAAAGCTGGCCAACGACCTCGGAATCGAATGGCACCTCCTGGCGGACGGTGATGAGTCGGGGAGTGTCTATGCGCAGGACGCGAGTGACTACCTCGCAGGCGTCCAGCCTGACGCGCGCATCTCGAAGCTGGGCTTCCGAGACGTCGAGCAGTGCCTCTGGCACGGTGGTTTCGAAGACGTCTACCGGAAGGCCGCGCGCATATCACCCCGTCCAGATCGTGGGGGGCCGCCCCCGCACCGGATCATTCAGAAGGCGGTTCGGAAGCGCTCTAAGCCGTATCTGGCCCTTGCCGTGGCCGAGGCCGCTGCCGAGCGGGGGCGCCGATCCATCCCACCGGTGCTGCGTCAGGTGATCGAGACGGCGGTCGCGTTGGCTCGATCGACGACGGTGAACTGAGCGGGCAGCGAACGTCTCAGGCCGAGAGACCTGCCGCTGCGTACGTGCCCGCCGCCCGCCCGGTTGCCCAGGCCCACAGGAAGTTGTGCCCTCCGATGGGGCCGAATGCGTCGAGGATCTCGCCACAGAGGTGCAGGCCCGGGCACCGTCGTGACTCCATCGAGACGGGGTCGACTTCGGAGAGCGCCACGCCCCCACCCGTCACCTCGGCCTTCTTGTACCCTGCATCGCCCGTCCACGGGATGGGGTAGCTCGTGAGGGCGTCGATCATGGCCTGCCTGTCGGCCTTTCTGAGCTGCGACAGCGACGTGGCACCGTCCACGCCGGCCTCGGCGAGCAACTGGTCCGTAAGCCGACGTGGCAGATCCGGACCAATCGTCGAACGGACGGTACCGCGGGACGCCCGGAACCGCTCGGCCCACGCGTCGGGGTCGTGCTCTGTCCACTGGACGAGTAGCTCCTGCCGGGATCCATCGGTACGGCCGCGAATCGCGAGGTGCGACGAATCGAGAACGGAGGGGCCGCTCCACCCGTCGTGCGTGACGAGGAATCCGTCTGTCGTGGTGAAGACAGGCTTCGCCCCGGGTGCCCGGATCGTTACGACCCGTGAGATCCCGGCGAGATGTGCGTGCGGGTGCGGGGATGCCGTCAGCGGCGTCAGCGCGGGGTACGTCGCGTGCATCGTGTGGCCGAGCGCGTCCGCGATCTGGAGTCCCCTTCCGTCACTGCCGGTCTTGGGCACGGACAGGCCGCCCGTGGCGAGGATCACACGTGCCGCTTCGAGTGTGGGGGCTCCCTCGAGTTCGACAGCCCAGCCTGCGCCCGAAACACGGAGCCCCACTACGGCGGCGTCGAACCAGATCCTCGCGCCCGCCTCACGGACCCGGCGCACGAGCATGTCGCGTACGTCCCGGGCACGGTGACTCGAAGGGAAGAGCTTCCCCGTCTCCGGCTCCAGCTCGAGCGGCATCTCGAGTTCTCGCTCGAAGAATGCACGCTGCTCTGCGAGGGGCCACGAACGCAGCATCTTCCTGAGCGTGTTCGGTGACGAGTCGGTGACGTATCGCTCCGGCTGGGCGACGCTGGGAAGAATATTGCAGCGCCCTCCACCACTGATGAGGATCTTCCGGCCTCCGTCGCGTGTGCGCTCGATCAGGACTACGGAGGCACCGGAGCGGGCGGCACTCAGTGCTGCGAGCAGCCCGGCGGCACCGGCACCGATGACCGCGACAACAGGGTCGGGAGAAGTGGATGACATGCGGGAAGCTGGCGTGCTCGCAGCCCGGGTGCCAACCTGCCGGCACGATGTCGAATACGATTCTGGAAGTGTGCTGCGCGTCTGCGGACTTCGCGGTGGCTGCGGCCGCGGCGGGGGCCGACCGCGTAGAGTTGTGCGACAATCTCATCGAGGGAGGGACGACACCGAGCGTCGGTGCGGTCGCGCTGACTGCGGCGCGGTCGGGCGTGCCCGTGATGGCGATGGTTCGCCCGCGGGGTGGCGACTTCCTGTACTCGCAACTCGAGCTCGACGTCATGCTGCGCGACATCGACGCGCTCGGCTCCGCGGGGGCTTCCGGCCTCGTGTTCGGCGTACTGGATACCAACGGACGCGTCGATCGCGAGCGAACCCGTCGTCTGGTCGACGCGGCTCGTCCGCTTTCCGTCACCTTCCACCGGGCATTCGACCTTTCCCGAGACCTCGACGAGAGCCTCGACACGCTGGCCGAGCTGGGTGTAGACCGGGTTCTGACGTCGGTCGGACGGGCGTCCGTGCTCGATGACCTGGACCGTCTAGCCGCTCTGGTCGATCGGGCTGCCGGATCGCTGGTCGTCATGCCGGGCGGGGGGATCAGGCCGCACAACATCGAGGCGGTTGCGACTGTCCCAGGGGTGACCGAGATCCATGTTGGCGCCACCAAGCGGCGCCCCAGTGGCATGGAGTACCGACGAGACGGGGTTCCGATGGGTGCGCCCTACGAGCCCGATGAGTACCTCGTCGAAGAGGCCGACGTGGCGCGTATCGCCCAAGCGAAGTCGCGACTGTCGCTGGTCGGCATGGATGTGCGAGGGGGGAGGGGGGGCGATGCGTGATCCGACGTCACTCTCTCGCCGCGGCTTCGTTCGCGTAGCGGGCAGCGTCTCGGGGATCTGGGCTGCGACCACGTCGTGTACGGGGAATGACCGTCGCGCCGGAGCCGATGTGCCGCTGTTGACGGATCGTCCGATGCTGACGCAGTGGGCGGACGGGATCATTCAGGTCGAGGCGCCCGCGCGTGAGCTGCCGGTGGCCTACGTTTCGATGGCGCACCGACAAGTCTTCGTCGATCCCGAGTTTCGCGACCGTGCGAGCTGGTTACTGCGTGCCCACATCTCCGTGAGCACGTGGCATTGGAGGATTCCGTTGCCTGGTGATCCGGAGGGCGTGCCGATCGCTCCGGGAGACGAAGAGCGAGAGTTCGAGGAACTTTCGATCCGGGAGTGGGACCCCTCCATGTCCCCCGCGATGGACGATATCCGAATCCGTCGAGGCCGTGCGGTCACGCGGCGGATCGCTCTCGATTGTGTGGAGCTCTCCGGCGTCCGGACTGTCGACATGGACGCTCAGGCCGCGACCGATACCCGACCGCTCGAGGCGTGGATGAAAGGCGGACCGTACGACATAGTCGTCTCGGACGAGTCGACTGCGGATGCCGTGCGCGAAGACTTCCGGCTCCTCGGGACCGCGCTGCGGTTTCGGGGACGCGCCTGCGCCGGAACGGGAGAGGCCGTACAGGTCGCCGGATGGGCCACGCGATCCGTCGCCGAGTCGGGACAGCCCTAGTCTACCAGCGCCGGGCCCCTCGCGACGGCCGCCGTCCGAAGCGTGAGCGACTCTCGAGGGCAAGCAGCTTCGTGAGCATGAGCGTCGGGTCGAGATGTGATCGACCCAGGATCTCGGCTGCCTGGTCCGGCGAAAGCGGTGTCTCGTCTCCGAGCACGACCGTCGTCTCGCTTTCACCCTGTGCGGGCGGATCTTCCGCGCGCTCGTCCTCCTCAGCGTCGGGTACGTTGACCGAGCGAGTCACCACATCGGCCTCGACGGCTCCCTCCGTGATTTCCCGACCGCTGCGCCGCTCCTGAGCGCTGACCGAATCCAGCAAGCGGAGCGCCATCGCGAGATTCCACTTCGCGTCGTTGTCGTCGGGACGCATCCGCAGCGCGAGTCGGTTGGCCGCAACGGAGGCGGCGGCATGAATACGGACGGAGTCCGCGACTTCTGCGTAGAGCGCGCGATCGAGGCGAAGAACGCCTGTGTTGTAGTGGGCGAGCCCGCGGACATCCGGATCCGGCGCCAGCGTCGCGCGTGCGAGCTCATCCTCCGCGCTCGGGTCGTCGCCTTGAGCCAGAGCGGTGCCGAGGTTGTACCGCAGTTCCGGATTCACGGCGTCGGTCCGTGTCCGCTCGGTATAGAGGTCCGCTGCGGCCCTGTACTCACCGGACCGCTGCAGACGATTGCCTCGCTCGAGACTGCTTCGCTCGACCGACCACGCGAGTACGAAGCTCGCCCCGGCGAGTACGCCGATTACGATGCGGAGCCACCATGCGCGGGTCATGAACGCCTCCGCACGGCCACGCCGGTATCGAACAGGGCGTCGAGGAGGAGGAGCACCAGCCCCACGAGCACCAGCCACACAGCGGGGTCCTCCGTAGGCTCCGCGATCGAATCGGTGCGACCTGAAAGTGCGCGCAGGTCGGCGACGAGGGATGCGATGCCGTCCTCGCCGCTGATCTCGTAGAAGGCACCGCGGCCGGCGTCCGCCACCTGACGAAGCAGCCCCTCATCGTAGCCGGCGACTACGGGGGAGCCCGAGCCGTCGAGCAAGGGAGCCGTCGAGCCCGTGAGCGTCAGGGGGGAGCCAGTCGATGTCCCGAGGCCGGCCGTCCATACGGTCGCGCCCGCATCGACCGCACCTCGTGTCGACGCGATCACGGCCTCCGCGCCATCGTGCGTCTCGCCGTCGGAGACTACGAGCACGATCGGGACCGCGTCGGGCTGCGCCAGCTCGTCCCACGACGCGACAGCATCATCGATCAGGACGCTGAGCGAGGTGCCCTGGTCTCTCGTGTTCACGAGTTCCGGAACGATCCATGGCGCGAAGAAGCTGACCACGTCTCCGTCGTCGGTCAGGGGGACCAGCCGATAGGACCAGTCCGCGAAGATGCTCAACGCGATGCGATCGGCCACGCCGGCGCCGACCAGCTCGTCCACCAGACGCTGAGCCCAGGCGATCCGGCTCGGCTCGAGGTCGGTACCGGTCATCGAGTGCGATACGTCCACCGCAATCATCAGGTCGACGGGCGTGGTCGGTGCCTCCTCGGGGACCTCCGGCGTGACCCCGGACGCGACGGCGACCAGAGACGTGACCGCGATCAGCGTGGCCAGCAGACGCACCGCCGGAAAGCGCTCGAGTCGACGGCCGATCAGTCGCCGCGCCGCGGCCGGGCCACCATAGGCATCCACCAGTCGCACGCTCCGGCGCCACTGACTGAGGAGGGCCAGCACGACCAGGAGGCAGAGCGCCGGCGCGAGGCCGAGCAGGTCGGGACGCGCGAACGTCATGGCAGCACCCCGAGCGGCGAGCCTCGCAGCGCGATGGCCATTACGGCCAGAGCGAGCCCGATCAGGGCGAGAAGCCAGCGGTAGGGCGTGGATTCGATGCGCTGAATCGTGGCTTCGGAGGGCTGCACGCGTCGATCGATTTCCTCGTAGATCTCGCTCAGCGCGTTCACGTCCGTAGCCTGGAAGTATTCGCCGCCCGTGATACGCGCGGCCTGAGTCAGCACCGTCTCCATCGCGCTCTGGTCGCGCCCGCGCTCCTGCCCGATCGCGACCGGATAGATCGTGACGCCCACGGCTGCGGCGGCCCGGGCAGCGAGATCGGGCATGACGCCCGCCTTGTTGTGCGCTCCGTCGGTCACGAGGATCAGAACCTTCGACTCGTGCGGCGTGTCTTCGAGGAGTCCGGCCCCCGCGGCGATGGCACCGGCGATGTCCGTGCCGTCGGTGAGCAATCCCACCTCCAGCTGGTTCACCGCGTCGAGCACGACGTACCCGTCGTGCGTGAGGGGAAGCCGGGTCAGAGCTTCTCCCGCGAACGCGACCAGACCGATGTCGTCGTCACGTGCGTCGATGAACGACATCGCCGTCGTCTTGGCTACGTCGAGTCGACTGACGCGTGCCCCCATGTCCTCCGCCCACATCGACGTGGAGAGGTCGAGCGCCAGTGCGATCCCGACGCCCTGCTCCTGCGGCTCATCGAGGACCCGGATGACCTGGGGTCCGGCGAGCGCTCCGATCAGCGCGGCGAATGCACCGAGCCGGAGTAGGAAGGGGACCCATTGGAGCCAGCCGCGGCCCGTGAACCGTCCGAATCCTCGATCGGCGGGCGCCATCGTCAGCGCTGCGGTCGGCCCCGGGCGGAGGAGGACCACGAGAGGAAGGAGAGCCACGAGCAAGAGGAGCCAGGTGGGCTGCGCAAAGTCCAGCGTCATGGAGCCTCCGCCCGCTCGACCCACCTGCGCACCGCATCGAGCTCACGCTCGGCCTCATCAGCATCAGGACGGTCTCCTCCGAACTTGACCTGCTCGGCGTGCTCCATGACCCCGGTCAGAGGGTCGACGTCGGGGATGGGTGCGAAGTCGGGTCGGCGCACCGCGGTCCCGAGGTCGTTCATCAGCTCGGTGCTGGTCCGTGCCGGGCCCCACCGCTGGTCGAACAGCTCCACGAAGCGACGGGTGATGTCGCTGGCGCGCGTGTAGAAGCCTCTCACGTCACCACCCCGGTGCGAACCCTCTTCCAGAAGAGCATCGAGGGCGGCCAGCGCGGCAAGCCGCGGGTCCGGTGGGGGGGCGGGACGATCCCGGATCGCGACCCATGCGGCGTGGGCGGAGGTGATCAGGATGCCGGTGAAGAGCAGGCCGAAGAGGAGAGCCAGAATCGTCGCGGGCCAGTGTCGTTCTCCTCCCACGACGTCGGCGATGGGTCGAGGCTGGACGCCGTTCGAAGCGTCCTCGATCTCGAGGACTGAGGCCACCCAAAGCGGTTGCGGTGGAATCATGAGCATCCGGGCGGACGGTGCTTCACCTGGCTCCGCACGGAATGCGGACCAGCGTCCGACGAGATCACCGTCGCTCGCGAATCCCGCTGATCGGGCCTCACTTCCGCGTGCCGCGAAGATCGGGAACTCCGGAACGGCGATGCCCCCGACCTGAAATGCGATCAGCGGATACGTCACGGTCAGACGGACCGCTCCGTCCGGCCCGTCTTGCGACGTCCAGCGTACGGACTCGAACGACTCGAAGTCGGATGAGTCGAGTGAGTCGGGCACGAAGACGATCGTCCCCGGAGCCAGGTCGATCACGAAAGAGAGGTCGACGAGGTCGCCGATTCCGACTGTGTCGTGTGAAAGCGCGATGCCGGACACCGACACGGTACCCCCCGTGGCCTGGGCGAGGGCAGGCTCGGCCACCATCAGCAGGGTCGTAGCCAGGAGTGCCGTCACCGGTGACGTCACGAGGATGCCCCGGGGCCGCCTCACCGCTGGATCCTCGCTCGCCGGCGGAAGAAGCCGATCAGTGGCGGCAGATATTCTTCGCGGGTGTCGATGTCGACGACGTCGAGCTGGAGATCCCGGAAGAGGTCATCCATACGCTCGTGTGCCTGCCGGGTGTGGGCCTTCCAGGCCTCGCGCACGCGACGCCGACTCGTGTTCACGACGCGTCGCTGCCCCGTCTCGGGATCATCGATGGCGAGCATCCCGACTCGGGGCAGCTCACCGGCGGCGGGGTCGATCAGACGAATCGGGACCAGGTCGTGGTGCCAGGCGAGCTTCCGAGCGGACCGGGTCAGCTCGGGATCCGCGGTCGCACCAGTCAGAAAGTCGCTGATCAGGAAGACGGTGGTTCGCTGCCGGAGAACCTTATCCGCGTACCTCAGGCCGGCCGAAAGCATCGTACCGCGCCCGTCCGGCTGATACGTCAGCAGTTCGAGCACCAGGCGCATCGCGTGACGCCGCCCGGTGTCGGGTGGAATGAAGTATTCCACCCGGTCGGTGACGAGGAGCAGACCGACGCGATCGTTGTTCGTAGTCGCCGCGAGCGCGAGGATCGCGGCGATCTCGGACGCGATCAGTGCGTTGTGCTTCGCTCCGGTGCCGAAGGCCTTGGAGGCGGAGAGATCGACCATGACGAGGGCATTCAGCTGCCGTTCCTCGACGAACTCCTTCACGAAGAGTCGGCCGCGTCGCGCCGTGACGTTCCAGTCGATCGAGCGAACATCGTCGCCGGGCTGGTATTCGCGTACGTCGGAAAACTCGAGGCCACGACCCTTGAAGATCGAGTGGTACTCTCCGGAGAAGAGCGACTCGACGAGCCCTGCAGTCGTCAGCTCGATCCTCTTGAGCTGAGCCGTGACCTCGGGGGTGAAGACGTGGTGCGTGTCGGCCGACATCAGGGGGCGGGGACGGCCTCGAGCACGCGCGCGATGATCTGATCCGAGTCGATGCCACGCGCGTCGGCCTCGTAGGTGGTGCGGAGCCGGTGGCGCATCACCTTCGGCGCCATCGCCTTCACATCGTCGGGGAGGACGTAGTCCCGGCCCATCAGGAATGCTCTCGCCCGTGCCGTGCGGGTCAGGAAGATCGTGGCCCTGGGCGACGCTCCATACTCGATCAGCGCGTCGAAGTCGCTCAGCCCGTACTTCGAGGGTTCGCGCGTGGCGAAGGTGAGCTCCACGATGTAGTCGAGGACCTCGTCTTCGAGCCTGACGTCCGCCACGGCCTGTCGAGCGGTGGCGATCTGATCCACGGTGATGACGGTGTCCACCGGTATGGGTGTGCCTTTGGCGACGCGCCGGACGATTTCCTTCTCCTCACCCCGATCCGGATACCCGATCTCGAGTTTCATGGCGAAGCGATCGAGCTGAGCTTCGGCGAGGGGATAGGTGCCGTGGAGCTCGACTGGGTTCTGGGTGGCGAGCACCATGAACGGGTCTTCGAGGTGGAAGGTTTCCCCGGCGATCGTGACCTGACGTTCTTCCATCGCCTCGAGCAGCGCGGCCTGAACCTTCGGTGGTGCGCGATTGATCTCGTCGGCGAGGATGATATTCGAGAAGATCGGCCCTTTCTGAACCTTGAAATCGCCCGAGGACTGGTCGAAGACGGGCGTCCCGACGATGTCCGTGGGTAGTAGGTCCGGCGTGAACTGAATCCGTCGAAAATTCGTGTGGATCGCCTCCGCGAGGGTGCGAACCATCAACGTCTTCGCCAGGCCAGGGAGGCCTTCCAGCAGGATATGGCCCCCGGTCAGGAGCGCGACGAGCAGCCCCTCTACGGCTTCATTCTGTCCTACGACGCGTTCGTGAACGGCGTCGGATACACCGTCGAGGATGGCCGTGCCGGATTCGGCAGTCGCTTGCTCCAAACCTGACTCCATGGTCGGGGTCCCGGCCGTCCGTCGGAAGGTGTCTGACCGGTCACGAGGGCGGCGAAGTACGGTTGGAGGCGATCCACGCGCGCACTTCGACGAGGCTCGATAATGTCCCGTGGCCGGCGTACCGACGCCAGAGGGGTCAGTCTCCGGCGGGGACCAGTGCCTCGATGGGTCGCGACACCTCCGGCAGCGTCGCGCGGCGACGCTGGAACCACCGGACGATCCGATCCTCCTGCACCGCCAGAGCGGGGACCACGATCATGATCAGGAGCGTGGCGAACAGGATTCCGAATCCGAGGCTCACCGCGGTGGGAGCCAGGAACTGAGCCTGGATGCTCCGCTCGAAGATGAGTGGCGAGATCCCGAGGAAGGTGGTCAGCGACGTCAGGAAGATTGGCCGGAAGCGCTGGCGCGCAGCGTTGAGAAGAGCATCCTCGAGTGCCCGACCGTCTGCCTTTTCGGCGTTCACGAAATCCATGAAGACGAGGGTGTCGTTCACGACGACCCCCGTCAGGCCGATAATTCCGAAGAGGCTGAACAGTCCCACCGGCACGCCGACCAGCGCGTGGCCGATGAGTGCACCGATGATCCCGAAGGGGATGGCCGACATGATCACGAGCGGCTGCACGTAGGAGTTCAGCGGGATCGCCAGAAGCGCGAAGATTCCGAGCAGCGCCAGCAGAAAGCCCCGACCGAGCGACGCAAAGGTGTCGTCCTGCTCGGCTCGTTCACCGCTGAGGCTGAAGGACACGGACGGATGACGGTCACGCAGGGAGGGCAGCACGGTGCGCTCGAGCTGCCGGTTGACCTCGTCCGTAGTGACGATCGTCTCGTCGGCGTCTGCCGTGACGGACACGATGCGCTCACCGTCCCGTCGAGAGATGCTGGTCGGTGTGCTGCCCAGATCCACCGTGGCCACCTGATCGAGCGGAACGCGGGTACCCTGAGGTGTGGAGATCCGGAATGACAGCAGGTCGGCGATCGCGTCACGTTCCGACTGCGGTAGCCGCACGTAGACGGGAACCTCTTCGCCGTCACGCTGCAGGCGCTGAACCTCGGATCCGAAGAAGGCACTGCGAACCTGATTTGCCAGGTCGTCGAGGGTGATGTCCAGGGAGCGAGCTTCGGGCCGAAGGTCGAGCTGGAACTCCTGCTCTCCGAGGTCGTCTGCCGTCAGGATGTCGAACACACCCGCGAACTGAGCGAGCTCGGTCGCGACGTCGTCCGACGCCACGTCGAGCGCGTCCGCGTCGTCGGAGGCGAGCTGGACCGCGATCGCTTCCGCGACACGGAAGAAGTCGGACGTAATCGAGAACGAGCGGACGCCCGTGAGCTCAGGCAGCTCCGCGCGCCAGGCGGCCTCGAACTCCGAGGGTGTGAACATGCTGACCTCGGGGTTGGGCAGCTCGACCGTCAGCGACGCGCGGTTCGACGCGGAGCCCCTGGGCGTGTCGGTCTGTCCTGGTCCGCCGCCGCCGCCGCTTCCACCGACGACGGAGTACAGGTTCTGGATGGGTGCCGGGTGATCCTCCGGGAGCTCGGCCGAGAGGCGCTCGCCGGCACGCAGGACCGAGGCCTCGATGTCCTGGATGACCTCGAGGGTCCGTTCCACCGGCGTGCCCGGCGGCATCTGGAGATTCGCGACGACGGTCTCGCCCTGGATGGAGGGAAGGAACGAGAAGGGCAGGCGGCCGCCGCCGATGAGGCCGAAGCAGATGAAGATCGACGCAACGGCGCCGGACATGATGACGCCCGGATTCGCGATACTGTACCTCACGGCCCGGGTGAGCGGGCCACCGACAAACCGCTGCAGCCCGGCATCGACACGGGCGCGGGCCGCGTTGATCCCCCGCACCACCGGATTTGGTCGGCGTTGTGCGGCGCCATCGTGCGACAGGTGCATCGGCAGGATGAACAGGGCCTCCACGAGGGAGAGGAGGAGCACCATGATGACCACGAGCGGCAGGTCGATCAGGAGCCGGCCCAGCGTTCCTTCGATGAAGAGCAGAGGCGCGAAGGCCACGACCGTCGTCAGCACCGCGAAGACAACGGGGCGGGCAATCCGCAGGGCACCGATTTCGGCCGCTTCGCGGATCGAACGTCCCTTCTCGCGTTCGGCGAAGATGTTCTCACCCATGACGATCGCATCGTCGACCACGATGCCGAGAGCGAGGATGAAGCCGAAGAGAGAGATCGTGTTCATCGTCACGCCGAGGGGCGCGAGCAACGCGAACGCTCCGACGAAGGAGATGCCGATCCCGATCGCCGTCCACGCGGCGAGCTTCAGGTCGAGGAAGAGCGTGAGGGCGATCAGAACGAGGGTGAGGCCCAGGATACCGTTCTTGATCAGAAGCTTGAGGCGGCCGTCCAGGACGACGGACTGATCCTGCCATACGGATGCCGTCACGCCGGCGGGGAGCCGTCCCGAAAACTCGTCCACGTAGGCGTGAACTGCGTCCGCAACCTCGAGGACACTCTCTTCACCGACCCTGTACGCGGTGACGACGACCGCGGGTTCACCGTTGAAGACCGCGGCGAGGTCCGAGTCCGCGAAGCCATCAGTCACCTTGGCGATGTCGCTGAGGCGAACCTCGGTGCCGTCGGTCTGTCCCAGAACGACGATGTCCTGGAAGTCCTCGGCCGTTTCGTTTCGACCCTGCGTCCGGAGGAGAACGCGGCCGTCACGCGTCTCGATCTCGCCACCCGACAGCTCCAGGCTCTCCCGACGCACGATCGTCGCCAGCTGGGCCAGCGAAAGGCCGTACGCGTCGAGAACATCGGACGAGACCTCGATCGACATCTCGTAGTCGCGGGCGCCGGAGATCTGGACGTCGGAGATTGGAGCCATCGCGATCAGATCGTCCCTGGCCTCTTTGGCGAGCGACTTGAGGGCGCGCTCTCCGACGTCACCGGCAACGACGAGCTGGATGACCTGGGATCGGGGCGAGGCGAGGTTGACGATGGGTCGCTCGATCTGGACCGGGAAGGTTCGGATTCGGTCGACGGCGGACTTTACCTCGTCGAGCACCTGCTGCTTGTCGACTCCGCTCCGGAGTTCGGCCGTGACGACCGCGAGATTCTGCGAAGCGGTCGCATTGACCTCTTCGACCTGGTCGATGGACTCGAGCGCGGCCTCGATCGGGATAATGATCGCCTCCTCGACCTCGATCGGAGACGCCCCGGGGTAGGCGACGGAAACGTTGATCAGGTCCGGGGAGAATTCGGGGAAGACCTGTTTCCGGAGGGAGATCGCGCCAAATGCGCCCGCGACCAGGATGAAGAGCATCAGGAGGTTGGCGGTGACCCCGTTGTTGATCATCCACCGAATCGCGCCGTTCACTGGCCGCCTCCACCTGCTGCCATGTGTCCGTCGAGGTTCGAGCTGCCTCCAGTCAGGGCGGTTCGGGCGCTCGGATCGTCGAAGCCGTCGATGCGGACCTCCATACCCTCGGTCATGACGGGGAGATCACTGACGACGATCCGGGGGGCAGCGGCCATGTCGGCACCGACGAACACGGTGTCCTGGATTTCCTGGATGACCCGGACCGGACGCGAGACCAGCGTTCCCTCTGCCGTCACCGTCCAGATGGTCGAGCCCTCGCGCAGGGCGGAGCGCGGGACGGCGTAGTGAGCTTCGGCGGCCCGACCGACGATGTCCGCCCGGACATACGATCCGATCAGGAGGGGTGGACGAGCGTCTGATGCGTCGAAGGGTGAGGGGACACGAATCACGACCTCGACGGTGCGAGTCGTCTCATCGAGGGCTCCCGATGCGTGCTCGACGAAGCCCTGCCATTCATGCCAGGTACCGCCGAACTCGGCCCGTACCGTCGCTGCGATCCGAACCTCGTCGCTATCAGTCCACAGGTCGTCGATCAGAGCGGCCTGCCGCGTGCTGAGGGAGATGTCGACCTCGACAGCATCCGTGCCGTAGATCTCGGCGACCGCCTGGCCAGGTGAGATGAACTGTCCGATGTCGACCGTCTCGGAGCGTATCCGGCCGGCGAAGGGGGCGACCACGACGGTGCGGCTCAGACTCAGCGCTGCGTCCGCAAGCTGAGCCTCCGCACGGTACAGCGAAGCCTGGGCTGCCTCGTACTGAGGCTGCTGCCGAGCCAGCTGTGCGGCCAGGCTGGTATCCGCGGGCGCGTCCGACCCGAGCCGCCGGCGCAGCAGCTCGTACTCGCGCTGGGCGATCGCCTGATTCTGCGCCGCGAGTGCGACATCGACCCGCCGTTGCTCGACTTCGGCCCGCGCGATCGAGACCGCGTTGCGGTAGCTCTGGTCGTCGATCTTCAGGAGGGTGTCACCCATGGCGAATGCTCCGCCGCGCACGAGCTGCGGGGAGACCATGACGACGCGTCCACCGACCTCGGCCGAGAGGGTGATTTCCGACGTGGGTCGGACAGTACCGGTCCCCTCCACCACGAGAGGAGCGTTCCTCGGCGCGAGCGTCTCGGTCGTGACCATTGGTGCCATTCGCGGGGTCGCGATCCGCTCCGGAACCGGGCGGCTGATGACGAGGCTGAGCGCGGCCACGATTCCACCACCGAGGATGAGGAAGGGTAGAATCACCCGTCGGAGGGAGCGACGGGGTTTGGCGTTCTGGGGGTGCGTCGTCATCGGAGGTCTCCTTCGGAGTCCTGCTCATCGGCCGGCTCGGAGATCCAATTTCCTCCGAGGGCTCGGTGTACGTTGAGTCGGGCGGTCGCGAGCTCGCGCTCCGCCGAGGCTTGCGTGTCCTGCACGTTCAGCACGGTCCGCAGCGCGTCCAGGTAGCCGACGTAGTCGCCCACACCCTGTTCCACGCGCAGAAGTGCGGCGTCGGCTGACGCCTCTGCGACCGTGAGTTGCTCGTCGAGGACGAGTTTCCGTTCTCGCTGCGCATTGAAGCCCGCGATCGCTGCGTCGACCTCCTGGAAGGCTGTGAGCACGGAGCGCGCATACCGGGCGGCTTCCTGCTCGTACCGAGCCTCCGCCGCTTCCTGATCGGCTTTGAGGCGGCCACCCGAGAAGATGGGGGCGGTGAGCGAGGTCACGAAGTTGGTGAACCACTGGTCGGCTCGGACGATGTCCGAGAGATCGGCGCTCTGGGTACCGGTCGAGCCCGTGAGGTTGATGGACGGGAGTCGGGCGGCCCGGCGCTCCCCGACGCGCTGCCGGGTGGCCTCGAGCCGGAAGGCGGCAGCAACCAGGTCGGGCCGCGCCGCGAGTATGTCTGCCGGAAGTCCGGCCGGGATCGGATCCAGGCTCACCACGGGTAGCTCTTCGCCGGCGATGAGGGCCTCGACTTCCTGGGGATATCGACCGAGGAGCACGGCGAGGCGCCCGCGGGATGCCGTGATCTGGCTGCCGAGCAGAGGTAGCCCCGAACGCGTCGCGTTGAGGTCCTGCTGGATCTGGTAGAGCTCGATCGAGGTGACAACGCCCCGCTGATAACGGTCCTCGGTCAGCTCCAGTCGCTCCGTGAGGATGTCGACGACCTCGGTCAGGATGGCCTCACGCGCAACGAGCTCCCTGAGCTCGAAGTATCCCGCGATCGTCTCCGCGGCCACTGAGATCTCGACGGTCTTCGCGTCGGCGCCGGTGGCCAGGAAATCAGCATACGAGGCCCGACGGCCGCTGTTCAGTCTTCCCCAGAAGTCGAGCTCGTAGGCGGCCCCGATGCTGGCACCGAACGTGGAGAAGGTGAAGCGGGTGGGGCGGTCGGGAAGATTGGGGTCGTTGTCTCCGCCGTCTCCTCCGAAAATGGCCCCGAACTGCCCGGCGTTGGCTGGTTGACTGAAACGCGAGGCGTCCGCGCCCGCGGTAACGGACGGGAAGAGCGGGGATCGCGCGATCCGATACTGAGCGCGCACTTCTTCGATCCGCGCGACCGCTTCCCGGATGTCGAGGTTCGAGTCGAGCGCTGCACCGACGAGCGCGTTCAGGGTGCCATCCTCGAAGGTGCGCCACCACGAGATGACGTCAGCAGACTCCGGGCGCGTTGCCTCCGCGTCCCCAGCGTAGGATCCGGGCATGCGATCGACCGCAGGGACCTCGGCCGGGGACGGCGCGAGGGAGCATGCAGCGGACGAGAGCAGGACAAGTCCGATGCCGAAGCGACCTGCGGGGCGCCCACGGGTTTCGCGGGCGACGAGCGTATTCATCCCAAACCAGATCCATGTACGGTGTTCGTGAATGGAAAAGTAAAACATGAACAATAATTGTACAAGGATCGTGTCCGTACGATTCCGGATGGCGTGATGGGGAGCCAGGGCGGGCTACGCCCCGGCCGGGGGGCGTCCCAGGTCAGCCGTTTCGCGCGTGCCAGGCAGCGAGGACTTCGACTTCGCGCTCGGCCGACAGGCCAGCCCGGAAGTTCTGCTGGCGCTCCACGGGTCTGGCGTAGTGGTACTCGAGGGTCGCGGCCGCGGTGTCGGCAAGGGAACGGAACGTGAGCCCGGCTTCTACCTCCGGCGTGAGGTCGAAGCGCGCGAAACCCTCGTTGCCGTCGACGGGCGGACGCCACACGGGCATTTCCGCGTAGGGGCGGACGCCATGCTCGGCGAGGAAGTCGCGCGGAACCCAGGTAAACGACGTTTCGGTGGTCGTCACGGCACGGATTCCGTAGAGGAGCTCGGCCATCGGGCGTGGTGTTCGGGGCCCCACGCAGTTGAATTCTCCCATGGTCGCGTCCTCCGCCAGCCGCACGGTGAAGTCCGTGAAGTCACGGACGTCGATGATCTGAACGGGATCCGTCCCGTCTCCCGGGGCGAGGACCTCTCCACCACGGTCGATCCGTACGGGCCAGTAGGTGAAGCGATCGGTTTCGTCTCCGGGTCCGATGATCAGACCCGGTCGAAGAATCGTCGTGCGCCCGGGCATGATCCTCTGGGCGATCCGCTCCATCTCGGCCTTTCCGAGACCATACGGAAGCCGTTCCTGATCCCGTGGAATGCCGGCCGTCTCGAAGGTCCACGTAGGGGCCTCCGCCGTCATCGGTACCCGGCTCACGTCCGCGTACGCCGAGCGCGACGAGACGAACATGAACTGATCCACCGAGTCCTTCAGAGCCTCGGCCGCCAGCTCGATCCACAGGCGATTGTTCGTCGCATTGTCGATCACGACGTCCCACTGCCGTCCTCGCAGGGACTCGTAATCTCCGTTGCGGTCCCCGCGAAGCGTCTCGAGATAGGGGAACATGTTCCGGCCGGAGCCGCGATTGAACAGCGTGACGTTGTGGCCACGATCCAGAGCGGAACGCACCTGAAATGGTCCGATGAAGCCGGTTCCACCGAGGATGAGGATATTCAGCCGGCGAGGAGCTTCCTGGACGATGCGGGCGCCCCACCGGTCAGCCGGACGAACCGGATCCGGGCCCGCCGGCGCTCCGGCGAGCGGTTGGGTCCCGATCGCATGGCCGGCCAACGCGCTGCCTGCCGAGATCTTGAGAAAGTCCTTACGGGTCGGGCTCATGGTGATCCTTCGAGGATGCGTCGCGGACGCGACGGGTTCGGGTGCATGAATCGGTGGTACACGAGGGAGGAACGTCGACTCATGGGCAATAGCGGCGAAGGCGGGGCGACCGTGGCCGCCCCGCTCGCCAGGGTCAGGAGCCGGCGCCCGCCGACATCGTGGTCATGATGTCTTCGAACGCGTTCATGAACCGGCCCATCTCCTCTTCGGTGCCGATCGACACCCTGAGGTGATCGAGCATCGGCGGGAAGTCGCGACCGACCGCGACGCCCCGTTGACGGAAGGCCTGGCGGATCGGGGCGACCGTCTGGCGCAGGTTCACCATGAAGAAGTTCGTCTGCGACGGCACGCACTCGTAGCCGAGACTCTCCAGATCGGAGATCGTCTGTTCGCGCAGACGCTTGTTGTGGGCGAGCATGCGGTCCGCTGCGGGCTGGTCTTCCATGGAGGCTACCGCGCCCCACCGAGCGAGCGCGTTCACGCTACCGGTGCTGTACGGCCGCATTTCATCAATCATGTCGGGCGGCGCGATCGCGAAACCGATCCGCATCGCGGCCATGCCATAGATCTTCGAGAAGGTCCGGGCGATCACCACGCGACGGCCTTCACGCACGTATTTCAGTGACTCTTCGTATGCCGGATCCTCGACGAAGTGGTGGTATGCCTCGTCGATCAGGACAGGGATGTCCTCCGGTATGTTGTCGAGGAGGTATGCAATTTCGTCCGCCGTGATCGTCACACCCGTCGGGTTGTTCGGGTTGCAGACATAGACGAAACCCACATCTCGGGCATTCCGGTTCGTTGCGTCGACCATCCGCTCGATGTTCTGCCGGTAGTCGGCCTCGAGCGGGAGGAGGATCGTGTCTGCGTCGATGCCCGTGGCGTGGGAATACACCGATCCGTACGACGGCTCGACCCCGACGACCTTCTTGTCGTGCGCCAGCCAGGTGAGGCCGACCACGTCGAGGATCTCTCCTGATCCTGCTCCCATGAGAACGTGATCCCTGGAGACATCGTGCGCGTCGGCGATACGCTGCTGGACGTTGTTGTCCGGGTAGCCGTAGCGCATCGAGTACTTGAACGCGTAGGTCATCGCCTCGAGCGCCTTATCCGACGGACCGAACGGGTTCTCGTTCGACGAGAGCTTGGCCAGCGCGTCGTACTCGTCGACCTGAGACTGGATCATGCGATGCATCGGTGCACCGCCCGGCAGATACCGGATACCGCGCTCCGCAGCGCGCCGTACTCGGGCCTCGGCCGCTTGAGGCGTGATTCCCATCGTGCCCAGTGCTGCGGCCGCGGTGGCCCCACCGATGAAGTGCCGACGTGAGACGTGATTACTCATGGCGCGTACCCCTCCTGACTGTCCCAGGCCCGCCGGCTCGATCCGATCGGGTCCCGACCGCTCAGAATCCGCGTTGAGCAGCGGATGCGCAACCGGATGAGCAGGGACGTCCTCTACCAGAGAATGACCTGATATCCGTCCTGCTGAAGCACGGTCATCGCGGTCATCGCACTCAACCCGAGCTGGACACCCGGCAGCAGCTGGTCAGCGGAGATGCCAAGCCTGCCCGCTGTCTGGCCGCACAGAATGAGCTGGCCACCTCCTGCGAGTACCTCGGCGATGAGGTCCTTGTTGGGGTTGTCCACCCCGTGGGCCGCGCGATAGTGCTCATCCTGCAGCAGTTCCAGAGCTGCGCCGCCGTGCACCACGCCCGCGACCCGCACATTCTCCTCAGGAACGCCTGCACGGACGTGCATGTTCAGGTAACGCGCCATCGTATTGAGGTTCTGGTTCGGTCGGTCGGGGCTGCCTGCGGGAGCCCTCAGCTCGAAGACCGCCTTGAACTGCCGATCCATCGGGGTCTCGAACGTCGGGTTCGGCACGGCGTAGGTGGGACCGCCTGCGTTCACGACGGGGCCTGTGGCGGCCTGATTCGCCGACGGGGCCGTGGGTGCGGAGGCCCCGCCCGCCGAGGCGCTCGCGGAGGTGGATTCCGGCGAGCATGACCAGGAGGTGGCCGCGAAGACGGCGAGCATGACGAGGGTGAGCGAGCGGGTACGCATAGTGCTATCCGAGATCATGGTGATGGTGGCCGTCGTTCGAGTGGTCGTGATCGTGCCTTCCCTGATGGAAGACAACGTGGACGAGAGATCCGCTGACGAACGCTTGATACAGTTCGGCGCCTGAGCCGTGGACGTTGGCCAGCAGTTCGTGGCCTAGCCCGTAACCGGCCAGCGTCGCGAGGACGATCGACCCGACCCCGGCGGCTGCGGCGGTGGCCCCGAACCGCGGGCGTATCAGCCACCAGACGACGAGGCTTACGGGAATTCGGTGAAGGATGACGGCGGCCGCGAAGGGTGGTTCGACGGGCGCAGCTCCCGGGACGAGTGCGGTTCCCTCGAGAAGGGCATGAAGGACCAGCCCGGACAGGCCGACGACCATGGCCAGATTGTCGGTCTGCTCGGCAAGGACGTGAGACGCTTGCTCGATCAGGGCGGGGAGGAGGAAGCCGACGATGACCGCGAGCACCAGGAAGACGTTCTGATCCTCCCAAGCGTGCGGGAGGACCTGCCATGCCACGAGAAGCGGCACGGCGACATACACGAAATTGTCGACCGCCCGTACCGCGAGCGGACGGTCGTGTAGGGCCCGGTACAGGACGGGTCCGAGAAGCGGCGCGAGGGCCGCCGCGATCAGGTATCCCATGGCGTGCGCTGATGCTCGGGCGCATCGAGAGGATTCACGGTGGGTCGGTGCTCCCGCGACGCGAAGAGGTGGTCGCTCAGCGCACCCCCACCACACCCCGAATCGACTCGATCAGCCGGGGCGAATCCCAGCCGATGCCGTGTCGAAAGACGACTTCCGTGGCGTGGAGATTTCCGGCCGTTTCGAGGTCGGCGTCGATCACCACCAGGTCCGCAACCTTGCCGGCCTCGATCGATCCGACCTCTCCATCGATGCCCAGCACCTTCGCACCGTTGAGACTCATGATCTGAACCACCTCCGTGACCGAAAACCCGGCCTCGAGCAGAAGCTCGTAGTTCCGCTGGTCTCCGTAGCCCGGAGGTGCTGCGCCGTATCCCGTCGGGTCGACGCCGGCTGCCAGCAGTCCGCCGGCATCGACGAACGCGCGCTCGTACTCCATGGCTTTCGCGAAGACCGCGGGGTCGATCGCCCCGCGTCCCGCCCGACGCGCTTCGGCGATCGCTCTCACTTCCTCTGCGATTTCCGGAGCCAGTACGTCGTAGACGCGCTCGTCGATCGGCGGCCGGCCCGCGACGGAGATCTCGTAGACCACGAGGGTCGACGTCATGGCGACATCATGGTCGATCATGTCACGGAACGTCGCCTGGACCTCGGGGCCGTTCACGTCGAGGTCCTCGTATCCGTTCCGGAAGCCGGGCGGGCATTCGTCGGGGCGCTTGTCGGGGTCGTACTCGGAGTTCGCGAAGAGACCGTGCTCCAGGTTGTCGATTCCGAGAGCCACGGCTTCGCGGTATCCCACCGAGCACAGGTGCGCCGTAACCTTCACCCCGTTTGCGTGGGCTTCCTCGATCGCGGCGCCGAGCTCGGCGCGTGAGATCCACGTGTAGGCCTTGAACCACGAAACACCTTCTTCGGCCCAGTACTGCACGACGCGTCGCGCCTGCTCGGGACCCTCGAGACGTGTCATCGTCTGTGGACCCTGCTCACCGGTCAGGTAGGGGCCGGTGGCGAACATCGTTGGACCGATCACTCGACCCGCATCGATCTCGCGCTGCAGGTTCAACTCCGCGTAGGGCTGCTGTGCCCCAGTGGTGCGAATCGTCGTCACACCCGACGCGAGGTACAGACGGGACCCGGAGAAAGAGAGCTGAGCCGCGCGCCCGTTCCCGCCCGTGTAGTAGGAGTGATTGTGCAGACCGACGAGGCCGGGGATCACGGTCTTTCCGGAGAGGTCCACGACGTTTGCGTCGGCGGGGACACGGACGGAGCCGGCTGGGCCCACGGCCGTGATCCGATCTCCTTCGATGAGGATCGTCTGGTTCATCACGGCTGGTGCGCCGGTCCCGTCGATCACCTTGGCGTTCGTCAGCGCGACCGTCCCGTGCGGGATCGCTACGAACTCATCGAAGTTCTGGGCTGCGAGTGGTGCAACACCACCCAACACCACGAGGAGAAGGGCGGAAGCAGAGCGGACCAGGATCGAATTCATTCTCGGATTCCTTCGACGTCGAAGACGAACTTCATGCCGGATTCGAGGTGTTCGGCGATGTGACAGTGCACCATCCACCGGCCGGGGTTGGTAAGCTCGAGCAGGATGTCGGTCGTCGACCCGGCCGGCAACAGCACCGTGTCTTTCCAGACCATGTTTTCGTTGGCGACCCCGTTCTGCTCGAGTACGAGGAAACGCTGTCCGTGAATGTGAAGAGGATGCTGCATCGCGTGGAAGGCGGCACGGTCGTTGGTCACGCGGATCTTCACGACATCGCCAACTCGGAAGCGCCAATCGATCGCGTCATTCTCCGCTCCCGTCACGGGATCCCGCAGGATCCACGAAACCTCCTCCCCACTCGTCGCCCAGTTCATGACGGGCATCGTGCCGGTCCATTCCACCGGGTTGAAGTACACCCAGTCGAGGTTCATCGATTGCTCGATGGCCATCGGGAGGTCGCGAACCTCCAGTGTCATGACGAGTTCGCGGTGCGGCGGTCCGTCGAACAGGTGCCGGTATCGATCGATGTCCGCGACCACGTCGTCGTGCGTTCGAAGCGCGGCGAAGTCGTGGGTGTGGCCCGCTGTGGACGTCGGAGCGCCCGACACCGCGACCCGCCCGAGCACCGACTCCTCGGCGAGGAAGAGTCCCTGCCTGTGGTTGATGCCCTGAACGTGGTTCGTCAGGGCCCAGGCACCCGCAGCGGGAAACTCGACCTCCACCGTGTACCGCTCCGCGGGCGCGATCACCACGCTTTCGACCAGTGACTCCCGCTCGAAGCGACTTACGTCGGAGCCCACGACCTTGATGGTTAGCGGCGTGGCCTCCGGGTCATCGGTGGGTCGGAAGGAGAGGTTGAAGGTGCGGGTGTTCGAGACGTTGGTGAGGTGGAAGCGCACGACGTCTCCGGCCTCGACATCGAGCCCGTACTCGGGCTCGCCGTTCGTGAGGAACACATTCCCGAAGCGTCCCATCAGCATGTAGTTGGCCGATTCGTCGCCGAACGGGACCACGTCGTCGGGACCGAGGAGGAGGTCGTCGAGCATGACCACTTCTTCGCGGTCGACTTCATTGTAGTAGTCGGGTGCGAATGGCTCGACGAGCATGTTGCCGGCGAGGCCGAGCTCTTGTTGAACGTCCTCCCGATGATGCGGGTGGTACCAGTAGATACCGGGGTCAGGGAAGTGAATCTGGTATCGGAACGATTCACCCGGCTGCACGGGGTCCTGTGTCACGCCGGGAACGCCGTCGTAGCGATTGTCGAGACGAAGGCCGTGCCAGTGCACTGCCGTCGGCATCTGCGTGTCGTTCTGGAAGTTCACGAAGATGGTGGCCGCTTCGGTCACCTCGATCAGGGGACCGGGGATCTGACCGTTGAAGGCCATCATGACAAGGTCGTGGTCTCCGACGGTCTTTCGGACGAAACCCGCTTCCAGGTCGAGCGTGCCCCCGTCGGGAAGCCGGACGACGTCTCGAGGCAAAGCCTCGGGTAGGCTGGACGGGTCCGCCGTGGGGCGGAGCGGCGAAACCACGGGCCTCGACGACATGACACCCGGCAGCATGGGCACGCCCTCGTACATCGGGGGCATGGCCCACGTGTCGTGTACGCCCGCCATTTCATCCATGCCGGGCATGCCGGCCGGTCCCCCCATCGACATTCCCTCTTCCGCGGAGGGTGCCAGCGCCATCAGGTCATGCGCCTCCATTCGGCTCGAGGGAGACCGTCCGCGCACGATGAGCGGGCCGGCACGTTCGGTGACATCTGCCGACGCCTCGGCAGTGACCCAGACCAGGTACTTGTTGAATGCCACCTCTCCGAGCTCGTTGCGACCGTTTTCGACCTCTCCGAGTCTCACGACCGGGTCGAGTGCGAGCGGGGTCGCCCATGCGACGTAGGTCGTGTAGGGTCCGAGCGAAGAAGGCTCGGGCAGGCGGGCCAGCCACGCCACGAGTTCGTGACGGTGTCGTCCATCTGGCGTCACGGTGACGCCATAGGGGGACCACGGGCGGCGAAGCTCGATCACACCGGCTGCGTCACCCCCCCGAGTGGTCGAGAAGAGGTCGATGCAGTTGAGGTCGGACGCGGGTCGCGTAGACGAGGAACCGTCACGCTCCGGTGCGGCCGACTGCTCCGAAAACAGAGAGACGCCGGTCGCGGGCGGTCGATCGGCGCACACGTCCGAGACGGCCGGAATCTGGGCGAGCAGACTCGCGGCGGGGCTCAGGGCGAGGAGTGCCGCTGCCGGGATGAGGGGACGAAGACGCATGGGTCACGTTCGCCGCGACCCGAGTCACGGGCAACGGTACGGCGGTCCTCAAGGGTGTCCTCGCGCACATCCACATCCGACTCGTGCAGGTGCTGTGGAATTGACCCGCATGGAGGGAGTGATGTAATTTAGGCGCGCCTAAAAATGCTTGGGGTACACGCCATGGTCGATCCTGCTCTCGCGCTCGCTGTTTTCGGCGCGCTCGTCGTCGTGGTCGCGCTGATTGCGTGGCCGCGGTGGGGTGTGCTCGCGCGGCTCAGTCGCATGGCGCATCTCAGTGAGCGCGTACTGCTCGAGGATGCGCTCAAGCACGTGTATACGTGCGCGAGCATCGGCCGGGAATGCTCTCTGGAGAGCCTGGCTGGGCAGCTGGAGTTGTCGACGGGGAAGGCGGCGGAGCTTCTCGGCACCCTGGCCGACTCCCGGTTGATTACGAACACGCCGGACGGTCCGAAGCTCACGAAGGTCGGTCGCTCCTCCGCCCTTCGACTCGTGCGAACACACCGCCTGTGGGAGAGATACCTCGCCGATCGGACGAGTGTCCCGGCCGGGGAGTGGCACGAAGAGGCCGAGCGGAAAGAGCACACGATGTCGGAGGAGGAGGTCGACGAGCTCGCCGCCCGGCTCGGCCATCCTGCCTGGGACCCTCACGGTGATCCGATTCCCACTGCGGGTGGGGAGCTTCCGCGCCTCGAGCGGAACTCGCTGTCGAGCGCTGAGGTGGGGCGTACCTTCGAGATCGTGCACCTCGAGGATGAACCGCGGATCATCTACGACGCACTCCTCGACGACGGACTCGATCTGGGATCGCGTATCACGATCACGTCCAACGACGATTCCGGCGTCGGGATCCGATCGCGAGGACGTACGTGGCGACTCGACCATGTCGTCGCCGGCAATGTCACGGTGCGCCTCCTCCCCGAGTCGGAGCGCGCCGACGCTCCGGTCACGACTCTGGTCGATCTCGAGCCGGGTCATACAGCCCGTGTGGTGGGCATCTCGCCCGCGTGTCAGGGATCTCAGCGGCGTCGCCTCCTGGATCTCGGTGTCGTGCGTGGGACAGAGATCGACGCCGTGCTCCGCAGTGCGGCCGGGGACCCGATTGCCTACAGCATCCGAGGTGCCCTGATCGCGCTGCGCCGCGAGCAGGCCGAGTGGATCCGTGTCGAGCTCGACGCCCGAGCGCAGACCGAAGACGTCGCCTGATGGTCACGCTCTCCGATCCCTGCGTGTCGTGCGCCCAGCACCGGACGCAGAGCCTTGTTCGCCTGGGGCTGAGCCCGGACCGGTGGGATTATCTCATCGCTCTGGCCGGCAATCCCAACGTCGGAAAGAGTACGGTCTTCAATGAGCTGACGGGACTCCGACAGCACACGGGCAATTGGCCCGGCAAGACCGTCGTTCGCGCCGAGGGTGTGTTCGCGCATGAAGGCAGACGCGTGAAGATCGTCGATCTGCCGGGGACGTACTCGCTTCAGGCCGGAAGCGTTGACGAGGAGGTCGCGCGTGACTTCGTCCTCTTCGGTCGCCCCGACGTCACCGTGGTCGTCGTCGACGCGACCCGCCTCGAGCGAAATCTGAACCTCGTTCTTCAGATCCTCGAGATCACGGACCGAGTCGTCGTCTTTCTGAACCTCATGGATGAGGCTCGCCGACACGGGATCGCGGTCGATGGCGAAAAGTTGGAAGCGGAGCTCGGTGTTCCGGTCGTTCCGGGCAACGCCCGGGCGGGTATCGGTATCCCTGACCTCCTGACGGCGGCGCATGAGGTCGCCACCGGGGCGCGGACGACGACGCCGTACCGGCTCCAGCGGCACGCTCCGGAGATCGAGGGAGCGATCGCCGAGCTGGAACCGGTCATCCACGAAGCGTTTCCGGATGTACCCAACACGCGCTGGGTCTCGCTCCGGCTGCTGAACGCGGACGAAGCGGTTCAGGAGGCGGTTCGTTCCGGAGAGCTGGGGCAGCTGATTCACGACGAGTCCGGGCGCGAGGTCCGAGATACGCCGGAGGCCGACCGGACACGCGTGCTCGAGGCGGCGACCCGACTCCGCTGGGAGCTTCCTCCGGACTTTCACGACATCGTGACCGAGCACGCGTACGCGACCGCGGAGGCGATGGCGTCGCGCGCCCAGAAGCGTGGTCTGGCCAAGGCCGGGTTCGCCTTCGATCGGAAACTCGATGAGCTTCTGACCAGCCGGATCTTCGGATTCCCCCTCATGCTGCTCATCCTCGCTGTCGTCTTCTGGCTCACGATCGAGGGTGCCAACGTCCCGTCGTCGATGCTCGCGACGTTGCTGATCGACATGGGCCACACGTGGCTCAAGGGCGTCTCGATGTCGTTCGGCTTGCCGTGGTGGCTCGACGGCTTCCTTCTCGATGGCGTGTATCTTGCGACTGCGTGGGTCATCAGCGTGATGCTTCCGCCCATGGCGATCTTCTTTCCGCTCTTCACGCTACTCGAGGACTTCGGGTATCTACCCAGAGTCGCCTTCAACCTGGACTCGATGTTCATGAAGGCCGGAGCTCACGGGAAGCAGGCCCTGACGATGTGCATGGGGTTCGGGTGTAATGCGGCCGGGGTCGTGTCTACCCGGGTCATCGACTCTCCGCGGGAGCGTCTGATCGCGATCATCACGAACAACTTCAGTCTCTGTAACGGCCGCTGGCCGACGCAGATTCTCGTCGCCACGATCTTCATCGGCGCGCTCGCGCCCGCTCAGCTAGGAGGCGTCGTGAGCGCCGCCGCCGTCGTCGGGATCGCGCTCTTCGGTATTGCGATGATGTTCGTCTCGTCCTGGATTCTCTCCCGGACCGTGCTTCGGGGAGAGGCGACGAGTTTCAGCCTGGAACTGCCTCCGTATCGGCCGCCGCGAGTCCTTCAGACTCTGTACACGTCGATCATCGATCGCACGCTGATCGTACTATGGCGCGCCGTCATCTTCGCCATCCCGGCCGGTGCGGTGATCTGGCTGATCTCGAACGTCTCGCTGGGAGGCGCCAGCATCGCCGAGCATTCGGTGGATTGGCTGAATCCCGTTGGGCTGCTTCTCGGGCTGAACGGGGTGATCCTGCTGGCCTATGTAGTTGCGATCCCGGCCAACGAGATCGTCATCCCGACGGTTCTCATGCTCACGGTCCTGGTCACACCGGAACTGGCCGACCAGGGCGCCGGGGCCGGCGTGATGTTCGAGGAGGATTCACTCGTGACCACCGAGGCGCTCCTTCGAGCAGGAGGCTGGACGTTGCTGACCGCCGTGAACCTGATGCTCTTCAGCCTCCTTCATAACCCGTGCTCCACGACGATCTATACAATCTTCAAGGAAACGCGAAGTTTCAAATGGACGACGGTTGCCACCGTCATGCCGGTCCTGATGGGTGTTTCGGTGTGTTTTCTGGTGGCTCAGATCTGGAGATTGGTTTCTGGCTGAGTCTGGGTGTCCCCTCGACGGTCGACGCCTGACGCTCGTGGCAGGAACGGGGTAAGGGAGAGCAGATGTCCGAACGCCTGCGTTTTGTCATTGTCGACGACGACCCCGGGAGTGCTTCTGCGGCGAAAGCGCTCCTCGAGGGGCGTGGCCATGACGCGTCGATCTTCTTTGACCCCGAAGAGGCATTGGCGTCGATTCCGATCGACCCACCGGACTGCGTCCTCCTCGACATTCTCATGCCGGGCCTCGACGGACTGGAGGTCTGCTCGCGGCTGAAGGAGATGCCGAAGCTTTCCGGAATGAAGGTGGTCATGTGCACCGCGAAGGCGTTCGATTCCGATCGGCGTCGCGCGATCGAGATCGGTGCCGACGGCTACATCGTGAAGCCGATCCGCAAGGACTCCTTCTTCGAGACCCTGGACCGCGTCATGGCGAACGAGCTCGAGTTCACCTTCTGGGGTATCCGCGGTACCGTGCCCCGTCCAGGCCGGGAAACACTGCGATACGGCGGTAACACCTCGTGCGTATCGATGGAATTTCCGCGTGGACAACTCTTCGCGTTCGACGCGGGCAGCGGCCTCAAGGTGCTGGGTGATTCGTTGGTGAAGCGTGGTGAACGCCTCACGGGGAAACTCTTCCTGAGTCACCCGCACTGGGATCACATCAACACGCTGCCGTTCTTCGCTCCGTTTTACGTCCAGGGCAACGAGTGGGAGATCCTCGGCTCGCCGCACGGCTCGGTCACGGTCAAGGATCTGGTCAATGCCCAGATGGATGGAGTTTTCTTTCCGGTGACGACGCGTGAGTTCGGCGCGAAGCTCGAGTTCCGCGATCTGCGTGAAGGCACCTACGAGTTCGACGAGATCAGCGTGAGTACCATGCTACTTGCCCATCCGGGCAATTGCCTCGGATATCGGGTCAGCATGGACGGGCGTTCGGTCTGTTACATCACGGACAATGAGCTTTCCTCGCCCACGTCGGATAACCACACTGTGGAGTACGAGGAGCGCCTGCTCGAATTCGTCCGGGGCACGGATGCGCTGATCATCGACACCAACTATCTCGATGAGGAATACGAGTCGAAGGTCGGTTGGGGGCACTCATCTGTGACCCAGGTCGCGAACTTCGCCCACCGGGCGGAGGTGAAGACGCTCTACCCGTTCCACCACGACTACGCGCACGACGACGACACGATCGACCGGAAGCTCGAACAGATGCAGGAGATCCTGAAGACGTCGGACACGGAAGTCGTTCAGCCGGTCGAGGGAGACTCCTTCCGGCTCTAATTCGATCGCCCGTCCGCGCGAGCTTTTCCCTACGCTCCCGTGGTCGTACTCGAGGAGTCGGGCGGAGTCGTTTTCTCGGCGCTCGTCAGGTGCACATCCAGCTGCGGGAAGGCGATCACGATGCCAGCGCGCTGGAAGTGTGCCCAGATCGCCTTGTTCAGGTCGGAGCGGGTGACTCGGGCGGCCCAGGGATCGTCGATCCACACGGACAGTTCCCAGACCACGGATGAGTCCGCGAACTCCAGGAGCAGGGCCACCGGCTCCTTTGCCGCCATTGCGTTCTTCAAGTCGCCCGCCGCCCGCAGCAGCACCTCTTCGACGCGTGCCATATCCGAGCCGTACGACACGCCAACGCGAGCGCGAATGCGGTGAAGGCTGTCGGCCAGCGTGAGATTCGTGACCGAGGACTGCACGAGGACTGAATTCGGGATGATGATCTGGTCGTCGTCCCGGGTTCGAGCGACGGTGGCCCGGGCGCCCAGCCGCTCCACTACGACCTGTTCTCCGTCGACCTCGAGCACATCGCTCTCGGTGATGGATCGCTCCGCAAGCAGAATGACGCCGGACACGAAGTTCTGGAGCACATTCTGGAGGGCGAATCCGACGGCGACCGCGACGACGGCTCCGGCCGCGAAGAGGGACGCGAGGCTGATCCCGATCGTCTGGGCGGCGACGGCCAGCCCGACGATGACGACGCCGTAGTGCAGCAGGCGAAGGATGGTCGAGATCGTACCGGCCTCCATCCATCCCATGCGTCCCAGCGCTCGACGGGCGACCCGTCGGACGAGGGAGGAGACGACCAGTGACAACAGGACGATCACGGTGAACGTCACGAGTGACGAGACCGTGATCTGGGTGCCGCTTACCTCGAACAGCTGGATCCGAAGAA
The DNA here is from genome assembly GCA_964492085.1 of uncultured Gemmatimonadaceae bacterium. Taxonomy (GTDB): domain Bacteria; phylum Gemmatimonadota; class Gemmatimonadetes; order Longimicrobiales; family Gaopeijiaceae; genus UBA2589. The sequence goes on along the minus strand of CAZBHZ010000014.1, from coordinate 21,796 downwards.
ACTCCGAGAGTGTCATCTCTGGTCGCGTTCCTTGAGTGACCCGACTTCCGACAGGCAGTGCGGGCGATTCCGGCGTGCATTGAGTCGCGCTGTAAATCTGGCTGTTCTGCGCCTGCAACGCACCAGAAGAATCCCAGACGATTCCTGGAGGGAGCGTCTCGTTTACCGCCGGAGCAACAGGCTAGATTTCCTTCAGACTCAAAAGCCTCTCGAGTCGCGGACGCTCTGTCAGTGCCCGCGTCTAGAGCCAACCCTTTCGCCGAAACGCCCAAAGCATGCCGCCCGCCGTGACTCCCATGAAGATGAGGAGCGCCGGATACGCCCATCGGAGGCCGAGTTCGGGCATGTATTGGAAGTTCATGCCGTACAGTCCCGCGAAGAACGACAGTGGGATGAAGATGGTCGCGATAATGGTGAGCACCTTCATGACCTCGTTCATCCGATTGCTGACGCCGGACATGTACATGTCCATCGCCCCGGAAAGCACCTCACGAAGCGACTCGACCGTATCGATGACCTGAACAGCATGATCATGCACATCTCGGAGAAAGACCTCGGTCTCCGACGTGATCAGTGGCATGTCCTCTCGGTACAGTTGTCCGAGTGTCTCGCGCAGAGGCCAGACGGCCCGACGAAGGATCAGCATCTCTCGGCGGAGGTGGTGGATCTTCTCGAGCAGCTCCACAGTGGGCGTTGCGAGAACCTGCTCCTCGAGCTCCTCGATTCGATCGCCTACGGCCTCCAGGATGTGGAAATAACTGTCCACGACGGTGTCGATCAGCGCGTAGGCGAGATAGTCGGAGCCACGCGAGCGAATGCGGCCCTTTCCCTGCCGCAGTCGCTCTCGAACGGGCTCGAATACGTCACCGCGCTGTTCCTGGAAGGAGAACACGAAGGCTTCGCCGATGACGAGGCTGACCTGCTCTGAGATGATCGAATCCGTGTCCTGATCGAACGACAGCATCTTGAGGATCACGAACAAGTGACCGCCGTAATCCTCGGCCTTCGAACGCTGACTGGTGGACAGGATGTCTTCGAGAACGAGCCGATGGATCCCGAACCGCGTACCCACCGACTCGATGACGCCCTCTTCGTGCAGCCCGTCGATGTTCACCCAGCTCATGGTTTGAGCCTGCGCGATGTCGAGGCAGGCTTCGATGTCCTCGTATTGGCCCTCATCGATCGAGTCGGGACTGTACTCGATCAGGCGGATCAGAACGGACTCTGCCTTCCGCACGCCTGTGTGAACCAAGGTTCCGGGGACCGTACCCGGCGGCTTTTGCCGGTGACTGACCATCCGACCAATCAGGCTGGGCAGAGTCCCTTTCCTGCCTTGCCTCCCGTGCGAGTCATTCATTGTGCTCTCCATTGGCGTTTGGCACGGCCTGCCCTGATTCGGGAGGATGTGCTGGATCGGGGGTTGCCGACAGCGTGTCGTCTCACAGCTTTCGCGCTCTGAGAGCCCCGTGTACCTTAGTTGAGAGTCAGTTTCAATCTCGTCTCGACCCGGGTCGGGCCGAGATCAACGGATGGCCGATGCAGCTTCCAGTCATGACAGAACAGGATCAGCGAGAGGACCTGCGCCTCGGGGACGTCCCGATGCTGCAGGAGGTCGAGCTCGTTTCCATTGATCTGCCTGTCGAACTTGCGGAACCCCTGCTGGAGCGTGGCGTCCTGCCCGGTTGCCGGATCTGCCCGGTCCGGTCCTCCCCCGGGGGCGATCCCATCGTGTCGATCGACGGATCTCTGCTCGCGCTTCGGCGTGAAACGGCGGCCTGCCTCTGCGTGAAGCTGCTCTCCTCGCTTCAGGACGCGGACTGAGGCTCAGCCACACATTGGCCGAGCAGGATTTGGTCGCTAGCGGCGGCCCCGCCACGCTAGAGACGCCCTCCGAGACGCCGCTCGTTGCGCTGATCGGTCCTCCCAACTCCGGGAAGACGACGCTCTTCAACCAGCTCACCGGGCTGCGCCAGAAGGTCGCCAATTACCCGGGCGTCACGGTCGAAAAGCACGTGGGCAAAGTGAGTCTCGCCGATGGGCGCACGCTCTCCCTGGTCGATCTCCCGGGGGTGCACGGGTTTTCCGCGCGCACTCTGGACGAGCGTGTGACCCGGGATGTGCTCGAGGGCAAGGTCGATGGCATGCGCTCCCCGGACGCGCTGATCCTCATTGTCGACGTGACGCGTCTCGAGAATCAGCTCATGCTGGTGGAGCCGGTCCTCGAGATGGGGTTGCCGACGCTGCTCGTGCTGAACATGGCGGATGAGCTGGAGGCACGGGGCGGAGCAGTGAACGATCAGGCGCTCGCCACGCGACTCGGCGTGGACATCGTCCGCACGAGCGCGCGCACCGGATCGGGCCTCGATGGTGTCCGTTCCTACCTGGAGGGTGTCGCGGATGGCGGTACGGCGGGCGTGCACGTGGAGCGGGAGCTCTCGAACGTTCCGGCCTCCATCGCGTTGCCCGTGGTCGACGCATTCGCGGCGCGGCGGAATCTGGTCCGTGGCATCGCGCGGGAGGCGGACTTCGTTCCACCGGGTCCGTCGCGGCTGACGGAGCGCCTGGATTCGTTGTTCCTGCATCGCTTCATGGGGCCGCTGATCTTCCTGGCCGTCGTGCTTTTCGTCTTCCAGTCGATCTTCACATGGGCCGTCCCGCTCATGGACGGGATCGACTGGATGGTAGCGACCTCCGGCGAGTGGATCGCCGGTACGCTCCCGGATACGTGGTACCGGTCGCTCCTCGTCGATGGCGTGTGGGCCGGGGTCGGATCGGTGATCATCTTCCTGCCCCAGATCCTGATTCTCTTCCTCTTCCTGGGGATTCTCGAGGACTCGGGGTACATGGCGCGCGCCGCCGTCATCGCGGACCGCGCGATGTATCGCGTCGGCCTCCAGGGTCGTGCCTTTCTGCCGTTGCTGTCCGGGTATGCGTGCGCCGTTCCGGCGATCCTCGCTGCCCGGACCATAGACGACGAACGAGATCGCCTCGCGACGATCTTCGTCACCCCCTTCATGACATGCTCGGCACGCCTTCCCGTGTACGCGCTCCTGATCGCCGCGTTCATCCCGAACCAGCCTGTGCTGGGCCCCTTCATGAACCAGCGGGCCGCCGTTCTTCTTGGCCTCTACGGGCTCGGAATCCTGGCTGCGGTCTTCACGGCGTTTCTCCTCAAACGCACGCTCCTGAAAGCGCAGCCGACATCGTTCTTGATGGAGCTGCCGCCGTACCGCATCCCATCGCCGCGGACCTTGATGCTGCGCCTACTGGACCGCAGCAAGATCTTCCTGCGTCGGGCCGGCCGGATCATCTTCGCGGTCGCGATCGTCCTGTGGACGCTGACCCAGTTCCCGCGTACGGATGCGGGCCCGCCCGACATTGAGCAGAGCGCGCTCGGCACGATCGGGCATGTCATCGAGCCGGTGATCGAACCGCTCGGATTCGACTGGCGAGTCGGGATCGGGATCGTGACGTCGCTGGCGGCACGTGAAGTGATCGTGGGCACGCTGGGGACGATCTACGGAGTGGAGACGGCCGACGAGGAGTCGGTCGCCCTGCAGGAAATCCTCAGGCGTGATCTGGAGCCCGGGGCAGCGATCGGGCTCCTGGTGTTCTTCGCCTTCGCCCTCCAGTGCATGTCGACCGTGGCCGTCATGCGACGCGAGACTGCGGGTTGGAAGTGGCCCTTGATACAGTTCACGTACATGCTGCTCCTCGGGTATGTGGGCGCGTTCATCGCCTTCCGGATCTTCTGACCGAGCGATGCGTCGCTACGGGCCGTTCCGGTTCCACCGCCCTGGCCGGAGGTTGGCCACTCGGTTGAGACACGGGGACGGACAGGGAGCATGATGACGTCGGAGCACACGTTTGAGGCCACCGGGTCCGCGGGGGATGTCTCGGCTGTGCTCGTCCGTCCACCCCAAGCGTTCTGTTTATACGTCTTCGGTCACGGAGCCGGCGCGGGGATGCACCACGCCTTCATGGAGGCGTGTGCCGGTCTTCTCGCGGACCGGGGGGTCGCGACGTTCCGCTACCACTTCCCGTACATGGAAGCCGGACGGAGGGCACCGAATCCTGCGCCGGTGCTGGTAGAGACTGTACGCTCGGCCGTGGCGACCGCAGAGGCTCTGGTCCCCGACCTGCCGCTTCTCGCTGGCGGCAAGTCGATGGGTGGACGCATGACATCCACCGCTGCATCGGGTGGGTCGTTGGTTTCGGTGCGTGGCCTCGGCTTTTTCGGGTTTCCGCTCCATGCGCCGGGCCGCGACTCCTCGGAGCGGGGTGATCATCTCGGGGATGTCGGCCTTCCGATGCTGTTCTTGCAGGGCACGCGCGACAAGCTCGCCAACCTGGAGCTGCTGCGGCCCCTGCTCAGTCGGGTGGAGCCGGCCCCGACCCTCCACGTCGTGGACGGCGCGGATCACGGATTTCACGTACTCAAGCGATCCGGAAGGACGGATGCAGAGGTTCTCGAGGAGCTGTGCGATACGTTCGCCGAGTGGGCTGGAGGAATCCTCTGATTCGATCCGGTTTGGCCCGGTCTACTCAGGCGGTGTAAGCCGCCCTCGCCTCACGGACTGTCGGGGGCCCCGGAGGGTCTCAGCGGGGTACGACCCTCGAGTGTCATCGGAGTTGACCCCCCGGTCATGGGCGGGCATTCTGCCCGTCTGTCCTGATTTGTCTTCGGAGTACCGATCATGAGTTGTCGTGCGTCTGATTTTGCGAGCCGCGCCGCCGTCGTTCTGGCTGGCCTCGCGTTCGTATCCGTTGCCCTGCCCGTCACGCCTGCGGCTATCGAGGCCCAGGAAGAGGTGTCGCAGGTCGAGCGGACCTTCTCCGATCTCAGCTACCGGAATGTCGGTCCGTCGCGGGGAGGACGGGTCACCGCGGTTGCGGGTCACCCGGATCATCCGCTGACCTTCTATATGGGGGCGACGGGTGGTGGTGTCTGGAAGACTGACGACTACGGAACGACGTGGCGACCGATCTCGGATGGCTACTTCGAAACCGGTTCGATCGGGTCCATCAGAGTTGCGCCGTCGGATTCGGACGTGGTCTACGTCGGTACCGGCTCGGATGGCATTCGCTCAAATGTGATCATCGGGCGGGGGCTCTACTACTCCGATGACGCTGGAGCGACGTGGGAGCGGCGCGGCCTCGAAGAGATGGGGCAACTGGGTGCCGTCGAAATCCATCCGGAGAATCCCGATGTGGCCTATGTGGCGGCACTGGGGAACCCGTGGGCGAAGAGCAATGATCGTGGTGTCTACCGCACTCGTGACGCGGGGATGACCTGGGAGCAGGTCCTCTTCACGTCCGACTCCGTCGGCGCGATCGACCTCGAGCTCAACCCGGCGAACCCGGACGAAATCTACGCCGGGATGTGGATGGGGCGCCGTCAGCCGTGGACGATCATCTCGGGCATGGAGGCGTCCGCTCAGGAAGACGGGATCTGGAAGTCGACGGACGGTGGTGACACGTGGGAGTACAAGTCGGATGGACTGCCCGGTGGCTTGATCGGCAAGACGGATCTTTCCGTTTCAGCCGACATGCCGAACCGGGTGTACGCGCTGGTCGAGACGACCGATCCAGACGAAGGTCTGTACCGCTCCGACGACTTCGGTGAGACGTGGGAGCTCGTGAGCAACCAGCGCGGCATCATGAATCGTCCGTTCTACTACACGGGCGTGGTGGCCGACCCGACCGATGCGGACCACGTCTACATCAACAACGAGGGGTACTACGAGTCGACCGACGGCGGCCTGAACTTCGAGCGCCGTCCCACGCCGCACGGCGACAACCACGATACGTGGATCAATCCGGACAATCCGCTGATCCAGATCCAGTCGAACGATGGCGGGGCGAACGTCACGCTCGATGGCGGGCGAACGTGGTCGACGCAGTCCAATCAGCCGACTGCAGAACTGTATCAGGTCGACATCGACGACCAGTTCCCCTACTGGCTGTACGCGGGCCAGCAGGACAACACGACCATCCGGGTCCCGAGCAATCCTCCGGGAACGGGCTCGCAGGGTGGCCACCAGGGGAACTGGGAGGCCGTTGGTGGATGTGAGACCGGGCCTGCCGTGCCGAAGCCCGGTGATCCGACGATCGTGTACTCGAACTGCAAAGGCCGTTTCGGTCGGTACAATCAGGTCACCGGGCAGGAGAAGCAGTATTACGTCGGCTTCCAGAACCTGTACGGTCAGAATCCGGCCAATCTGAACTACCGCTTCCAGCGCGTCGTGCCGATCGAGGTGTCACCGCACGATCCGAGCACGGTGTATCACGGGTCGCAGTTCGTTCACAAGACCACGGACGAGGGTGTGACGTGGGAGCAGATTTCTCCTGACCTCACCGCCTTCCGGCCCGAGCGGCAGATGGTTTCGGGTAGTCCGATCACCCGCGACATCACGGGCGAAGAGCACTACTCGGTGCTGTACGCGATCGAGGAGTCGCCGGTCACGCCCGGCGTGATCTGGTCCGGATCGAACGACGGCTTCGTGCAGGTGACGCGCGACGGAGGCCAGACGTGGACGAATGTCACGCCGCCCGACATGCCTCAGGAGGGGCGCGTTCAGACGATCGATCCGTCACCGCACTCCGCGGGCAAGGCGTACTTCGCCTACTACCGCACACTTCTGGGCGATCTGACGCCGTTCATTTACAAGACGGAAGACTTCGGTGAGACCTGGGAGCTCCTGACGCCCGGCGACAACGGGATTCCCGCCCATCACGCGACCCGCGTGATTCGGGAGGACACGGAGCGTGAGGGACTGCTGTACGCGGGCACCGAGTTCGGGATGTATATCTCGTTCGATGACGGTGAGAGCTGGGAGAAGTTCCAGTTCAATCTGCCGCGCACGCCGATCACCGACATGAAGGTGCACCAGGGTGACCTGGTCATCTCCACCATGGGTCGGGCTTTCTGGATCATGGACAACCTGTCGCCGCTCCGTCAGGCGGATGCGGCGATGGCCGATGGTGGCGCCTACCTCTTCGAGCCGGAGGATGCGTACCGTCTGCGCGGCGGTGGGTTCGGCGGATTCGGTGGCGGTACACCCGACGAGCCCGAGTATTCGCGCAACGGCGCCGAGCTGGACTACATGCTTCCCGCGGCAGCGACGTCCGTGAAGGTCGAGATCCTCGACGCGGCCGGTGACCTCGTTCGGGAATTCGAGAGCAGCGGGCCCGGTGAGCGCACGGAGATGGCGCAGGAGATGCGCGCGCCGTTCCAGCGTCGTATCGGCTCTCCGACGCCGACCACGCACGAAGGGTTGAACCGGTTCGCGTGGGACTTCACCGTACCCGGCCCCAACGGTGCGGCCCGCGGTGGCCCGATGGTGGTTCCCGGAGCATACACGGCGCGCCTGACCGTGAATGGCACCGCCGGGGAGTTCTCTGTCGTCGAGCGCGACTTCGAGGTCATGATGGACCCGCGCGTCGCTGCGGATGGTGTGACCATCGCCGATCTACAGGCGCAGTTCGACCTCGGGATTCAGATCAGAACGGCCATCGAGGATGCCGATGCGACGATCGAGCGTCTGCAAGGTGCGCAGGCGCGCGTGGCCGAAGGCAGCGACGTGGAGTCCGAACTCAAGGAGATCGAGCGGGCTCTTCTCACAGATCGCACGATCACCAGCTATCCGCAGCCGATGCTTCGCGACCAGATGAACTATCTGAACAGCAATTCGCAGCGCGCCGATCAGAGGCCTGCGGCGGACATGTACGAGCGGCTCGACGTGCTCGTGACGGAGTTGGAGCAGCACAAGGAGCGGCTGCAGCGGCTCATCCGGATGGTGACGGACCACTAGGTCACGTCACGCTCACGACGGTAACAGAAACCCGCCGCGGGCATAACGCCCGCGGCGGGTTTTCTCAGCTCGACGACCCCGGCCGCTCGCTGCTCGGAGTCTCGGGTCCTGTTCCGGACGCTAGCGGGCCGGGGAACTCGCGGACTGCGTGTGGACGACCTTCCACGCTCCGTCGATCCATCGGAAGAGATAGGTACCGTGCCCGCGATTGTGGATGTCGCGCCCGTCCGCCGTAGTGAGGCGGATTTCGGTATCGACGACCGCCCAGGCGAAGTCACCCTCAAAGTGGGTCTGGACGTTCGAGAAGCCGAGCGTGAGGCCGAGCTCGGCCTCCGGCTCGACGTGGTTCACGACCAGATCTTCGAGCCCGATGTTTTCTCCACCACCCTCGAAGTAACGCGCGCCATCCCAGTCGAGGAAGTGACTGTAGAACGGGGTTCCGTCACCCTGTTCCCATCCGACGCGCACATCCTCGAGAATTGCTTCCAGGAGGGCGGGATCTTGTGCCGCGCCCGGGCCTTCTGCGGCCGGCTCCGGTGCCGATGCGGTACATGCCGTCACGAAGGCGAGCATGGGTAGAACACTTCTTCCTGACATCTTCATGCGTTTCTCCGTTTCGGTTGTGAGGCGTCCCGAGCGCTAGCGGGCAGCGCGGGAGGACCAGTGAATCGCGCGAATCATCCAGCGATCGTTCGTGCGCGCGAGGACCATCAGCTCGGCGCCACGGGAGTTCACCTCTCGTTCCCCCATCTGCCCCTGAGCGGTGTTGGTGGACCACGCCCACGCGACGTCTCCCAGCACCGTCACGCGAATGTCGCTGCGCTCTCTCGGCACGGCGGCTGCGAAGCGCATGTCGCCGGCAAGATGACCACTTCTGTAATGCTCCTTATCCTCGACTCCGCCGCTTTCGAGGATCGTGACGTCCTCAGCGAGGAGAGAAAGGGCCGTCGTCGAGTCACCGCTCACCAGAGCAGCGTGGTAACATCGACGACCTCGGTGACCGCGGCTTCCGCGCTTTGAGCGCGCGCCTGTTCAGCGTCGACGGACATGGCCAGGCTGGATACCGACAGGGTCAGCGCCAAGTGAACCAGTCGGCCTGCGCTTCTGTTTCGCGTTGCTCGAGCATCACGCATAGTGGATCTCCATCCTCTCGCAGGTGAGGTACAGGGCTGGGGTGATGAGCAGGTTACGCGCGGTACCACTCACCATGCCATCCCCCCTCCAGTCGATGCGATCGCGGCGGAGCTGAAGAAGCTCCGGGACGTGCCTGACCGGGCATCGTGTGCTCTACCGGGCGGCGACCGTGAAGTCGAAGGTTTCACGAACCACGTGCCCGTCTTCACTCATACCACGCCAGGACACCGTGTACGTAGCAGGAGGGAGCGTGCCATGGAGGACGACGGAAAAGACGCGACCGTCTTCTTCGTCCTGAACGGCATCCATGACGTGCACGCCAGCGTCTGCAGCTTCCACGACGCGGATCTGGACGGTGCCCTCCTGCGGCACCTGCGTGAACCACAGGCGAACTTCTTCGGGTGATGAGACAGTCGAACCCGCTTCGGGCATCGACTTGCTGAGACCGAAGTGCGGCGCTGCCGACGGTGCCGCGGCCGCGAGGGTCAGGATCAGCGCGGCACTGAGTACAGTGAGGCGAACCTTCGTCATGTTGCTTCTCCAGATGATGCCGGCGGCTTGCCGGCGATGAGTACAGTGGTCAATAGATGAGGCGCACGCCGATGCCGACGCGCAGACCCGATTCGGTTATTGAGCTGAGATCCGGCGTCCCGACACTTTCCTTTTCTCGAACCCAGAGCAGGTCGAGATAGGGGGCGAACTTCCGTCGGATCTCATAGCGGGTACGCAGACCGATCTCCAACTCCGCGATGCCGTTTTCCAGGCCGAGGCGATCGTCGTCCGTCAGGAGCCAGTCCAACTCGCCGCCGAGCGTCAGGACAAGTCGTTGTGTGAGGAAGAGGTCGGTATCGGCCTCGAGGCGAACAGATGGGCGCCCCTCCTGACTGATGAATCCGAACGCACCGACCTCGAACCAGTAGGGGGCCAGACCTGCCACGCCGAACGCGAGGTATCCCTGAGCTGTCGGCTCGATATCCTGTCGGTACCCGATCACGACGTCCCAGAACCGACGGACGTAGTGCCCGTAGAGCACCATGGCCTCGGCGCCCCCGAGTGTGCCGCCCGCCTGCTCGCCTTCCGTGCTCCACCAAAGGCGGTCGAAGTCGGTGCCGATCCAACCGGAGCCGTCCCACCGGTTCAAACGTGATCCTTCCACCCGCGATGCATCCACCTCCAGCTGCGAGAAGTGGAAGACCATGTTGTCCATCTCCTGACCGTGCGCGCTTCCGGTAGCGATTGTCGAGGCAAGTACCACTGTGGCTACCGCGCGAATCGACATCATGGATGCGTCGTCTCGTCAGCGGTGACGGCCGGGGCTACTTCGAACCGGGCGAACATCCCGGTCATCATGTGGAAGAGCAGGTGGCAGTGCAACGCCCACGGGCCGGGATCTTCGTACGTGAGATGAGCCTCGACCGTCTGGTTGGGCGGCACGATCACCGTGTGTTTGCGCGGTGCGAAGGCCGGATGTGCTCCGTTCTGGAGTTCCATGAAGACCCCATGCAGGTGCATCGGGTGCTCCATCATGGTCTCGTTGGTCATCAGGAGGCGCACACGCTCTCCTACCGTCAGTGAGATGGGGTCGGATTCCGAGAGCTTCTTGCCGTTCAGAGTCCAGAAGTAGCGCTCCATGTCACCGGTGAGCCGGATCTCCACGTCTCGCGTCGGTTCGCGCACATCCCGGTTTGGCTCGAGGGCCTGGAGATCCTCGTACTGCAGCCGACGGAGGCCCATCGTATCCTCGCTGTGGCCCATCGCTGCATGGTCCATCTCCATATCCATGCCAGCCATATCGTGGTCGCCGGGCATGTCGGCCATGTCGTGACCGGAGTGGTCCTCCATACCGGGCATGTCGGCCATCGTGCGGACGGGCCGTGGGTCCATCGCGGGAATCTCCCCCTCAGCTCCCTCAGTTTCCGCGAGCGTGCCTCGCGCAAAACCCGATCGATCCATCGACTGTGCGAAGATCGTGTAGACCTCACCGGCAGCCGGCTCGACGATGACGTCGTACGTCTCGGCCACACCGATTCGGAATTCGTCCACGCGAACCGGCTCGACGTCCTGGCCATCGGCCTGAACGACGGTCATGCGAAGGCCGGGGATCTTCACATCGAAGAAGGACATGGCCGCGGCGTTCACGAAGCGAAGCCGAACCCGCTCTCCTGGCGTGAACAACCCTGTCCAGTTCGCGGCCGGTGACGTTCCATTGAGCAGATACGTGTACGTTGCCCCGGTTACGTCCGCGATGTCCGTCGGATCCATTCGCATGTCCCCCCACATCGTGCGATCGCGGATCGTCTCTTCGGCGTTGTCGAACAAGCCCCCGATGAACTGGGGGAGAGTACGCTTCGCGTAGTTGTAGTAGGCCCCGTTCCCCTTGAGGTTACGCAGCATTCCCATGGGATCTTCGTCGGTCCAGTCCGACAGCACGATCGAGTAATCGCGGTCGTACCGAACCGGGTCTTCTCCGGCCGGGTCGATGATCAGCGGGGCGTACATTCCCTCCTGCTCCTGGGTACCCGAGTGGCTGTGGTACCAGTACGAGCCGGCCTGACGCACCGGGAACCGGTACGTGAACGTCTCGCCGGGCGGGATGCCCTCGAAGCTGAACCCGGGTACGCCGTCCTGGTCGAAGGGAAGCAGAAGCCCGTGCCAGTGGATGGAGCTGACCTCATCGAGGTTGTTGGTCACGTGGATGACGGCGTCCTGACCCTCACGAAGCCGGAGCAGCGGCCCCGGGATCGAGCCTCCGATCGTCGGAGCGTCGGCATGTCGGTCGTCGACAGTGAAGCCGCGGCGATCGATGGACAGACTGACCTCGGTGACCGGCCGGTCTGCGGAGTCAGGGCCAGCGATCGATGCGAAGAGCTCGGCCGGGCGGAGCCCGAGGCCGGCACCCAGTGATACACCCGACGCGATCCGAACGAAGTCGCGACGAGGGAGCGAATGGAGTTTTGCCATGGGAATGTGGAGCACGAGTGCTCGATGGGATGACGGAGGCCTCAGGCCGCCCTCGTCGCGCTCCGTGATCGGTGCGTGCGAGGGACTCGAATACGTCGAGGTCTCCTGATGATGTGAGTTTTGCGCCCGACCCGATGGGGCCGGATCAGCGGCTTATGCCGCCGGAACTCAGATCTTCGGAGGTGGGGTCGTCAGCCCGAGAATGATGGCTGCGGGCTCGTCCGCGATGCCCTGCAGCGTCGACGTGCTCAGATCGCCGACTGCGAGTTGGGTGGGCGTATAGCTCGTCCCGACCGCAGGTGCTCCGCAGGCCGCCAATACCATGCAGTCGGCGGTCTGGGAGTCGGGGGCGTGGTGAGACTCCTCAGAGTGCTCGCTCGCCATGTCCGTTGCGTGGGCCATGTCGGCCTCCGCCCCGTGACTCATCGCCATCTCATGCGCGCCGTTCTCATGACTGCCCGTTTCCTCGGCGCACGCGCCCAGGGGCGCCGCGATGGATTGCACGGCGAGAAGGGCAAGAGCCAGGCCAGAGCAGCATGGGGTGCGACGGATCATGCAATAAGAATGAGAAGATTCAAAGGTGGGGCAAGTTGTCTTGCCGTCCCGATGCGGCTCAGGCCGGCGCACCGTGTCGATGGCCTCACGAAACGCCATGTGCGATCATGCGCCGCTCGTAGAGAGCGTTCCACTGTCGTCTGCCGCCCATGAACCCTTCGGAGCCTGTCCGTGAAGGTCATCCTCTTTGGTGCCACCGGTATGCTCGGGTCCGGGACGCTCATCGAATGCATCGAGCATCCAGATGTGGAGCACATTCTCGTCGTCGGACGGCGTTCGTGTGGGCGCGCCGACCACGAGAAAGTAGATGAGATCCTCCATCACGATTTCGAGGACTACTCCGCCATTGTAGAGCAGCTGCGTGGCTACGATGCGTGCTTCTTCTGTCTGGGCGTCTCGGCGGCCGGGATGTCCGAGGCGAAGTACACGCGAATGACGCACTCCCTCACCATGAGTGCGGCGGAAGCGCTGCGGTCCGTAAATCCTCAACTGGCCTTCTGCTACGTGTCGGCGCAGGGGGCTGACTCGACCGAGCAGGGACGGGTCATGTGGGCTCGTGTACGTGGGCGCCTGGAGAACCACCTGATGGCACTCGGAGGCCCGATCTGGATCTTCCGCCCCGGTGTCGTTCAACCGATGAAGGGTGTGCGCTCGGGCACGAAGCTCTACAGCGTCGCGTACACGATCTTCGGTCCGCTGATTCGCCTGCTCCGCACGATTCCCGGCTTTTCCACGTCAACTGACCACTTCGGTCTCGCGCTCATCCGTGTGGCCCGGGATGGGTCGGACGGAAACCATTTCACGACCCGGGATATCGAAGAGTTGGCGGCGGCGGAAATCTCGGAGTTGGGCTAGCGCTCGAGTACCAGCGGCCGGCCGACGAGCTTCTCGGGATCCGCGTCCGCCCTCGGGACGAACTTGTCCATCCAGCCGCCGTCCCAGCTGGCGATGTAGAGGTTGCCCTCCTGATCCACGTCCATCTGGTGTGGACGTGACAGGCCCCCGGCGAACCCGCCCCGCGTCCCGCCGAAGGCGCCCAGGTAGTACTGCAGCTCTCCCTGGGTGTTGTACTTCAACAGGCGGTTCAGTCGCGCAGAGATCACCCAGACGGCCTCGTGCTCGTCGATGAAGACGCCGACCGGATCGGATACATCGGGCCACTCCTCGATGAACTCACCTTCTTCGGTGAAGACCTGGATTCGGTTGTTCGTGCGGTCACCGACGTAGATCCGGTGGTCCCGGTCGATCGCCACGCCGTGGACCAGATCGAATTGCCCGGGGCCGTCGCCGAGCTCGCCGAATTCCATGAGGAACTCGCCCTGGGCGTTATAGCGGACGATGCGCGAGTTCCAGTAGCCGTCCCCCAGCAGGAAATCACCGTTGGGGAAGAATGCCAGTACGGCCGGGTCCCCGTACGTGTACGGTCCGGGGTTCGGGTTCGCTCGCGCGTCGGCACGGGTGCGGGGATGATCAGGGTCGACGAGCTGCATCACCAGTTCACTGCCGTCGTTGGTGAACTTGAGGATCTGCATGTTCACGTCCCGAATCCCGAGGCCGCGTTCGACCACCCAGACGTGGCGCTCGGGATCGTATGGGCTGATGTAGATCTGGTGCGGTTTGTTGAAGAGCGAGTCCCACTGACTCCAGTTTTCCGTGATGTTGCCGTTCCGGTCGACGACAACGAGGTAGTTCGAGCTCCCGACGCGCTCCCGGTTCTGCGCGTCGCGGTCACCCCATATTCCAACGATGATGCGATCCGGAGTGTCTACGGCGACGCCCGAGACCTGCCCCCAGCCCCACACGTCGTCATGATCTGGAGCAGGCCTCCACCAGTTCTCGACCGGTGTGTATTCACCCGTGCGGTCGTCGCCTCCTTTCACGATCGGCCCCTCGGAGGACGGATCGGGGTCGGGGGCGCAGGCCGCGAGCGTGCCGACGACGGCGAGCAGCATGAGGTGTCGGGCCCGATCCGGGATACGCATGGTTCCTCACTCCGGTGATGGTCGATCGTACAGAGGAGTGAGTATACGCTGCGGCTCCGTGAACCCGACAGCGCAGACTCAGCGTGCCCGGACGTGACAGCGTCCGGTCGCCTTACGCTCCGGGGCGCGCCCCGTCCTCGGTGAGGATCTTGTCCAGTGTCGCGACCACCCGCTCGCCGTCCCGCTGATCGAATGTCATCGGTGGCTTGATCTTGATCACGTTGTGCTGTGGCCCGTCGGTACTCAGCAGCACGCCGAGTTCGGCCGCACGGTTGGCGACGTAGCGGGCGACACGTGCACTCGGCGTCTTCGCCGAGCGATCCTCTACGAACTCGATACCGAGAAAGAGGCCTCTGCCACGGACATCACCTACGCTGTCGTGCCGCATGGCCAGGGACGCGAGATTGGCTTTGAGCGTGCCTCCGACCACGGCCGCGTGCTCCTGGAGCCGCTCATTTTCGATGACGTCGAGCACCGCCAGCCCGATCGCGGCCGAGACCGGGTTGCCACCGAACGTGCTGAAGAACTCCATCCCGTTCGCGAACGACTCGGCGATCTCGGGTGTCGTGACCACCGCTCCGATCGGGTGGCCGTTTCCGATCGGCTTCCCGAGCGTCACGATGTCCGGGACGACGCCCGCCGTCTCGAAGCCCCACATGTGACTTCCGACTCGACCGAAGCCGATCTGGACCTCGTCCGCGATACACACCGCGCCGCGTGACCGGGCGATTCGATACGACTCGTCGAGGTACCCCGCCGGTGGCTCGATCTGGCCTCCACACGAGAGAATGCTCTCCGCGAGGAAGGCCGCGGGCTCATGCCCGTTCGAAGTGAGCGACCCGAACGCCTCCCCCACGTGCATCGCGTAACGGGCGGCGCGGTCCATCACCTCGCGTCCGTACAGTCCGCGGTAGTCGTCGGGCAGCGGAGCGGCTCGGACCCAGTCCGGGGCGCCCGCCCCACCTTTACCGGCGTACTTATAGTGACTGACGTCGATCAGGGCCTGCGAGTGCCCGTGGTAGCCGCCCTCGATCGCCACGACACCCTGGCCGCCCGTATGCGCGCGAGCCATACGAAGCGCGAGTTCGTTCGCCTCCGATCCGGAGTTCACGAAGAAGCACACGGAGAGCGGATCCGGGAGGAGGGCTGTGAGCCGCTCAGCGTACTCGAGGACGTGCTCGTGGAGGTACCGCGTGTTGGTGTTCAGCACCCCCATCTGTCGCTGCCCTGCTTCGACGACGGAGCGCCGTTCGTGCCCGACGTGCGCCACGTTGTTCACACAGTCCAGGTAGGCCCGCCCCATCGTGTCGTAGAGGTAGGTGCCAACCCCGCGAACGATGTGGAGTGGGGTCGCATAGGAGACACTGAGGTTGGCGCCGAAGGTATGAGCCCGCCGGTCCGTCAGATCCTCAGGCGGTACGAACGTTGTCGCACCGGGGAGCCGCGTGATGACGTTCGGGTCGGGTGAGAACGAGGCCCAGACGCTCTGCTCACGCGGCAGAGCGACTCCTGGAAACTGCCCCTCGAAGTCGAGAAGGTCTGTCAGGATCTGGAAGTGCAGATGGGGAGGCCAGTCACCGTTCTCGGGGTAGGGGCCGATGCGCGCGATGACGTCGCCGGCCGACACCTCGGCGCCGACTTCGAGCGTCTCGACCGACTCCGCCTCGAGATGACCATACAGCGTCCAGAAAGGCCCAGCGGGCCCATCGTGCTCGAGCATCACCGTCGGGCCGTAGTCCAGCCCCTGGCCGTTGTCGACGACCGAGAACACGCGACCTGCGAGAGGCGCGCGGACCTCGGCCCCCGCCTGATCGAACAAATCGATCCCCGTGTGAATGGTTCGACGTTCTCGTGGATCTCCGGGTCTGCCCTCGAAGATCTCCGTCAGGTAGAACGCGCGCGGCTCCAGGTAGCGACCGATGCCGACCGCGGCTCCCTTGTCCTCCATGTGGCGGAATACGCGACGCGTGAACGCCTCGGTGTCCTCGGTGTCCCGCCCGTTGAGGAGCGGGCTGCCCAGACTGAGATCAAGCACAGTGATCTCATCCTCCGATTCGGGCAGCGTCATGACGGGCTCGACCTTCTGCGCCTTCAGCCAGTCGACCAGCACCGGGCTTTTCGGCGAGGCGGGGTATCCTGCGGCATCGCGCACGACGCCCTCCGCCAACCGAACAGGGATCTGGTGCAGTCGACGAATCATGTCCCAGGCCGGCCGCTCGGAGACCAGCGCGTAGTCGTCGACCTCGCCTGACTGGTGGCGCTTCCATCCGGAGATGCTCACGCTGGCTCCCAACCGGGCCCGGGCAAGCGCGAAGACGACGTCGGCTTCCTCCTCGCTCAGCGGCGTCCGGTCGTGGAATCCGCGAACGATCGCAGCCATCGCCATGAGAGGATCGTCGGTATCGAGAATGGCGTAGGCGATGGCAATGCCGAGATCGAAGACGCGTGGAGCGGAGTGGGCGTCGCCCAGGTCGATGATTCCGGTGATTCGACGAGGCCCGTCGCCGGGGGCGCTCACCAGCACGTTGTAGTCGTTCACGTCTCCGTGAATGACCTGCGATCCGAGCCCGAGGAAGTCGGGTTCGCGAGCGATCCATCCCTCGTGCACAGACCGGATCAGCTCGAGCTGCTCACCCTGGAACAGGTCGAAGCAGCGCTCCATGACCAGGCCGGAGCGGCCGAGCGCGTACTCGAAGTCGATCCGGGCTGGCGGATGGTCGGGGTATGCACCGAGCGCGCTGTCGATGTCGGCCATCCGGCGGCCGAGGTCGTACAGAAGCGGGAGCGAGCGCGGGCGAACGTCGGCGAAGAGACCTCCCTCCAGGTATTCGACCACCCGGATCCGGTGCGTCTGACCGTCCTCCGCGGCGTGCTTCACGATCCACGATCCGTCGTTGGACGGGATTACGTCGGCCGCGAACCCGTCCGTGGCCCGGGCCATGTGCCGCATGAGATCCGCTTCGATCTCCAGGATCTCATCGGTCTCGTCCGGCGTCGACACCTTTGCGACCCGCTTCGTCCCGTCGACCGTGGTGACGAGAAAATTCAGATCCCGGTCTCCGGGGAGCGGCGTCAGCGTACCCTCGATCCCATAGTGCTCACGCAAGGCGGCCAGCAGGGCGTCGGGCGCGAGGTCGGGACGACTGAGGATGTTGATCATGCGGGTCTTCGTGGGAGTCCGGTGCGAGCCCGGCGGTCGATCCTGAGTCAGAAAAGATCGGCCGAATCGCCGCGAATGGGAGGGGCGGTCAAAGTCCGGGCGTCGCGCCAACGATGAGCGTCCATGTCGAGTCACGAACGAACGACGCGCGGGCGCCATACCGGGCAAGCAGTTCTGCCAGGAGTTCGTTGCTGTTGGATCGCACGACGACGCCACCGATTCCGATCGGCACCTGCAGGTGGCCTCCACGGACCGAGTCGGGGACGGCGTCGGCGTCGGCCGGGGGAGTGGCGGCCGGGGCGACAGTCTCCTGCGTTTCGAGCATCTCCAGGAGACGCCATTGGACCGAATACTCCGGACGGGTCAGCGTTGTACGGCCGGGGAATGCGGTTGCCACTTCGGGGGGGAGACCGCCTGGCCCCATCGGCGTCGGCCACTCTCTCGTCGATGCGAAGTATTCTTCCGAGGCCGAACGAAGGGTCTCCACGTCCATGGCGGCATCCTCGACCAGCGTCTGAAAGGAGCGAGCGTTCAGCGTTGGCATCGCGGCTGCGATCAAGAGTGCGACCCCGGCGACGACCATGACGACGTCCGCCGTCGCTGCGCCCTGCCGCCGGACATCTCGTCGCATCATGCGCCCTCTTGCGTCGTGACCCACGTCTGGGCGACCCGCTCAAAGATCGCCGCCGGTGACGCCGAGTCGTACACGACGGCGATCCCGTCTGAAGTGTAGGCGACGAGCTGGTAGAGGCGGTTGCTGGACTTCACGTAGCGGATATCGGGCAGCACGGTGCCGACGTCTTCGAGGCTGCCGGGAAGACGCTGCTCACGAGCCCTGAACGCGTCGACCTGCTGTGCCTGAAGGATCAGCGCCACGATGACACCATAGGTGAGGTCCGATTCCGTCAGTTGCGCGGGTGGATCGGGGACCAGGATCGCCGGTGGTGCTACCGCGACGAGCAGGGCGAGCATCACGAGGCCTGTTGCCGCTGTTCCTTTCCAGGAGCGTTTCCGCCCCACAGCCGTGGGCACACGGAACCGAGCCTCCTGCATTTCGACATGTGCCAGTGCCGCAGCCAGGAGACGATCACGCTCGTCATCCGTGGTCGCCTCACCCAGGTCGAAGACGAGATCGTTCGGGAGTTCGATTAATCCCTGCGCCTGCATCTCCGTCAGTGCGGCTACGGCGTCACGTGACAGCGAGGGCCTCGCGGACGTCACAGACCGCTCGATCGGGTTCGCGTCATGCCCGCGTGGGGTATCCTCATCCCCGCCGAGTTGGACGATGTCGACCTCGTCCTCCTCGGCGTCCTGCCCCAGCTGCTGGTCGATGCCGGCTTCTTCCGCTGCCCGGAATGCCACCGCTTCGGTGATCAAGCGCTCTCGGTCCTCCTGCTCTCCATCGACGGAGAGTCCGGTGGCTCCGTCGACGAGCGAGATCACGTGGGGTTCGTCGTCTTGGTCGATTGTGAGGAGCTCAGGCTCGGTCTCCTCCGGGCCCGCGGCGACGACGTCGGCAGCATCCTTCTCGTCCAGAGCGACCACCGCACTGAGGGCAGCGGCGATGGAGGTCTCGTCCTCATCGTCGATGGCGACGACCGATGCCTCGTCTACCGTTTCGTCGCTCGAGACAGCTCCGTCACCGTCCGCGTTCGGCGCGTCGGTCGACGTTGCGTGGGAGGCGTTTTTCGCCTTCCGCTGCTTCTTCGACCTGGATTTCCTGCGCTTGCGGGCCAACGTCCTCTCCGGAGAAAGAGCCGGTCAGGCCAAGATAGTCGGCCCCGGTATGCACGGGACAGCCAAAATCAGTCGCGTACCAGCTTCCGATACTTGAGGCGGTGGGGCTGCACCGCGTCGTCACCCAGTCGGCGCTTCCGGTCCTCTTCATACTCCTGGTAGTTCCCCTCGAACCACACCACCTGCGAGTCGCCCTCGAAGGCGAGGATGTGCGTGCAGATGCGGTCGAGGAACCATCGATCGTGGGAGATGACGAGGACACACCCGGCATAATCGAGGATCGCGTTCTCGAGGGCGCGCAACGTGTCGACGTCCAAGTCGTTCGTCGGCTCATCGAGAAGCATCACGTTGCCGCCCGTCTTCAGCAGCTTCGCGAGATGCAGTCGGTTCCGCTCGCCACCGGACAGCACGCCGACCTTCTTCTGCTGGTCTGCTCCGCGAAAGTTGAACCACGACAGGTAGGCCCGGGGATTCACCTCTGCGCGCCCGAAATTCAGGACGTCCGCGCCTCCGCTCACCTCCTCGAAGACCGTCTTATTTCCGTCGAGCTCCTCCCGCGACTGATCGACGTACGCGAGCTGCACCGTCTGCCCTGTCTCGAGGGCGCCCGAGTCCGGCGATTCGTCGCCGACGATCATTCGGAAGAGTGTCGTCTTGCCCGCGCCGTTCCCGCCGATGATCCCGACGACGGCGCCGGGGGGGATGTCGAAGCTCAGATCGTCGATCAGGAGTTGCTCGCCGAAGCCTTTGGTGAGCCCGTCGGCCTTGATCACGACGCCTCCAAGGCGCGGGCCTTTGGGAATGAGGATCTCGGCCGTCCGAACCTGCTCGCGCTCATCCGCTGCGAGAAGCTCTTCGTATGCGTTGATCCGGGCCTTCCCCTTGGCCTGTCGGGCTCGGGGGGACATGCGAATCCAGTCCAACTCGCGCTCGAGTGTCTTCTGCCGCGCGGACTCCGACTTCTCTTCCTGGCGGAGTCGCTCCTGCTTCTGTTCGAGCCAGGAGGAGTAGTTGCCCTTCCATGGGATCCCCTGTCCGCGGTCGAGCTCGAGGATCCACTCAGCGACGTTGTCCAGGAAGTAGCGGTCGTGCGTGATCGCCACGATCGTGCCCGGAAATTCGGCGAGATGGTGCTCCAGCCAGGCCACCGACTCGGCGTCGAGGTGGTTGGTGGGCTCGTCGAGCAGAAGCATGTCGGGCTGCTCGAGGAGGACGCGGCACAGCGCAACCCGTCGCCGCTCGCCGCCGGAGAGGGTGGTGACGTCGGAATCGCCGGGCGGAAGCCGCAGCGCATCCATGGCGATCTCGATCTTTCGGTCGAGGTCCCACGCGTTGGAGGCGTCGATGCGATCCTGCAACTTCGCCTGCTCGTCGATCAGGGCGTTCATCTCCTCATCGGTCGAGACCTCACCGAAGGCCATGCTGACCTCCTCGAAACGCTTGAGGAGGTTGCGCGTGTCGGCGACGGCGAGCTCCACGTTGCCGCGCACATCGAGCGAGGCGTCGAGCTCGGGCTCCTGGGCCAGGTAACCGATCTTCGTGCCCTTGGCCGCCCAAGCCTCTCCGAGAAAGTCCGTGTCGAGCCCGGCCATGATCTTCAGCAACGAACTCTTTCCTGATCCGTTCGAGCCGACGACGCCGATCTTGGCCCCGGGATAGAACGACAGGCTGATGTTCTTGAGGATCTCCCGCTTCGGGGGGACGATCTTCGAGAGCCGGTGCATATGGTAGATGAACTGCGGTCCGGACATCGTGCTCATGAGGTGGGGGACGCGGATCGACGGCGGAAAGCTAACCGCTCTCTTGCCGGGAGTGAGCGGCGTCAGACGTCAGGCACTGCCGCGACGAGTCGTGCGTCGCTGCACCCGGGGTACCGATACTCGGCTCCGAGGAGCCGGGGCGGTCAGCTCCCGCCCGGACCGGTGCCTCTGCGAGCGAGCGACCGGTAGTACTCCTCGACCAGCCGGCGGTAGCCGTCGGGCACCTCGTCCGCCCCGCTCAACGTGGCACGGCGCTCGGCCTCGCCTTCCACTTCACGTCGCAGGGTGAACTCCAGCCGTTTGAGCTGGTCGACCATGTCCTCGCTGAGGTCGGCGAGGCGGTCCGGGTCACCGTAAACCTCATCGGCTCGGAGTTCCTGGAAGGACTGGATCAGCTCTCTCAGTTCGTCCGCCGGACGGCCGGCGTTCTGGAGGTCCTCGCGCAGCTCCATTAGCTGTTCTTCACGCTGTCGGAACTCACTCTGGAATTGGCGGATCTCGTCGGCCGAGAACTCGCGAGGTGTGCCGCGTGTCGCGCCGCCGAACGGGGAGCCGACGGATCGGTCACCGACCCAGCCGTCGTTGCCACCACCTCCGCCGAGCCGGTCGGCGTTGCCTCCTCGGCCCTGTTGCCCACCCTGGCCCTGCTGGCCCTGCTGGCCCTGCTGGCCCTGCTGGCCCTGCTGGCCCTGC
>CAZBHZ010000013.1:0-92201 GCA_964492085.1 uncultured Gemmatimonadaceae bacterium | reverse complement strand
GCTGTCACCGAGGACGTGATGGATCTCGGCGCGCTGGCGCCGGACCCGGAGCCCGTTGCGGAGGACGTGATGGACTTGGGTGCGCTGGCGCCGGACCCGGAGCCTGAGCCCGTCGCGGAGGACGTGATGGACCTGGGTGCGCTGGCGCCGGACCCGAACGCGCTGGCGGCGGCGGCACTTGAACCGGCAGACCCGACGGAGGAGGACCCACACGTGGATTCCAGCGAGCCGGTGAGCACGAGGACTCTCGCGGAGCTCTACGTATCCCAGGGCTTCACCGATAAGGCGATCGACGTGTACCGTCAGTTGCAGGCCGCCGAGCCGGAAGCTGAAGATCTCGAGCGGCGGATCGCGGAACTGGAGGGACGTGCTCCGGCGGAGGCTGAGGCTACTCGCGACGAGACTGCACCGGCCGGGGACGTCTCCGAGCACGCGGACGTCAAGCGCGCGCCCGACGAGGAGGTCGAGACGCTCGCACGAGATCTCGCCGAGGCCGGCACGGACGACCACGAAGTCGACACGCCCTTCGCCTGGTCCGAAGGTGCGGTGGACGAAAAGCCGGCGGCCGTCGCCGATGGCACGACGATCGGAGCGTACTTCGATCAGCTGCTCGGCTGGGAGGAAGACGAGGGGTGAGGGTCGCGGTCATTCACGGACCCAACCTGCGCCTCTTGGGCAAGCGGGAGCCCGAGGTCTACGGTTCCGACACTCTGGAGGACGTGAACGCCGCGCTCCACGCCCTGGCGTCGGAACTGGGGGCCGGGATCGAGACGTTTCAGTCCAACCATGAAGGTGAGCTCCTCGACTTCATCGAGGACGCGGCGACTCGGGTCGACGGCTTCCTGATCAACCCCGGGGCGTTCACGCACACGTCGATTGCCCTGCGCGATGCACTGACCGGTGTCGACCGGCCGTTCGTCGAATGCCACGTGTCCAATACCGCAGGTCGAGAGCGCTTTCGTCGCCATTCGTATCTCGCACCGGTCGCGTCGGGCGTGGTTTATGGCTTTGGCGTCCAGAGCTATGTTCTTGGGCTGCGGGGATTGTTGGCGCGCCTCGGCGGCTGACCGCCCCCTTCCACGACCCGAAACGAGACAGCCCGCATGGCCAGTACTGCGGATTTCCGCAACGGGATGGTGATCGAGATCGACGGTGATCTCTGGGCCATCACGTATTTCCAGCACGTGAAGCCCGGGAAAGGTGGGGCGTTCGTGCGCACGAAGCTCAAGAACGTCCTGAGTGGCTCGGTCGTCGACAAGACGTATCGGGCCGGGGAGAAGGTGAACGACGTCCGGCTTGAGCGGCGCCCCGTGAACTACTCGTACACCGACGGCGACCTCTATTACTTCATGGACGCCAATACCTTCGACATGATCCCCATTGCCGGTGATCTCCTCGGTGAGGACCAGCTCAAGTTCCTGAAGGAGAACATGGAGTGCGAAGGGCTCGTGCATGACGAAAAGGTCATCAGCGTCGAGCTGCCGCAGTTCGTGGAACTCCTGGTCACCCAGACGGACCCCGGCTTCAAGGGTGACACGGCGCAGGGGGCGACGAAGCCCGCGACGCTGGAAACGGGTGCCGTGATCAACGTCCCGCTCTTCGTCGAGGAAGGGGACGTGCTGAAGATCGACCGCCGCGAAGAAAAATACCTCTCCAGGGTGAACGTATGATCGACCTCGAATTCATCGAACGCCTCATCGCCGCGTTTGACGACAGTGGTGTCGACTCGCTGGAGATCGAGCGGGGTGGTACTCGCGTTCGGCTGGCGAAGACGCCTCCTCAGACTGCTGCGCCGGTCGCCATTGCGGCCCCGGCGGCTGCCGCGCCGGTCGCGGTGGCAGCGCCGGCTCCGGCTGCCGCTCCCGAGGCCGCTCCAGCCGCCGAGGCGGCTGCGGCTGCCCCCGCGAGTAACCTGGTCGACGTGACCTCTCCCATGGTGGGGACATTCTACCGGGCGCCTGCACCCGATGCCCCGTCGTACGTCGACGTCGGTTCCAGGGTCTCGCCGGGCGACACCCTTTGCATCATCGAGGCGATGAAGCTGATGAACGAGCTCGAGTGCGAGGTCAGTGGAACCATCGCCGAGATCTGCGTCGAGAACGCTCAGCCGGTCGAATACGGCCAGGTGCTTTTCCGCGTCGATCCGAGCTGATCGTCAGCGACTAGACCAACGGGCCCGAACTCCGGGCTTGAAAAGGACCCGATTCCCGTGCGGTATTGGGACGTCCGCGGTCCGGGAGATAAACACTTGTTTAAGAAGGTCCTGATCGCCAATCGCGGAGAGATTGCGCTCCGCATCATTCGCGCCTGCCACGAGCTCGGCGTCCAGACGGTCGCCGTGTATTCGGAGGCAGATCGCGAGTCGCTGCATGTTCGCTTTGCCGACGAGGACGTCTGCATCGGGCCGGCTCCGGCTACGGAGAGCTACCTCAACATCCCCCGCATCATCGCAGCGGCGGAGGTGACCGGAGCGGAAGCGATTCACCCGGGGTACGGCTTCCTGGCCGAGAACGCAGAGTTCAGTGAGATCTGTGCGCGCTCGGGCATCACCTTCATCGGCCCTACGCCGGAGCAGATCCGCCTCATGGGGGACAAGGCGACGGCCCGCGAGACGATGATGAAGACGGGTGTGCCGACCGTGCCGGGCTCCGACGGCATTGTGCCGACGCTCGACGAGGCGATCCCGATCGCGGAAGAGATGGGCTTCCCGATCATGATCAAGGCATCCGCGGGT
Organism: uncultured Gemmatimonadaceae bacterium; assembly: GCA_964492085.1. Taxonomy (GTDB): domain Bacteria; phylum Gemmatimonadota; class Gemmatimonadetes; order Longimicrobiales; family Gaopeijiaceae; genus UBA2589. The sequence goes on along the minus strand of CAZBHZ010000013.1, from coordinate 89,467 downwards.
GGGGGTGGGAAGGGCATGCGCGTCGCACTGGACGCCGGCGACTTCCCGAAGCTCTTCACCGCGGCGCAGAATGAGGCCCGTGCGGCCTTCGCGAACCCGGACGTCTACCTCGAGCGCTGCATTCTCAAGCCGCGCCACGTGGAGATCCAGGTGTTCGGCGACCAGCATGGTCGTGTCATGCACTTCGGCGAGCGCGACTGCTCGATTCAACGACGCCATCAGAAGCTGGTGGAGGAAGCGCCCTCCCCGGTGCTTACGCCCGAGCTGCGGGCCGAGATGGGGGCCGCGGCCGTCCGGGCCGCCGAGGCCATCGACTACGTAGGGGCCGGTACGGTCGAGTTTCTCCTCGATCAGGATGGCTCCTTCTACTTCATGGAGATGAACACGCGGATCCAGGTCGAGCATCCCGTCACGGAGGTCACCACGGGATTCGACCTGCTCAAGGAGCAGATCCGTGTTGCGGCAGGAGAACCGCTGGCAGCACCCGAGGGCGACGTCGAGCATCGGGTCCACGCGATCGAGTTTCGGATCAACGCCGAGGACCCTGATCGCAACTTTGCCCCCGGACCGGGCACGATTACGACCTTCCACGCGCCAGGTGGACCCGGCGTGCGCTTTGATTCGCACATCTACGCCGGCTACAAGGTTCCACCCAACTATGACTCGCTGCTGGCCAAGCTGATCGTGAGTGGGAAGACCCGCGAGGAAGCGATCGTCCGTGCGCGTCACGTCATGGACCAGATGGTCATCGAGGGAATCCCGACCACGATTCCCTTCCTGCGAAAGATCGTGGACGACCCCTACTTCGTGGACGGTGACGTCGATACGGGGTTCGTCGCGCGCATGATGGCGGAGGACGCGTCGAGCGAATGAAGATCGATACCTACTTCACCTTGCCTGAGGTCGACGGCGCATCGCTCTCCGAGTCGACGGTCGTCGTGATCGACGTCGTCCGGGCGACGACGACGATCATCGAGGCACTGGCGAATGGTGCACGAGCGATCTTCCCGACGGACTCGACCGAGGATGCGGTTCGACTGGCTTCGTCTCTCGGACGGGAGGACTCGATCCTGTGCGGCGAGCGCAAGGGCGAGAAGATCGAAGGCTTCGACCTTGGGAACTCCCCCGCCGAGTTCGTGCGAGAGATGGTCGAAGACAAGAAGCTCGTTATGAGCACGACCAACGGCACGCGTGCGTTGAGCGTCGCTCAGGAAGGCAAGCGTGTGCTCCCCTGTGCGCTGACGAACCTCGGCGCGGTCGCCGCGGAAGTCGCGTCGGTCGAGCACATGTCGATCATCTGCGCGGGTCGCGAGGACAGCTTCTCCCTCGATGATGCGCTCTGCGCAGGGCACCTCATCCAGAGAATTCTGGACGCAAGGGCTGAAGGCGACGAGGAGCCCGAGATGAACGATGCCTCGCGAGCGGCCCGCGCCCTGGCTCAGGCCCGCAAGCCGACTAAGCGCTTTCTGAGCCTTGCGGCCGGGGGGCGTGCCGTGATCGAGATTGGCCTCGAGGAGGACCTCGCGATCTGCGCCGACGTGGATCGACATGACATCGTGGTCGAGATGAGCGACCAGCAGATCACCCGAGCCGGAGCGTGACCGGAGCGTGACCTCGAAGAAGAGCAAGGGAAAGAAGGCGTCGCCGAAGAAGAAAGCCTCGAAGAGCGGACGCTCAGCCAAGAAGGCTGGAGGGAACGCCTTTCTCTCCCGCGACCAGCAGCGTGAGATCCTCGCTGTTGCACTCCTCGGAGTGGCGCTCCTCTTCCTTCTATCGCTTTTCCCCGTCGGCCTCTTCGGAGAACGCAGCCCGGAATGGTTCCCCTCCGGGAACATGATCGGCGAGGTGGGACGGACGATTCGTGCACGCCTGGTCGCGTTCGTCGGTGGCTCCGCGGTGATGGTGCCGGTCTTGATCACCTTCGTTGGGTTGCACACCGGCGAGTGGATGGCGTCGTGGAGGGCTCTGCGGCTTGGCCTGCTCTCGCTGGGTCTGCTGTTCCTTCTTCCCGTTGCGACGTGGATCGCCACCCAGTCGCCGGATGCAGCCGGATGGCTGGGGACAGTCCTTGGCGATCCCCTCGTGGGGCTGCTCGGAGGCGTCGGCGCGACCGTGGTCACCGCGACCACCTTCGTCGCGCTCACCGTCACGACACTCGAGTGGAACCCCCTTCGCTCCGTCGGACGCGGAGTCATCGTCGGTGGAGATGCCGCGGGGCGGACCATGAAGGCGGTGGCGGACCGGGCAAGTGAGGCGGCGGCGCAGGCGCTCGCCGAGCAGCGTGAGCGTCAAGTCGCTGAAGAGGTCGCGCCCATCGACGGCATGGAGCCCGAGTGGGCTCAGGACGCTTCGAGCGCCTCCGGGGCTCAGGAGGATGCGATGGAGGAGGCGGCCGTGGATGTGAGCGCCGCCGAGTCGGACGAGGGCACGGAGGAACTCCCGTGGGCCGAGGCGGAGGCCGGGCACGGTCCGATCGAGGAGTCCGAGATTCTTCCCGTGGACGCCGTCGAGGATGCATGGGGCGAGGATGACGAACCCGAAGTGGCGGACGAGCCGGACGCTCCGGACGATGACGGGCTCGAGGATCCGAACGCTGGCGTCCTCATGGAGCACGAGGTGCCGCCTGTGGATCTGCTGAGCGCCCCGGAGAGCCAGGACCGCGCCAGCATGGAGCGCCAGCTCGAAGCTCTGGGGCAGGTGCTGGTCGAAAAGCTCGGGACGTTCAACATCAAGAGCTCGCTCGGCGGACGGACGACGGGCCCCGTGGTGACCCAGTTCGAGGTTGTGCCGGCGCCGGGTGTGAAGGTGAACCGGATCGCGAACCTGGATGCGGATCTCGCGCTGGCCATGAAGGCTCGGACCATCCGGATCGTGGCTCCGATCCCCGGCAAAGGGGCCGTCGGCGTCGAAATTCCGAATCCGACCCCCGAAATCGTGAATCTCCGTGAGATCCTCGAAGCGAGGGAGTTCCGCAACGCCAAGGGCGTACTCCCGCTCGCGCTCGGGAAGGATCTCAACGGCAAGCCGTACGTCTCTCCGCTCGAGAAGATGCCTCACGTCCTGATCGCCGGGGCGACCGGGGCGGGGAAGTCAGTGTGCCTGAACACCATCGTGACGAGCCTCGTCTACCGGCACACGCCGGAGACACTTCGCCTCCTCATGATCGATCCGAAGATGGTCGAGCTCTCGGTCTATTCCAGGCTGCCCCACCTTCGTCACAACGTGGTGACCGACCCTCGGGACGCAGCCGGTGTACTGAAGTGGGCGGTGATCGAGATGGAGCGCCGCTACGCGCTGCTCAAGGCGAACTACGTCCGCTCGATTGGGGAGTTCAACAAGAAGGTGCGCGAGGGTCAGGTGCTCCGTCGCAGTGAGGCGAAGGGGCCAGAGGGAGATGAAGACCGTTGGATCTACGCCGAAGGCATCATGCCATACATCGTGGTGGTCGTCGACGAGCTCGCCGACCTCATGATGACCGTGCAGTCCGAGGTCGAGAAGCCGTTGACCCAGCTCGCGCAGAAGGCACGTGCCATCGGGATTCACCTGATCGTCGCGACGCAGCGTCCGTCGGTGAACGTCATCACGGGACTGATCAAGGCGAACTTCCCCACCCGGATCGCCTTCCGGGTCGCGTCGAAGACCGACTCGCGTACGATCCTGGATCAGAACGGGGCGGATGCCCTTCTCGGCAACGGGGACATGCTCTTCCTTCCGCCGGGGGGCAGCGTGCCGGTGCGGATTCAGGGCGCGTTTCTACCGACCGAGGATACCGAGCGCCTTATGGGGTGGTACGTCGAGCTGCTCGAACGGCATGCGGAAGAGACCGGGCAGCCGATCGAGACGCCCGACGAGCCCGACATCCTCGAGGAGGTCCGCGGAGCCGAACTGGAGGAATCCGGGGGCGGTCCGGACGAGATCAAGGGCGACTGGGACGCCCTCTTCGTGAAGGCCGCGGAGGTCTGCATTCAGAATGGCACGGGCTCGACGTCGCTCCTTCAAAGGAAGCTGGGCATCGGGTACGGTCGGGCGGCGCGGATCGTGGATCAGCTGCACGATGCCGGGGTGCTCGGGCCGTCCGAGGGGGCAAAGGGACGCGAGGTGCTCATGATGCTGGACGAGCTCGAACAGTTCATGGCCGGAGGGTGAGGCGATGATGCGCCGGCCGCTGATGGGCAGGAAAGGGTGGCGGCGAGTGCTCTGCGGGGCCGGCGTGGCCATGGTGACGACCCTACTGCCGTCCTCGGCGCTCTCCCAGGATCGCGGTGTGGAGATTCTCCATGACGCGGCCGAACGCTACGCCGCTGTCCAGACGTTATGCGCGGACTTCACGCAGCATCTGCGCGTCCCGTTGCTCGGAAGTGAGCGGACCGGGACCGGACGCCTGTGTCAGGCCACGCCCAATCTGTTCGCCATGCGGTTCGACGATCCGGAGGGAGATCTGATCGTCGTCGACGGTGCCTTTGCGTGGGTCTACTTTCCGAGCAACGACGCAAAGACCGTCCTGAAGACCTCGGCCGATCAGAGTGCCGGCGGGCGTGACTTCCACCGAGAATTCCTCGAGGACCCGGAGTCCAAGTACGACGTGACGTACGAGGGCGCCGAGGACGTCGAGGGCCGGACCACGTATAGACTGCGAATGGTTCCGAAGCGGCCGATGAGCTACCGGTTCGCGACCGTCTGGATCGACGAGGGTGCCCCGGTACTCCGCCGTCTCCAGATGGAGGAGGCTAACGGCAACGTGCGCACCGTAACGCTCGAGAACGTCGGCTTCGGCGCTGATCCGGGCCCTGACTACTTCTCCTTTACGCCGCCGGAGGGCGCGCTGGTCATGGTGCGATGAGGGTGATCACGCCATGAGTCGGACGCGGGACCTTCCGGTCTTTCCGGTTTCCCCGGACCCGATCCGCCCGGGTGTTTCTCCGGACGTCGCGCCAGTCCACCATGAGTTCGATGCGACCGGGGATGCGGACGGACCTCACATTGCGCTGGTGACCCTCGGATGCGACAAGAACACGGTGGACTCCGAGCGCATGATGGCGGCGCTCGTAGGGCACGGCGCCCGGGTGTCGTCCGATGTGGACGGCGCGGACGTCGTGATCGTGAACACCTGCGGCTTCATTCAGTCCGCGAAGGAAGAGTCGATCGAGACGATCCTCGATGCGTGCTCGTTGAAGGAGGAGGGTGAGGTCCGGGCGGTGGTCGCCGTCGGATGTCTGGTTCAGCGCCACGGAGATGAGCTCGCGGAGGAAATCCCGGAGGTCGATCTCTTCCTGGGTCTGACCGACCTTCCGACGCTCGTGCCGGAGCTTCGGCAACGTGGCCTTCTTCCGGACGAGTTCGAGACGATCCCGATCATGGAGCGGCCGCTCCGGCTCCTGTCCACGGAAACCCGGCACACGTCGTACCTGAAGATCAGCGAAGGGTGCGATCACACGTGCGCCTTCTGCGCCATCCCGCTCATGCGGGGACTGCACCGGTCTCAGCCGGTCGAGGAACTCGTCCGGGAGGCCGCTGGCCTCCACGCTGCAGGTGTTCAGGAGATCAACATCGTCTCCCAGGACACGACGTGGTACGGGCGTGATGTCCGTCGCCACGACCGCGACGCTGCTCTCTTGCCGGACCTGCTCCAAAGCCTCCTCGCGGGGACAGACGTGCCGTGGTACCGGCTGTTCTACATGTATCCGTCGGGGATCACTCGGGAGCTGGTCGACCTCCTCGCCTCGGAAGAACGAATCCTTCCGTACCTGGACATGCCGATCCAGCACGGGAGTGACCGGATTCTGACGCTCATGCGCCGTCCGGAGCGTCGAGAGACGATCCTGGAGCGGGTCGGGTGGCTCCGTGCAGCTATTCCCGACCTGACCCTGCGTACGACCGTCATCGTCGGGTTCCCGGGAGAGACGGACGAGGATTTCCGGGAGATGCTGGACCTCCTCGAAGACGTACAGTTCGAGCGGGTGGGCGCGTTCACCTACTCCATCGAGGAGGGTACGCGCGCCGCCGATCTTCCCGGGCACGTGCCTCAGGACGTCATGGACGATCGCCTCGAGGAGCTCATGGAGCTTCAGCGCTCGATCTCGTTCGAACGGAACTCCGCGTGTCTGGGGCGAGAGATGACGGTGCTCGTCGACCAGGTGCTGGAAGACGATCCGGAGCACGTTGCCGTAGGGCGAACCGTCGGACAGGCGGCGGACGTCGATGGTGTCACCCACCTGATCGGTGACGGTGACCGGCAGCCCGGAGACTTCGTCCAGGCCCGTATTGTCGATGCACACGACTACGACCTCGTTGCCGAAATTATCGGACCCTCTTCCGAATCGGAGAACCCGGGATGAGCCGGATCTGCCGCTCCCTCGTCATCGCTCTGGCCACGTTCGCGGTCGCCTCGCACCAGGCCGCGGCCCAGGACATCGCGGACATCGACTACGAGTATCTATCGTTTCGTGGCATCGCACTCGAATTCGGCTACCTGTGGCCGGATCGGGTCGAGAAGACCGAGTCCTACGGCCTGCGCTTCGATCTCGGGTACGCGGGGACAGGCCTTCGGGTCGTTCCCTCGATCATGTACTGGAGTTCGCCACTCAACGCGAGCGAGATCGTCGAATTCGAGGACCGCATTCAGGACCTCGTAGCGCAGCAGAATGGTGGGGTACGCCCGGCGCTGGACCTCGGCACCATCGAATACACGGACATCGCGTTCGGCTTAGACGCCCAGGTCGTCTGGGAACTGCCTCTCGACGTGCTCACCTTCGGCGGAGTCGGCGTCACTGCCCACGTGATGGACGGTGACGGTGACGTCATCAACGGGACGTTCGTCGAAGACCTTCTCGACTCGGTCGAGCCGGGCTTCAACCTTCACCTCGGCACGGAATACCCGATCGCGGAGAACATGCGTATCTACGCGAGCGGGCGGTACGAGGTCATGCCTGACCTGCAGTATCTTCAGGTGCGCGCGGGATGGCAGTTCATGTGGGGTCCGAACGCGCCGGGTGAGGGGCGTGGCAGCAACTAGACGACGGCGGCGTGCCGCCATGATCGGGAGGCAAGCGGATGAGTGAGAGGGCACCGGTCCGGGTCGGCATCATCGGCGCGGGGGCGATCAGCCAGGTGGTCCACCTCCCGATTCTGACTGAGCGGCCGGATGTGGACGTCGTCGCGCTGGCGGATGCCGACGTGCACAAGGCCGAGACCCTGTCGCGCCGCTTTGACGTCCCCGTCGTGATGGACGCGAACGACCTGCTCTGCTTCGACGAAGTGGACGCGCTGGTCCTGTGCACGCCGAATCATCTCCACGCCGACATGGCCGTCACGGCGCTCGAGTCGGGGCGGAACATCCTGGTCGAGCGGCCCCTCGCCTCGACGTCGTCAGGTGCCAGACGGGTCGTGGAGGCTGCCGAGAAGAGCGGATGCATCCTCTCGGTCGGCATGCCTCACCGGTTCCGGCCCGAGGTGGCTGCGCTGCGCAGCTTCGTTGAGGGTGGAGAGTTGGGGCAGGTCTTCGCTGCGAGGGCGAGCTGGCTCACGCGGCAGCTTCCGGGGCAACGGACGAGCTGGCGGTCGGATCGCGAGATCGCGGGTGGTGGTGCGCTCATCGACCTCGGTATCTCCGCCCTGGATCTATGCCTCTGGTCGTTGGGCTTCCCCGAGGTGACCCGGGTCAGCTGCGCGCTGGCAGGTGACGGAGATGCGGTCGAACACTCCGGGACCCTGATGCTCCAGACCGGCACCGGTATCGTGATTTCGGTGGAAGTCTCCAATCGACTGTTCGCGAGCGAGGACCGGTACTATCTGCGCGTCATGGGGGCGGAAGGATCGGTGAGTATTCCGCCTCTCGAGGTCTTCAAGCTCGTCGGTGGCCGGCCAATGGAGGTCACCCCTCGCCAGCCCCGCCCGCAGGGCGGTGAGAACCTGTACACCAATGCCTATCGGCGCCTGCTCGACGCATGGATCCGGAGTCTGCATGGGATCGCCGAGTCGGAGATCCCCAGAGAGCAGATCGCGTTGATGAAGATCATCGAGGCGGCGTACCGGTCGGCGGAATCCGGGGTCGAAGTGGAGCTCGACGGATAACGTCGGTCGACGTAACGCGCTCACTGGACCCTCGTGGGTCGCTCGTTTAGCTTTTTCTGCTCTACCCCGACCGAACTGTTGGAGCAGGATATGAAGCAGGGGATCCATCCCGATTACATGGCGGCCACGGTTGCCTGCGCGTGCGGGAACCGCTTCGAGACGATGGCGACCCAGGAAGAGGTCCACGTGGAGATTTGCTCCGTGTGCCACCCCTTCTACACGGGTAAGCAGCGTCTCGTGGACACGGCCGGCCGCGTCGATCGGTTCAAGAAGAAGTACGAGCAGACCGCCCAGTAAGAGGGCGGGCCCTGTGCGCACGCCCGCGTGCGCCTGGCCCTTCATGTCATGAAGGTCCCCACCCTCGACCCGCGGCTCGACGATCGCCTCTCGGAGGCGGAACGTCGCTTCGAGGGCGTCGAGGAAGCGCTCGCCAGTCCGGAGGTCCTGTCGAACCCCGACAAGCTGCGTGAGCTCGGTCAGGAACGATCCTGGCTCGAACCCATCGTTCGGGCTGGCGGTGAGTTGCGCAGTGCGATCGAGGAGTGTGAGGGTGCGGTCGAGTTGATCGATGGGTCGGACGACCCGGAGATGACCGCGCTCGCTGAAGAGGAAGCTGCGCTGCTCCAGGACCGGATCGAGGAACTCTCCCAGAAGGTGAAGGAGCTATTGATCCCACCGGATCCGCTCGGCGATCGACCCGCGGTGGTCGAGATCCGGGCCGGTACCGGTGGAGACGAAGCGGGGCTGTTCGCCTCGGACCTCATGCGCATGTACCGCCTGTATGCTGAGCGCACCGGCTGGTCGATCGAACTGATCGATCTGTCGGAGGGGATTCCGGGGGCGATCAAGGAAGCCGTCTTCACGGTGCGCGGGAAAGGCGTGTATGGCCGCCTGCGCTGGGAGTCAGGCGTGCACCGCGTACAGCGCGTCCCTGCCACCGAAAGCCAGGGTCGCATCCATACGTCGGCTGCGACGGTCGCCGTTCTGCCCGAGGCCGAAGAGGTCGACGTCGATATCGATCCGAACGAGCTGCGGATCGACACCTTCCGTTCCTCGGGACCGGGAGGGCAGTCGGTGAACACCACGGACTCTGCGATTCGCATCACGCACATCCCCACCGGTCTGGTGGTCTCGTGCCAGGACGAGAAGTCCCAGCACAAGAACAAGGCCAAGGCGCTCAAGGTACTTCGCAGCCGGCTCCTCGACCTCAAGATCGCCGAGTCGGAAGCGGAGCGGGCCCGGGAGCGGAAAACCCAGATCGGAACGGGGGACCGCTCCGCCAAGATCCGCACGTACAACTTTCCGCAGAACCGCGTCACGGATCACCGAATCGGACTTACCCTGTACCGCCTCGGTGAGATTCTTGACGGGGATCTGGACGAGTTGACCGCCGCGCTCCGACTGGCGGAACAGGAGGAGCGAATGGAGGCGCAGGAAGCGTGACCGGCCCGGACCGTTCTGTGGGTGGAACCGTCGCGTCCGGTGCCACCGCGGACCAGTGGGCGGACTCCGATCCGTGGACCGTGCTTCGTCTGATCCTGTGGAGCGCAGACTATCTATCGGAGAAGGGCGTGCCTTCGGGTCGCCTCGATGCGGAGCACCTGCTCGCCCACGTCGTGGGGGTCGGGCGGCTCCAGCTCTACCTGGAGTTCGAGCGGCCGTTGACGCCCGCAGAGCTCGACGCGTTTCGCCCACTTCTCAAGAGAAGAGCGGCGCGTGAGCCACTTCAGTACATCATCGGGCACCAGCCCTTTCGAAACCTGGAGTTGAAGGTTGCTCCCGGCGTGCTGATCCCGAGGCCCGAGACCGAGCAATTGGTCGAGCGGGTGTTGGAGTGGATCCGGTCTGGGCCGACCGCTGCTCCGACGATCCTCGATATCGGCACCGGGACCGGTGCGATTGCGCTCTCGCTGGCGGCCGAGGCGTCGGCCATGGTCACAGCCACGGATGTATCGGATACCGCGCTCGCCATCGCAGTGGAGAACCGGGATGCGGCCGAGCTGACCGACGTGGTGGCGTTCCGCGCCGGTTCACTTTTCGAAGCTGTGCCCCACGACGCCCAGTTCGACGTGATCGTGTCGAACCCTCCGTACATCGCGGAGGTGGACGAACAGACGCTGGACCCCGAGGTTCGTGACTGGGAACCGCGAGATGCGCTCTTCGCGGGGACGGACGGACTGGACGTGATTCGGCGGCTCGCCGAGGGTGCCGCGCGACACCTCCGGTGCGGTGGATTGCTCGCGCTCGAGGTGGGTTCGGGACAGGCCCGGACGGTGGCGTCTCTGCTCGAAGCCGAGGCCGGGTACACCGACGTTCGGATCGGGCGCGACCACGACGGAATTGAACGCTTCGTGCTGGCGCACGGGGCGATGGACTACGATCGGGCGTCGGTGAAGCCGGCGCCTTCGACAGGAGATGCGGGATGACGGGTATTTACGATATGGCGAAGGATCTCGGTAATGCGCTTGCGCGCACCGACGAGTACCAGGCCCTCAAGCGTGCGTCGGACGCAGCGGAGGAAGACCGGGATCTGGTCGAGCTTAGAAACCGGATCCAGTCGGTCGAAGCGGAGCTCCAGGCCACTCTGCAGTCTGGTCAGGAGCCGAGCGAAGAGCTGAAGTCGTCGTACGCTCAGGTCGCCGAGGAGCTGCAGGCGATGCCTGCGTTCCAGCGCGTCATTGCAGCGCAGACGAACTTCGAGAAGGTGATGTACAAGGTGAATGAGACGGTGGCGAAGGGCATCGAAGAGGGTGCTCAGAGCCGCATCATCATCGCTTCCTAAGGCGCTCGTCGACGGATTGTCGGCGGACAACAACGAACCCATTGAGGACAACGTGAAGAAGCCCGAAGAGATCAAGCCGGCCGACGGTAAGCTCGGCGTGCTCCTCCCCGGATTCGGCGCAGTCGCGACGACGTTCGTCGCCGGTGTCGAGGCCGCCCGTCAGGGCCTGGCGAAGCCGATCGGCTCGCTGACGCAGATGAACACGATCCGGCTCGGAAAGCGGACCGACGACAACACCCCTTTGATCAAGGACTTCGTCCCGCTGGCCGGGATGGAAGACCTCGTGTTCGGCACGTGGGATCCGATTCCGGACAACGGCTACGACAGCGCCGTCAACGCGGGGGTACTCCACAAGGAGAACCACCTGGATCCGATCAAGGACTTCCTTTCCTCGATCAAGCCGATGAAGGCCGCCTTCAGCCCGGACTACGTCAAGAAGCTCGACGGTCCGAACAAGAAGACGGGCACGAAGAAGGAGCAGGCCGAGGAGATCCGCGCCGACATCCGCAACTTCATGGCCGAAAACGGCTGTGATCGTGCGGTCATGGTGTGGTGTGCCTCCACCGAGGTATTCCTTCGTCCGGGGTCGGCGCACGAGACCATCGAGGCGTTCGAGGCTGCGATGGAGGCCGACGATCCGGCGATCGCGCCCAGCATGCTCTATGCGTATGCGGCGATCATGGAGGGCGTGCCCTACGCCAACGGTGCTCCGAATCTCTCGGCCGACATTCCGGCTCTCGAGGAGCTCGCCAAGCAGAAGGGCGTTCCGATCGGCGGGAAGGACTTCAAGACCGGTCAGACTTTGATGAAGACGATCCTGGCGCCGGGCTTCAAGACCCGGATGCTCGGACTGTCCGGCTGGTTCAGCACCAACATCCTGGGCAACCGGGACGGTGAGGTTCTCGACGATCCGGAGTCGTTCAAGACGAAGGAGGAGTCGAAGCTCGGTGCGCTCGAGTACATCCTTCAGCCGGAGAAGTATCCGGACCTTTACGACGACATGTACCACAAGGTGCGGATCAACTACTACCCGCCACGTGGCGACAACAAGGAAGGGTGGGACAACATCGACATCTTCGGATGGATGGGGTACCACATGCAGATCAAGGTCGACTTTCTGTGCCGTGACTCCATCCTCGCGGCCCCGATCGTCCTCGATCTGGCGCTCTTCCTCGACCTCGCCGGTCGTGCGGGCATGAGCGGCATTCAGGAGTGGCTGTCGTTCTACTTCAAGGCGCCTCAGACGGCGCCGGGGCTGTATCCCGAGCACGATATCTTCATCCAGCACTGGAAGCTCAAGAACACGCTTCGCTGGATGATGGGTGAGGAGATGGTCACGCACCTCGGTGTCGAGTATTACGACTGAGGTGACGGAGCAGGGTTCGACCCCGCTCTTCATCGTCCTCGAGGGCGGTGATGGCGTGGGAAAGACGACGCATGCGGCGCTCCTCTCCGCGTGGTTCACTGCCCTCGGGCTCCCGCATGTATCGACGCGGGAGCCCGGGGGCACGCCCGTGGGTGAGGCGATTCGCAAGATCGTCCTGGCTGGGCCCGAGATGGACATGCCGCCCGAGACCGAGCTCATGCTCATCCTCGGGGCACGGGCAGCGTTCGTGCGTGACGTCGTGCGCCCGGCGCTCGCCGAGGGCAAGCTCGTCCTGGCCGACCGTTTCTCGCTCTCCACGATGGCGTACCAGGGCTATGGGCGGGGCCTGGATCTCGAAGATGTCCGGCGTGCGATCGACATGGCGACCGGAGGCCTGGTGCCGGATCTGTACATCGTGCTTGACCTGCCTGCGGACGAAGGCGAGGAGCGCCAGAGACACGACGGATCGACCCCGGATCGTATCGAGGCGGCCGGGCGATCCTTCCGGGACTCCGTTCGCGAGGCGTATCTTGATCTCGCGGCATCGGAGGCGAGTGTCGAGGTCGTGTCGGCCCGTGGCTCTCCGGACGAGGTGCACAGCAGGATTCGGGAGCGGCTCGCCGCGCGTTTTCCTGCAACCTTCTCCGAGCCGGGAGCGACCGAAGCAGGGCGCGCGGGGTAGCTCCACTACGACGTCGATCCGAACCGGGCGACGTGAGAGGTGAACGCAGAGAGCGAAGGCTGATGAATCGCAGCACCGTGGCACCGTTCCTGGTCGCAGTCTTCTCGGCTGTCGCCGGGGGATGGCTCCTTCAGCAGGGAGCGGACCGGGCGGACAACGTCTACGTCCGCGTACGCGTGCTGCAGGAGGTCGTCGACCGCGTTTCGAGCAGCTTCGTAGACGAAGTGGAGCGGGATCGTCTCTACGACTCGGCCATTGACGGTCTCATCCGCGACCTGGGTGATCCGCACTCGTCCTTCATGCCGGCGTCCGACTATGAAGACCTGCGGATCCGCACCGAGGGCGAGTACGGTGGCGTAGGTCTCGAGGTCGTGGACCGTGGCGGGTATGTCACGGTGGTGAGCCCTATCCCCGGCGGCCCCGGCGGCCGAATGGGCATCCGGGCGGGCGATCAGTTCTACGAAATCGACGGTGTCGCGGCCGACACGATGGTCACGGAACAGGCCGTCGAACTGCTGCGTGGACGGCCGGGCAGCGAAGTGACCGTCCGCATGCTGCGTCCCGGCATCGAAGATCCGATCGAGTTCACGATTGCCCGGGAGGTCATCGTCCTTAAGGCGGTGCCCTTCTCGGTCATGCTCGACGATCAGGTGGGCTACGTGCCACTCCTCTCGTTCCGGGAGACCTCCGCGACGGAAATCCGTGCTGCGATCGATTCGCTGCGCGGTGAGGGCATGCGCGCGCTGGTGCTCGACGTGCGCGGGAATCCTGGCGGGCTGCTGGATCAGGGTATCGCCGTCAGCGACCTCTTCCTTTCCGAAGGGCAGGGGATCGTGGAGACTCGAGGCCGGGATACGAGTCAGAATGAGACGTATGCCGCGCAACACCCCGATCAGTACCCGGACATGCCCATGGTCGTCCTGGTCGATCAGGCGAGCGCGTCCGCGTCGGAGATCATCGCCGGTGCGCTGCAGGATCACGACCGAGCGGTTCTCGTCGGCGAGACGACGTTCGGAAAGGGATCGGTACAGAGCCTGTACCGGCTCACCGGGGGAGACGTACTCCGGCTGACGACGGCGAAGTGGTATACGCCGGTCGGCCGCTCGATTCACCTCGATCCGGACTCACGATTCGCACCACTCAACGAGGATGTGGAGCGCGCGTATTCGATTGCGGGGCAGCTGGTCGAGCCGGTCGTGATCGAAGGCCGCCCGGAGTTCCAATCTGGAGGCGGCCGAACGCTGTACGGCGGCGGTGGGATCACCCCCGACCTCTTCGTCTACCCGGCGACTCTGGCGGCCGATGAGTCGAATGGCGTACTCCGTCTGTTCCGCCGGGGCAGCGGCTTTTCCGTCGCACTGTTCAACTACGCGGTCGAGTACGTCGCGGAGCACCCCGGCCTCCAGGTCGGCTTCTCCCTGACCGCTGGAGACGTCGGAGAGTTCTACGACGCGCTGGGGGATGGAGAAGACGCGATCGGTCCCGATGACTTTGCGGCTGCAGACCGCTTTGTCCGGTACCACTTGGAGCGGGAGATCGCGCTGCAGGCGTGGGGGGAGGAAGGTGCGTTCCGGCAGCTGGAGGGGTATGACCGGCAGCTGGCCCGGGCGATGGAACTACTCAGAGACGCGGATTCACCGACCGACCTGATCGCCGTCGCCAACGGTGCGGAGTCCGACGCGACTCCTGACCGCCAGTAGCTCTCCAGGCGGGCTGGACCGCCGCCGTAGGCTCCGGTCGACCCGGCCGGTGTCGAGGTCGGAAGGCTCAGCCCGGCACAGGGTGCCCGTCCGGGTATTCCCACGCCCCTCCCCCGGTGATTGATTTCGAGCCATGAGCATGGTCGAAGTCATCCGGGGAGAGCTCGTCGAGTCGCGCCATCGGGTGCATGTGGCGGTCGTGACCGCCGATGGTGACGTCGTCGCGTCCGTCGGCGACATCGATCAGCAGACCTACTATCGGTCGGCCGCCAAGCCGATGCAGGCGTTGCCGCTCGTCGAGGAGGGTGTCGCCGATCGGTTTGGCCTCACCGTCGACGAGTTGGCTCTGTGCTGTGCGTCCCACGAGGGAGAGCCGGAACACGTCGCGGGGGCGCGGTCGATCCTCGCGAAGGCCGGCGCCGATGAATCGATGTTGTGCTGCGGGGCGCACGCCCCATTCTCGCCGGAGGCGGCCAGCGTCCTTGCGGAAGCCGGTGTGTCGCCCGGAAGGATTCACAACAACTGTTCGGGCAAGCACGCCGGGATGGTCGCACTGGCCATCGCGATGGGGTGGGACCCGGCGGATTATCATCGAGCCGAGCATCCCGTTCAGCGCCGCATGCTGGACGAGGTGGTCCGCTTTTCGGGCGTTCCGGCCGAGCAGATCCCCATCGGTGTCGACGGATGCGGAGTGGTGTGTTTCGCGGTTCCACTCGGAGACATGGCCCGATCGTTCGGTGCATTTACGCAGGCCGCGGATGGTGGAGAACCGGCCGGACGCGTCGTCGACGCGATGACGACGGCCCCGTTTATGGTCGGTGGGACGGGCCGGACATGCACGGAGGTGATGGAGACGGCGGGGGACCGCGTCTTCGTGAAGCTGGGAGCGGAGGGCGTGTACGGTGCGGGAGTGCGAGGGCGCGGGCTAGGCGTGGCGATCAAGGTCGAAGACGGTGGGCGCCGAGCCGTCGAGGTGGCCCTGATTCATACGCTGAACGCCCTGGGCGTCCTCACGGACGATGAGGCCAGTGCCCTCCGAGCCCACGGTCGCCCGGATGTCCTGAATACCCGTGACGAGACCGTGGGTCAGCTGCGTCCGGCGTTTGAGCTCACCCTCGCCGGAGCGCGGGTCTGATGTTCGTCGATCGCGCCGTCATCGAGGTGATCGCCGGGACCGGTGGGTCGGGTGCGGAGGCGTTCCGGCGTGAGTCGGGTGTGCCTCGCGGTGGTCCGGCAGGCGGCGACGGCGGACGGGGCGGCGACGTGGTTCTGCAGGCGGACGGACAGCTGACGACGCTGCTCGATTACAGCTACCGCCGGCATTACAAGGCGAAGCGGGGCATGCACGGCGAGGGAAGCAAGCGGACCGGGAAGTCCGGCGAGGACCTGATCCTTCGTGTCCCGCCGGGCACGGTCGCGTACGACGCGGAGTCCGATACGCTGATCGGTGAACTCCTCGAGGAGGGGGAGACGGTCGTGATCGCCCAGGGAGGCAGAGGTGGGCGAGGTAACGCCCGGTTCGCCACCGCGACGAACCAGGCCCCGACCCGGTGGGAGCCGGGTGAAGAGGGAGAAGAGAAGACCATCCGGCTCGAGCTGAAGCTGATCGCGGACGTCGGACTGGTCGGGGAGCCGAACGCGGGCAAGTCGACCCTCCTGTCGACCGTGACCGCCGCTCAGCCGAAGGTTGCCGACTACCCGTTCACCACCCTGTCGCCGAACCTTGGTGTCGTGCAGCTCTCGGACTTCCGGACGTTCGTGATCGCCGACATCCCGGGCATCATCGAGGGGGCTCATGAGGGGAAGGGGCTCGGGCACCAGTTCTTGAGGCACATCGAGCGCACTCGCGTCCTGCTGCTCATGGTCCCGGTAGACTCTCTCGACCCTCAGGCCGAGTTCGATCGATTGCGTGCTGAGCTCGAGGCGTACTCGGTCGATCTGGCGGCGACGCCCTATCTGGTGGCCCTCACGAAGGTCGACATGCTGCCTCCGGATGCCGGGCTGCCGCAGCTCGACGTCGGCGACGCGATTGATGTCGTCCCGCTCTCCTCCGTCGCTCGAATGCACCTGGATGATCTGCTGGAGCGCCTCTGGCGTGCTAGCCAGCAGGTCGTCGCCGAAGAGCGCGGCATGGATACGGATGACGAATGGTGGGCGCCCTGACCGGTCGGAAGCACCAGGTCGAAGACCGGGCCCGGGACCTTCTCCTTCTCGATTCGCTACCCGGGGTCGGCCCCGCCCGCGTGTCGAGGCTCGTGCGTGCGTTCGGCGGGGCCGCTTCGGCGCTCGAGGCCCCGTACGCGTCGTTCGCGAAGATCGCCGGCCGGAAGGCGGCCCTTGCCCGCAGTGATCGAGCGCTCTCGGACCGGATCGACCGTGCGCTGGATCGCGCCGATGAACTGGGCATCACCGTACTCACGTGGAGCGCGCCCGGGTATCCCGGTGACCTCCTGCACCTCGCGGATCCGCCGCCGGTCCTCTTCCTGCGGGGGCGGATCGATCTGCTGGCGCGAACGCCCGCCGTGACGGTCGTGGGTTCGCGTCGCGTGACCACGAGGGGGAGGGAGATCGCGCGAGACCTGGGCCGGGCTCTGGCCCGCCCGGGTGCTGTCGTCGTGAGTGGCCTCGCCCTGGGTACGGACGGGGAGGCTCACCGTGGCGCGCTGGACGTCGAAGGAGACACGATCGCCGTGCTGGGCACCGGGGCAGACGTGCCGTACCCGAGAACGCACGCGAGGCTGTTTCAGGAGCTGGTCGAGCGCGGCCTCGTGGTCAGCGAGTTCGTGCCCGGGACGGGCGCCGCTCCCTACCACTTCCCGCGTCGCAACCGCCTGTTGGCGGCGTTAGGCTGCACCGCGGTGGTGGTGGTCGAAGCGGGTGCACGCTCTGGATCTCTGATCACCGTGGATCATGCTCTGGACCTGGGGCGCGACGTCTGGGCCGTCCCGGGTCCCATCGACGGTCCGGCGTGTGCGGGCTCGAACGCACTGCTGGCGGACGGTGCGCGCCCGCTCGTATCGATCGAGGGCTTCGTGTCGGACGTGGTTGGACTCCGAGAGGAAGAACGTGACCACGGTGGCCGGGCGGCTTTGGGAGCCGTCGACCCCGAGGCATCGCTCCTGCAATGTCTGTCTCACGAGCCTCTGGCTCCGGGCGAGCTGGCAGATCGGGTCGGGCGCCCTCTGCCGGACGTTCTCGCGGCGCTGACGACGCTCGAGTTACGCGGCGAGGTCGTTCGACTGCCTGGGCTCCGGTACCGGAGGGCGGCATGACCGGGGCCCTGCCGGCGTCCCCGGTGCCGGCAGCGTCGATCTATGTGCACGCACCGTTCTGCGCTCGCAGGTGTCTGTATTGCGACTTCGCAGTCGCGGTCCGGAAGACCGGGGACTTACCGGGGTGGATCGAGGCCCTGCAGGGGGAGCTCGCGCACGTCGAGCGGGAGGGACTCTTCACGCTCCCTGATCGCCTGGAGACCCTCTACGTCGGTGGTGGTACGCCATCCTTGCTGGGCGCGCCTGCCATGGCCGAGCTTCGTCGGATCCTCGGACACCATCGCCTCGACAGCCCCGGGCTGGAGTGGACCGCGGAGGCGAACCCCGAGAGCCTCACGAGCGAAGTCGCCGAAGCATGGTGCGCGGCCGGTGTCAATCGCCTCAGTCTGGGCGCGCAGAGTTTCGATGCGTCGGCACTGCGCTGGATGGGTCGCCTGCACGGGGCGGACGGGCCGGCCAGGGCCGTCGATGTGGCTCGCGCCGCGGGTCTCGAAAACCTCAGCCTTGATCTCATCTTCGGGCTTCCCGTCCACATCGGTCGCTCGTGGGAGGACGATCTCGCTCGTGTCGTCGAACTCGATGTGCCTCACGTCAGCCTCTACGGACTCACGGTCGAGTCCGGGACGGCGCTGGGACGGGCTGTACGGGAGGGGCGAGAAGCACCCGTGGACGAAGACCGTTACAGGGATGAATTCCTGATGGCGGCGGAGGTGCTGACCTCCGCCGGGTACCGCCACTACGAGGTCTCGAACTTTGCCCGGCCGGGGTTCGAGTCACGGCACAACGCGATGTACTGGCAGGGCCGGCCGTACCTGGGCCTCGGGAATGGTGCGCACAGCTTCTCGCCCCCGATCCGTCGATGGAATCTCCGGGAATGGGATGCGTACCGGGCAGCCGCCGTGGCGGGCTCGGGGATCGAGGCCGAGCGTGAGGTGCTCGACGAAGACGCCCAGGCTCTCGAGGCCGTCTGGCTCGGCCTGCGGACCGATCGGGGGCTCGATCTCCCCACTCCGGACACCCCGCGGGCGGAGCTGGTGACGTCGTGGAGGGCGCGTGGTCTGGCCCATGTGACGGGAGGCCGGATTGCTCTCACGAATGACGGTTGGCTGCTTCTCGACCGACTGGCGGTCGACTACGACGGTGCGGGGTCGGGTTGACCCCTTGCCGCAGGCGTTTCGAGATTCGGTAATGGCTCCGCTCGATCCCCGAGACATGGTTGGTACGGATCTCACGGACCGGGAACGTCAGGTCCTCGAAGCCGTGGTCCGCACCTACGTCGACACCGCCGAACCGGCGGGAAGTCGTACCGTGTCGCGTGCCTACGATCTGGGCGTCTCTGCGGCCACCGTCCGCAACACGATGAGCGACCTGGAGGAAAAGGGATATCTCTTCCACCCGCATACGTCGGCAGGTCGCGTTCCGACCGACCTGGCCTACCGCTTCTTCGTGGACCGGCTCATGGAGCCGCACCAGCCGTCGGCCCGCGAACGCGCGCGCCTCGAAGAGGAAATCGAGCGTTCCGGAGCATCTGCGGTGGAGATGCTCGTCCGACAGGCGACGCGCGCGCTGAGCCTGATCTCGAATGAGCTCGGTGTGGCCGTCGCACCGCGTGTGGACGATGCCGTGCTGGAACGGCTGGAACTGATCAAGGTCTCGAACAACAAGGTCCTCCTGGTCGCGACGATTCGTGGGGGACTGGTGCGGACGGTGTACGCCGACCTTCCCGTCGAGATCGACAGCGATACACTCCTGACGGTGACCGGAGCGCTCAACGAGCGGCTCGCCGGCCTGACCTTCTCCGAGATCCGGCGTTCTCTTCCGGAGCGCCTCCGTGATTCGGTTGCCGGTGAACGCGGCTCGGAGCTGATGAACGTATTCGTTCAGTCCGGTGCCGAATTGTTCGACATTCGGGTTCTCGACGATACCAGCCTCCATCTGGGGCCGACGAGTGTGCTCGCTGGCCAGCCGGAGTTCGAAAGCGGCGAACAGCTCAAGGGGCTCATCAGTCTGACGGAGCAGCGGGATCTTCTCGCCCAGACGGTGGGTAATCGACGACACGGCGGTCGCCTCCGGATCACGATCGGCGAGGAAAATGATTCGAGCGTCCTCTCCGACTTTACGCTTGTGACGGCGGAGTACCACGTCGGCGACCTGAAGGGGGTGATCGGCGTGATCGGTCCGACCCGCATGCCCTACGAGAAAGTGGTGACCATCGTCGACTACACGTCGACGCTCGTCACGCGAATCCTGGCACCATGACGCGCTCGGGCTCCCGCGGGGGCCGCTGACGCGCGTTCAACCGAAGATCGATGTCCGACTACTACCAGCTCCTGGGTGTCTCGCGAGAGGCGGGTTCCGAGGAGATCAAGAAAGCCTACCGCAAGCTGGCCCTCGAATATCATCCCGACCGCAATCAGGGGTCCAAGGAGGCCGAGGAGCGGTTCAAGGAGGTCACGGAGGCCTATGAGGTCCTCCGGGATTCCGAGAAGCGTGCCATGTACGACCGGTACGGGAAGCAGGGAGTTCGCGGAGGTGGCGCCGGTGGTGGGCCCGTCGGCTTCGACTTCAGCGACGCGATCGACGTCTTCATGCGCGACTTCGGTGGCTTTGCGGGCTTCGAGGAGATGTTCGGGATGCGTGGGGCGCGTGGGCAGAGGGCGTCGAGCCGGAAGGGCCAGGCGGTACGGATTCGGCTCCCGCTGACGCTCGCGGAGGTCGCGACCGGGGTCACCAAAACGGTCAAGGTCGCGCTGCTCGACGAGTGCGAGGCGTGTGAGGGGAGTGGGGCGAAGGCCGGCACTCAGCCCCAGCCGTGCACGACATGTGGTGGGACGGGCGAAGAGCGCCACGTTCAGCGCTCGGTCTTCGGCCAGTTCGTCAGCGTGCAGCCGTGTCGGACATGTGCGGGCGAGGGGCGCGTGATCTCGGAGCCGTGCCCCAAGTGCTCTGCGGAAGGGCGTGTCCGTAATGAGACATCGATCGAAGTCGAGGTACCGGCTGGCGTGACGTCGGAGAACTTTCTGACGTTGCGCGGACGCGGAAGTATCGGCGCGCGAGGCGGCATCCGAGGAGACCTGGTCGTGCTGCTGGAGGTCCAGGACGATCCGCGATTCGTCCGTCATGGGTCTGATCTCGTACACGAACTCCCGATCACGTTCACTCAGGCTGCCCTCGGCACGGAGGTCGAGGTCCCGACGATCGACGGAACCGCCCGGGTGACGATCCCGGCCGGGATTCAGAGTGGTGAGCGGTTGAGTCTCAAGGAGCTCGGCCTGCCGGAACTGAACGGATCCGTCCGCGGGGATCAGGTCATCAAGATCCGGGTGTGGACTCCGCACGAGCTCACGTCGGAGCAGGAAGAGCTGCTACGAAGTCTCGCGGCCATCGAGTCGCCCGCGCCGGAGTCGGTACGCCGTCGCACGCACAAGGGATTCTGGTCCCGCGTGAAAGAGGCGTTCACGGGCGGATGAGCGGCGAGCGACGCCGCTGGCTCGAACTCCGTGTGCGTTGTCCGTCGGCAGGTGACCGGTCCGACCTGCTGGCTGACAGCTTGCTCGCTTTCGGAGCTCGCGGTGTCGAGGAACGAGGCGGGTGGTACGTCTCCTATTTCGATGAGCCCGAGGACCTGGACGAGTTCCTGACCCGGGCCGCGTCGATCATCGAGAGCGACACGGGTCTGTCGCCGCTGCGAGTCGAACACGAGTGGCAGGATCATGAGGCGTGGGAGGAGACGTGGAAGCGCGGGCTCGGACCCCGGCGCGTCACCGACCGGATCGTGGTCCATCCTTCATGGGCGCCCCCCGACGAGGTCCGGACGGGGGACGTCGTGATCCGGCTCGACCCCGGCATGGCGTTCGGAACGGCCGAACATGGAACCACGAGAGGCTGTCTTCGCCTGCTGGACGGCCTCGTGCGCTCCGGGGACCGGCTCCTCGATGTGGGTGCCGGGTCCGGTATCCTCTCGATCGCTGCGGCTCATCTCGGTGCGGACGCGGTCACGGCGATCGAAGGGGACGCGTATGCGTGCGAGGCGATGGTCGAGAACGTCGAGGCCAATAAGGTCGAGCGTATCGTCACCGTCGTGGAGGCGTGGGCGACGATGCAGAGCCTTGCAGCGATGGGACCGGTCGACGGCATCATCGCCAATATTGAGGCCGGTCTCCTGGCGCCCCTCCATGAGGGGTTTCACAAGGCCCTCGAACCGGATGGATGGCTGATCCTTTCCGGCATACTCGGTCGAGAGTGGGCCGACTCGAGGCAGCGAGCCGAGTCCCATGGCTTCTCCTTCGAGGCGCTCGACGAGGATGGCGACTGGCGGTCGGGGCTCTTCCGCCGTTCCCCGTAGCGTCCCTCGCAGCCCTTACGCTGCCCGGCGCATGAGGGCCTGCCGTGTGGCCCGCTCGGTCAGCGCAATCGCGTACCAGCGTGTGGCGTCCGTTCGAGAGCGCGTATCCAGTCCGCAGCCCAGCCACCGCACGCTTTCGCGAAGGAGATGGCCCGGACCCGCGCCGCCCGGCGGCGGAGGCAGCGCCCCGACCGCGATGATCCATGTCGCCGGCTCTGCCCCGGACGCGACCTGGCGCCATCCGCCCTGCCACGACTCGAGGACTCGGAACCGGTCCGGGTGTTCACCGATCAGGCTTTTCAGCCTCGGACCGGTGAGCGTCTGATCCATGTCGCGCTGGAGGATCCCCAGTAACTCTCGGAGTTGGAGCGCCGGATGCGCGTGATTCTGCAGCAGGATCTCGGCTCGTTGAATGATGGGATGCATCAACTCCTCCTTTGCATAATCGGGTGGCGAGGACGGCCAAGGTCGGGAGGCGCGGTGGGCGCCACCATGTGCGAACCGGCCAACTCGCCCGAGGTCGTGGACACCGTGGGATCCGTCCCGTACCGTCCCTCGAACCCGCGCTCTGGAGGATGCTCGTGCACGACCCGAACTGTCTCTTCTGTCGCATCGTGGCCGGTGAGATTCCGGCCGATGTGGTCCACGAGACCGAGCGGACGATCGCCTTTCGCGATATCGCCCCGAAGGCCCCGGTGCACGTGCTCGTCATCCCTCGGGACCACGTGGCGTCCCTCGGAGCTGCTGGCGATGACGATGGACCGCTCCTCGGTGAGCTCATGCTGGCGGCGAGAGACGTCGCGGCGAAAGAAGGCCTCGCGGACTCCGGCTTTCGGACGGTACTGAACACCGGCGCGGACGGAGGACAGGAGGTGATGCACGTGCATGCTCACGTTCTCGGAGGGCGCACGCTCACCTGGCCGCCGGGTTGATCGCTCGAAGAGCGCAGCCTTTCGTAACCGGCCCGCGTTGATGCGGCCGACGCGCGTCGGTAGCTTCTGCGTCCCCCGAACGAGAACCGAAGCCTCGACCCCCGCCGTATCGTGTCCAGCGCACTCAAAGACCGTATCCAGGCCGACCTGAACAGCGCCCGCAAGAGCCGGGACAAATTGCGTACGCTCGTGTTGTCCACCCTGCTCGCGGATATCAAGAACAAGGAGATCGACGCGCGCAGTGAACTGGACGACGAGGGTGTGGTCCAGGTCGTGAGCAAAGCGATCAAGCAGCGTCGGGATGCGTCGGAGCAGATGCGGGCGGCTGGTCGTGACGAACTGGCGGATCAGGAAGACGAGCAGGCAGAGGTGCTCTCCGACTATCTGCCCGAGGGGATGAGTGAGGACGAGGTGCGGTCGATCATCCGTGAGATCATCGACTCGGGGGTGGATCAGATGGGGCCGCTTATGGGCCAGGTCATGCCGCGCATCCGCGGGCGCTTCGACGGCAAGGAAGCCAACCGGATCGTTCGGGAGGAACTCGGCTCCTGATGTCCGACCAATGACCGACCACGCGCTCGGGGTACTCGAGTTCGAGCGCGTCCTCGAGCGGGTCGCCGCACGCGCGTCGAGTGCCGCCGGTCGTCGGAAGCTTCTCGCATTGCGGCCGCGTCACGATGTGGAGGCGGTGGCCCTCGAGCTGGATCGAGTGGCGGCCTCCATGCGGTTGGTCGACGCCGCGCCGCAGTGGGCCCCGGGGCCGATCCCGGATCTCCAAGACGTACTGCCGCAGCTTGGCGTGGAGGGAGCCGTCCTGGAGCCGCTGGCCGTATTTCGGATCGGGCAGCTCCTCGCCACGTCCGATGCGGTCGCACGCCAGCTGGACACCGTCGATGAGGATCTCTCGCCTCTCCAGACGATCCGGGAACGGCTGATCGCAGATCGAGATCTGGTTCAGGTCATCGAGCGATCGGTCGACGAGGACGGCTCGGTCATGTCGACCGCATCGCCCGACCTCCGTCGCGTGCGCGACCGACTGAAGGGTGCGCAGAATCGCATCGTGAAGCGATTGGAGTCGTTTCTCTCGAATCTTTCCGATCGTTTCGTGGTGCCGGACGCGTCGGTGACGATTCGCGATGGGCGGTTCGTCATCCCCGTACGCCGGGAAGGGAAGAGCGAGGTCGGAGGCATCGTGCACGACGAGTCTCAGACCGGTGCCACGCTGTACATGGAGCCCCCGGTGGCGATCGAGGCGACCAACCAGCTTCGGGAACTGGAACGGGAAGAGAATCGGGAGGTGCGCCGGGTCCTGGGTGAACTCACCGATCGGCTCGCCCCGCGGCGCCACGAGCTCGCGGGCGCCTTCGATGCACTGGTGGACTTCGACACGCTGCACGCGCGGGCCCGGACCGCGGCTCTCTGGAACGCGGCACCGCCGACGGTCGGGGAGCCAGCGCCGGCCCTCCTCGCGTTGCGCGATGCCCGGCACCCGCTTCTGGTCGAGGCAGGCGAAGGACCCGTCATCCCCTACGACCTGACACTCGACGCGAGCGAACGGTGCATGGTCGTCTCCGGACCGAACACGGGCGGGAAGAGTGTCTTCCTCAAGGCCACCGGGCTGATCGCGGCCCTGTCACAATCGGGTGTGGTGCCGCCGGTGGGCCCCGGGACCCGCCTGCCGGTCTTCGCCTCGTTCTTCGCGGACATTGGGGACGAGCAATCCATCGCCCGTAACCTGTCGACCTTCTCGGCTCACCTCGAGAATCTTCGGGGGCTCGTCTCGACCGCCGACGAGCGCTCCCTGGTGCTCATCGACGAGATGGGGACCGGCACCGACCCTGCGGAAGGGGCAGCCCTCTCCCGAGCGGTACTCGAAGAACTCGTGGAGCGAGGGGCGACGACGATCGTGTCGTCTCACCTCGGAGAGCTGAAGCAGCTCGACGGTGAGGGCAGCGGCATCGTGAACGCGTCGATGCACTTCGATGCCGAGAGGATGGAACCCACCTACCGGCTCACCAAGGGTCGACCCGGGCGCAGCTACGGACTCGCCATCGCTCGCCGACTCGGTTTTCCCGGAGGTATCCTCGACCGCGCCGAGTCATACCGCGACAGCGGAGCCGCGCGAATGGAGGATGTCCTCGAGCGACTCGAGGAGCAGGAGCAGGAGGTCGAACGCCTCCTGCATGAACTCGACCTGGAGCGCAGGAGGACCGATCGCCTCCGTACGGACGTGGAATCGCGCGAGCAGACCCTCGTCGAGGCCGAGCGCACGGCGGAAGACCGGGCCCGGACGGACGCCCGCCAGCTGCTGATGGACGCCAGGGCGGAGGTCGAGTCGGTGATCGCGGACTTGCGGGCGGCTGCCGAAGAGGGACGTGACCTCGAAGAGGCGGCCCGCGCGGCCCGTCAGCGCGTGGAGCGATCGGCTGAGCGTCAGCGGCAGCGGGCGGCGAGCACAAAGCGGAAAGGCCGACCCGCCGGTCACAGCGGAACGGCGGGGGCCGTCGCCGCGGTGGAGGCGGAGGAGGGAACGCACGTTCGGATCCGCTCGACCGGGGCGAAGGGACGTGTCGTAGAGCAGCGCGGTGATCGTGTGGTCGTCGAAGTCGGCGCGATGCGATTCGAGCTGTCGGGTGACGATGTGGAGCCGATCGACGCGCCGTCCCGCCCGGCGCCGAGGGAACGCGCGGGTGGTTGGAAGGGGCCGCCGACGGAACAGGCCCGCCTGGAAGTCGACCTGAGGGGGCTTCGGGTCGACGAGATGGACCTGGAACTCCAGCGGGCGCTCGACCAGGCGGTCCTCGACGAGCTGGCGCAGCTCCGGATCATTCACGGAATGGGTACCGGAGCCCTGAGGAAACGGGTCGGTGAGATTTTGAAGACGGATCGGAGGGTCCGTGAGTACAGAATGGGTGAACCGGGCGAAGGCGGCGCCGGCGTCACGGTCGCGACGTTCGGAGGGCGCGGATGATCCCTGATCACATCATCGACGAAGTCCGGGACCGGGCCGACATCGTGGAGATCATTGGCGAGGTCGTGCCGCTCAAGAAGGCCGGCCGGGAGTTCAAGGCGAACTGTCCCTTCCACGACGAGAAGACGCCGAGCTTCTACGTCGTTCCGCACAAGCGCTTTTACAAGTGCTTCGGGTGCGGCAAGGCGGGCAGCGTCTTCGACTTCGTGATGGAACGGCAGGGGATGGACTTCGTCGAGGCGGTCAAATACGTGGCGGGCCGCGCGGGCGTGGAGGTCGAAGAGGTTCGAGGTCGCAAGCCGGAGGAGGATCCCAATCGGCCGTATTACGAGATCACCGGATTCGCGCAGAGCTGGTTTCGTGAGCAGCTGCTCGATGAAACGGTGGGTCGCGAGGCACGTGACTACCTGGCGGCTCGCGGGATCGATGCCGACGTCGCGGAGCGCTTCGAACTCGGGTATGCGCCGGACGAGTGGAGGGCGTTCCGGGAAGCAGCGGTCAAGCATGGCTTCGACGAAGAGCTCATGCTCACACTTGGGCTGCTGAAGCAGTCGGAGCGGAGCAAGGAGCCGTACGACGGCTTCCGCGGGCGGGTGATGTTCCCGATCAAGAACGTGAGCGGAAAGGTGCTGGCCTTCGGCGGACGTATCCTCGAGACGACGTCGGGTGACGGGCCCAAGTACATCAACTCACCCGAGAGCCCGATCTACGAGAAGGGGCGCAACCTGTATGGTCTGTCCCGGGCGAAGAACCCGATCCGGCGAGAAGGCGAGGCGCTGATTGTGGAGGGGTACATGGACGCGGTCTCACTGGCGGCGGCCGGGTTCGAACACGTGGTAGCCCCGCTGGGCACGGCGCTGACTCCCGAGCAGGCCAAGCTCCTGTCCCGCTACACAGAGCGCGCCCAGTTGCTGTACGACTCGGATACGGCGGGCCTGAAAGCCACGTTCAAGAATGGAGACGTACTGCTCGAATCGGAGATCCACCCGTCCGTGGTGACCTTCCCCGCCGGTGAAGATCCGGATACGTACGTCCGCGCGCACGGTGCCGACGCGATGAGGGCGTTGCTCAAGGACTCGATCGACGTCATGGAGCGAAAACTCCAGATCCTCGAAGAGAAGAACTACTTCTCGTCCATCGATCGGAGGCGACTGGCGGTCGATCGACTACTTCCGACACTACGGGCGGTGAAAGATCAGACGCTGCAGGACATCTACGTGGGCCAGGTCGCGGAGAAGACGGGGGTGCTTCCGGAGACGCTCCGGCAGGACATGAAGAAGGCGCCCCGCGTGCGCGCCTCATCCGGAGGCGAGCCTCGCGCGCCCGCAGCCCCTCCGAAGCCGCGAAGGTTGCTGGGCGGAGCGGAACGCCATCTCCTCAAGGTCATGGTGCGGGGGGTCGAGTGGGTTGAGCGCGCCGCGGAGGTGATCTCTGCCGAGGACTTTGACGATCCGTACCACCGGGCCATCTTTGTGACGCTTCTCGATGATCCGGAGACGCGCGCTCCACCGCCGTCGATGGATCCCGTTGCATCCCAGAGATTCCACGAGATCCTCGTGGATCCGGCGGAGCTTGCGCACGGCACCGAGATCTTCTCGAAGGCGGTTACCCGGATCCGCGTTGCGGCGCTCCACAGGCGTGCGCAGGATCTGCAGGCTCGAATCGAGAGGTCCCGGAGCGAGAAGGAGAAGCTCGAGCTGGTGGCGCAGAAGGCGCGCCTCGCGGCCGAGATTCGAGAGCTGGACGAGAACTACTGGGTGTCGGCGACGCGCCGGAGCCCGGTCGATAGAAACCCGAACGAAACGACGAGATGACGCAGCAGCGGCGGACCGCACTGAAGGAACTTCAGAAGCTCGACGTGAGCATCCACGATGCCCGCGATCGGATCGTCGGCTTCGATCCCCTTTTCGAAGAGGTCGAAGAGCCTGCTCTCATCCTGGAGGGTGAGCTGGGGACGAGTCGTACGCGTGTGAAGGAGATGAAGCTCGAGGCGCGACGTCTCGAGACGTCGTCGGATGAGCGCCGCGACCGGATCCGCAAGCTCGAGGAGCGTCTCGGGTCGGTTCGAAACCTCCGCGAGGAATCTGCGGTCACGACCGAGCTGGAAATGGTGAAGCGCGCGCTCGAGAACGACGAGACCGAGGCTCTGACCCTGATCGACCAGGTTCGGAAGGGTGAGGAGCGTGTCACGGAGCTCGAGGAGGCGTTCAAGGAGGCTGCGGACCTCGTCGAGCCCAAGAAGGAAGCCCTTCTCGCGGAGCGGGAGCAGATCCGGACGGAACTGGCGTCTCTCGAGAAGGAACGCGAGAGCTTCACGAGTGCGATGGACCCGGGTGAGTTGCGGATCTATGAGGCCATCCGTGGCGGTGGGCGTCGACGGGCGATTTCCGAACTCACCGAGGATGGTGCCTGTGGAAACTGCTTCGGCATGGTTCCGCTCCAGCACCAGAACGAGATCCGTCACGGAGAGGAACTCATCCGATGCGAGGCGTGTGGCGTGATCCTCGCCGCACCGGAGCCGGTCGACGAGTCGGCGGCTGCGGAAGCTTCCGCCGAGGAAGAGGCGGGGGCCGTCGCGGCCGAGGACGCAGCGTCTGAGGACACCGTGGAGGACGAGGTGACGACCGACGCCGACGGAGGCGAAGAGGAGGAGTGAGTTCGGCGGGCCGGGGTCGTCGGGAGACCCGACTGCGGCCGCCGAATCCGCGGTGGGAAGCTCCTGCCGCCCCCGACGCCGCGCGTGTGCGTGCACTCGTGGACGCGCTCCGGTTACCTGAGGCCGTGTGTGAGATCCTCTCCGTTCGCGGACAGGATGAACCGGAGCAGGCAAAGCGCTTTCTTCGTCCCCGACTCGATCAGCTGGCCGACGCCGTGCGTCTGGCCGACGGCGTCACCGCCGCCGTGCGCGTCGCTCGGGCGATCCGCGACGGTGAGCGGATCGTCATTCACGGGGACTACGACGTCGACGGGATCTGCGCCACGGCGTTACTCACGCGCTGGCTGCGGTTCCTCGGCGGAACCGTGACGCCGTTCGTGCCTCACCGGGTCCGGGACGGGTACGACTTCTCGGCGAACGGTCTGGACGCCGCGCGGAATGCGGGGGCGTCGCTCGTCATCACCGTCGATTGCGGTACGATGGCGCACGATACGGTGGCGGCGGCGATGGACGGCGGGATCGACGTCATTGTCACCGACCACCACACGGTGGGCGGTGACCTGCCCAAGGCGCTGGCCGTGGTCAACCCGCAGCGATCTGACTGTGCCTACCCGTTCAAGGGGTTGTGTGGGGCAGGGGTGGCGTTCCGGCTGGGCGAACTCGTGGGACGAGAACTCGGCGTGGACCTCGAGGTGCTTCACAGCATGCTGGATCTCGTCGCGCTCGCGACGATCGCGGACCTCGTTCCGCTCGAGGGTGAGAATCGGGTTCTGGTCGCGTACGGCCTCCGTCGCGTGCCCCATACCACACTGCCGGGCCTCCGGGCGCTCCTGAGGGTGTCCGACGTCGCACCGGACCGGGTGACCGCAGGCCGTATCGGGTATCAGATCGGGCCGCGCATCAACGCGGTCGGCCGGATGGGTGACTCGGCGGACGGACTGGCTCTGCTCCTCAGCGACGATCCCGAGGAATCCGGTCGTCTGGCTTCTCTCCTCGATCGGACGAACCGGGAACGCCGCGACGAGGACCAGCGGACGCTTGAGGAGGCACTCGACGACCTGGAGCAGCATTTCGATCCCGACCGCGACTTCGGAGTCGTCGTTGCAGGCGAGGGCTGGCATCCGGGTGTGATCGGTATCGTGGCCTCTCGCGTCGTCGAACGGATTCATCGCCCCGTCGTCATGGTCGCGCTCGATGGGGAGGGGGGACGCGCAAGCGCGCGTTCGGTCCCCGGATTCCATCTGTACGAGGCGATCGCGGAATGTGGCGAGCACCTCACACGATTCGGCGGGCACCGACAGGCGGCGGGCATGGATCTTCGGCCCGGAGCGCTCGAGGCGTTTCGAGCCGCCTTCAACGAGGCAGCCCGGGTACGGCTGGACGATCCGCTGTTACGACCGGTCCTTCGTCCGGACATCGACGTGGAACTGGGCGAGGTCGACCTCCAGCTGGTTCACTGGCTTGCCTATCTGGGGCCGCACGGGATCGGGAATCCCGGCCCGCTCTTTCGTGCCCGCGCGGTCGAGATTTCGGGAGCACGGGTGGTCGGTGCCAATCACCTCAAGGCCGAACTGCGCGCGCCGGACGCGGCGGTCGATGCGATCGGTTTCGGGTTCGCCGACCGCTTCGATCCCGAGACTCTCGGGGCCGGCACGTGGGATGTGCTCTTCCGTCTGGAGCGAAACGAGTGGCGCGGGGAGGCCCGCGTTCAGGCGAAGCTCGCGGATCTGAGGCCGGCGTCATGAGGATCATCGCGGGACGTTGGAAGGGGCATGGTCTGCGCCCTCTCAAGGGTCGGGACGTCCGACCAACCACCGATCGGGTGCGAGAAGCGTGGATGTCCGCGCTCGGTGGATCCGTCGTGGGGGCGCATGTGGTCGACCTGTTCGCGGGCTCGGGGGCGCTTGGTCTCGAGGCGCTTTCGCGGGGGGCTCACTCGGTCGTCCTCGTCGAACGTTCGCGTGGCGCGTTGAACGTGATCCGACAGAACGTGACGCTGCTGAGGGCGGAGGACGAGGCGACGATCGTCTCCGACGACGTCTTCCGATTCCTGAAACGGCTCGATGAACCGTTCGATATCGCGCTGGCGGACCCGCCGTACGGTCGGGGTGACGCCGTGGCGCTCGTCGAGCGATTCGTGGACGAACCGTTTGCCAAGGAACTCTGGTTGGAGCATCCTGTTCGCGAGTCGCTTCCGCTGCCCGAGGGCGCGAAGACTCGGCGTTACGGTGACACCGCTCTTACGACCCTGACCACCTGACCGGAATCACGTTCATGACCCGCGCTACGCCCGTCGTCGCTCTCTATCCGGGCTCGTTCGACCCCATCACCCGGGGGCATGAGGACATCGCCCGGCGAGCACTTCGCGTCGCCGATCGGGTCATCGTCGGTGTGGCGCATACCAGCACGCACGCGAAACAGGGACTCTTCGAGGTCGAGGAGCGAGTGGAGCTCATCCGGTCCGTTTTTGCGCACGAATCCCGGATCGAGGTGCTGTCCTTCACTGGCCTGCTCGTCGATTTTGCTCGCGAACAGGGGGCGCACCTCGTGATTCGCGGGCTTCGAGCGGTCTCCGACTTCGAGTACGAGCTTCAGATGGCCCAGATGAATCAGGAGCTCAATCCGGATCTCGAGACGCTCTTTCTCGTGCCCGAGGTGAACAACTCGTTCATCTCTTCGTCGCTCGTCCGTCAGGTCGCGGCTTTGGGCGGTGACGTCTCGGCCTTCGTTTCGCCTCCGGTGCTCGACCGCCTGATCGCGAAGCTGCGCGCGTGATCGAACGCTCGCCGCGGGCGGACGACTTTCTCACGACACTTCGCGCGCGTTCGGCGGCCGCGGCGCGTCGAATCGTCTTCCCCGAGGCCACGGAGGAGCGCGTTCTGGATGCGGTGGCCACGATCGTACACCAGGGGCTGGCTCGTC
Source organism: uncultured Gemmatimonadaceae bacterium (assembly GCA_964492085.1). GTDB lineage: Bacteria > Gemmatimonadota > Gemmatimonadetes > Longimicrobiales > Gaopeijiaceae > UBA2589. Next base: position 57,769 of record CAZBHZ010000013.1, on the reverse strand, counting down.
CGGTTCTGATCGGTGCCGAGGCCGAGGTCCGCGCTGGTCTTGAAGCCCGCAATCTCACGGATGCCGCCGCCGGTCTCGAGCTGCTGGATCCGTCGGCCCCGGTGTTGATTGCCGAGACACGAGCGTACGTCTCGAGCCGCCGGGCACATCGCGAGGACGCACCCGAAGCGCTGGACCGCATGGCACGTGACCCGCTGATGCAGGCCGGAACGATGGTCGCGACGGGGCTCGCGGACGGTGCCGTGGCGGGTTGTGTACGGACCACCGCCGACGTGGTTCGGGCAGCACTGGTCACCGTCGGGTTGGGTGACGGCTTCGAGACCTTGAGCTCCTCCTTCTACATGGTCTTCGACGAGGGACACGCAGCGGGGCCCTCCGTGCTCACCTTTACGGATGCAGGGGTGGTGCCGAACCCCAGTCCGGATCAACTCGCTGAAATCGCCCATGCCGCAGCGGTCGCGCGGGGACAGGTGGTCGGAGACGAGGCGAAAGTGGGGTTCCTCTCCTATTCGACCGCCGGGTCGGCCGAGGGGCCGACCGTTACATCCGTCCGTGAGGCAGTCGACCTCTTCCGTGTCCGTGCGCCGGAGATCGCCGCAGACGGTGAGTTGCAGGGTGACGCTGCCCTTTCGGCGAGCGTGGCCCGTCGCAAGGCGCCGGACTCGGCAGTCGCCGGGCAGGCCAACGTCCTCGTCTTCCCGGACCTCGACGCCGCGAACATCGCATACAAGCTCGTCCAGCACCTTGGGGGCGCGGTGGCGCTGGGTCCGATCCTGCAGGGGCTGTCGCGCCCGTTCAACGATCTTTCTCGAGGCGCTGTCGCGGGCGATATCGTCGACGTGGCCTGCATTACCGCACTCATGGCGACACACGCTTCGGACGGGGAACGCGCGGAGCGGGTTTGAACGCGCTAGTTGCCCGCTGAAACGGTCCTTTTTTATCATTTCCCTGTCGATTCGACCGTAGCGCGGCGGACGCCGGCTCGCGGCTCGAACCCAGGACAACGCCAGGAGCGTTCAATCCATGAGCTTTCAGGTCTCGAAGGTCAACGACGTCACGCTCATCGAGGTGGAGGGGCAGCTGATCGTCGGAAACCGTCAGGAGCTCAAGCAGGGAGTGCTCGACAAGCTGGAGGGCGGCGACCTGAAGTTCGTGATCGACTTCGCGAACACCGGATACATCGACTCATCCGGGCTGGGCGTTCTGGTCAGTCTGTCGAAGAAGATCCGTGAGCAGGGTGGTGAGCTTCGCCTGTCCAGCCTCAACGAGGACCTGCGCACGCTCTTTGAACTCACGAAGCTCGATACGCTCTTCCGCATCGCCGACGACAAAGATCAGGCGCTCGAAGGCTTTTGATCGGCTGCCGCCATGAGTGATCACATGGACGAGGACCTCGTCCTCGAGATTCCGACCGACGTCCACTCTATCGCCGGTGCGGTCGATTACGTGATGAGCCGGTGTGTGGCCGGCCAGATGCACGCTCGAAAGTTGAACCTGAACTTCAGGGTCGGGCTCACCGAGGCGCTTTCCAACGCCATGATGTACGGCAACGGGCACGACCCGTCGAAGAACGTCGTCGTCGAGGTGGTCATGAGTCAGGGCTGCCTTCAGGCCACCGTTCGCGATCAGGGCACTGGCTTCGACCCGTCTTCGATTCCCGACCCGACGCTGCCCGAGAATGTTTCGCGGTCCTGCGGTCGAGGTCTCTTCCTGATGCGCGAGCTCCTCGACGAAGTGTGCTACAACGAGCGGGGTAACGAGGTAACGCTGGTCCTGCGGCTCGAGTCGGGCGGCGGCTTCGAAGGTAGCGCGCAGGCTTGAGTGACTCCGGCCGGCTCGTCCTGGGGGCGTTGCCGGAGCCGGTTCTCCAGACGCTCGAGCACTTCGAGAAGGCGTTTGGGGCGGTGCTTCGTCTGATCGTTCCTCCCGCGGAGCCCGGCGCTGCAGACGAGGTTCTGTATCAATCGGCGGGAGACGTCGGGGGCGCGACCACTTCCGTCGTGACGACTGTCGTCCCGCACCTCGGTCCGGAACTCCAGTTGCAGGTATTGAGCGCCAGGACCGCTCCCGTCGAGTCCGTATCCGCTGCGCTGACGCCCGCTCTGGCTCAAGGATTCGAGGCGACTCGGGAGATCGAGTTCTTCACCTATGAGCTGAGCGAGCGCTTCGAAGAGATCAATCTGCTCTACTCGATCAGCGAAACGCTCGGCTCGACACTCGACATGGATTCGGGTGCCTCGACGATCCTCGCCGAGGTACGAGACGTCATGGGTGCGAGGCGTGGCTCCCTCTGGGTACATGAGTCGCACGATGACGCGCTCCACCTGGCCGCAGAGGTGGGCGACGACGGGCGGGTGGGTCCCCTCCGCGCGGACGATCCCGACACGATCACGTCCATGGTGTTTCGGGAGGGGCGCTCCATCATCGCATCACGGGAGCCAACCTCCGCAGAGAGAGAAGCGGGCGCGACGGCTGACTCGTTCCTCTCCGTTCCGATTCGATACACTCCCGGGAAGGGTGGATCTCGCACGGTCGGTGTGATCAACCTGATCGGTCGACTTGATGGAGGGGAGTTCAGCCCCGCGAACCAGAAGCTCCTGGCGGCGATTGCGTCTCAGATCGGAGCTGCGATCGAGAACCACCGACTCGTTCAGGAATCACTCTCGAAAGAGCGGATGTCTCGTGAGATGGAGCTCGCGCACGACCTCCAGATGAAGCTCCTTCCGAGTGTGGAGACGTTCGAGTTCGCGCAGGCTGCGGGGCGGGTTCAGCCGACGGAGCAGGTCGGCGGAGACTTCTACCAGCTTTTCGAGCTTCCAGGAGGGCGGATCGGCGTCATGCTGGGGGACGTTTCCCTCCACGGCTTCCCCTCCGCCCTCATCATGATGCTGACGATGAGTGCCGCGGGGATCTACGCGCGCGAGGCCGAGTCACCGGCCCTCGTCCTGCGCAAGCTCGACGACGCGCTCGCGGACGAGCTCGCGACCACCGAAATGTTCCTGTCGGTGTTTTACGGCGTCATCGACCCGGCCGCGGGCGTGCTCACGTACGCGAATGCGGGGCATCCGCACGCGTTCGTGCTTCGGTCGGACGGTGAAACCGAACGCCTCACCGCGACCGATCCACCGGTGGGATTCGCAGGTCCGGATTCGTACGGAGAAGAGAGCGTCGCGTGGTCGAGCGGCGAGGACGTCCTGTTGCTCTTCACGGACGGACTCTCGGACACGCTTGCGACAAAGGGTCTCAAGAACGGGGAAATGCAGGTCCTGGATTGCGCGGTCCGACACCGGTTCCGTGATCCGTCGGAGCTCATCGCGGAGCTGTTCGAGCTCTCCGCGGACGTATCGATGTCGGCACTCGCAGACGACCGTACCGCTCTGGTCGTTCGGGGCTGACGTGCGCGGCGGTGAAGCCGTGCGGGCCAAGAAGTCTCTCGGTCAGAACTTCCTGGTCGATGCGAACATCCAGCGGAAGATCGTGGATGCGCTCGGTGCGTCAGCTGACGACGAGGTACTGGAGATCGGCCCGGGCCGGGGCGCCCTCACACGTCATCTGGCCGGAGCCGTTCGGCGTCTGGCGCTCGTCGAGCTCGACGATGGCCTCGCGAAGGGACTGGCCGATCGCTACGGAGGACGATCCGACGTGGACCTCGTGCACGCGGACGTTCTCGATGTCGACCTGACGAGGCTTCTGGAGCGACCGGAGACGGCGCGTGTGATTGGCAACATCCCGTACAACATCACGACGCCGATCATCTTCAGGCTGCTGGAGCGCCCCCGCCCGCTCGACATCGTGCTGATGGTGCAGGCGGAGGTTGCGGATCGGATCACCGCCGAGGTCGGGACCAAGGCCTACGGGGCGCTCTCCGTCGGCGTGCGAACCGTCGCCCGGGCGGAGCGGCTCTTCAAGGTGGGGCGTGGGGCGTTCCGGCCCGTCCCGCGGGTCGAGTCCGCAATCGTACGGCTCACGCCGATCCGCCCCGAGCCCCTCACGAAGGAAGAGGAATCCCGTGTTCGCCGGCTGGTGAAGGCCTGCTTTCAATGGAGGCGCAAGCAGATCCGCAAGATCCTCCGCGATCACCCGGAGCTGCGGTACGAAGTCCGGAAGTTAGAGGAGGCCTTGGACTCGCTCGGTATCTCCGGAGAATCACGACCTGAGACGCTGGCACCGGAGCGCTTTGTCGCCCTGGCCGAGGCGTTGGGGTGACGTTCGCGTTGCCGCTGAAGAATCGCTCGCTTAGGTTTGTGAACCGTTTCACAAACACCTCAAAAGCCGCTTAGAAACTGGCGTTGTGGCGTATTCGTGAGCAGAAAGATCCCTGAGAGCACGGTGCGTCGACTGTCGCACTATCTCCGGTCCCTCGAAGGTTTCCCCGAGACCGGCGGTACCGTGTCCAGCGAGGAACTCGCGGCGCGTGGCCAGACCACGGCGGCTCAGGTCCGAAAGGACCTCTCGCACTTCGGCTCCTTCGGCAAACGCGGCCTCGGATATCAGGTCGATGAGCTGCGCGACCGTCTTCGTGGCATTCTGGGAATCGACCGCGCCTGGCGTGTGGCCCTGGTGGGGGCCGGCCGGATTGGCCTCGCTCTTTTCGAATATCCGGCGTTCCGCTCTCGCGGCTTCGACTGCGTCGCGATTTTCGACTCCGACCCCGAGAAGGTGGGGCAGGTGTGGGGCGACCAGGTCATTCGATCGCCGGACGACTTCGAAGACGCGATCGCTGAACTGGACGTCGAACTGGTGATCCTGGCGCTTCCGGCCGAGGGGGCTCAGGAGGTGGCGATGCGCGCCGTAGACGCCGGTGTGAAGGGGATCCTCAACTTCGCTCCGATCCGCCTGAACGTGCCGCCCAGGGTACCCGTCGAGGACGTGAACCTGGTCATGGAGCTCGAGGCCCTGTCGTTCCAGATCACGCAGGGGGAGCAGGGCGCGTGACCCGAGGCGATCCGGCCTCCCTCGTCCGCTCGGCCGCAGACCTGCTCGAGGGCGGGCCTGTCCACACGCTGGACCTCGCGCGCGATGTGCTTGGTCTTGCCGGCCACGCGGGGGCGTCGTCGGCTGCGGTCTTTCAGCTCCTCGGTACAGACCCGCGCTTTCAGGTGGACAAGGACGGGATGTGGTGTCTCGACCCAGACGTCGTGCCTCTGGGTGCGTCTCTCGAGTCGGTCCGGTTCGCGGTGGTCGACGTGGAGACCACCGGAGGGGCGTCGTGGCGCGGTCACAGGATCACCGACATCTCGATCGTCGAGGTGCTCGGCGGGGAGATCGTCTCGGAGTACGAGTCGCTGGTGAACCCGGGGCGGGGCATCCCGCCCATGATCACTGCCCTGACCGGCATCACCACCGACATGGTGCGTGGTGCGCCGTACTTCGAACATATCGCCGACGAGGTGTCGGACCGGCTTCGCGGTCGTGTTTTCGTCGCCCACAACGCCACATTCGACTGGGAGTTCGTCACAGCGGAGCTCCAGCGCTCGACCGGGGACATCCCCGACGTCCCTCGGCTCTGCACGGTTCGGATGACCCGTCGCCTCGTGCCGGAACTCCGTCGGCGAAACCTGGACGTGGTCACGCGGCACTTCGGCATCGACATTCATGCGAGACACCGGGCACACGGGGATGCACTCGCCACGGCGCGCGTGCTTCTCCGTCTGCTCGATGAGGCCAGAGGGCGCGGGGTCGAAGATCTCGCGACCCTGCAGTGGTACCTAAAGCGCCGACGCCAGCGGAAGCGCTTCGATCCGGAGCAGTATTCGCTGGAGCTGCCCGGCCCTGAACCCGAGAGGAGACGTTGATGCACGAGGGCCTTCCGCTCAGTCGGAGCAAGCAGATCGGTTCGATCCGGATCCATGGGATCGAGGCCGGCGTACAGCAGCTCGACGGTGGCGCCATGTTCGGCGTCGTCCCCAAACCGTTGTGGGAGCGGCGCATCCCTGCCGACCTTCGCAACCGAATCCCGCTCGCTCTCCGATGCCTGCTGGTGGAGGCTCCAAACGCTCTCGTTCTGATCGACACCGGAATCGGGAACAAATACGGCGAGAAGTTCGCCGACATCTACGGGGTGCTGAACTCGGGTGACCCGACGCGGCTGGAGGATGGGATCCGGGACGCGGGCTTCGAGCCCGAGGACGTCGACATCGTCCTCAGCACGCATCTGCACTTCGATCACGCCGGAGGCAATACAGTGCGCGGCGAGGACGGAGTCATTCGCCCCGCGTTCCCGAATGCGCGCTACGTCGTACAGAAGGGTGAACTCGAGTTTGCGCACAGCCAGAATGAGCGTATCCGGGCCAGCTATCTGCTCGACAATATCGAACCGGTCACGGAGGCAGGCCTCTGGGACCTGGTCGAGGGTGAAGCGGAGGTCACTGAGGGGATCAGGGTCGTGCCCACGCCGGGTCACACGCCGCACCACCAATCGGTGCTCGTCAGCAGTGACGGCGATACGGCGTGTTTCCTCGCCGACGTATGCCCGACGTCCGCGCACCTCCCGCTTCCGTGGATCATGGGATACGACCTCGAGCCCCTGTTGACTCTCGAGTCCAAGCGAAGCCTTTGGGAGCGCGCGCGCGCCGATGACTGGCTCCTCGTATTCGAGCATGACCCACGCGTGCCGTGGGGACGCCTCGACCTGTCCGAGGAGCGGCCGGTTCTGGTCGACGAAGACGAGCGTACCTAGTCCGCGGGAGGTGCCCGGCTCCTGTCGGGACAGGCGCGTCGGCAATTCAGAACGGATGCACTTCTTGGTATCTTATGAGGCTGTCCGATCTGGATTTGAAAGGATGTTTCGATAGATGAGTGACCCTTCCAGGATTCCGGTCCTTCTCAAGGGAGGTGCGAGGACGCCGATCGGTCGATTCCTCGGCGGGTTGAGCGGTTTCTCCGCTCCGGAACTCGGAGCCATTGCGGTGCGCGCCGCGGTCGACCGCTCCGGTATCGACGTTGGGGACGTCGAAGAAGTCATCATGGGGAACGTGGTGACGGCGGGCGGTGGACAGGCACCCGCGCGCCAGGCCGCGATTCACGGCGGAATTCCCGAGACGGTCCCCGCGGTGACGATCAACAAGGTCTGCGGCTCCGGCTTGAAGGCGGTCATGCTCGCGGCGCAGGCGATCCGTGCAGGAGACTCGAGGCTGATCGTAGCCGGCGGCATGGAGTCCATGTCGACGGTTCCCTTCTACGTCCGGGGGATGCGCTCAGGGGTCAAGTTCGGCAATCAGACGGTCGAGGATGGACTGATCCACGACGGCCTGTGGTGTTCGTTCGGTAACTGCCACATGGGCGGCCACGCCGAGTACACGGCGTCGAAGGCCGGTGTCTCGCGCGATGACGCGGACACCTTCTCGCTACGGTCGCATCAGAAGGCGGTCGAGGCGGCTCAGGCCGGACGGTTCGAGAACGAGATCGTTCCGGTCGAGGTGAAGACGAGGAAGGGCGTGTCCGTGGTCGACCGGGATGAGAGCCCACGCGCCGACACGTCTCTGGAGGTGCTTGGTAAGCTGCGTCCCGCCTTCGTGCGCGACGCTCCGGACGACATCGAGGATCACGTCGTGACCGCGGGGAACGCGCCCGGTCTGAACGACGGTGCTGCATCGGTCGTCGTGGCCTCGCTCGAGTATGCACAGGCCCATGGCCTCGAGGTCGACGCGGTGATCTCCGGCTACGCCACGGGAGCTACGGCACCGCAGGACCTCTTCTTCGCCCCGATTGCGGCGGTCCAGAACCTCATGAAGAAGGACGGCAAGGCTATCGGGGACTACGGCCTCTTCGAGGTGAACGAGGCCTTCGCTGTTCAGGCGATCGCAGACATGCGGGCTCTCGAGATGGACGAGGCGCGTGTCAACGTGAATGGAGGTGCGGTTGCCCTCGGACATCCGATCGGCGCCTCCGGCACCCGAATCCTGGTCACTCTCCTCAACGCGATGGACCAGAACGATGCAGCCACCGGCATGGCGACGCTGTGCCTCGGTGGCGGCAACGCCGTCGCACTCTCGGTCGAAAAGGCATGACGCCCAACAACGGAGCAAACGCATGACGAGCTTCACCGAATCCCTCGCTGGCCGGACCTTCGACGGCATCGCTGACGAGCGCCGCGGGCGCTACGCGCTCGGCGTGGTCGCGTTCGCGGTTGCCGCCGCGTTCTCGGCGCAGGTCGCAGTGCCGCTTCCGTGGACACCTGTGCCTGTCACGCTGCAGCCGTTGATGGTGATCCTCGCGGGGGCCGCTCTCGGGCCACGTCTCGGGGCGATTGCGATGGCTGCCTATGTGACCGTTGGCGCGCTCGGGGCGCCGGTCTTCTCGAACGGGGGTGGTGGACTGGGTTGGCTTCTGGGTCCGACCGGGGGCTATCTGCTCGCAGCACCTGCGGCTGCGTTCGTGACGGGTGCGGTCGCGGGTCGTTCCGGGCAGGCCTGGCGTCTGCTACTCGGACTGTTCGGGGGCGTAGTCACGATGTACGTCGGCGGTGTGCTACAGCTCATGGCGTTCACCGGTCAGGATCTCGATGCGGCACTCGCTGCGGGCGCGCTTCCGTTCCTCGTGGGCGATCTCACGAAGATCGGCTTTGCGTTCTTCGCACTGATCGCCGTGCGTACGGCCTCTCGCAAAGGCGACTGACGGACTTCACGTCGAAGGCGCGTACGGTCTCGTGGTGCGCGTCTCGACGCCGTTCCTGACCTCGACGGGTCGGGTTCGGATCGGGTGGCGCCTCAGCGGATTTTTCGGTGTCACCCTCCTGGTGGGCGTGGTGGTGGGGGTCGTGTCACCCCCGGGTGTCGTCGGTGGCGCATTCGCGCTGCTCGTCGGCGCGCTGGTGGCGGGGTCGACCCTGCTCGTGCTCGACGGGCGGAGGCCGAGTGCGCTCGGGTTCTACGTCGCGCGAGACAGTGTGACGGAATCCGTGCGCGGCACCGCGCTCGGTGTGCTGATTGGAATGACGGTCGTAGGGGCCATGGCGCTCCTTGGCGGAATGACGTGGGAGACTCGGCCCGGCACGGTTGTCGGCTGGCTGACGGGTGCCGTGGGTGCGCTGGCGTGGTTTGCGATTCCCGCGGCTGCCGAGGAAGCGCTGCTGCGGGGCTACCCGCTCCAGGCGCTGACCGAGGCCTACGGACCGCTGATCGGGATCGGGACGACCTCGGTCGCCTTCGGTGCGCTACACCTGGCGAACCCGGGTAGCGGCGCGCTCGAGGTCGCGAACGTGACGGCGGCGGGGCTTCTCTTCGGGGTCGTCTACGTGAGAACGCTCAGCCTTTGGTGGGTAACGGGTATGCACCTCGGCTGGAACTGGGCGCTCGGGTACGCGGCCGATGTCTCCGTGAGCGGGCTCGACGTGGTTGACGCCCCGCTCTACGAGGGGATGACGGCGGGTGCCGACTGGTTGGGAGGAGGGACATTCGGTCCCGAGGGTAGCGTGGTCGCGACATGCGTGTTGCTGGTCGCGACGTTGGGCTTGTGGCGTGCCGGGGCGTTGAAGCCCGGCAGCGCGGCCCTGGATGCGGGTTCACTGGTATGGGCCGAAACAGAACGCAATGAAAGGAAGGACTGATATAAAATGAGTATCGACATGATCGCGGTCGTGGGCGGAGGCACGATGGGCAACGGGATTGCCCACGTGGCCGCTCAGGCCGGCAAGCACGTACGCCTGATCGACCTCTCGGACGAGGTGCTGGAACAGGCGGTCGCCACCATCGAGAAGAACCTCGACCGGCAGGTGAAGAAGGAGCTGATCGATCAGGCAAAGCGAGACGAGACGCTCGTCCGGATCGAGACGGCCAACGACCTGGAGACAGGGGCTGCGGGTGTGGACCTCGTCGTCGAAGCGGTGCCCGAGGTGCCCAGCCTCAAGTATTCGATCTTCGAGACGCTCGATCGGGTGACCGCTCCGGACACGATTCTCGCTTCGAACACGTCGTCGATCTCGATCACGGAGATCGCCGCGCGGACCCAGCGTCCTGATAAGGTGATCGGGATGCACTTCATGAACCCGGTGCCGGTCATGAAGCTGATCGAGGTCATTCGCGGCCTCGCCACGAGTGACGAGACGACGCAGATCACGATCGATCTGTCCGAGCAGCTCGGGAAGACGCCCGTAGAGGTCAACGATTTCCCCGGCTTCGTCTCGAATCGGGTCCTCATGCCGATGATCAACGAGGCGGTCTTTGCGCTCATGGAGGGCGTGGCCGTACCCGAGGCGATCGACACGGTCATGAAGTTGGGCATGAACCACCCGATGGGGCCCCTGGCCCTGGCCGACCTGATCGGTCTGGATACCTGCCTGAACATCCTCGAGGTGCTTCATCGAGAACTCGGGGACGATCGCTACCGGCCATGTCCGCTCCTCAGGAAATACGTGGCCGCCGGATGGCTGGGACGAAAATCCGGGCGCGGCTTCTACCCATATGGCTGAGGTGGTGTCCACCACACCCGAGCCTCGAACGGATGACGAGCAGGTGATGACGATATGTTGAATGAAGAGCAGCTCGAGCTCCAGCAGCTCGCGCGCGACTTTGCAGAGGCTGAGCTCCGGCCCTATACGGCGGTGTGGGACGACCAGCGCGCACTCAGTGACAGCGTCTTCGAGAAGCTTGCTGAAAGCGGCTTCCTCGGGATGCTGATCCCGGAAGAGCACGGGGGCCTCGGTTTCGAGCTGACCACGTACCTGACCGTGCTGGAGGAACTCGCGTGGGGCGATGCAGCAGTTGCCCTCTCCGTCGCCATCCACAATGGTCCGGTCGTGGAGCTGCTGCTCCGGCACGGGACCGACGAACAAAGGGCGGCGTGGCTCCCGCGCATGGCGGCAGGCGAGGTGCTGGGCGCCTTCGCCCTCTCCGAGCCGGACAGCGGCTCCGATGCGTCCTCCATCTCCACCACGGCGGAGCACGTGGGGGACGGATGGCTCCTCCACGGGACCAAGCGCTGGGTCACCAACGGAGCGCGCGCCGGACTGGTGGTCGTCTTTGCTCGAACGGGTGACGATGGCCTCGGTGCCTTCCTCGTACCGACGGATGCCGACGGGTACGTCGTCGGTGATCGCGAAAAGACCCTCGGGTTGAGGGCGTCCGAGACCGTGTCGGTCGAGCTCAACGGGGTCCGGCTCTCGTCCGACGCCCTCGTGGGCGACGCTGGCCAGGGACTGCGCTACGCCCTGGAGGCACTCGACCTCGGCCGGATCGGGATTGCCGTCCAGGCGACTGGAATCGGACGCGCGGCGATCGAACATGCAGCTGCATACGCACTCGAGCGTCGGCAGTTCGGGACCCCCATCGCCCGCTTCGGTGCTCTGCAGGCGAAGCTGGCGGATGCTGCCCAGCGGGTAGCCGGAGGGCGCGCGCTCGCCTTCCAGGCCGCCGCTGCGTGGAGCCGTGGTCTCGAGAACGGGGCTCGTCTGGGCTCGACTGGCGTGACCGCGCAGGCGGCGATCGCCAAGCTGGCGGCCTCAGAGGCCGCGAGCTTCGCCTCGGACGAGGCGATCCAGATCTTCGGGGGCTACGGGTACATGAAGCACTACCCGGTCGAGCGACTCCTTCGCGATGCCAAGGGGACCGAGATCTACGAAGGAACCAACGAAATCATGAGACGTGTCATTGCCGGCGAGATCCTGCGGGATGCCGGCGATGAGAACCTTTGAGCAAGAGAACCATGGAACTCTTCAACTTGATGTCCGACGGCGGTCACGAGCAGATCATGTACTGGAGTGATCCCGAGTTCGGGTATCGGGGCATCATCGCCGTTCACGACACGACCCTCGGCCCGGCGCTCGGGGGGACGCGGTTCTGGACGTATGACGATGACCGGGAGGCCACAGTGGACGCCCTCCGCCTGTCCCGGGGGATGACGTACAAGGCCGCGATCACGGGTCTCAACCTCGGGGGCGGCAAGTCGGTCATCTGGGGAGACAACAAGCAGGCCGACCGGGAGATGATCTTCCGCGCGCACGGCCGCGCGGTCGATTCGCTGGGTGGACGCTACATCACTGCCGAAGACGTGGGGACGTCGCCCGACGACATGGAATACGTCGCGATGGAGACGGAGCACGTGGTGGGGCTTCACGGACGCTCCGGCGACCCGTCTCCGGTCACCGCATATGGCGTCTACCAGGGGATCAAGGCGTCTGCCGCGGAACGATACGGGAACGACTCGTTAAAGGATCGCCACATCGCGGTACAGGGACTTGGCCATGTCGGCTACTACCTCTGCCAGGATCTGGCCTCCGAGGGCGCCAAACTCACGGTCACCGACATCGACGAAGACGCAGTGAACCGAGTGGTCGAGGAATTCGGGGCCACGGCCGTAGGACCCGACGCGATCTATGCGGTCGATGCGGACATCTTTGCGCCGTGCGCGCTCGGTGCCGTGGTCAATGACGACACACTCGAGCAGTTCACCTTCGACATCATCGCGGGCGCCGCGAACAACGTGCTCGCCAAGAGTTCGGTGCACGGGCCGGCCGTGGCCGAGAAGGGCATCCTTTACGCACCGGACTACGTGATCAATGCGGGCGGTCTGGCGAACGTCTACGGGGAGATTCACGACTGGGATGCGGTGCGGTCGAAGAGGAAGGCTGGTGAGATCTATCAGACGTTATTGCGGATCTACGCGCTTGCGGGGTCCGACGGGATCGGTACGCACGCGGCAGCGGATCGGGTCGCCGAGGAGCGGATCGCTCAGGCACGGCACCTCCAGCGGACCTGGTAGTGTGCTCGAACACCTGAGGCAGGCGGACCCGGCGATCTTCGACGCTCTCGTGTCGGAGGTGGGTCGTCAGGAAGACGGACTCGAGATGATCGCGTCCGAGAACTTCGCGTCCCTGGCGGTCATGGAGGCGACGGGTTCGGTGATGACGAACAAGTACGCCGAGGGCCTGCCCGGCCGACGCTACTACGGCGGGTGCGAGTTCGTGGACATCGCCGAGGACCTCGCGCGGGATCGTGCGGTCGAGCTCTTCGGGGCGGAGCACGCGAACGTGCAGCCCCACTCGGGTGCGCAGGCCAACATGGCCGCCTATTTCACGCTGCTCGACCCCGGTGACTCGATCCTCGGCATGGATTTGAGTCACGGTGGCCACCTGACCCACGGGTCACCTGTGAACTTCAGCGGGAAGGTCTTCGAGGCCGTGGCGTACGGAGTGCGGCAGGAAGATGGGATGATCGACTACGAGGCCGTGCGCGATCAGGCCCGGGGCGCACGGCCGAAGATGATCATCGCGGGCGCGAGCGCGTATCCGCGCGTGATCGACTTCCCGGCATTCGGTGAGATCGCCCGAGAGGTCGGTGCGGTGCTCCTCGTCGACATGGCCCATATCGCGGGGCTTGTGGCGACCGGGCACCATCCGTCGCCGGTTCCGTACGCGGACGTGGTCACGACCACGACCCACAAGACGCTGCGGGGGCCCCGGGGCGGACTGATTCTGTGCCGAGAAGAGCACGCGAAAGGGATCGATAAGGCGGTGTTCCCCTTCATGCAGGGGGGGCCACTCATGCACGTGATCGCCGCGAAGGCGGTCGCGTTCGGCGAGGCGCTTCAGCCGGAGTTCTCGACGTATTCGGGTCAGGTGATTGCCAACGCCAGGGCACTCGGAGCTCGCCTGCGGGAGCACGGTTTCGAGCTCGTGTCGGGTGGCACGGACAATCATCTCGTTCTCGTGGATCTGAGGAGGAGCCACGTGGATCTCTCCGGAAAGGACTCGGAGGAAGCGCTCGAGACATCGGGGATTACGGTGAACAAGAACACCGTTCCTGGTGAGAGCCGCTCCCCCTTCGTCACGTCCGGCCTCCGGATCGGAACGCCCGCGCTCACCACGCGTGGGATGAACGAGGGTGAGATGCACCTGATCGCGGACTGGATCGCCGAGGTCCTCGCCGCTCCCGCAGACGATGCGGTGCGAAGGCGGGTGCGAGCTGAGGTCAGCGAACTGTGCGGTTGTTTTCCTCTCTATCCCGAGTTGACCCAGAGCTGATTTTCGAGCGTGACCGCGCCCTCGGGACGGTTGGGTGCGCCACCTAGCGCGAGGGCAGGGGCTTTCCCACATTCGTCGCCATGACAGACGTTCAGTTTGCAGACGAAGTACTCGACCAGCTCCAGGAGCGGAACCCACGGTTCCACGCCCGCTCCTACGAGTTCGTCCTGCACGCACTGCACTCGGTCATCCGGTCTCTCGACGAACCGCGTCACATCTCGGGGCGCGAACTCACCGATGGCGTTCGAGAGCTGGCGCTTGGGCGATACGGTCCCCTCGCCAGGACCGTGCTCGAGCACTGGGGCATTCACGAGACGGAGGACGTGGGCCGTGTCGTATTCGCGATGGTCGAACAGGGCATCCTCGTAAAGGAGGATGAAGACCATCCGGAGGATTTCACCGACCTCTTCGATTTCGAAGAGGCCTTCGACGACAAATATCCGTGGAGTGCCCACCCCTGATTGCATGGGCCGGCTCGAATGGTCGGTCGACAACCAAGACACGCCCGGCTGAGCCAGGCAAGCCGGCGGCCTCGGCCGCCGAGAAGACCTCGGGAGGGGATGGACATGGTGGATGACGGCGGATTTCCGCGTTGTCAGAAATGTGAAGGGGGCATCCTGCTCCCGCTTTCCGACTACGGAAGAGACGGAGCACCGATTCGTTACAAGGCATGGGTCTGCTCGAATCCGGAGTGCGGGTTCAATATCCGCATCGACAACGGGGAGATCACGCTCGGCCGACAGATCGGGCAGAGCTACAAGTAAGCCCCGCGCGTTCCGCTGCATCGCGTCCCGGCTGCGGCCTCCGTCTGCACCATGAACCCGGACCGCTCACCGCCGAGGCCGTTCTCGCGCGGTGACCTCGTCGCGCAGACCGGCCTGGAGGCGTCGGCCTTCGATGCGCGTGCGATTCAGGAGGTCGGGGTACCCCAGCCCGTTCTCATGGAGAACGCCGGTCGGTCGGCCGCGCTCGTGATTCAGCGCGTGTTTCGACCGTCGCGTGTCGTGGGCCTCGTGGGAGGTGGCAACAACGGGGGTGATGCCCTGGTGGTCCTTCGAACGATGGCGGCGTGGGGGCTCGAGAGCACCGCAATCCTCGTGACCGAACGTGATGCTGAGGATCCGCTGCTGCATGGATGGCCTGTGAGTGTGGTCCGTGACGAAGACCTCTCCGACGCCGATCTGTCGCGTCTTCTGGACGGGGCTGACGTGGTGGTCGACGGGGTGCTTGGAACGGGTGTCCGGGGGGCACCTCGAGAGCGGCAGGCGGCTGCGATCCACGCGATGAACGCCTCGTCCACGCCCGCGGTGGCGCTGGACATTCCATCGGGCGTGGACGCGACCTCTGGGGCCCGGCCGGGCAGTACGGTAGACGCCGCCCTGACGATTTCTTTTGGTGCACCGAAGACCGGTGTATTGCTTCATCCCGCGCGGGCGCGCGTCGGGCGGCACGTCACTGTCGAGATCGGCTTCCCTCCGCTCTTGGCATCCGACTCGGCGGCGATGGTGGTGACCCCCGACTTTGCGCGCAGGCACCTTCCCCTCCGCGAGACGGACACGCACAAGAATCGTGTCGGACGTCTTCTGATCGCGGGGGGTGGGATGGGGATGGCCGGTGCCGCCATCCTCGCCGCTCGAGCCGGCTTTCAGGCGGGGGCTGGTCTGGTGCAGGTGTGTTCGGTGCCGTCGAACCGCGACGCGATCCAGGCCGGAATCCCGGAGGCCATCTTTATCCCGTCCGACGACGCCGCATCGATCTTCGAGGCGTCCGTGAATGCGGATGCGATCGTGGTCGGCCCGGGGCTGGGCACGAGCCAGGAAAGTATTTCGCTCCTGGCGACGATCGTCAGCGAGGGAGCGCAACCGATCCTTCTCGACGCGGACGCGCTGAACCTCGCTGCGGTGGGAGAGATCTCCCTGGCTGAGATCGGCGCGCGCCGACCGGTCCTGATCACCCCGCATCCTGGTGAGATGGCGCGCCTGGCACCGGAGACGGTCGACCTGGATTCGCCCATCGACGTCGCTCGGGCGGTCGCGTCGGAGCGTTCGGTCGCCGTGCTGTTCAAGGGGGCGCCGTCCGTCGTCGCACCCCCGTCGGGCCCGGTGTTGATCGACACGCAGAGTTCGTCCGACCTTGCGGTGGCGGGGATGGGCGACACACTCGCCGGTGCGTGCGGGGCCCTGATGGCTCAGGGGCTTCCACCCCACCTGTCGGGAGCCATCGGGTTGTACCTCTCCGGCCGGGCGGCGGGGCTTGCGGCACGAGGCGCAGGCCTGACCCCGTCGGATGTGTCGGACCACCTGCCGGACGCCCTGACGGAGACAACGGTCGCTGCGACCGACCTTCCTTTTCCGTTTGTGATCTTCGACGCGGAGGCCCCTCGATGAGTGGGCCGCGTGGCCCGTACGGGCCGGGCGCCGAGTTCGAACTCATCCGCCGCCTGACCGAACTCGACGGCGATCTGCCGCCGGAGGTTCGCATCGGTCCGGGTGATGACGCCGCCGTGCTCGAGGGCGGTTGGATCGTCAGCACGGACCTGACGGTTGAGGATGTTCACTTTCGCCGTGCATGGATCACCGACCGCGAGGTGGGCTACCGCGCCGCGACGGCTGCCCTGTCCGATATGGCGGCGATGGGTGCCGGGCCGGTCGGGGTGCTCGTCTCGATTGCGGCGCCACGGGGAGGGGCCGTGGATGTCGAAGCGGTCCAGGCGGGCATCGTGGACGCGGCCAGGGCCGTGGGGGCCGCGGTCATCGGAGGGGACATATCCCGCTCTCCGGGCCCGCTCATGATCGATGTCGTCGCACTCGGGCGGACGGGCTGGCCCGTGCGTCGCGATGGCGCCGAAGCGGGTGATCACGTCTGGGTGACCGGCTCGCTCGGGGCCGCAGCTGCAGCGGTCCGGGCGTGGGAGGCTGGGGAAGAACCGGCTCCGGCGCTCCGGTCCGCCTTCGTGAAGCCGATTGCCCGGACGAGTGAGGCGCGCTGCCTGGTCGAGCATGAGATCGTCGACGCGATGATCGACGTATCGGACGGGCTCGTCGGGGATGTCGGGCATATCGCCGCTGCCTCCGGAGTGAAGATCGTTCTCGACCTCGTCGACATCCCTGTCGCCGAGGCGGCGCGGGACGTTCTGGGAGCCGAGGCGGCGCTAGAGTCGGCGCTGACCGGGGGCGAGGACTACGAGCTCTGCTTCATCACGGACCCGGGGATCGTTGACCCGGGCTACTTTCTGGGGCGCTATGGGGTTTCGGTGACGCGGGTCGGATCCGTGTCGGATGGGGACGGCGTCTGGCTTAGGGGTGAAGACGGAACGGTGACTCAGGTGACCGCTGGTGGCTTCGATCATTGGGAGGCACCCGCGGGGCCGGGTGAGGAGGGCGGGTGATTCGCTTTCTTGCCGTCTTCATCTGGGTCATTCCCGCGACGATCTGGTTCGGCGGGCGCATGATCTGGGCTGTGCTGGTCGGGGCTTCGAACACCCGATGCATCTGTCGGGATGGGCCAAGGGGGTGGGCCCGTCAGCTCCTCCGGATTTCTTCGGCGAACATCGCGTTCGAGAATCTCGAGGTCATCGATTCGGAGCGCCCCCAGATTCTCGTCGCCAATCACACGTCGTGGTACGACGTGCTGGCCCTGGTCTCGATTCCGGGCACATCGCTCTTCGTGGCCAAGAAGGAGTTGGCGAGAGTCCCCATTTTCGGGCGTGCAATCGGGGGTTGCGGGCACATCTTCATCGACCGTCAGGACCGCAATGCCGCGGTCGAGTCTCTCGCCGTCGCAAGAGAGCTGTTGGAGAAGGAGAGCCCTACCATCATCATGTTCCCGGAAGGAACGCGCTCGAAGACCGGTGAGCTTCAGGCGTTCAAGAAGGGTGCGTTCGTTCTGGCGATCCAGTCCGGAGTCGACATTGTGCCGGCGGCGATCATCGGATCTCGCAATGTGATGAACAAAGGGTCTCTGAAGATCTCTCCCGGAACTATCACCGTGCGGTTCGGAACACCGATCTCCGTCGAGGGGCTCGGCATGGAAGACCGAAATGAACTGACCAGTCGGGCGAGGGCTGCCGTGCTCGCGTTGCAGGCGGAACCTGCCCGGTCCGACCAGGAAACCATCTAAGGAGGATCGATGTCGGCGATCGTCGACGTGCGGGGGCGTGAGATTCTCGATTCTCGCGGAAATCCCACTGTAGAGGCCGAAGTTACGCTCGAGACCGGCGTGCGGGGCCGGGCCGCGGTACCGTCGGGGGCGTCGACCGGAGCGCACGAGGCCGTCGAGCTACGGGATGGGGACCGGGATCGGTTCCTCGGCAAGGGTGTGCTCAAGGCCGTCGATAACATCAACAGCCGAATCGCGGAGGCAGTGCGGGGCTTCGAGGCGCGCGAGCAGCTCGATATCGATCGGACCATGATCGACTTGGACGGCACCCCGAACAAACGTGATCTCGGCGCGAACGCGATCCTCGCTGTTTCGATGGCGGTAGCCCGTGCAGCGGCCGAGGAAAACCACATGCCGTTGTGGCGGTACCTGGCCCCGTCCGGGGAAGCCGACACGCTTCCTGTTCCGATGATGAACATCCTGAACGGTGGGGCGCACGCGCCCAACAACGTCGACATCCAGGAGTTCATGGTCATGCCGGTCGGTGCCGACACCTTTTCCGACGGATTGCGGATGGGTGTCGAGATCTTTCACCATCTGAAGAAGGTGCTGAGCGACCAGGGCAAGAACACCGCGGTCGGGGACGAGGGTGGCTTTGCACCCGACCTCGCGAGCAACGAAGAAGCCGTGGAAGTCGTGCTCCGGGCGATCGAGCAGGCAGGCTATCGCGCCGGCGACGACGTGGTTCTGACGCTGGATGCGGCGGCGACCGAGTTCTTCGAAGACGGTGAGTACGTCTTCCACTGGTCTGGCGGTGAGCGCCGCGACGCTGCCGGAATGGTTGAATTCTGGAAGGAATGGGTTGCAAAATACCCTATCCGTTCCATCGAGGACCCACTCGACGAGAATGACTGGCAAGGCTGGAAGGCGCTGACCGGGGCCGTTGTCCAGGACGTTCAGATCGTGGGGGACGACCTCTTCGTGACCAACGCGGATCGCCTGGAGCAGGGGATCCGTGACGGCGCGGCCAACGCCATTCTCATCAAGGTGAACCAGATCGGCACGCTGACCGAGACGCTCGAGACGATGCGTATCGCCCGGGAAGCGAGGTACAACAGCGTCGTCTCTCACCGTTCCGGAGAGACCGAGGACACGCTCATCGCGGACCTCGCGGTTGCGACGGGAGCGGGCCAGATCAAGACAGGAAGCGCCAGCCGCACGGACCGTGTGGCCAAGTACAATCAGCTTCTGCGCATCGAAGAGCAGCTTGGTGCGGCGGCCCGGTACCCGGGTCGGGGCCTCTGGGGCTGACGGATGTCTCGTCGGCGGAATGAGGGTCGGTCGGTGGTCTCCGGACTGAAGAGGCTTGTCGTGCCCGTGCTCCTTCTGATGGCCGCCTACTACGCGGTCTTCGGTGGCGAGTATTCGGTGTTCGAACTGCGCGAAGCTCGGGTGGACGTCGTCGATGAACAGGCCCGACTGAAGCAGGCTCGTCTGGAAATCGACTCCCTGCGCGCAGAGCTCGACATGCTCGAGCACGATCCGGCTACGATCGAACGGATCGCGCGCGAGGACTACGGAATGGTTCGGGCTGGAGAAGCCCTGTACCGCTTCGCCCACGCCGACGATCCGGGCGAGCGGGAGGCCCCGCCCGCCCGGTGACCCGGGGGGTCAGCCGTCGTCGTCTTCCCCTTCGACAGCTTTGGGCTCGGCCGACGCCTCCACCTGATCGAGCAACGCTCGACCCGCTTCGACGAGTCGTTGGGTGTCGCCGTCTCCTATCTGGCCCGGCGCGTCCGAACCCTCGGCGAGACTCGCCATGGCAGCCTCGGCCGCCATCTTGAGCACCCTTGCCTTTCCTTCCGGCGTCGCTGGATTCTGCTCCTTCACGAACGGGGCGAAAAGATCGATCGGGATCGGAAAGAGCGTCGTCGAATTGTTCTCGACCGCGACCTCCGTCACGGTCTGGAGGAAGCGAAGCTGCATCGCCACCGGGAACTGCTCGATCACCTCGGCCGCCTGGATCAGCTTCGTCGACGCCTGATATTCACCTTCGGCGTTGATGACCTTCGCGCGGCGTTCACGCTCGGCCTCGGCCTGTTTCGCCATCGCCCGTTTCATTTCCTGCGGAAGGTCGATGTCCTTGATCTCGACACCGGTCACCTCGATACCCCAGGGATCGGTCCCTGCGTCAATGATCTCACGGACGACCTCGTTGATCCGCTCGCGCTCTGCGAGCAGTTCGTCGAGCTCGGATTGTCCGATGACGGAGCGAAGGGTCGTCTGAGCCAGCTGGCTGGTGGCGAAGTAGTAGTCCTCGATCTCGATCACGGCCTTCGTCGGGTCCGCGACGCGGAAGTACACCACCGCATTGACCCTGACCGAGACGTTGTCCTTGGTGATCGTGTCCTGCGGCGCGATGTCGAGCGCGACGATCCGAAGGTCCATCTTCCGCAGCCGGTCGATCCCGAATGGCACCAGGAAGATCAGCCCGGGCCCCTTGGCACGGGTGAGTTTTCCAAGCCGGAACACGACACCGCGCTCGTACTCGAAGAGCACCCGTATCGAGGTTATGAGGGCACCACCAGCCAACACGATGGCCGGAATCAGGAGTGCGCTGGGATCCATCGGTTCGTCTCCGGTCACAGGGACGGGCAGAATTCGTACCCCGAAGCATGGGTCTGAATCCACTCTTACGCGAGAATCGACGGACTCCCTCAAGGAGCGGTTGACAGGCGTTGGGGCCCGAATGAGCTTTTCGGCCCTGCCGGAGTAGCTCAGTTGGTTAGAGCAGCGGAATCATAATCCGCGTGTCGGGGGTTCAAGTCCCTCCTCCGGCACTGGCTGAAGCACGGCCCCGTTGGCCCTCTCGAAGTCGTCTTCGAGGGGGCCTTCTTCGTCGCCCTGTCAGGGGTCGGACTGATCGTCGCCGTGGTCGGTCTGCCCCAGGCTTTCGAGCAGCGCGCCCAGCGCCCGAACCTCTTCGGCCTCGCTCTCGACGATCCGGTCCGCCACGGCCTCGATCGAGTCGATAGGCACGTCGGAGGCGGATTCCGCCAGATGGAGTCGTTCCAGGCCCCCGAGCGCTCCGAACGCGGCCGCGGCGTCCGCGAGGAATTCCTGCCCGAACGTATCGATCTCGTCTTCCGTGCCTTCGATCAGTTCCGACGCCGCGTCCGCGATGCTGGCGAGCCGACGACTTTCCTCCAGCTTGCGGCGAGCGAAGTCCAGCTCACTCGCCTTGGCGACGCACTACTCGAGGAACTCCGACAGCCGCTGCTGGCGCTCCTCGAGTCGTTCGACCGCGGCGTTGAGCTTCTGCTCGAGATCGATCGCCTGTTGGAGGCGCTCCCGATCCATCTCGGTCGCGGAATCCCGAGCCGCGGCTTCGTCCCAGAACGCTGTGGACTGCCGCGCGTCGCGAAGTCCTGCCTCGAGCTGCGTTCGGCGGGTCAGGAGCTCCGATCGAGGACATCCCCAGCGCCACACCCTTCATCGATGTGCAGGGCGTTCGTGTACACTCCGGAGACATTCTGCTTTCGAGGGGTGGGGCGCCGACCTCCGCCCTGATCGCGCGCGGCAGCGACTTCGCGAACACCTTCTCTCATGCGGCGCTTGCGCATGTGGACGATGAGACCGGTGTGGGTACCGTGGTCGAGTCCCTGATCGAGACGGGCACCGTACTGACGACGGTCGAGGAGTACCTCGAGAGCAAGAAACATCAGATTCTCGTATTGCGGCTGCGGCCGGATCTGCCTGAACTCCAGGCGGATCCGCTTCTGCCGCATCGGGCGGCGACGACAATGCTCGAGCGGCTGAGAGCCGAACCAGCCGGCTACGACTTTGCCATGGACTGGGCCGATCCGGAGAGGATGTTCTGCTCCGAAGTGATCTATCACGCGTTCAGCGAGTTGGGCCTGGACCTGTGGTCCCATCGTTCCGCGATGTCCACGCCGGGCCTCGTGCGGTGGCTGGGTGCTATGGGTGTGCGGGAGTTCCGGACCCTCGTCCCTTCGGACCTCGAGTACGACGCGCGATTCCGCGCGGTCGTCGAATGGCGCGACGTAGATGCGCTCCTGGACTACCGTCTGGACAATGCGATCACCGATGCGCTCCTGGAGAACGCCGACGCTGGGGTCGACCTCGGGTACGCGTGGGTGATGCGCCCAGTGGGCCGGGCCCTGAAGGGTGTGTCCATGGCGCAGGCCGCCCTGGGCTCACTGCCCCTGATCCCCACGGGTATGTCCTCGGACGCGGCGCTGCGTGTGCGTGCGCTCGTCGAGGTCGTGAATCCCACCGTGAAGGAGGCACTCGTCGCACGAGCCGAGGCCTTCGAGGACGAGCGTGGGTACCCTGCGCCCTATTGGGCGCTGGTCGAGCTTGCCGGCCAGGCCCTCGATTCGATGACCCCGGAGCTGAGTCCCTCGCTCCGCTGATCGAGCACGCGGCCTTTGCGGCTGGCGTCGTCGTGTCTGCAAGGGCCCTACCGGGGCACCGGTCAGCGCACGCGGGGTTGAGGTATGAAGCGTAAACGCTGCATGTTTGTTCTAGTCCTCTGGGGTCAACGTGACCGAACAATCGTCCTGACGGGCGAGACTGCGTTCTCGTACCCCCCCCAACCAGCGCCCGAATCTTGTCAATTTCGTCTCTTCCGGGGGCTCCGAGCGCCCTCGAGGCCCAAGCCTTCCGCGGCGTAGTCCATCCGGGTCGCCGATTCGCTAAGCCGTTCTTTTTCTTCCTTGCCGTGCTTCTCATCGTTGCCGTGGTCGTAGGAGATCTTCGATTTGCGGAGGCCGCCCTCGTCCTGTCTGGGCTGGCCGCCTTGGCCGTCGGCTTGTCGGCCGTCTTTCGACGAATCAAGGGAGTCGAGCCGAATCAAGGGAGTCGAGCCGAATCACTTCTGGTATTCGACGGGGTTTGCGGCTGCGATTCTGTCCTCCATGGTGCTCGCCTCGTGGTGGCTATGGGACAGCCCTGTCGCACGAATTCTGATCGCCCTCGCGGGAGCCGCAGCGTTTCTGGCGGGCACGACGAGCTTCTGTCTCGGTCGCATCGTCTATGTGGTGATTTTCCAGATCCGAAATGACCAAGCATGTAACTAGCGGAAAGGGGCGGCCACTCCCTGTTCTCTCGGGCGCTCCTCCCATCGACCGACTTAACGGGAACTGCAAGGTCGTATCACGACTTGGCGAGCCGCTGTACCCATCGTGTCGCTTCTGCGATCTGAAAATCGGGAACTGTCTCCAGTTCCAAGGCCAACTGCACGCGGCGGTCATCCTCGGAGCCCTTTTGGTGATGGTAGCGGTATCCCTGCCAGCAGGCTGGCGTCTGTTTCTGTCTCTCCTGGCGGGACTGGCCGTCGTGAATCTTCTGCGACGGGTAGGTACGGAAAGCCAGAGGTTGATCGTCGCGCAGTGGAGTCTGCGCGAACAAGCCGAGCAAGTGGTTCGGCGGAATCAGATCTTCGAAATCACGAAGGACGCAGAGGTCGAGGGAGCGCGGACGCTGGAGAGTTTCCTGGCCCGAGTCGTCCCCAACATCTGTGCGACGGACCGATACGCTGTGCTGCTGCTCGACGATTCGAGTGATGCCCAAACCCGAGTTCGGGTCAACCGATCAGGTATGGACGACGTTCAACTCACTCGAGCAGGGGACGTATTGACGCGCTGGCTCGATCAGGCGCCTGCAGATTTGCTTGCGCCGGTGCTGAATGCGAGCGAGTTACCGACTGAGCGCTTGAGCCCGGAGGATGCCCGGACACTCTCTAATGAACTGTCCGGGTCGTGGCTCGCTCCGCTCCGCGGCAAGAAGCATCGGGGTGTCCTGATCCTCTGGGGCCCGGCAGAGGCTGAGTCGAGCACGTCGAACGGATTCGACGGGGCCGGTATCCTCGCCACCCAGACCGGACTTCTGCTGGACAATGAAATGCTGGCCGAGTCGGTCGTGAACTCGGAACGCCTCACTGCGATCGGGGAGATGTCGCTAACCGTCGCTCACGAAATCAACAATCCACTCGCGATCGTCATGGCGAACCGGGACCGAGTCGGTCAGCATCTGGAGCAGCTCGGTCGGTCGCTGGAGGAGCGGGGTATCGACCTGGACCGGACCCGGGTAACGGAAGTGCGACGAGCCCTCGGCTCGATCGATGAGTCAGTCGAGCGCATTCGTCGTACGATTCACGACATGAACGCACTGGCGGGTGCGGGCAGAGAGGAACCGGAGCCTCTGGATGTCTCGGAATTGGTCTACGCCGCCGTCGAGCGGCTCTCGGACCGGCTCGACGAGGTGCCCGACTGTGCGGTTGAGATCGAGGCACCGTTGGTCGTCGTCATCGATCGATATCGTTTCGGTCAGGTGCTGGACAATCTGCTGCTCAATGCCGCGAGAGAGCTCTTGCAGCAGCCCACGGATCAGCGCTCGATCAAGATCACGGTCAAACGTGGAGAGGGAGGCACGGCGCAGATTTCGGTCGAGGACTCCGGGCCAGGTGTGCCCCCGGACCTCGTCCCGAACATGTTCAATCCGTTTGTGACCCGTCAGCGAGCCGGTCAGGGCTCTGGACTCGGGCTTGCTGTGGTCAAGCGGGTGCTCGAGTCAGCGAACGGTTCGATTGGCTATCATCGCTCGAGCAAGGGTGGCGCGGTCTTCACCATCGTGCTTCCGGAAGCGTCGGGGGTGGCAGCGGAGATCGAGCGAGGCACACGTAAAGAGCGGGTGGACCTTCCCGGTGCCGTACGTGTGCTGATCGTGGACGATGAAGCGCAGCTGCGTGGGCTCTTCGCCGAAATGCTGGGCAATGAGATGGAGTGCGTCGAGGCGGGCGATGGACGTGAGGCACTCGAGGCTATCGAGAGATCCGAGTCCCCGTTCGACGTCGTGATCTGTGACCTCGCGATGCCGGTCATGGGCGGCGTTGAGTTCTTGAAGGAATGTGACCAACGGTTTCCGGAGATGGTCGATCGAGTAGTTCTCGCGACGGGGGGCGCCACCGATCAGGAGACGCTTCAATTTCTTCAAGAACGTCAGGACCGTGGGCTGCGCATGATTCAGAAGCCGTTCGGTATCGAGGGGCTCAAGTCGGAGATCGTGGAGGTGACGGCTCGGGCCCGATGACCCGGCCGGGGGTGCTCCACCCCGATTCCCCCTCCCCGCCGCGTTTCGTATCTTGCCGTCCCCTCGATCATCGCTTCTCCCGAACCGCCGAAGACCATGTCCGAACGTGCAACCACGCTCCTGAGCGGCAGACGCGAGCGCATCGAGCGTATTCTCGAGCGGAGCCTTGACGCTCCCTCTGCCGGCGCAGACAAGCCGATCACGGACGAGACGCGCTCCTACCTGCTCAGCGAAGTCCGGGACTTGTATTGGAATGAGATTGAGTGGGAACACATTACCGACGAGGAGTCTCTCGATGCTGGCCCTCTCGCCGAGCTGACCTTTCCGGGCTTCCTCGCGTATGTGCGAGGGCTGCTCCTGACTGAGGTGATGCCGGATTCGCTCTCACCCGCGAACCCGCGGCCCCAGGTCGTGGCGGATGCGCTCGACTTCCTGGCGATCCGGGTGGTGGAGCTCCAGGACGAGCTGGCCGGACCGGACGATGGAGAGCAGGAGCGCCTCCAGTCTGAGCTCGAGATGACCGCCCGCCTCATCGACCAGGTTCTGTACCTGTATCATGGGATCACTGACGCGGAGGTCGAACGCGTGGAGCAGGCCGCGGCCTGAACCCGGTCATGGTTCTTAGGCCTCGGCCCCGCCCAGGACGGGCGTACATGGCTGGAGCCCCCATGCTGGTCGCCCATCGAGGCGGAGGTCGGCTCGCCCCCGAAAACACGATGACTGCCTTCCGCGCGGCCATAGACGAGTGGGGCGCCGACATGCTCGAGCTGGACGTCCGTTTGTCGACGGATGGTGTCGTGATGGTGATCCATGACGAGACGGTGGATCGGACGACCAACGGTACGGGGCGTGTAGCGGAGCAGACGTTGGCCCAGCTTTCCGAACTCGACGCGGGTTATCGGTTCACGGACCTCGACGGTGCCTCGTCGTATCGGGGGAAGGGCGTGACGATCCCGACGCTTCGGCAAGTTCTGGAATCGTTTCCTGACATTCGGCTCAACATCGAGGCGAAGGAGGCACGGGTGGCGGGCCCCCTCGTCGAGCTCATTCGAGCCTTCGATGCGCAGCACCGTGTGCTCGTCGCCGCTGAGGTCGAGCGTAACCGTGTTGATGCTCGCGGCTACGAGGGGCCGTGGGGCGCAAGCCGGACCCATTGCTTCCTCTTCTGGCTCCTGCATCGGCTGCCCGGGGGCACTCGCTACACGCCGAAGATCGACGCCTTCCAGGTCCCCGAACGGTGGAAGGGGCACCGCGTGCTCACGCCACGACTCATCGACGAAGCGCATCGACGAAACATCCCGGTGCACGTCTGGACGGTCGACGACCCGGACGACATGAGGCGACTCCTGTCGTGGGGTGTGGATGCGATTCAGACCGATCGGCCCGACCTGCTGTCCGAGGTCCTCGTCGCTGAGGTGGGGCGTCCACTCCCCCCCGTACTCGTCCGCTCGATGACCGGGGATGTCGGGTGAGCCGGGGAGACGGACGATGATCGCGCGAGGCGAGGGCCGAGCCTCCTCTGCGCCACCGCGTCGGGCCGTCCACGCCCTCGTGCGTGAGGTCACATCCGACACGCCGCTCGTCGTGGCGTTCTCAGGTGGGCTCGACTCATGTGTGCTCCTGCACATGCTCCGCTGGGGCGTCGATCCGGGCGGTGAGGGTTCCTGGAAGGTCGTAGCGGCGCATTACGACCACGCGATGCGTGACGGGAGCCGTGCCGACGCGGAGTGGGCCCAGGGAGTCTGTCGC
The DNA here is from genome assembly GCA_964492085.1 of uncultured Gemmatimonadaceae bacterium. Classification (GTDB taxonomy): domain Bacteria; phylum Gemmatimonadota; class Gemmatimonadetes; order Longimicrobiales; family Gaopeijiaceae; genus UBA2589. Next base: position 30,852 of record CAZBHZ010000013.1, on the reverse strand, counting down.
GCCTGGGGTGTGCCCTTCGTGGTGGAGCGATCGACGACGCCTCCAGCCTCCGAGTCCGAAGCGCGTGCTGCCCGGTACACGTTTCTCGACCGTGTGCGCACCGAGTTCGGTGACGCGGCCGTGGTGCTGACCGCCCACCACGCCGATGATCAGGCGGAGACGGTGCTGTTCCGGATGTTCCGGGGCACCGGGCCGGACGGCCTCCGGGGCATTCACGAACGTCGACCGGGTCTGGTCCGGCCGCTCCTCGAGGTCTGGAGAGAGGACCTCGAGGCGTATGCAGCCGAAGTGGGGCTGCGCTGGCGTGAGGACCCTACGAACGAGCACCTGGGGTTGGCGCGAAACGCCCTTCGGCACGAAATCCTGCCTCTCGTCGAGGGCTCCGTGGCCTCAGGGGCCCGCCGAGCGCTGGCGAGGCTGGCTCGACTCGCCGAGGCCGATAGGCAGGCGTGGTCGGAGGTTCTGCCGATGGTCGCACGTCTGCTCGACCTACAGGAAGGGGGCTCCGGAGAGGGAGACGCGGATCGACACCTTACCGTTGATCGGACATCGTTTCTTTCGCTCGGTCGTCCCCTGCGCGGCCGTGTGATCCGCTACCTCGTTACCGCGCTCGGTGGTGCTCTTGATGAGGCGGCGGTTCTGCGGGTCAACGACTTCGTCGAGTCCTCGACCAGCGGACGAAGGATCCAGATGCGGCGTGGGGCCACGGTCGGCCATGATCTCGACCGCATTGTGTTCGCCGGGCCGCACGAGCGACTTCCCTCATCTTCGGTGAGGCGAGCCGTCGTGATCGAACGGGCCAGCGCGGGACGAGCGAAGGCCGTACTCGGAGATCGATCGGTGCGTGTCGCGTGGTCGACGGAGGAGGGACCAGAAGACGGTGTCGAGGGGGAGGCATCCTTCGATGCGGACGAGTTGTCGATGCCGCTCGAACTCCGCGCCCGTGCCCCGGGGGACCGCATTCGCCTTCAGGCAGGCTCACGCAAAGTCAAGAAGGTGCTGCTCGAGCACCGGATTCCCTCGGCCAGACGGGATGCGGTGCCCGTGCTCGTCGACGCGGAGGGTGAGGTGCTCTGGATTCCGGACATCGCTCGCTCCACCTTGGCACGGCCTCGCCCGGGCGCACCGTCGCTCAGAATCAGGATCGACCCATGAAGGAGGATCCCGCCACGAACCCGGACTCCGCGCTTCGAGAGGTCGTCATCAGTGAAGAGACGATTCGTCACCGAGTACGTGAACTCGGTCGCGAGATTTCTCGCGAGTACTCGAAGACCGACCGTCTCGTGATCATCGGCGTCTTGAAGGGGTCCTTCCTCTTCATGGCGGACCTGGTTCGCGCGATCGACACGCCGCACGAAGTCGACTTCCTTATGGCCTCCAGCTACGGCGACGCTACGGTGTCGAGCGGTGAAGTCACGTTCCTCTACGAACCCAGAACTGACCTGGAGGGTCGGGCTGTGCTCCTCGTGGAGGATATCGTCGATTCGGGCACGACACTCTCCGCGCTGATCCCTCGTCTGGAAGAGCGGGGCGCATCATGTGTCGAGGTCGTGACACTGCTGCACAAGCGTCTGACGAACGGTGTGTTCGAACCCCGGTGGGTGGGCTTCGATGCACCCAAATCGTTCCTTGTGGGGTATGGACTGGACCACGCAGAAGCCTTTCGTCATCTGCCGTATATCGCGAGCCTATAAGCCTCGGGCCAGCGTGCCCGTGCCTGGACCATAGAGACACCGATGTCAAACGATCCGATCAAGCCCGATCCGAACCAGAGGTTGGGCCGAATCTCGAAGAACGCCGCCTTCCTGATGCTGTCGGCGGTCGTGCTCTTGCTGCTCATGCAGTCGATCCGCGGTCAGGAGAACGCGCCGGCCCGGATCTCGTACTCGCAATTCATCGAGTACCTGAATGAAGGGCTCGTCCATAAGGTGACCTTCCGTGATCGTTCCATGGACGGTGAGTTCACCTCGCCCACGACGATCGAGGGCGCAGAGTACCACACGTTCGAGTCGATGACGCCGGGTGACGTCACGGACGGGCTGCTCGCAGAATTGGCGAATCAGGACGTCATCGTCGACGCGGAGCAGCCCGAGGCGGGGTGGGGCACCTTCCTGCTGACCGCACTTCCGTGGCTCCTTTTCATCGCGTTCTGGATCTGGATCTTCCGCACGATGCAGGGCGGCGGGAATCGGGCGTTCCAGTTCGGTCGCTCGAAGGCCAAGCTCATTTCTCCGGACACGCCGAAGGTCACCTTCGCCGACGTCGCCGGTGCAGACGAAGCCAAGGAGGAACTGCAGGAGGTCATCGAGTTCCTCAAGGATCCCGGGAAGTTCTCGCGACTCGGTGGTCGACTGCCGAAGGGTGTACTCCTCGTCGGTCCTCCGGGAACCGGGAAGACCCTGCTCGCACGAGCGGTTGCGGGTGAAGCCGGTCGCCCCTTCTTCCAGATGTCGGGCTCCGACTTCGTCGAGATGTTCGTCGGCGTCGGTGCCTCCCGCGTGCGTGACCTGTTCGAGCAGGGGAAGGCCCACGCGCCGTGCATCATCTTCGTGGACGAGATCGACGCGGTCGGTCGTCATCGCGGCGCGGGCCTCGGTGGTGGTCACGACGAGCGTGAGCAGACCCTGAACGCGCTCCTGGTCGAGATGGACGGCTTCGAGTCGAACGAGGGCGTGATCCTGCTGGCCGCGACGAACCGGCCTGATGTGCTCGACCCCGCGCTGCTGCGCCCGGGTCGGTTCGACCGTCAGGTGGTGGTCGATGCGCCGGACGTGAAGGGGCGGGAGGGAATCCTGCGTGTGCACGCGAAGAAGCTGCCGCTGGCGGACAACGTCGATCTCTCGGTGATCGCCCGCGGTACGCCGGGCATGAGCGGCGCGGATCTCGCGAATATCTGCAACGAAGCCGCCTTGCTCGCGGCGCGCCGTGACGGAGACAAGGTCTCCATGCACGACTTCGAGAAGGCCAAGGACAAGGTCATGCTCGGTGCAGAGCGCAAGAGCCTGGTCTTGAATGAGCGCGAACGGAAGCTGACCGCGTATCACGAGGCGGGGCATGCGGTGCTCGGTCTCAAGATCCCGGGGCTCGATCCGGTTCATAAGGTCACGATCGTTCCGCGCGGGCGTGCCCTGGGGATTACGGCCAGCCTCCCGGAAGAGGATCGTCACTCTTACACCAAGGAGTGGATGGAAGGCCAGCTTGCGATGCTGTTCGGTGGTCGGGTTGCCGAAGAGATGATCTTCGGCGCAAACGCCGTGACGACAGGCGCGGGGAACGACATCGAGCGGGCTACGTCGATGGCGCGCCGCATGGTGACGTCGTTCGGGATGAGCGAAGTGATCGGGCTCGTCGCGGTGGGAGACAACGAACAGGAGGTTTTCCTCGGCCGTGAGATCCAGCAGCGCAGGACCGTGAGCGAGCACACGCACCGTATGGTCGATCAGGAGGTCAAACGGATCCTCGACGAGGCGCACGCGACCGCGCATGACGTCCTGACCGAGCACAGCGACCTGCTGGAATCGATCGCGCAGGCGCTTCTGGATCGTGAAACGATCGGTCGTGCCGAGATCACGGCGCTCGATCGGGGTGAGCCGCTGCCGCCGCTTCCCGAGTCGAACAACGTGCCGGAGCAGCTCGAGACACCCACGCCCACGCCGCCGCCCGCCGATCCGGCGCCGCGGCCCTTCGGCCTGGGTGGGGAAGATCCGCTGCCGGGGCCTGCCTAGGGCGCCCGTCAGTCCGAACGGGTCGGCGTCGGCCGGCTCGAGTGGTGAGCCCGGGTGGTCGACAGTCTCACGCTCGGCCATGAGATCATCCGTCGGCGACGTCGGCGACGGGTGAAGGTGTTGGGTCGTTTGCCCATATTGGGTACGGACACTATGAAGTCCTACCCATCGGTCATGACCACCCGGCCGGTGATGACCACCCGGCGACTGCGCGGAGCCACCACGTGACGACGATCCTGGACAATCTCCAGTTCCTGAGGCCCGGCTGGACGGACCTCCTGGAGATCGTGATCGTCGCGTTCCTGCTCTACAGGGTGCTTCTGGTCCTCCAGCGGACCCGGGCGATGCAGATCATCCTCGGCGTCGCGATCCTGGGTTTCCTTTACGGAGCGTCGCGGCTGCTGGATCTGATTCTGATCCGGACCCTCCTGGAGACGGCCTTCCAGTATGGTGCGATTGCGGCTCTGGTGGTCTTCCAGCCCGAGCTTCGGGTGGCGCTGGCGCGCCTCGGACAGTCGCGGATGGTTCGCGCCTTTCAGCGACTGGAGGGAAGTCGGGTCGCCGAGGAGATCACGGAGGCTGTCGAGCGCCTGTCACGGGCCCGTCACGGGGCGATCATCGCGGTGGAGCAGGATGTCGGCCTGGGTGAATACGCGGAGACAGGAAGTTCCGTGGATGCGCGGGTCACCGCCGAGATGCTCACGACGATCTTCACGCCGTACTCGCCCCTGCACGATGGTGCCGTACTGGTGGTGGGCGATCAGATCCGAACGGCGGGTGCGATTCTCCCGTTGACACAGTCCACGGTGAAGGATCGGTCGCTCGGGACGCGCCACCGGGCCGCCCTTGGACTCAGCGAAGAGACGGACGCGATCGTGGTCGTGGTGAGTGAGGAGACGTCTCAGGTGTCGGTGGCCCGGCACGGTCGCCTGGAGCGCGACGTCTCTGCGGATCGTCTGCGGACGATTCTCGAGGGAGTGAGCCCGGTTTCCGAGCCTGTCCGGGTATCCGGAACGACGGTAATGAACTCGTCGTGATGCCGTAAAAAAAGATGAAAATGCCTCGTTGACACCTTTCCCAGGGCCCGCCTAGATTGCCGGGTCGTTTTCGGTAACAGGCCCGACCGGCCCGTCGCCGGGGTGCGTGGCACTGGCCAATCAGGAGCGAAGTCTTCGTGGGATCTCAATATCGGCTGCTGACTCTGTTCGCGGACGGCGGGGGAATGATGTACCCGCTGGTGCTCTGCTCGATGATCTCGGTCGGCGTCATGATCGCGAAGTTCTTCACGCTCCACATCGCGCACACGGGCACCAACCGCGTGCTCAGCGAGGTCGACGAACTCGTCCACGCCGGTGATGTCGACGGGGCAATCGAGATCTGCCGCAACACGGCCGGGCCCGCCTCGGCCATTCTGCTGGCGGGCCTTCGTCGCATTCAGGGCAAGAGACTGAACGACGGAGAGCTCGAAAGCGCGATCGCGACGACGGGAACGATTGAGCTGGGCTTTCTCGAGCGTGGCCTGGTCATTCTCGCGACCATCGCGAACGTGGCCCCGCTCATGGGCTTCCTCGGGACGGTGTGGGGAATGATTCAGGCGTTCGCGGCCATCGAGGCCGCGGGTAACGTCGATCCGGCGCTGGTCGCTGGCGGGATCAAGGTGGCTCTGCTCACCACGGCCTCCGGGCTCGTCATCGCCGTCCCTGTGAACATCGCCTATAACTTCTTCGTGACGCGGATCGACCAGCTGATCGGTGACATGGAGTATGGCGCGCAGAAGATCCTGAACCTCGCGTGGGATCTCGAGAAGGACGGCAAGATCGAGATCGTGAAGAAGGCCGACACGCGCTGGCCGGCGGCCGAGACGGCTGCGGCCAAAGCCGCTCAGGCGGCGCCTGCAGCACCCGCTGAAGACACTGCTCCGTCGGACGACGCCGGAGCCTGAGCGGAACCTGACGACCCCAGACACAGTACTTTCCGAAAACCAGAGGCCGGACGGACATGGCGGTTCTGAACAACAAAAAGCAGAAGGTGAGTGACGAGATTCCTACCTCGTCGATGGCGGACATCGCCTTCCTTCTTCTGATCTTCTTCCTGGTCACGACGACCTTCCCCAAGGACAAGGGGCTTGCGGTCGTTCTGCCTGAGCCGGGTGAGGAAGCTCAGGTTAGCCAGAAGAACATTCTTCACCTGATCGTGCAGCCGAACGGCATCGTCGAGGTAAAGCGCGGCGAGAGCCAGCAGGTGCAGCAGATGCGCCCGCGCGAGATCGAGGGCCTGTGGCGGCAGGAAGTCAGCCAGAACCCGAATCTGATCGCTGCGGTGAAGACGCATCCCGAGGCGCCCTATCGCCACATGATCGACGTGCTTGACGGACTTCATTCCGCCAACGCCGAGCGTATCTCCCTTCAGATCCTGGAGAACTAGACCATGTCCGTGAAGGGTGGCGGTTTTCAGAAGAGTTCGAAGGCATCCGACGAGATCCCTTCGTCATCGCTTGCAGACATTGCGTTCCTGCTTCTGATCTTCTTCATGGTCACGACGGTCTTCCAGGCCGACCGTGATCGCCCGATCACCTGGCCCGAGGCCGAGGCGGCGGAGAAGATCGACGAGAAGCAGAAGAACATTTTGAACATCTGGATGGAGAACGACGGCTCGGTCTACATGAACGACCAGCCGTATCAGATGCAGGACGTCTCGGTGGTCGTGGCGCCGCTGTATGCGGCTTCCGACCGGGCTCTGGTCATTTCGATTCGAGGTGACCGGGATGTACCGTACCTGTACATGGATCAGATCCAGAAGGAGCTGACCGAGGCCGGTGTTGTTCGCGTGGTGTTCGCCGCGCAGCTTGAACAGAGCATGCAGAGGGAGAGACGATGACAGCCGAAGCCGTTCCCGCAGCAGTCGCGGAGACCGCCAACGAGCGCCTCAAGAGGACGTTCAGTACGTGGTTCTGGGGCTCGATGATCGTGGCAACGTTCATCCACGGAGGTACCTTTGCGTTCTGGCCGGAGCTGACCGCCGAGGACATCTCGTTCGAAACGGAGGAGATCGAGGCGATCGAACTCCCGCCCGAGATCGAGATTCCGCCGCCGCCGCAGGCGATTTCCCGCCCGGCGACGCCGGTGATGGCCACGGCCGACATCGACGAGGACATCACGATTGCCCCGACGACGTTCGAAGAGAACCCGGTCGAGGATCTGCCGCCGCCGCCGGAAGAAGAAGCGGTCGACATCTCGGCAGCGCCGACCTTCACGCCGTTTACCGTGGCCCCCTCGATTCTGAATCGCGCAGAAGTGGTGCGGGCGATGGAGCGGGAGTATCCGCCCCTCCTCCGTGATGCGGGCATTGGTGGCCGTGCGGTCGTCTTCTTCTTCATCGATGAAGACGGCGCGGTGCAGGACTTCCGGATTTCCGAGAGCTCTGGTCACCAGGCACTCGACGATGCCGCCCTGGCGGTCGCCGATGTATATCGCTTTTCCGCGGCCCTGAACCGGGACAAGAAGGTTCCGGTGTGGGTCCAGTTCCCGATTACCTTCCAGGTTCGTTAGACCGGAGCCTGACAGGATCCCTGGGACCCCGCCGGTGCTCCGGCGGGGTCCCTTCTTTTTTGTGCGTTCGTCATGTCGCCATCGCTGCTCACCACGTATTCCGACCGACTCAGGGAGACGCTTCCGCACGTGCGCGAGCAGATCGCGAGCGCGGAGTTCTCCGCGGGACGCGCTGAAGGTTCGGTGCGACTCATCGCGGTCACGAAATCGCACCCGTTCGAGTGCGTGGAGGCCGCCCTGGAGGCGGGGCTCAGGGACCTCGGGGAGAACCGCGTCGAGGAACTGGAGGCCAAGGTCGAGCACTTCGGAGCAGATGCCGCGACGTGGCACATGATCGGCCATCTGCAGAGCCGGAAAGCCCAGCGGGCCGTTCTGGTCGCCGACATGGTACACTCAGTCGACTCGCTCAAGCTGGCTCGACGGATGTCGAGTGGGCTGAGTGAGGACCGAGGGGTTGTGGAAGTGCTCGCTCAGGTGAATACCTCCGGAGAGGAATCGAAGAGCGGCTTTTCGGTGGCTTCCGCATTGGACGAGATCGCCGAGATGTCGGAGCTGCCGGGACTCCGCGTGAAAGGACTGATGACGATGGCGCCATTCGTCGAAGACGAGGTGGTGCTCACGACCGCATTCGCATCCCTGCGGCGGCTCTCGGAGTCGCTCATATCGACAGTCGACGGCATCGGCCCGGAGCTTTCGATGGGGATGACCAACGATCTCGACATAGCGATCAGGGAAGGAAGCACCATGGTACGGATTGGTACCGCCCTCTTTGGACCCAGGACGGGATACACGACATGATCGACATGACTCCGCTCGACGTCCGCAACAAGCGGGGAGACTTCAAGAGGATCATGCGGGGCTATGACCCCCAGGAGGTCGACATCTTCCTGGAGCTCGTCGCCGAGCGACTCGAGGCGCTGGTTCGTGAGACGATCCAGCTTCGGGAGCGCACGCAGACGCTGCAGGGTCAGGTGGACGCGCAGACCGGCCGGGAGCAGGCCGTGCAGGATGCGCTGGTCACCGCTCAGGAGTTGCGGGCGGAGATGCAGAACCAGGCCCAGCGCGAGGCTGAGCACCTCGTGAAAGAGGCCCAGGTGGAGGCGCGGCAGATCCTGGCCGCGGCCGACACGGAGGCGCGGGGCAGGCTTCGCGGGATCGAGCGCCGACTCGACCAGGGCCAGCACGTGCTCGACGAGCTGGAGCGGCGGCGGTCCCGCTTCCTCAAGGAGTTCAGGAGCCTGCTCGAGCGAGAGATGGATGTCGTATCGGTCGAGGAAGGTCGAGCGCCGCTCGAGGACCGGGCGATCGACCTCGATCTGGGGGTTTTTCGTGAGCCTGGATCCACAGGCGACACGGCGTCGAGTGAGGCCGCCTCCGGAGACTCGAGCGATCTGGACAGCGCAGTCGGTGAGGAGGGGGTCGATCCCGCACCGCCGTCCACCCTCGAGATGGAGCTTATGGCCGGGGCCGAGCATGCTGGAAGCCAGGCCGCGGCCCAGGCTGATGCGGCGTCCACGGGTGACGTGCCCGATCTCGAGACGGTGCTGGCCGAGTCAGAGGTGGAAGAAGTTCGACCACCCTCGGACGACGAGATCGCTCCGCCACCGGCGCAGGCGACCCCGCGCCAGGATCCGCTGACGTTTGACGCGAACGAAGACGACGCGAAGCGCTGAGCCCTTCGATATGAGCATGGACCTTTACGCTCGCGCGCTGACGACCGCCGAGTCGATCCGCGCCCGAACCGAACAGTCACCGCGTGTGGCGATCGTGCTCGGAACAGGGCTCGGCGCACTCACCGACGTGATCGACGTACACGCGACGATTCCGTACGAGGAACTCGAGGGGTTCCCGGAACCGACCGTCGAAACCCATTCAGGCCGGCTCGTGCTGGGTACGCTCGGCGGCACGCCGGTTGTCGCCATGCAGGGGCGGTTCCATCGGTATGAGGGCTATTCACTCCAGGAGATCACCTTCCCGATTCGCGTACTCAGGCTGCTGGGCGCGGACACTCTGGTCGTGTCGAACGTATCGGGAGGAATGAACCCCCTGTGGGGCGTGGGAGAACTCGTGCTCCTCGACGACCACATCAATCTGCTGGGTGACAGCCCGCTGATCGGGCCGAATGACGACCGTTTCGGGCCACGCTTTCCGGACATGTCCGAGCCGTACGACCGGGCACTCCAGGAGCTTGCCTCGACCGCGGCGCTGGATCTCGGGATCCGGCTCAATCGAGGCGTCTACGTTGCCGTACCCGGTCCCCAGCTCGAAACGCGTGCCGAGTACCGCATGCTGCGACGCATGGGGGCCGATGTGGTCGGCATGTCCACGGTGCCCGAAGTGATCGTGGCTCGACACATGGACATGCGGGTTCTCGGTGTGAGCATCATCACGGACGCGTGCCTGCCGGATGCGCTCGAACCCGTCGACGTGTCACGAATTATCGCGGCGGCCGGCGCCGCCGAACCGCACCTGACTCGCCTCATCGAGCGGGTGGTCGGGCAGATCTGATGGCGACGCCGGTCGGCGTCGCACCCCCGGACGACATCACGAATCCACGCTGCTGATATGAGCTACCCTGAGCTTCCCGGAACCCTGCTGGCCGTTGAAGAGGACACCCTTCAGCGATGGCGGGACGAAGACCTTTTTCGCCGGACCCTCGACGCGAACGCCGAAGGAGAACGGTTCGTCTTTTACGAGGGCCCGCCGACGGCGAACGGCCGTCCCGGTCTCCATCACATTCTGAGCCGCACCATCAAGGATCTGGTGTGCCGGCACCGTGCCATGCTGGGCCACAGCGTGACACGCATCGCCGGTTGGGACACGCACGGCCTGCCGGTGGAGATCGAAGCCGAAAAGAAGCTCGGGATCAGCGGCAAACCCGAGATCGAGGCGCTCGGCATCGCCGAGTTCAACCAGGCGTGCAAGGACTCCGTCTTCACCTACAAGGAAGAGTGGGAGGAGCTGAGCGAACGGATCGGTTACTGGCTCGAGTACTGGCGCCCTTACGTGACCTTTCACACGCCGTACATCGAGTCGGTGTGGGCGATCCTCAAGACGTTCGCCGACAGGGGGCTCCTGTACCGAGGCCACAAGAGCGTTCCCTACTGCCCGCGTTGCGGGACGGCGCTCTCATCGCATGAGGTCGCGCAGGGGTACAGGGATGTCGAAGACCCGTCGCTCACTTTCGTCGCGGAAGTCCTCGACGCGGAGGGTAACCCCGACCCTGACGGACGGGCGATTCTGGCGTGGACGACGACTCCGTGGACGGTCCCGTCGAACACGGGTCTCGCCGTCCACCCCGAGCTGACGTATGCAGAGGTCGAGGGGGATGGGCGCCGGTACATCGTAGCCGAGGCCCGGGTCGAGGCCCTGTTCGGTGAGGAGGCCGTCGTCGGCCGTACCTATGCGGGCAGCGAGCTGGTCGGATGGCGGTATCGCCGTCCGCTGGATCTCGTCCAGGCGCCCGAAGAGCGTGGCAACGGCTGGAGCGTCGTGGCGGAGGAATTCGTCAGTGCGGACGACGGCACGGGCATCGTGCACATGGCGCCGGCGTTCGGTGCGGACGACTACGCCGCGGGGCAGCGTCACGACCTTCCTATGCTGAACCCGATCGACAGTCGTGGTTGTTTCGATCCCGAGGTCGGCCTGGTCGGGGGTCAGTTTGTGAAGGACGCCGACTCCATCCTGGTGGAGGAGCTCCGCAACCGGAACTTGCTCTTCGACGCCGCCACGATCGTGCACAGTTATCCGCACTGCTGGCGCTGCGGGTCTCCGCTGCTGTACGTCGCGATCGACTCGTGGTTTGCCGCCACGTCGACCCTCAAGGACGAACTGCTCGCCAACAACGACCAGATTCAGTGGCACCCGCCGGAGGTTGGTGAGAAGCGCTTCGGGGAATGGTTGCGCGGAAACATCGATTGGGCGCTCTCACGAGACCGCTACTGGGGCACACCTCTTCCGGTCTGGGTCTGTGACGCAGAGCCGGATCACATGCACTGGATTGGGTCGCTTGAGGAATTGGCCGGGAAGGCCGGCCCTCTCGGGGACGACTTCGATCCTCACCGCCCGTTCATCGACGAGCTGACGTGGGGGTGCGACCGATGCGAGGGCACCATGCGGCGGTCTCCGGAAGTCATCGACGTCTGGTTCGACTCCGGTGCGATGCCGTACGCACAGTGGCACTACCCCTTCGAGCACGAAGAGGAGTTCGAGCATCACTTCCCGGCGGACTTCATCTGCGAGGGGCTCGATCAGACCCGCGGCTGGTTCTACTCGCTGCTCGCCATCTCGACGATGCTCGGACGGGGGCCGTCCTTCAAAAACTGTCTGGTGAACGACCTGGTCCTCGACGCTCAGGGTCAGAAGATGTCGAAGTCCAAGGGCAACACCGTCGACCCGTGGGACGCCGTCGGAGATCATGGCGCCGACGCGGTACGCTGGTACTTCATCACGTCGTCGAATCCGTGGCTACCGAAGCGCTACGATCCGGAGGGGGTGAAGGAGTCAGCGCGAAAGTTCTTCGACACGCTCTTCAACACCTACAAGTTCTTCGCGTTGTACGCGCGTGTGGAGTCGTGGTCGCCGTCCGGGGACGACCCGCAGCCGTCCGACCGTCCGATCCTCGATCGGTGGCTCCTCGCTCGGCTGGATTCCGTCGTACGCGAGGTGGGTGACGAACTGAACGCGTATCAGCTCACGAAGGCGTACCGTGTCCTCGGTGACTTCGTGGTTGAAGATCTCTCGAACTGGTATGTCCGGCGGAACCGGTCGCGGTTCTGGAACTCGGACGATGCCGAGGACCAGCGCGCCGCCTTCCGGACTCTCTACGACGCGCTGCGCACCGTCTGCCTGCTGGCGGCCCCATGTGTGCCGTTCGCGGCCGACTGGGTCCACCGTGCGCTTGCGGGCAAGAGCGTGCACCTGGAGCGCTTTCCGTCCGCGATGTCGGAGGAGGAGCGGGCGAACGTGGTGGCGGGCTCGGATCTGGAAGAGGATATGGAGGCAGTACGCGCCCTCGTCTCGCTTGGCCGGGCCGCTCGCGAAGACGTGAAGATCCGGGTGCGGCAGCCGCTCCGCGGCGTTCGTGCAGTCCTCCCTGGCGGGCGCGACCTCTCGGGTGAGATGCTCGACGTCGTTCGCGATGAGCTGAACGTCAAGGAGGTGGGGTTCCTGTCGTCGGTCGACGGCATCGCGACGTTGACCGCACGCCCGAACTACCGCTCGCTCGGTGGACGTTTCGGAAAGCAGACCAACGACGCGGCCAACGCCATCCGCGCGCTCGATCAGGCGGCGCTGGCTTCATGGCAGGCCGGAGACGGAGTGACGATCCGGGTCGACGGCACCGACGTCGCGCTGGAGAATGAGGACCTGGAAGTCGTTCAGGAAGCGGCCGGGAACCTGGTCGTGAAGGGCGAGGGCGCCTACACCGTGGCCCTTGATCCCGAACTCGATGACGAGCTTCGCGCCGAGGGGGTCGCGCGTGAGCTGGTCAACCGGATTCAGAGACTTCGGAAGGATGCGGGACTGGAGATCACGGATCGGATCGACCTCGTGATCGCAGGGCCCGAGTCGATTCGTGAGGCCGCCTTCGCTCATGAGGCCTTCATCGGGGGCGAGACGCTCGCGGCGCGCGTACAGGTCCAGGATGCGGTCGCCCAGGGGGATCTCCCTCACGTCCGCTCCGTGGACATCGACGGTACGGAGGCGTGGATCGGATTGGAGGGTTCCGCCGGTTGATCCCGTCGAGCGGAGGCATTGGACCGGTGCGCAAGTCGTGACGCATCGACACTCGCTGACGGTGCAGCCGGGGGAGACGGGGCGGCTCGATCGCTTCGTCTCCGACCGGCTCGAGCTTTCTCGCACCCGGGTGCAGAAGCTGCTCGCGGAGGGTCACATCACGCTCGACGGCCGCCGACCCCGTAAGTCGGAGTCGGTCGAGCCGGGAAGCGTCGTCGAAGTCGAGGTCCCGGAAGCGGAGCCGGTCGACATCGTGGCCGAGGACCTTCCGGTGGTCGTCGTCTACGAGGACGACGATCTGCTCGTGGTCGACAAGGAGGCGGGGATGGTTGTCCATCCCGCCCCCGGGCACTACTCGGGCACGCTCGTTAACGCACTGCTCTGGCACGCTCCCGACATCGAGGGTGTGGGAGGCCGGGCGCGCCCGGGTATCGTGCACCGGCTCGATCGTGACACGTCGGGGCTACTGGTGGTCGCCAAGACCGATGCCAGCCACCGGTCGCTGTCCGACGCCATCAAGGCGCGACGCGTGAAGCGGTTCTACCTCGCTGCGGCATGGGGGCACGTCTCCGAGTCTCCGCTCGTGGTCGAGGCCCCGATCGGACGGGATCCGAAGGATCGAAAGCGAATGGCGATCGTCGAGGATGGGCGAGATGCCACCACGCGGTTCGAGGTCCGCGAACGCTGGCTGAGAGCGGACCTGCTTCATGTAGCGCTGAAGACCGGCCGAACGCACCAGATCCGGGTGCATCTGGAGCACATCGGGCACCCCGTCATCGGTGACGCCACGTACGGACTCGGCTGGGAGCGGGGCCTCGGTGGGCCGACGCGTCGGTGGGTCGACGAACTGGCCCGTCGAGTCAAACGACAGTTTCTTCACGCCGCGGAGCTACGATTCCACCATCCTTCGACTGGCGAAGAGATGGTCTTCGAGTCGCCACTCCCGGATGATCTGGCAGCGATTGCGGAATGGGCCCGATCCGAGTGAAACGGCCCTTTTTAATTCAGCCCGGGAATCCGATAATTAACGGCTCCACGGCGCACTTCATCGAAGTCCCGACGCCCGTGTACGCCCAACCGCTCTGATGTCCGAACTCGACCCGAAACTCACGTTCGACTCGTTCGTGGTCGGCCCCGCCAGTCGCCTGGCGTCGGCCGCGGCTCGGCGTGCGGCGGAGTCGCCGGGTACCAGCTACAACCCTCTGTTCCTCTACTCGGCGCCCGGGCTGGGCAAGACGCATCTGCTGACGGCCATCGCGCACAAGGCGAAGGGCAATGGGGCGGTGGCGAAGGTCGAGTACATGGCGCTCGAGGAATACCTCGACAAGCTGGAAGGAACCCTCTCCGCCGGTGACGCCGAAAAGGACATCTACGGAGATCTGGACATCCTGCTGCTCGATGACGTCCAGTTCCTGACGGGTCAGCCCGAGGCTCAGGAGATGCTCCTCAAGACGCTGGACCACCTCACGGCGTCCGGGGGGCAGATCGTACTGGCCAGTGACCGCCCGCCCGCAGACATCAACGGTCTCGATGCGCGCCTCCTGTCGCGTTTCTCGGGTGGACTCATCGTTGACCTCGGACCGCCCGAGTTCGAGACCCGGGTCGCGATCATCCAGAAGAAGGCGAAGGATCGGGAGCAGACGCTCGAGAGCGGGGTCGCCGAGGCGGTCGCGAGGGCGCCCCTCAAGAATGTCCGCGAACTCGGTGGCATCCTGAACAAGATCTTCGCCACCCAGGACCTCGAAGAGCGACGTGTCACCGTCCATGAGGTCGCTGGACTTCTGGAGGAGCAGAACAAGGCAGCGGCGCTTACCACCGGCTCCGACGAGTTCGGTGCGTTCCTCAGTGATCTGACGTCGACGGTGGAGCACGCCGTCGAGGCGGTGGAGGAGCCGTGGCGAAAGTCCGTTCGCTCAGCGGTTGAAACGGCTGACCGGCAGGGGGTCACGACGGCACGTCTCGACAGCCTGCTCGACGAGGTGAAGGAGCCGAAGGGCTGGGAACAGGCGATCGAACGCTTCAAGAGCGACATCCATCGGCTGCACGAAATCGATCGAGAGCTGCAGCGCCTCGGAAATCCGTGGCCGGAGGCCGCCCAGGGGGTGCTCGAAGACCCGGATCGCCTCGAGGAGGCTGAGGCGCTTCTGACGTCGGTTCGTGAGCGGCAACGGCCGTTCCCCACGATCAATGACGGACCGCAGCTGCACGATCTGGACGGTTTCGAGAGCATCGCCATCAAGGCCGCGGCTCAGCTCGTCGGGGCGGATAAGCCCAAGTACAACCCTCTGTACATCTGGTCTCAGGATGAAAGCGTTTCGAAGACGCTCCTGGGCGCGGTGGGGCGCACCTACACCGAGTCGTATCCGGACCTCAAGATGGCTGTCGGCTCCGTGGCGAGTTTCTCTGCGGACTTCATCCGTGCCCTGGGTGAGGGCGTCGCGGGAGCATGGCGGGAACGCTGGTGGACGGCCGACCTGCTTCTCGTTCACGGGATCCAGGATCTCGTGGATACCGAGCGTGCGCAGGACGAGTTCTTCCATCTCTTCGAGGCGCTCCGCCGCCGGGGTGCGCGCATGATGTTCGTGGCGGACCGCGCTCCGTCCGGAATCGAGTCGATCGACGATCGACTCCGCTCGCGCTTCGAAGGTGGGCTTGTACTCGAGCTTTCGACCGGCCCGGCCGGGGCATTCGAACTCATCGAGTCGGCCGAATCGATCGAGGCGGGCGACGACTCGATCTACGTGCCGGATCTGGAGGATGCCGAAGGGGGGGCGGACGCGGGCAAGCCTCAACCGGTTCCAATCGAAGCCACGCAGAAGGGTGGAGCGTGGTTCCCGGGACCGGAGAGTGCGGTGATCCACTGGCCGCGGTTCGAGGCGCTCCTGATCGAGGAGCTTGACTGATGGCGATCGAAGGCGCGCTTCAGGATGTCAGCCTGGCGGACATCTGCCAGCTCCTCGGGATGGGGATGAAGACCGGCTGCCTGAGTCTGACCGACCGGTCGAATTTCGGGTACATCTACTTCGAGAAGGGTCGTGTCATCCATGCGTCGGTCCTGAACCGGCGTGACCGACTCGGCGAGTTGCTCGTCAGAAACCACGTCATCACGCGCAAGGCACTCTCCGAGGCGATGGCCGCGCAGCAGGACGACAAGAACAGACGACTTGGTGAGATCCTCGTCGAGCGCGAGGCGATCAGCGAGGAGGAACTCCAGAAGTACATCCAGATGCAGATCGAGGAGGCGGTGTACCACCTCTTCGCTTGGACGCAGGGCTCGTTCCACTTCGATACCGACCAGATGCCGGAGGAAGACGGCTTCTATCTGGTCAACATCCCGCCCGAGGCGCTTCTCATGGAGGGGGCTCGGCGCGTGGACGAGTGGAGCCTCGTCGAGAAGAAGATTCCGTCCTTCGACATCGTTTTTCAGCTGGACAAGCACCCCGACGACTCGGACGAAGACGTCGAACTGACCAAGGACCAGCGCAAGGTTCTGCCCTTCATTGACGGGGTGCGCACGGTCACCGAGATCATGGACGAGGCTGGACTGGTCGAGTTCGAGACCGGAAAGGCATTGTATGGGCTGATCTCGGCCGGTTTCGTTTCGCGTGCGGGTGAGCGTTCCACGTCGGAGGAGACGGGCGGTGACGAAGCGCTTCAGCAACACCTGAACGTCGGGGTCGCGTTCTATCGTTCGGGCATGATGGAAGACGCGGGCCGGGAGTTCGAGGAGGCGCTCGGGATCGAGCCGACCCAGGCTCGCGCGAATTTCATGATGGGTCTCATCGCGTTCCGGCGCGGCCGCCTCGAGGAGGCGCTCAATTACTTCGGATCGATGCCACCCGGTGCTGGCAACAACTACTCGGTCTATCGAAACACGGCCCTCATTCTCGAGACACTAGGGCGATACGACGAAGCCCTGCAGGTCCTCGACGGGGCCCTGGTCTCCAAGCCGACCGACGCCAACGTGCACCTCGCGAGGGGGATCATCCACCTCAAGCGGGGTGACGTTCCGGCATCTCTCGATGCCCTCCGCCTGTACCGAACGTCGCCGGACCTGAAGCGACCGTCCCCGCAGTACTACGCGTACACGGTGCTCGCGTCAGCCGCCGGTGGGGATCTCGAGTACGCCGTTGCGGTAGGTCGTGAGGGACTCGGACACTATCCCGACTCGGGGCCGATCCTGGTGAACCTTGGACAGGTTCTCGAGCGGCGCGGCGAGATGGAGGCCGCGGCCGCGTTGTACAAGCGGGCCACGCAATCGAATCCCCCGCTCCCTCAGGCGCACAAGAACCTCGGCGATCAGGCATGGGCTCACGGCGACTCGGAAGGAGCACGGACGCAGTACGAGAAGGCCGTGAAGCTTTCGCCGCGCCTCGGCGACGACGTGTATCTGCGTCTCGGCACCCTCGCATACAAGAGCAACGACCGCGACGTGGCGCTGCTTCTATGGCGACGGGCTCTCGATCTGAATCCGGCAAACGAGGCCGTTCAGGCCAACCTGGAGATGCTGTCGTCGGAGTAGGGCGCCGGCCTTCCGGTCGAGTGTGCCGTCACGCGGTCCGCGCGATGATCGTGCTCGCCCTCATCACGAGCGGCATGAAGGGACGTGCGGCGGCTCAGGTGGCAGGGCCACCCCTCCCCGATACCCTGGACGGAGTGGAGTACGTCGCGACCCGGTCCCAGCGCGCGATGATCCATCATACGGAAGCCGATCGGCGGGTTGCGGAGCGTGTGGGGGAACTCATCGACGCATTCGCGCCGCTGCCGGGCCTGCCACCGGATATGCCCGAAGACGCGCACGTCGTGCTCGCCCACTCCCCGGACGCGTTCGATCAGATGACGGGTGGTGTCGTGCCGGAGTGGCGCGCGGGTGTGGCCATCCCGGCGTGGAATACGCTCGTCATGCCGACGGGAGAGGGTGTGCGGGTCGTGGATGGCGAGGGGCTTCGGACGCTGCGTCATGAATGGGCCCATCTCGGGCTGTCGGGCTACCTCGGTGATCTCCGTATCCCCCGGTGGTTCAACGAAGGGTATGCGCAGTGGGCCTCCGGGGGCTTCGATGCGGCAGGAGCATGGCGACTCCGGCTCCTGATCGCGCTCAGGCGGGCCCCGGAAATGGAGGACCTCACTCTGCGCTGGCCGACCGATCGGGAGGAGGCTCGTACCGCATACCTGCTCGCGGCGAGCGCGGTGACCTACGTGCTGGAGGCCGGTGGCGAGGCGGGACTCGCCATGTTCCTGGGGCGCTGGAGGGCGGATCGATCGTTCGACGACGCGTTCCGCGAGACCTTCGGTGTGACGATGGGGCAGTTCGAAGAGGATTGGAGGCGGCACGTCCGTCAACGATACGGCTGGCTCTTCGTCCTCAGTCACTCCGCCGTGTTCTGGCTTCTCCTGGCACTGGTCTTGCTCTTCATGGTTCGCGGGCGACAGACGCGGAATCGGGAGAAGATGGCGAGGTTGAGAGCGGGCGAGCTTCCCGATGCGCCGGCCTGGTGGGATCCAGACTCCGTGGAGCCGGTAGGAGAAGAGACATGACCGAACAGACGAACACCCGGATCATGGTCGTCGACGACGACACGGACGGCCTCGAGGTCCTCGAAACGCGGCTGACGCACGCCGGATACGAGGTCGAGGCGGTAGACAGCGCGGAAAAGGCGCTCGCGCGGGTCGCGGCATTCGATCCGGGCATGATCGTGACCGATGTTCGCATGTCCGGAATGACCGGACTCGAGCTCCTCGACAGGATTCGCGCGTCGATGGAGGGCGTGGAGGTCGTCGTCATGACGGCTCACGACGACATGGAGACTGCGGTCTCTGCGATGAAGTCGGGAGCATTCGACTTCCTCGTGAAGCCGGTCGACCCCAAGGCGGTACAGGCACTGGCGGATCGGTGCTTCCGAGAACGCGAACTTGTCGAGGGGACGGACGCGCCCGAGGCCGTCGCCGCGCTGCCGCGGAGCAGGCTGGTCGGGCGGGATCCCCGCATGATCGACATCTACAAGACGATCGGCGTGCTTGCCGCGAATCGAGCGACGGTGCTCATCCGGGGGGAGACCGGGACCGGAAAAGAGGTGATCGCGCGCGGAATCCACGAGAATTCAGAGGCTTCCGCCGAGCCATTCATCGCGGTCAACTGCACGGCCCTGACTGACACGCTCCTCGAGTCGGAGCTTTTCGGTCACGTGAAGGGTGCGTTCACGGGCGCGACTGGCAGCCGCAAGGGGTACTTCGAGCTGGCGGGGAAGGGGACGATCTTCCTCGACGAGATCGGTGATACGAGCCCGGATTTTCAGACCAAGCTCCTGCGTGTGCTGCAGGAACGCCGCTTCTACCCGGTCGGGGGAGAGGAGCCGAGGGCGACTCGCGCGCGCGTCATCGCTGCGACGCACCAGCCTGTCGAGCGTCTCATCGAGAAGGGCCGGTTCCGCGAGGATCTCTTTTTCCGCCTGAAAGTCGTCGAGATCGATGTGCCGCCTCTCCGCGAGCGGCCAGGGGACATCGAACTGGTGGCCACTGCTCTGCTGGGGCGGATACGCGAAGAGACCGGCCGTGATGTGCGGCGGATCTCGGACGAGGCGCTGACGCATCTGCAACGGCATCCGTGGCCCGGCAATGTGCGTGAGCTGGAGAACGCGCTGATGCGCGCGGCAATCGTGGCCCGAGGCACCGTCATCGGCGCCGATCATCTGATCCTGGAAGGCCGGGCCTCCGGGGGCGAAGACCTCACATTGCGCCAGGCGGTCCGGCGGCACGTCCGGCTGGTTCTGGGTCGGGTCGACGGTGACGAGGCATCTGCAGCCGAGCTTCTCGGCATCTCCACCGAGGAACTGACCTCTCATCTGGCCGATTGACCTGCTCGACCGCCCTGTCTAGCATCCTGCCATGTCGAAGAAATCATCGAAGGAATCACCCGGCGCGCTGCACTTCACGAAAGTGAACGCGCTCCTGGGCGCTGGTGGCATTGTCGCACTGACGGCGGGTTACTGGCTTCTGGCCCAGGGCTCGATCACGGCCGCTCCGATGCTTCTGGTGCTCGGATACGTCGTCCTTCTACCCATGGCGATCATCCGCTGACCTCGGAACGCCGCTGATCTCAGGATCCTGCTGATGGCTCGCACGGCCCTTTCCAGCCCGACCGCGTCGGCGATCGGCCCCTACTCCCACGCAATCGACGACGGCACACATGTGTTCTGCTCCGGGCAGACGCCGATCGACCCGGACACCGGAGCGCTGCGTGAGGGTGGTGTCGGCGATCAGACCCACCAGTGTTTTGACAACCTCTTCGCGGTTCTGGCGGATGGTGGACTCGGCCCTGAGGACGTGGTCAAGGTGAACGTCTACCTCACCGACATGAACGACTTTGGCGAGATGAACGACGCGTACGCCACACGCTTCAACGCGCCCCCGCCGGCCCGGACCACGGTCGGGGTTGCCGCGCTTCCTATGAATGCGCGAGTGGAGATCGAACTCGTCGCGAAGAAGCCCTAGAGCCTCAGCACCGCCTGGGCGGCCGCCAGACGTGCGACCGGTATTCTGAAGGGCGAGCACGAGACGTAGTCGAGTCCGAGCCGTTCACAGAGCGCGATGCTCGCGGGGTCGCCTCCGTGCTCTCCGCAGATACCGACCTCGAGATCGGGCCGGGTCGACCGTCCGCGCTCGGTGGCGATCGCCATCAACTCCCCCACGCCTTCCGGGTCGATCGTCTCGAACGGGTTGGTCGAGAGGATGCCGTCTCTGAGATACTGGACGAGGAAGCCCTGCTCGGCATCGTCACGTGAGATTCCGAAGGTGGTCTGCGTGAGGTCGTTGGTACCGAACGAGAAGAACTCGGCGATACCCGCGATCTCGGCGGCGGTAAGCGCGGCACGAGGAATCTCGATCATGGTACCGAAGAGGTAGTCGACGTCGATGCCCCGCTCGTCCATGACCCGTCGAGCCTCCTCGGTGACTGTCGCCTGGACGCTCCGCAGCTCCGCGACGTGGCTGACCAGTGGGATCATCACCTCCGGACGGACGTCGACACCCTCCGCCACGCAGGTACAGGCCGCCTCGAAGATCGCGCACACCTGCATCCGCACGAGGCCGGGCAGGATCATGCCCAGCCGGACGCCCCTCGTCCCCAGCATCGGATTCTCTTCGTGGAGCATCTCCTCGCGATCCAGAAAACGCTGCTTGATCCGGATCTGCGCGAGGGTTTCGTCGATCTCTGCCAGCGACCGGTGATGCTGGATATGCACCTTCAGGTCCGCCAGCTCTCCGACGAGCTCATCATGGTCGGGGAGGAATTCATGGAGCGGTGGATCGATGAGCCTGATGATCACCGGCAGACCGTCCATAGCCCGAAACAGCCCCTCGAAGTCCGCTCTCTGCAGGGGTAGCAGCTGGGCGAGCGCCGCCTCCCGCTCCACTTCGTCAGCGGCCATGATCATCGCCTGGACGAGCGGCAGGCGGTCGGTCTCGAAGAACATGTGCTCGGTTCGGCACAGTCCGATCCCTTCTGCCCCGTTGTGACGGGCCCGCTCCGCGTCGTGCGGGTAGTCGGCGTTCGCGCGGACACCGAGTCGGCGGGTCTCGTCCGCCCAGCTCAGCAGCTTCATCAGCCAGGGGTTTTCGAGGTCGGGTGTGACCGTGTCGAGGCGGCCTGCCCAGATCCGGCCGGTGGAGCCGTCGATGGACAACCAGTCGCCTTCTGCGATCGTTTGATCCCCCACGGTCATCGTCCCTCCGGCCGGGTCGATCTCCAGGTCCGAGGCTCCCACGACCGCGGGGCGTCCGAACTGCCTGGCGACGAGTGCCGCGTGGCTGGTACGCCCACCTCTCGACGTCACGATCCCCCGAGCGGCGAGCATGCCGTGAACGTCGTCCGGCTTGGTATCGGGACGCACGAGCACGACCGCCTGTCCGTCCTTCGCCATTTCCTCGGCCCTGTCGGCGTCGAACACAGCCTGCCCGACCGCGGCCCCGGGCGCGACCGCGATCCCGGTGGCGAGCTCGGTCCCGGCCTCGGCGGACGGATCGAGTCGGGGATGCAGAAAGACTTCGACCTGCTTCGGTGACACGCGCAGCAAAGCGGTCTCACGATCGATGAGGCCCTCCTCCACCATGTCGACCGCGATCCGCACCTCTGCCTCAGCGGTGCGCTTGCCGTCCCGCGTCTGCAGAATCCAGAGCTTGCCACGCTCCACCGTGAACTCGATGTCCTGCATGTTCCGGTGGTGAGTTTCCAGACGCTGCGCGATCTCGCTCAACTCGGTGTGGATCGGCGGCATGCGGTCCGCGAGTACCTCGATCGAGTCGGTGTGCCTCGTGCCCGCGACCACGTCCTCACCTTGGGCCTGCTCGAGGTAGTCACCCTCGAGCCCCGGCTCGCCGGTCGTGCTCGAACGGGACATACAGACACCCGTCGCCGACTCGTCGCCGAGATTACCGAACACCATCGTCTGGACGTTGACCGCGGTACCGAGGCCGTGGTCGATCCCGGCGGCATTTCGGTAATCGATGGCGCGACGACCGTTCCAGGAGCGGAAGACGGCCTCGACCGCTTCGCGAAGCTGCTCTCGGGGATCTTCGGGAACGTCCCGGCCGGCGTGTTCTCGAACGATGGCGTGGTATGTCTCGACCAACGCAATCCACGCATTCGGCGAGAGCTGCCGGTCAGACGACACGCCGGCGTCCGAGCGCGCTGCAGCGATCGCCTCTTCGAAGGCCTCGTCCGGCACCCCGAGCACGACAGCGCCGAACATGTGGAGGAGGCGGCGATACAGGTCGTACGCGAAGCTGGGAGAGGTCCGGGCTGCGAGTGCTTCGGTGATTTCGGCGTTGAGGCCGATGTTGAGGACCGTGTCCATCATCCCCGGCATCGAGAAGCGCGCGCCGGAGCGACAGGACAGCAGAAGAGGCGCGTCGGCGGAGCCGAACCCCTGTCCCGACTCCACCTCGATCGCAGCCAGGCAGCGTTCGATCGCCGGCCATACGTCAGGGGGTAGCTCGTTACCCGCCGCGAGGTAGGCGTTGCACGCCTCGGTTGTCACGGTGAACCCGGGTGGGACCGGAATCCCCAGACGGGTCATGTCAGCGAGATTGGCTCCCTTTCCGCCCAGGAGGCCCCGAACCTCGCCCCAATCGGTCACCGCCTGTTCGACGGCGTCGAGTTCGGAGAAGAGGTAGACCGATGGTGACACGCTGCATTCCCCCTGCGCGGGTGGGGCCTGTTGTGGTCCTGCTCATGAACATTCTGTCTTGTCCGCGATGGCGCGACTGCGGGGAGAGTTCCGCCACTCGCTGTCGGACGTCTCGATCTTCGTCAGGCGGCGAGCTGCTTCCTCACTCGGGCTGCAATTTCGTCGCCGATGGCGAGTGACGCTGTGGCTGCCGGCGACGGCGCGTTGATCGCGTGCACGGCGCCCTCGTTCTCCGACCAAACGAAGTCGTGGATCAAGTCACCGTCGGCACTCATGGCCTGCGCGCGCACGCCGGCCCCGGCGGGCACCAGGTCGTCGCCCGTGACCTCGGGAACGAGGCGCTGAAGGGCGGCGACGAAGCGGCGACGATCGACGGACTGCCCCAATTCCCGGGCGACCATGTGTGGGTGCCTCGCCATGAATCGCCAGAGCCCGGGAAAAGTCAGGGCTCCTCCCAGGTCGAAGACGTTGATCGTGGCCAGATCGTACCCTTCGCGGGCGAAGGCCAGCACGGCGTTGGGGCCCGCGTCGATCCCGCCGCCGACGCGGCGTGTGAAGTGCACACCGAGGAAGGGGAAGCCGGGCTCGGGGAGGGGATAGATGAGATGGCGCACGAGGTGCTCGCGGTCCGGCCTGAGCCGGTGGTATTCGCCGCGGAACGGCACGATCCGGCAGCCGGGATCGCCGCCTGCCATCGTCACGATCCGGTCCGAGTAAAGCCCCGCACAGTTGACGATGATCCGACTCCCGAAGACCCCTGCAGTCGTGGTGATCTGCCAACGTCCTGTGTGACGTCGCAGAGCGGTCACCTCCGCGCCCGCGGTGATGTCCACGCCCGCCTCGCGCAGGATCCGCTCGAGCACCCGGCATACACCGCCGTAGTCGGCGATCCCCTCTTCCGGAACGAGAATCGCGGCTTCGGCCCGGACGTGAGGTTCGATCTCGCGCGCCTCTTCTCCGGACAACCTCCGCAGGCCCTGCAGGCCGTTGGCCGTGCCGCGATCGAGCATCGTATCCAGGCGGGGTAGATCGGTCCGTGTCCCGGCGACCACGAGCTTTCCACAGATCTCGTGCGCCACCCCGTGTTGCGCGCAGAACTCCGTCATGCGGCGGATCCCCTCTCGCGCGAGGCGCGCCTTGGCCGAGCCCGGACGGTACTGCAAACCTGCGTGAAGGACGCCGCTGTTGTGCGTGCTCTGGTGCTGAGCGAGCGCGGGCTCCTTCTCCACGACGCGGACACGAATGTCGCTGTCGCGTGTCAGGGCAAATGCAGTGGCGAGACCGACGATGCCACCGCCAATGATCGTGACGTCCGTCATGAGACCATGTCGCGGGTGCCGAATCGCGTGACGATACACGTGTAGCGGGCACCGGTTGCACCCGGTCCTGGGTCTCGCTCTCTTGCCTCGGCCCTCGCCGCTCCAGGAAGTCGAACGAGCAACTCGAACAACGTCATGAAGCGGACTCTTCTCTTCGCACTCATTCCGGTCCTCGCCGCCTGTGGTGGGAGTGTCGACGTCGACTTCCAGGTCGACGTCCTGAACGTGGACACGATTCAGGCTCAGGACGCTAGCCAGGTCTTGTGTGACGTGGTCGTCACTGTGACCGCTGTCGGCGACAATGGTGAAATCGGACGCTTCGGCGAGGCCGACTTCACGTTCACGAGCCTGGCCACCGGCGAGACGCTGCGAACCGAATCGGTCAGCTCGGCGTTCGTGTCGACCCAGTTCGATGCCCAGTTTGTCGAGGCGGGCAGCTCCATCCAGTCCCGGGTTCTGCAAAGACCCGCCGAAGAAGGCTTCCAGTGGGACTTCATCTTCTTCTATCGCGACCGGGCAGGGGCGCGCTCCTCCGCAGAAGCGACTGCTCGTTGCGGCTGAACGGCGCCCGCCGTCTCATTCACCTGACTTGCTCGGCCCCCGTTCCTGCCTTTCGCCGCAGGAATACGCAGTTGTGCATCACTCTCCTCTTCCTGAAGCGCATCATGGCACACACGCTCCGTTTCGCTCTCGTTACGTCCCTATTCCTGTTGCCTGCGGGCCTCCTTCTTCCCGCCCCGGTATGGGCGCAGGAGGAGGCATCGAGTGACGAGAAGGCTACGGAGAACCTCCCGCTCGAGCCCGGTCGCACGTTCAGCTACGAGGCGACGCAGGGCACGTGGATGTCGCTCGATGTCAGCCCGGATGGCTCGACCATCGTCTTCGACCTCCTCGGAGACCTGTACACGATTCCCTTCACCGGTGGCGCTGCGACCCGGATCACGTCGGGCATGGCGTACGACGTCCAGCCCCGATTCTCTCCGGATGGTGAGCACATCGCCTTTGTCTCGGATCGAAGTGGTCGAGAGCAGGTGTGGATGCTCGAGCTGGCGTCCGGTGATACCACGCAGATGACTCGGGGGCGAGGCTCCGACGTGCTGTCACCCGAGTGGACGCCCGACGGGGACTACCTGGTCATCCCGAAGTCCGGGAGGCAGAGCAGCGGCCTCTGGCTGGTGCACGCCGATGGTGGGTCCGGCGTACGCATGCACCAGGCCGAGGGCACCTTTATGACCGGGCCCGCGTTCGGTTCCGACGGGCGGTACCTCTGGTTCGCTCAGCGGCAGGGCCGACACCAGTACAACAATCAGCTGCCTACCTATCAGGTCATGCGTTACGACCGTGAACTCGGGATCGCGCAGCGGATGACGAACCGGGTGGGATCCGGCTTTCGGCCGGCCCTCTCACCTGACGGACGCTGGCTCACCTACGGTTCGCGTACGGATGGTGACACGGGGCTGCGCATCCGCGATCTCGTGACTGGCGACGAACGCTGGCTGGCCTACCCGATCCAGCGGGATGAGCAGGAGTCGGTGGCCCCGATGGACGTTCTCCCGGGATACGCGTTCACGCCCGATTCGCGCGAGGTCGTCCTGTCGTACGGGGGCGAGATCTGGCGCGTGCCCGTCGATGGCAGTGGCCAGACACGCGTCGCCTTCCAGGCGTCCGTGGATCTCGACCTCGGCCCGAGACTCGCCTTCGAGTACGAGGTGGAGTCCACCCCGACCTTCATGGCGCGCCAGATCCGGGGCGCCGTTCCCTCTCCGGACGGATCGCAGCTGGCCTTCACTGCGCTGGGTGACCTCTGGGTCATGGACTTCCCCGGCGGGGATCCGGAGAAGATCGTGGATCTGCCGCTCGTCGGCCTTCACAACCCGTCGTGGTCGCCGGATGGCGAGCGTCTGGCGTTCGTGAGCTGGGACGACGAGTCCGGCGGTCACCTCCATGCGGTGGATCCGGATGGCGACGATCTGGAGCAGCTCACCGAGGTGTCCGGGTACTACAGCGAAACCGCATGGTCCGCGGACGGCCGCCGAGTCGTCTCGATCCGGGGAGCAGCTCGCGACGTGCAGGAGACCCTGGGCAGCTTCGGTGGCGGGTTGGGCACGGAGATCATCTGGGTCCCGGCGGAAGGAGGAGCCTACACAGTCGTTGCTCCCCAGGATGGTCGCTCGACGCTTCACTTCGTGCCGGCCTCTCCGGACAGGATCTACGCGACCCACCGTCAGCGCGGTCTGGTGTCGTTCCGTTGGGACGGAACCGACGAACGGGCACACGTCGTGGTGCGGGGCGAGTCTCCACTCGGCGGTGGCGAGGGTGGGACCGCGTCACGCGTGCTGATGGCTCCCCGGGGGGATCTCGCGCTCGCGCAGAGCGGCATGGATCTGTGGGTGGTTACGGTGCCTCGTGTGGGTGGGGACACGCCCACGGTTTCCGTCGGCAGCCCCTCGTTCCCTGCGACCCGATTGACCACGGACGTAGGTGGTGAATTCCCCGCGTGGGAGTCCAACGGACGTCGTGTACGCTGGTCGCTCGGGAATGCCCACTTCGTCTACGACATCGATCGAATGGAGGCTGTCCGGGACTCGATCGAGGCTGTTGAGGAGGCCGAGGCTGCCGCCCGCGAGGACGAGGCCGACGAGGAGCAGGCCGAGGAGCAGGAGGGGGCGGCGGAGGACGAGGACGCCGAAGACGAGGGCTACAGGCCGGAGGAGCATCGCGTCGAGGTCGAATACGCGCGAGACGTCCCGGATGGCACGGTCGTGCTTCGTGGCGCTCGGGCGATCACCATGAACGGAGACGAGGTGATCGAAGACGCCGATATCGTGATCACCGACGACCGGATCGTTGCGGTCGGGGCCCGGGGGAGTGTCTCGATTCCGGGCGGTGCCGACGAGATCGACGTGAGCGGGAAGACGATCGTGCCGGGTTACGTCGATACCCATTACCACACGCAGTGGTTGATGCCCAACGTGCACTCGAATCAGGTCTGGCAGTATCTCGCGTACCTGGCCTTCGGTGTCACGACGACGCAGGACGTGCAGACCGCGAGCACCGACATTCTGACGTACCATGACATGGTCGAGGCGGGCGAGATGGTCGGGCCGCGCATCTACCACACGGGCCCTGGCGTCTTCAGCGGCGAGAACGTCCAGAGCCTCGACGAGGCTCGCGAGGTTCTGGAGCGGTATAAGGACTACTACGGCCTCACGACCTTCAAGATGTACATGTCGGGGGATCGTCAGCAGCGACAGTGGCTGGTTCAGGCTGCGCGCGAGCTCGAGCTCATGCCGACCGTCGAGGGTGGCATCGACTTCAAGCTCAACATGACGCACACGATCGATGGGTATTCCGGCCTCGAGCACTCACTGCCGATCGCTCCGATCTTCGACGATGTCGTTCAGCTATACCGGACGACCCAGACCACGTACACACCCACGCTGCTTGTCGCGTACGGTGGCCCGTGGGCGGAGAATTACTTCTACACGCGCGAGAACATCTTCGAAGACGAACTCCTGGCGGCCTGGACGCCGCACAACGAGCTCGAATCGAAGGCGTCCCGTCGCGTGCGCGCGGCAGGCTGGTTCCGCTGGGAGGAGCACGTCTTCTACAAGCACGCCGTGTTCCTCACGGACCTCATCGAGGCCGGAGGCCGCATCGGGGTCGGAGGCCACGGGCAGTTCCACGGCCTCGGCTGGCACTGGGAGCTCTGGTCGATGGCGTCGGCCGGGATGGACAACCACGATGCGCTGCGAGCGGCGACGCTGCTCGGGGCCGAGGCGATCGGGTTCGGGACCGACCTTGGAAGCATCGAACCCGGGAAGCTGGCCGACCTGGTGATCCTCGACGCGAATCCACTCGAAGACATCCGGAACACGCGGGAGGTCGACCACGTCATGAAGAACGGCCGGCTGTGGGAGGCCCGGACGCTGACGACCGTCTGGCCTGAGCGGATCGAGCTGCGTTCGTTCGGATGGCAGAGTCAGCGGCCGGACGCAGCGGCGGGTATTCCCGGTGGGGTGAACTGGGCTCGCGAGCCTGGACGAGAGTAAGGCACGTTGAGCCAATCCTTCGTTGCACACGCGTTCGAGCAATTCGGATCCTACGCTCTGCACTGGACAGGATCCCGCCACAGTTTGGTGGTATTCGGTTGAAGTTTTCGGCCCAGATGAGGCGGGATCTGACAGGTCACGATGTATGACATCCACTATCTCGAAAAGGAGCGCCTCGCATGCATCCGGCTGCACGGGCCGGTAAAGGGAGCCGAG
Source organism: uncultured Gemmatimonadaceae bacterium (assembly GCA_964492085.1). Classification (GTDB taxonomy): domain Bacteria; phylum Gemmatimonadota; class Gemmatimonadetes; order Longimicrobiales; family Gaopeijiaceae; genus UBA2589. The sequence goes on along the minus strand of CAZBHZ010000013.1, from coordinate 2,072 downwards.
GTGCAGCGCGCCGTCACGGAGGCGGCGCTGCAGGCAGGTGGGGCCGTGACCAAGGTCCTGCTCGACTACCGCGAGGTGTCAGCGATGGACTTGACCGAGACCGATGGGGCAATGGCGAGCATCAACTCCGAGAGGCTGCGTGCCACCGGGGTCGACGTCGCCGGGCTCCAGATGTCTTGGGTGACCGACCCGACGAACGCGGCAGTGAATGAGATTCTTTACGAACGGATGAAGCGCACGGCGCCGCACAGGGTCAGGGAGGGGTTCGGCCGGCTCGGGTCAGCCGAACGCAGTTTCGACGAAGCGCTGGCGGCGTTGGACTTTTCGGGCGACTTCTCGCTCCCTTACTGAGGCTGCACAGTTTCGGTGCGACTGTACGCTTGTCCATGGCCCCGGAGGTGAGGGACGGATCGTTCTCGCGCGGCCTCGGGAAGGCTTCGGACGCGGTGCAGTTCCGCGCCCACGCTGCCCGGCTGTTCGAACGCTCCAGCATCATCCTGGCCCGGGAATACATGTATGGCGGTTGGGAAACCCCGGCGCTCGCCGACGTGCCGCCAGACGTGGTCGTGACGGCCGGGCGTGCGGACGGGCGTGCGGACGGGCGTGCGGACGGTTTCAGCTGCGGTGATAGCAGAGGTACGGAAGTACCTTACCGAGATTGAAGAACAGCTAGTTCGTGCCGACGAGATGCGGCGACGGCTTGAGGCGGTTGAGCAAGCCTTCGGTTCGCACACCAAGCACCTGGACCAGGCTACTCTGCGAGACCTCATGGAAAGGCAGGACCAGTTGCGGCAACAGGCTCGTAGGGCATAGCTCGGCGCTTAGAGCAGCCCTGGCCACCAGTGAGGCCACGATGAGCGCGACCGGCGGTCGGGCGAAGAGGCCCGTGACTCGGTTGTCCTGACTCGAACCTGCGACCGGTGTGCTAGGCGAACTGGCACACCAACATGCACACCAAGCTCTGCGTCCCTGCTGATCCGCATTTGAGCGCAGGTGCGTTGCGACTATGTTTTTCGCGCCATTCAGTCGTTTTCGGACGCTCTGATGGTGATCAGGGCGCTTAGCTCAGTTGGTTAGAGCACCTGCCTTACAAGCAGGGGGTCACTGGTTCGAGTCCAGTAGCGCCCACTTCAGGAAGTGATGGCCCCGCTTGAGGTTACGGCCTCGGGCGGGGTTTTGCCGTGTGGTGACTTGAGTGGCTTCCCGGTGTTCGTTCCCGTCTCGTCGTGATTCGCAAAGATGGGTCTTTCTTTGACAGCCTTCATCCCCGTCGGTTAGTTGCAAGCAGTTCACACGCGAACGGTGATCTCATTCGGTATGGTGCGAATCTGTGGTCTTCTCCTCTTGTGCAGCTTCGCCTCTGGGTGCTCGCTGTTGTTCACGCAGCCGCCGCCTCCCCCGGCCGAGCGGTCGGAGGAACCCGATTGCAGCACGACTTTTACCGCTCCGGTCCTAGACCTACTCCTCTTTGCTGGCGTGTCTGCTCTAGCTGAGGGTGAGCCCGATTATCGCGACCGCGTGGTGCAGGTCGGGTGGTTGAGCCTGGCGGGATTCGGATTCGTAAATGTCATCCGGTGTCGGGCCGCGTATGACGGTATCGCACCGTCCGGGGGTGATCACCACCTCGACACTGGTCGAAGTGGTTTGGAACTGGAGCGTCCGCCGAGGTCTTGGCCAAAATGGGAGCCTCCCACAATCCAGGACCCGAGTCAGAAGTCCGACTCCGCGTTTTAACAAGGAATTGCTGCTGACGCGGTGAGGTTGCGGGCCGCGTTCGCGGGAGTGCATGCTAGGCGCGCAGCAGAATTCCAAGCCGTTATGTGCCCCCCACTCTGAGTGAAATGCGAGATCCGTCGATCGGCGCCATGCAGGGTTCGGTCGTCGACCATTCGGAGCGGGCCGTCGAGGCAGAAGCCCTGCTCGCGATGATTGCGAATCAGCTCCGGCAGTAGCCCCTCCGCGCCACATCGCGAACTCGGTATGACATCGCTCGTGACCCTTCATCGATCCGGAGGCTGCCTGTAAGTCCCGCACATCATCTGCGTACGAAGTGGACGACGACGGTGGACCTT